>NZ_JBIAGM010000013.1:0-272418 GCF_042869815.1 Streptomyces sp. NPDC006739
ATCTCGCGCATCAGGCGTTCGACGGTGCACCGGGCCACGACGCGTCCCTGCCGGTTCAGCTCACGCCAGACCTTTCTCGCCCCGTAGACACGGTAGTTGGCGGTGTGGACCTGGCTGATCAGCTCCTTGAGCTGAGCGTCCCGCACTGATCGTGCGGACGGGGCGGCCAGTCGTTTCTTGTGGGCGTAGTAGGTGGAAGGGGCGATCTTGCAGTCGTGCTCGGTGAGCGTCCTGCAGATCGGCTCGACCCCGCCGAAGCGGTCCCGGTGCTCGTCGATGAACGCTACGAGCGTGTGTGTGGCCGGTCGAGCTCGGCCGCGAAGAAACTTGCCGCGGCCTTGAGGATCTCATTGGCCCGCTTGAGTTCGGCGTTCTCCTTCTTCAGCGCCTTGAGCTGGGCAGACTCCTCCGTCGTCGTCCCTGGGCGCTGGCCCGCGTCGATCTCGTGCTGCTTCACCCAGTTCCTCAGCGTCTCGCGGGAGCCGATGCCGAGCTTCTCCGTCACCGCTTGCAAGGCGGCCGTCTCGTTCGGGTAGTCGTCGCGCACCTCGGCGACCATGCGCACCGCACGGCGGCGGAGCTCAAGCGGGTAACGGGAAGGTCGTGCCATGACTCGATCCTTTCATGAAATCGAGTCTCCATTCGAACCGGGGCGATTCAACCCCCCTGCCCAGAACACCCGCCACCAGCCCAAATCCAAGAGCCAGAGCAGCCTAACGGAGCCCACTAAGAACCTGTCGGTAGGTGATAGGCCCTGTCCGGTGGGTCGCGTGTGACTCATCGGACAGCCCGTAAAGGCAGCCGGATCATCGGCCGCAAAAACGACGGAGTCGTCTGATCTGCGGCGATGCGGCTACTCGGCAGGTTGCGCGGGCTGGGGAAGTCCTGGTGCGCCCGCGGTGTCGGCATCGCGTGAAGGGTGTGTGCCCGGAGGCGACGGGCCCGCTGCCGCGGCCCGGCTTGACCGTCCCTACGGCCTCGCGCTGGACAGCACGGGCACCCTCTGCTTTGTCCGACTACAACAATCAGCAAGTCCGGAAAGTCACCACGGACGGCAGGGCCCGCACGGTGGCAGGGACCGGCACTCCTGGATCGAGGGGCGATCAGGGCCCTGCAACCTCGGCCCAGTTGGACAGCCCGCGTGAGGCGGCGGTACCGTGCCGGGAACCTGTACATCGCCGATTCCGACAACCACCGGATCCGCAAGGTCACGGCCGACGGACAGATCGGCACCGCCGCCGGCACAGGCACTGCCGGGTTCAGCGGTGACAACGGCCTCGCCGCTGCCGCCGAGTTGAACTGTCCGTACGGGGTCGCAGTGGACAGCACCGGCAACCTCTACATCGCCGATACCGACAACCACCGGGCCAGGCAGGTCACACCAGACGGGCAGATCCGCACAATCGCC
Source organism: Streptomyces sp. NPDC006739 (assembly GCF_042869815.1). Lineage (NCBI taxonomy): Bacteria > Bacillati > Actinomycetota > Actinomycetes > Kitasatosporales > Streptomycetaceae > Streptomyces > Streptomyces sp. NPDC006739. The sequence goes on from NZ_JBIAGM010000013.1 coordinate 1,409, forward strand.
GGGACCGGAACCCCGGGATTCTCCGGCGACGGCGGGCCTGCCGCCACAGCCCAGCTGAACAGCCCGTACGGCGTTGCGGTGGACGGCGCGGGCGACCTCTACATCACCGATACCGAGAACCACAGGGTCCACAGGGCCGCCGGTGACGGCACGATCAGCACGGTCGCGGGCACGGGCACGGGCACCGACGGCTTCAGCGGTGACGGCGGCCCCGCCACCTCCGCCCAGCTGAGCTACCCATTCGGGCTCACGGTCGACTGCGTCGGCGCCCTCTACATCGCCGACTACGTCAACAACCGCGTCCGGAAGGCCGTGGTGGCCGCAATGGCAGGACTGCCCGAATCAGGCACGGTGGTTTCCTGGGCGAGCGTCCGCAGCCGGCTGCGGATCGGCGTCACGCGCGAGTCGCTCAAGGACGGGCCAAGATCCAGCAGTCGCTCGCCGCTCCCCGCCAGTCGCAGCGGTGGCGGCTGGTCGTAACCGGGAAGAGCGACAGCGGCGACGTGGTGTACATGATGGAGAACGTGCGCAGCGGGAAGGTTCTGGAGGTCGACGAAGCCCCGGGGCGCCCGGGGCGGCGGTCGCGCAGCGCGCCTACGAAGGCGACGAGGCACACCATCAGCACTGGCGGCTGATCCCGGTGGGCACCGTGGCCGACGATCCCCAGGTCTACGAGATTGCGAACCGGAGCAGCGGTCTGCTTCTGGGCGTCGAGACCAACGCGCGTGTGGTGATCACGCAGCGCCGGGCGGAGGGCGACCACCGGGGCAGGCAGTGGCAGTTGCTGCCGGTGTAACGCACGAGCAGGGGGCAGGAGCGGCCTCGCCGATCCTGCCCCCCTGCCCTTTCAGGGAAGTGCTGGGTCATTGGTGGCCCGGTACGGTGTCGGGGCAACTCGCCCTAGGCAGAGCCCTGCGGCAGGCACGGGAAGAAGATCACCGCGGTCGAGGGGCAGCCCGGGCCACCCGGCGGTGCGGGGCTGCCCGGCAGCAACGGGCCCGACGGTTCCCACAACGAACAAGCGGCGTCAGCCGGCCCGGAAACGGCGGCAACGCCTGCAGCCCCGGCGCCTTCATCGCGGTGTCCGCGGCCTCGAACCGGGCCAAGTCCGACCAGGACCCCTCCACGTGGCTGCCCCGTACGCCGGCTACTGGTGCCAGTACGTCACCGACTGGGTCGCCGACAAGACCCGCTACCGCCTCACCATCGACCCCGCCGAACACACCGCCCTCACCCAGCACCTCGCCGAATGCCCCGACCAGCCCGTCACCGTCACCCTCGCCCGCTGAGACCGAGCGCGATGCCGCCCGCACTGGTGCACTGCCAGTGCGGGCGGCGCGCGCCCTCGCGCGGCGACTCAACGGGTGTCAGATGGGCATCGCGTATCCCGCTCCTGACCGGAAGACCTGGTAACCGTCCTCGCCGCCCAACGGCCGGTCGCCGTGCTGCAGCGGCGGAGGCCCTCGCAGGATTAGCGGGTTCAGAAGCGGCGGATGAGGTTGCGGGCCACGTACACGCCCGGCCCGCCGAAGCCGACGATGTCGACGCGTCCGTCACCGGTGATGTCGGCGACGAGGCGGGAGTGGTGGCTGACCCGCCAGGCGCCGGCTGCAGGGGGGCAGGTCTTGTTCGGCCCAGACGACCTTGCCGTCTGCTGCTGAGCGAGAACCCCACCTGCGCGACAGTCGCGCGATCAGGTACAGGCCGCGGCCGTGCTCGTCGAGAGTGCGGGGATGACGAGGGCGCGGTTGGCCGGTGTTGGTGTCAAAGACCTCACACGTCAGCACCCGGTGCCGGATGAGCCGCAGGCGGCTCGGGCCGCCACCGTGGCGGATCGCATTGGTGACCAGTTCACTGACGATCGACTCCACGGATGTCACCAGCGGCTCCAGACCCCATTGTCTGAGCTGGCGGACGGCCAGGTGCCGGGCTGTCGGGACGGTGACGAGTTCGTTCGGCAGGTCCCACGAGGCGATCTGGGCGGGTTTCAGTGCGCGGGTCCGCGCAAGGAGCAAGGTGACGTCGTCGGCTGATGCCCGAGCCGACAAGGTTTTCATCGCCCGCGAGCACAGGTCCTCCAGGGAGGCATCCGGCTGTGCCAGGGCGGCGCCCAGGCGCTGCAGGCCGATGTCGATGTCCTCGCCGCGGGCCTCGATCAGGCCGTCGGAGTAGAAGGCGAGGACACTTCCTTCGGGCAGGTCCAGTTCCACGGACTCGAAAGGCACCAGGCCGAGACCCAGGCCCAACGGGGCCCCGGCGGGCAGGTCGGGGACGCTGACCCTGCCCTGCGCGTCGACGATCAGGGGCGGTGGATGCCCGGCCCGCGCCAGCGTGCACCGTCGGGTGACCGGGTCGTAGATCGCGTACAGACAGGTGGCACCCACCATCGCGGGCACGTGATTGGAGACGTCGCCGTCTTCGTCGTTCAGCCGCCGGACCGTGTCGTCGAGGTGTGCCAGCAGTTCGTCCGGCGGCAGGTCGAGGTCCGCGAGCGTGCGTACGGCCGTGCGGAGTCTGCCCATGGTCGCCGCGGCGTTGATGCCGTGTCCGACCACATCGCCGACGACGAGGGCCACCCGGGCGCCGGACAGCTCGATCACATCGAACCAGTCACCTCCCACGCCGTGGTCCATGTCGGCCGGCACGTAGCGCGAGGCGACCTCAACGGCGGCGCCGCCCTGCACATGGTGGGGAAGCAGGTCGCGTTGCAGCGCGAGGGCGGCGGTGCGCTCGCGCGCGTACTGGAGGGCATTGTCCAGGCAGAGCGCGGCCCGGGTGACGAGTTCCTCGGCGAGGAGCAGGTCGTCCTCCTGGAACGGCGCCGGCTCCTTGGAGCGACCGAACACCGCGAGTCCCAGCATGCAGCGCCGCGCCCGGATGGGTACGACCATCAACGAGTGGATCCCGCTGTCACGGACCTTCTGCGCACGCGCCGGATCGTGGTCGACCCATGGGCCGGTATGGGTGTCCAGCACCGGTTCCAGGTGAGACCTGCCCGTGCGCAGGACGGCGGCGAATGACGAGGTCGCAGGGACGTGGATCACCTCTTCGCGCACCGCCGGCAATTCCAGGACACCTTGGTCGATGGAGGCCACCCCGGCACGGCGCAACACAGGGCGGCGGCCGCTCGTCGTGCCGATCCGTGCGGCGGGCTCGAGTCCGAACGGAACCGACTCCACCAGGTCGACGACGACGTGGTCGGCCAGCAGGGGCACGGCGAGCTCGGCCAGTTCCTGCCCTGTCTGCATGACGTCGAGGGTGCTGCCGATGCGCGTACTCGCCTCGCTGAGGATGGCCAGGCGCTCGCGCGCCCGCCGGTTCCCGGTGGCGTCGACGGTCATGGAGCACGCTCCCATCGCCGCGCCGTCCGCGTCCTGGAGGCAGAAGAACGAGGCCGAGAACGCATGCTCACGGCGCCCGTCCGACGGCGGCCACGCCCGGTACTCGTGGACCATGGTGGTACCGCTCTGCAGCACCTGCCGCATCACCACCTCGAGCGCTTCTGCCTCCACGGCGGGCAGCGAGTCCTTCAGACGGCGTCCGAACCGCCGGTCACGGGGAATCCCGTCGTGGCGCTGCATGGCGTCGTTCACCCAGGTGCAGCGCAGCTGCGGGTCGTACACGACGATGCCGATCGGTGCATGGGCAAGGAGCGACTCCCGCACCGGTCCGTTGGCAGGCCCCGAGGACAGGGCGCCTATGTCGGTCACGGACACCAGCCACCGGATGCCGGCGTTCTGTCCCCACAACAGCGAGACCCGCAGCGACATTTTGAGCGTGTGGCCGTCACGGTGGCGGACCGCGGCGGTGCCGGACCAGCCACTTTGGGCACGGCACTGCTCGGCGAACAGCGAAGCCGTTCGGGCCTCCTCGGAGGGCGGCAGCACGTGCGCGGCGGATCGGCCCACCACCTCCGCGGCCGAGTACCCGACAAGTTGCTCAGCGGCCTGCGTCCACGCCGCCACCGTCCCGTCCGCATCGATCATCGCTATCGCCGCGTCCGGTATCTCGCTGGGGCTCACCGGCTTGGCGAGTGGCGTGTGGTCGGTATTCGTCATCGTGGTTGATCCCTTTCAGTACGGAGGTGACGAGGTGCCGGCATGTGGGCACGGTCCGCCCGGCTGTGGCCGTGGTGGACGGTGATGGGCAGGAGACGGAGACCCCGGGGGTACCGGGAGCCGGAGTTTGCGGTGCAGTGCGCGACCTCGCCGCTGCGCCGCGACCCGCCATCCGCCAGCCTTGCCCCGTTTTCCCCACTTCTGATGAAATGGTCAGATACGACCACTTCATCGTCAAGACCCCCGAAACTGATCGTTCAATCACATGTGGTCGTACGGTGCGACAAAGGGGCGAGGTGGGCCCCTATCGCCGCCGGAATCAACTGACCGTTGGTCGCGACGTCGGGGTCCGATGGCGTTGCGGCTGGACAATTCGCACGACCAGCGTGATGAATAAATCATCAGAACTGGCGAACTTGAGTGCGATGTATGCCGATGTCAGCCTCACCCAGGAATCGATTCGAACGCCGTCGGGCCGAAACCCGGCAGGCACTTCTCCGCGCCGCGCGGAAGCTCTTGGCCGATTCGGGCGATACGAGCGCCAGCATCCGGACCATCGCGGAGCTCGCCGACGTGGGCTTCGGCTCGTTCTACAACCACTTCACATGCAAGCCGGACCTGTTCGACGCGGCCGTGGCCGATGCCCTGGAGGAGTTCGCCCGAACCGTCGACCGACATCTGTGCGGCGTCGACGACCCCGCCGAGCGCCTCGCCGACGGCATGCGACTCAGCGCACGCATGGCCGACTCACACCCGGAAATCATGCGGATTCTCTGCCACAGCGAACTCGGCCGCATATGCGCCGGCCGCGGACTGGCTCCGCGCGCGAGGCGCGACGTGGAGCAGGGCATGGCTTCCGGTCGCTTCGCCGTGGTCGACCCGATGATCGCCCTGACCGCGCTGAACGGCAGCCTGCCGGCACTCCTGCAGCTGTGGTTCTGTCAGCCCGAGGCCGACAGGGACCATGCAGCCGGAATGTTGGCCGAGATGCTCCTGCACATGCTCGGCCTCTCCATGGACGAGGCCCGTGACCTCGCCCGGCGGCCCCTTCCCGCTGCGGCGTGACGACGAGGTGCCGTCTGCCGACGACGCGGCTTCATAGTTGTACGGGCAGGTTGCGGGGTCCGCGGAGCATGGCGTTCTGCCGGTACGGCGGCGGGTCCTCGACCAGGCGGGCGCTGCCGAGATGGGGAAGCAGCGCGCTGAGCGCGACGTATGCCTCGATCCGGGCCAGGGGGCCGCCGTAGCAGAGGTGGATTCCGCTGCCGAAGCCGAGATGCTCGACGTCCGGGCGGGCGGGGTCGAACCGGTCGGGCTCGTGGAACCGCCGGGGATCGCGGTTGCCCGAGGCCAGCGCCAGGATGACCGACGCGTGTCGCGGGATCCTGGTGCCGGCGACGTCGATGTCGGCGTGCGGGATGCGCTCGCGCATGTGGACCGGTGGTTCGTAGCGCAGCAGTTCCTCCACTGCGCGCGGCAGCAGTTCGGGTTCGCGGCGGAGCCGGTCCAGCTGTTCGGGGTGACGCAACAGTGTGAGCGAGCCGTTGGTGATCAGGTTGACCGTCGTCTCGTGCCCGGCGATGAGCAACAGCACGGCGGTTTCCGCGAGTTCCTCCTGGGTGAGCCGCAGGGCCGGATCCGGTTCGTTGACGAAGGCGGAGAGCATGTCGTCGCCCGGATTGCCGCGACGTTGCTCGGCGAGGTTCACCAGGTACCCGCCCATCTCCATCCGCGCCTGCTCGCCGGCTTTGTCCGTCTCGGTGGAGTCGTCTCCGGGCCTGACGTCGGCTGCCGTGACCAGCGCGTCGGACCAGGCCCGGAACAGCGGTTCGTCCTCGCGCGGTACGCCGAGCAGCCGGCAGATCACGGTGACGGGCAGGGGGTAGGCGAAGTCGTCGACGATGTCGATCTGCCGGCCCGCCTCGAAAGGCTCCAGCAGTTCCTTGGTGATCCGGTCGATCTCGCCGCGCATGGAGTCGACCCGGTCGGGGCTGTGCGGGGGCCCGAAGGGCCGCATGGCCAGGGTGCGCAGTCTGTGGTGTTCGGGGTCGTCGAGCCGGAGGAAGGGTGGCTTGTGGGCCACTTCTCCCCGGGTGCGGGGGTCGGCGCTCATCCGCGGGTCGTGGAGCAGAGCGGCGATCTCGTGGTAGGTGCCGATCAGGTAGCTGCCGTCTGCCTGCTGCACCACGGGACCTGCCTCGCGGAGTTCCGCGTACAAGGGGTAGGGGTTGGGGCGGCTGGCGTAATCGGTGATCCGTGCCAGCAAGGTCTCGGATTCCATGGCGGATCCTCGTGGTCGGCGGGACGTGGACTACACCACCGTCAGCCGGCGGTCGGGAAGATGGCCGGTGAGGGCGACGGTCGGGCCGTGGGAGAGCCCCGACGGATCCGGCACGAGAGAGGGGATCGGGATGTCGGCCGCGATCGCCCGGTCCTGTGCTCCGGGCGGCGGCGGGAAGGGAGCGGCCGTCTCGATCAGGTGCTTGTAGTAGTCGAGTGACTTGGCCATGTCGACGGTGACCGCGGCGGTGACCCGGCCCTGGTAGCCGTAGACCATGGCCAGACGACGTGCCTCCAGGGAGCCCTGGGCGATGACCACGTGGTCGGAGTAGGTGGGGACGCCCACGGACTTGATGTTGAGGCCGAACTGGGTCGACCAGAACACCGGGATGGACAGGTGCGGGCGCTGCAGCGGCCCCGGGTTGACCATGTTGTGGGCCGCCACCTCGGCCTGCTCGACCGCGTTGCCCCAGTGCTCCAGTGACAGCATCTGGTAGCCGAACAGCGGGTGGGGGAAGCGGGAGACGTCGCCGGCCACGAAGACGTCGTCGGTGACGATCCCGTACATGTTGAAGGCGCGGCATCCGGCGTCGCAGGCGATCCCGCGCGGGCCCGCCGCCAGCCCGGACTCCGCCAGCCACTCCACGTTGCGGATCGCACCCAGCGCGACGACGCACACGTCCGCGTCCACGCGGCTGCCGTCGGACAGCTCCGCGCCGGTGAAGGCGCCGTTGCCGTTGAGGGCGGTGACCGTGACCCCGGTGCGCAGGTCCACGCCGTGGTTGCGCTGCATGACCGCCGCGAGCTTTGACAGGGTGCCGCCGAGAGCGCCGACCAGCGGTGCGGAGCCGCGTTCGGCGACCGTGACCTCGAGCCCCAGTTCCCGGCAGGCCGAGGCGATCTCCGAGCCGGTGAATCCGCCGCCGATCACCAGCACCCGCTCCGGCCGCGCGTCCAAACGTTCGGCCAGCCCTGCGGCGTCCTCCCGGGTACGCAGGGTGAACACGCCGTCCAGGGCGCCTTCCTCCGGGTTCGGCCAGGGACGCGCCCGGGTGCCGGTGGCGATCAGCAGCCGGTCGTACGGCAGCGACTCCCCGTCTTCCAGCAACACTCGTTTCGCCAGCAGATCCACACCCGTGGCGCGCACGCCGAGGCGCCACTCGGCGTGCGGATCCCGGCGCATCGGCAGCTCGGTGGTGTCCGCCGTCGCCTGGCCGAGCAGCACCTGCTTGGACAGCGGCGGCCGGTCGTAGGGCGCGTGGGGCTCGTCGCCGACCACGGTCAGTGGGCCGGTGAATCCCTCCTCGCGCAGTGCCTCGGCGGCCCTGAGCCCGGCCAGCGACGCGCCGACGATGACGATCCGGCCCTCCTTCAGGTCACCGGGCACCACTGCTCACCTCTTCCCCGAGGAGGATGGCCTGGACCGGGCAGGCCGCCGCGGCCTGGCGTACGCGTTCGGCCTGGTTGTCAGGGACGGCCGTGGCATAGAGCAGTCCCTCCTCGCCGTGCAACTCGAACATCTGCGGGGCGAGGAACACGCACTGCGCATAGCCCTGACAGCGCGTGAGGTCGACCACGGTCCGCATCGTCACCACTCCCTCCGTTGCCACATCCCCCTCAGCTCCAGCATGGGGCGCGAATCCCGGGCCCGCATGTCGCGGCGACGGGGCTGAACCACCGACGTACCGAGGGCACGACAGCAGGCAACTTGCCTGCATCGAACGGCAGTTGAACGCGCCAGCGGAGCCGTCCGCGATTGTGGCCTGCGCCATATCGACATTTCCGTACGCCGTATGGTTATATTCGGAGGGTAATTTCATACAGCGTATGGAAAAGCTCGCCCGACCGCGCCAGGCGCCCCACACCGCCTGACAGAAAAGCCGTCGGCGCCGACCGCGCCGACCGGGAAGGAAAGATCATGAAGAAGCTCACGAAGCGCATCGCCCTCACCGTTTCCTCCGTGGCGGTGGCGGGTGTCGCCGTCCTCGGTGCCGGGGGCACCGCTTCGGCCGCGACCCTCGAGTCCGCGCACGTCCAGCGGCCGGCCGTCCAGGTCGAGACCGCCGACTACAGCTGGGACAACGGAGTCGGGTACCTGCTCGAACGGGGCTACTCCTGCGACGAGGTCCATGGCTGGCACCGCGTCACCGACGCGACCCGGCACGACTGCGACGGCCGCTTCTATCGCGAGGGTCACTTCTACCGTGACGGTCACTCCTGCCGCTGGGTGGACGAGCGGCACGGCTGGACGTCTGACAGGTCGTACCGGCACGACGAACACCGCTTCGAGCACGACGGCCGGGGCTGAAAGCACCACGGCACGGTCCACGGCGACCGGTGAGACGGGTACCGCTCGAGGCCCCGGGCCTCGGCTGGCCTGATCCCTGCCGGCGGCAGGGATCAGGCCGACTGTCGGGGATCGATGCCTCCGGCCGCCGGCTGAGCGGGACCGCCCCACTGATCGAGCGATGCGCTGGTGCCGTCCGGCGCCCGCGCCCCGCCGTACCGCCTCAGCCCGCGCCGCCACTGTGCCGCCGGCCGGACGCGAGGCGCCGCCGAGGCACGTCCAGGAGCGGAAGCCGATGAAGAATTCCTTGAAGTCTGTGGAGCGGCGGGTGGCCGTGCGACTGGTCGTCTCGCGGGACTACTCAATGCCCCTGTGCCTGCGTCTTCGATACGAGCCCACTGATCCCTATGTCGTCCGCGCCATCTTCTTCGCCGACTGCGACGATCCGGCCGAATGGGTCCTGGGGCGGGATCTTCTCGCTGATGGTCTGGAGGGTTCTGCAGGCTACGCGGACGTCCGGATCTGGTCGGCCGCGGGGCGGGGTGACCAGTCGATCTACATCGTCCTCGGATCGTCCGCGGACACCGCCCTGCTCGAGGTTTCCGCGCGGGACATCAGGTCCTTCCTGGAGCAAACCGAGACTCAGGTGCCTCGCGGCACGGAGTCCGGACACATCGACTGGGACGCCGAACTGGCGCACCTGCGCTCGCAAGGCTGACCGCCGACCATCCACATCCTGAAGAAGAGGAACGAGTGTCCATGTCCCAGTACCAGCTTCGCGTATACACCCTGCGCAGTCCCGACGCGCTCTCCGCCTACGAGAAGATCTGGGCCTGGCACATTCCCGGTATGGCCAAGCACCGGATCACCACGCACGGCGTCTGGACGGTGCCCGCGACGCCCGGAAGCGAGACTCCCCGGCTCTACGCCCTCGTTTCCTACCGGGATGCCGACGACGCGCGGGAGCGGCTGGAGGCGTACCTGTCGAGTCCTGAGTTCCGCGCGGACATGGAGGGCTTCGACCTCGGCCAGATCGTCGGCCTCGACGAGATCCTGCTGACGCCCACCGTGGACTCGCCCTTGCGCTGACGGCCGTCCTGTGACGAGTGACGCGGCCGGAAGCGCCGGCATCCGGCGTGCGTCACTCGGCCAAGGCGCGCGCCAGTCGGCAGGGTGCCTGGACGCAGTCGGTGAGGCCGGCGGTGCCGGTCGGTCCGTCAGCTGAGCGGTGGCCACGCGGGATGTGGTCACTACTCCCGGGCACGGTGAACGACTCGACGGACGGCGATCACGATGGCGATGAGATCCAGCGCCCACCCAGCCGCAGCGCATCACGCAACGGCGGTTCACCCATCGACAACCGGCGAAATGCGGCTCGCAGGGTCCCCTGAATCCGCAGAGCGTGCTCAGGGGACCGAACTACGGGTTCACCCACGCTCGCGCTCGCCGTGACTGCGCCACCCGGCGGGGACGGCGGGGACGGTCAGCCGGTCGTGGGCGGGAGAGATCCGTCGGCATGGGACATGAGGTGCTGCCGGTGCAGATGGCGCGAGGGGGTGCGTTCGATGATCAGGAATGCGGCTGCATCGGTGAGCTGCTCACCGGTGTGTTCGAGCAGGTCGCGGTGAAGGCGGCGCAGCAGAGCGCCGGGGATTGAGGCGACCCGTTCGGCGAGCGGGTAGAAGGCTCCGGTCAGTGAGCGGGCTTCGAGCACGCCGTAAGGAGGCGTACCGGTGAGCGCCCTCGCGGAGCGCGCCCATCAGCACCGACGCCTCGCCGATGGAGGCCAGCCCATGGCCTCGTACGTCGCCGGTGAGCACCCGGGTGCAGGGGTGATCGGCGCGGGCGACCGCCAACAGGTCGCCCCCGATCTGGGCCTCGTCCTCGGCAGCTACAGCCAGGCCACCCTCAAGGGTCCGATCCGTCGGGATGGAGGGCGCAGCAGCATCCGCTGTGCCGTCTCGGCCACCGACCGCACCCGCCTCAGCTCCCGGGCACGCCGCTTCCGCACGTAGGCAATGAAGACCACCAGAGCCGACAGCACGGCCAGGGCGATGAGCTGCGCCACGTGGTTGGTGGTGGTCAGCCCGCCGTGGAAGACCGAGATGATCTCCAGGGCCGCCTGTGCCAGAGCCCCGACCAGAGCGGTCAGCCGCGGACCGGCGAAGGAGGCGGTCAGAGTCGGCGCGATGACCAGCAACGGGCCCAGATGAACACTGGTGCCTCTGCCGATGTCCGTCAAGGTGATGACCACGATCCGTGCGAGCGCGATCACCAGCAGCCCGCGCCCCGCCCGCTGCTCCAAGAGGTGGTCTCCCGATACACCTCGCGCACCCACATGCCTTCCCCGATGTGACGGGGGTGGCTCCCGCATGTCGCAGCCTGAGGTCGCCCGACTGCGGGCGCGGCTCAGGGGCCAGTGCCTGGGGCGCAGTGCCTCAGAAGGTGTGGCTCAAAGGCCGGAGTCCCGGCCGCTGGTGAGCCGGTCGCCGGTGAGCCGGCTTTCCAGACCCGTGATCAGCGTGTCCATCACGAGGCGGAACATGTGGTCCTGGTCAGGGCCTTCAAGGGCTATGTCCGCAGAGTCCGGGTCTGCGCCCCCATCACCGTCTTCGCCATCGTCAAAGCCGGGGGGCCTGAGGGTCGACCACTGGTGCAGCGAGCCGTTGAGTTCGGCGGCGAGGACACCGATGACGACGGCGACCATCAGTGCCGCGATCTCCGAGACCTCTGACTGCGGAACCCCGGCAGCCTCCACGATCGCGGTGAGCGCGGTCCAGAACGGGTCGTCGGACTGGATGAAGTCCGGCTGGTGGCTGAACGAGTAGGCCATCAGCTCGGGGTGACGGTGCGCCAGCGTACGGAAGTCCGTGGCGAGCAGGCGGACGCGCTCCTGCCAGGGGGCGTCCTGAAGTGTCACGGTGCGGAACTGGGCGCCGACCATTCTCGTCACGCCGCGCAGCACGGCTTCCTTGTTCGGCACGTGGTGGTACAGCGACATCGGGTTCGCGTCGAGCTCGGTGGCGAGTTTGCGCATGGTGAGCGCCTCGACCCCGTCCGCGTCGATGAGACGCAGGGCGGCGGCATAGATTCCGGCCTCGGTCAGAGGCACGTCCCTCTTCCTCGTTCCCCGCGGGGGACGCCTCACCTTCTTTTCCATACCGCGTACGATATCAGTTTCTTACGCCGTATGGAAATGACCTGAATCACAGCGCCGGCCCACATGGCGGGGTTGCGCCTGGTTTCCATACCTCGTACGGTACTAATTCCATACGGCGTATGTTTCTGTGTGGCGCCACGGCATCGACCTACGCAGCGCCCTTGCCCATCCCCTCCACCCCCTCCGCGCAGAGGAGCAAGACATGACCACGCACTCCGCGAACGACCTTCGCCCCATCCGGTCCCCGCGCGGGATCCCCCTGCTCGGCCACACGCCGCAGATCCCCGACACCAACCCGGTTGCGTACTTCGGTGAGCTGTCCAAGCAGTTCCCCGAGGGCATCTACGGCATGGACATCGCCGGTATCGAGCAGGTCTTCGTCTACGACCCGGACCTGGTGGCCGAGGTCTGCGACGAGACCCGGTTCTTCAAGCAGATCGACAAAACGCCGCTGCAGCACGTCCGGGACTTCGCGGGCGCGGGCCTCTTCACCGCCCACCAGCACGAAGAGGAATGGGGCATGGCCCACCGCGTCCTGCTCCCGGCGTTCAGCCAGCGGGCCATGAAGGCGTACTACGGTCAGATGCTGGAGATCGCCCAGAATCTGGCGGGCAAGTGGGAGCGCCGGGAGGGCCAGCCGGTCAACATCACCGACGACTACACCCGCCTGACACTGGACACCATCGCCCTGTCGGGGTTCGGCTACCGGTTCAAGTCCTTCGACAAGGAGGAACTGCATCCCTTCCTCAACGCGCTGCTGGGCGCGCTGGTGGAGTCGCTTCGGCGCTCGCAGGAGCTGCCGATGATGACCAGGCTCCGCAAGGCGGACGACCGGAAGTACCGCGAGAACATCCGGCTGATGCAGGATCTGGTCGAGAGCGTGATCAAGGAGCGCCGCGAGGGCAAGGGCACCGGTGAGGAGGACCTGCTGGGCCTGATGCTGGAGGCCACCGACCCGGACACCGGCATGCTGCTGGCCGACGACAACGTCCGAGACCAGGTGCTGACGTTCCTGATCGCCGGTCACGAGACCACCAGCGGTCTGCTGTCGTTCGCCACGTACTCACTGATGCGCAACCCGCACGTCCTGGCTCAGGCGTACGCCGAGGTGGACCGCCTGATGCCCGGTGACACCGTCCCGGACTACGACACGATCATGCAGCTGGACGTCATCCCGCGGATCCTGGACGAGACCCTGCGCCTGTGGGCTCCCATCCCGGCGTTCGGCAAGGCCCCGCTGGAGGACACCGTCATCGGCGGCCGCTACCAGCTGAAGAAGGGCACGCGGGTCAACATCCTCGAGGGCCCGCTGCACACCCACCCCAAGGCGTGGGAGCGGCCCGACGAGTTCGACATCGACCGGTGGCTGCCGGAGAACCGGGCCCAGCAGCACCCGCACGCCTACAAGCCGTTCGGCAACGGTGTACGCGCCTGCATCGGCCGGCAGTTCGCGCTCACCGAGGCCCGCCTGGCCCTGGCGCTGGTGCTGCAGAAGTTCAAGCTCTCCGACACCACCGACTACAAGATGGACGTACGGGAGGCGCTGACGCGCAAGCCCGGCAACTTCGAGCTGATCGTCCGTCGCCGTCAGGAACACGAGCGGACCGTCTTCGGCGCCGCGGACGTGCAGACCGCCGACACGCAGGCGCAGGCCGCGGTCAGCGGCGTCGGGGTGAACCTGACCGTCGCCTACGGCTCCAGCCTCGGCTCCTGCGAGGACCTGGCGCGCACCATCGCCGACCGCGGCGAGCGCTCCGGCTTCGGCACCACGCTGACGAGCCTGGACGACCTCGGCGACAACCTGCCCACCGAGGGCCTGCTCGTCGTCGTCGCCGCCAGCTACAACGGCAAGGCTCCCGACAACGCCCAGCGCTTCGACGACCTGCTCGCCACCGGACTGCCCGAAGGCTCACTGTCGAACATGCGGTTCGCGCTGCTGGGCGCCGGCAACACGCAGTGGGTGGCCACCTACCAGGCATTCCCCAAGCGGATCGAGGAAGGTCTGCTGGCCGCCGGCGCCACCCCCATCGTCGAGCGCGGCATCGCGGACGCCGCCGGTGACTTCGACGGCATGGCCAGTCGCTGGATGGACGGCCTGTGGGCCACCCTGGCCGAGGAGTACGCCGCCGACACCTCTTCTGCGAGCGGCCCGCGCTTCCAGGTCCAACTCCTCAGCGAGGCGGACGTGCGTCCCGCCATCGTCTCCGAGCAGGCATACCCGCTCACCGTGGTGGCCAACGAGGAGCTCGTGGCCGACGCGACCGGCCTGTGGGACTTCCAGATCGAGCCGCCGCGCCCGTCCGCGAAGTCCATCACCGTCGAGCTGCCCGACGGCGTCACCTACGACACCGGCAACCACCTGGCCGTCTTCGCCAAGAACGAACTCGCCCTGGTGGAGCGCGCGCTGAGGCGACTCGGCGTCGACTACGACCAGGTGCTCCGGCTCGACCAGCCCGGCGGCGGCCGCACCCACCTGCCGGTCGGGGTGCCCGTCACCGCCGGCATCCTGCTCACCGAGTTCCTGGAACTGCAGGACGTGGCCACCCGCTCCCAGATCCAGACGCTCGCCGAGTACACCCAGTGCCCGTGGACGCGGCCGCAGCTCCAGGCGTACACGGCCGACACGGCGGAGGCCGAGGAGCACTACCAGAAGGAGATCCTCGGCAAGCGGGTCTCGGTGCTCGGCCTGTTGGAGCGCTTCGAGGCGGTCGAGCTGCCGCTGGCGGTGTTCCTGGAGATGATGGGGCCGATCCGGCCGCGCTTCTACTCCATCTCCTCCGCACCGTCGGCCAACCCGCGCCACGTACGCCTGACCGTCGGCCTGCTGGAGGGCCCGGCCCTGTCCGGCGACGGCCAGTACCGCGGCACCTGCTCCTCCTACATCGCCGCCCTCGAGCCCGGTGACGTCGTCTACGGCTACGTCCGCGTGCCCTCCCCGACCTTCGCCCCGCCCGCCGCCCCCGCCACTCCGCTGATCCTGATCGGCCCCGGCACCGGCATCGCGCCGCTGCGCGGCTTCCTGGAGGAGCGGGCCTGGCAGCACGCGGGCGGCACCCAGGTCGGCCTGTCGCAGGTCTTCGTCGGCTGCCGCCACCCGGAGCACGACTACTTCTACAAGCAGGAGATGCAGGACTGGGAAGCGGCCGGGATCGCGCAGATCCACACCGCCTTCTCCGCGGTGACCGACCACCCGGCCCGGTTCGTGCAGAACGCCATCACCCATGCCGCCGACACGGTGTGGCAGGCCATCGAGAACGGCGCGTACATCTACGTCTGCGGTGACGGCCGCCGCATGGCACCCGCCGTCCGCGAGGCCCTCGCCGCCATCCACCGCCAGAAGACCGGCAGCGACGACGAAGCGGCCCAGCAGTGGCTCGCCCAGCTGGAGGCGGACGAGCGCTACCAGCAGGACGTCTTCGCCTGATCCCCCAGACGCCGGGAGGCGTGCGGCCCCGTCCTGCCACCCCGCACGCTTCCCGGCCACCACAAGCCCACCAGACACGCCATGGCATCCCACCGGCCCGAACCGCCGGGCGGTGCCGGTCACAGAAAGCAGATCCTCATGGACACCATGCTCGCCGGACGCTTCCACCTGGACAGCAAGAAGTTCGCCGTGGAGGAGGTCCCCATCCCCGTGCCGGGTCCGGGCGAGGTCCTGGTCGAGGTGAAGGCTGCGGGCGTCTGCCTCTCGGACGTCCACCTCCTCGACGGCTCCCTCGTCCCGCTGTTCGCCACCTCCGACACGGTCACCGTCGGCCACGAGGTCTCCGGCGTCATCCACACCCTCGGCCCCGACCTCAAGCGCGGCCTGCCCGTCGGCACCCGCGTCACCCTGGAGGCCGGCAAGACCTGCGGCCGGTGCGCCGGATGCGTGCGCCGCCGCCCCTGCACCCAGATGCTCACCGCCGGCATCGACTACGACGGCGGTTGGGCCGAGTACGTCATCGTCCGCGAGGACACCCTCATCCCCATCCCGGACAGCCTCCCCTTCGACCAGGCCGCGATCATCCCCGACGCGGTCTCCACCCCCTACGCCGCCGTCGTCGCCACCGCCGGTGTTCGTCCCGCCCAGTCCGTCGGCGTCTGGGGCGTGGGCGGAGTCGGCGCACACAACGTACGCCTCGCCCGCCTGGTCGGCGCCGCCCCGATCATCGCCGTCGACCCGCTGCCCAGCGCCCGCGAGCGCGCCCTCGCCTTCGGCGCGGACCACGCCCTGGACCCGGCCGCCCCCGACTTCGCCGACCAGGTCCGCGCGGCCACCGACGGACGGGGCCTGGACTTCGCCTTCGACTGCGCCGGCGTTCCCGCCGTCCGCGAGCAGGCCGCCTCCGTGCTCGGCCTGGGCGGCTCCCTGATCCTGGTCGGCATCACGCCCAGGCCGCTCACCATCACCGAGGGCCTGACCTTCAACTACCTGCAGAAGCAGGTCCGCGGCCACTACGGCGGCTTCCCCGAGTCCGTCTCGGAGCTGGTGCGGCTGAGCGCGGCAGGCCGCCTCGACCTGGCCCCCTCCATCACGGACCACATCCCGCTCGTCGACGCGGCCGACGCGGTCAGCCGCCTCGAGAACAAGATCGGCGACCCGATCCGTCTCATCCTCGTCCCCTGACGCCCGTCAACAGGACACCATAAGCCACCCTGGGCAGGGGTGAGTGGGCGCCGGTGCGTGAGGGAGCGCCGGCGCCCACGGTTTCCCGCAAGCCAGAACTCGTGGAGACGGAACCATGCAGACGACCGATTCCCCGGGCCGCGCTCCGCAGCGCAGCGACGCTCGCTCGGACCGTCAACGCATTCTCGCGGCCGCTCGGCAGAAACTGCGGGACGACCCCGACGCAAGTCTCGACAGCATCGCTCTGGCGGCCGGCCTCGCTCGACGCACCCTGTACGGACACTTCTCCAACCGGCGAGCACTGATCGCCGAGTTGGCGCAGGAAGCAGCCCAGGCGCTTCAACAGGCGTTCGCCGCAACCCGTGTCCCAGGTACTGATCCGCTGGAGGCGATGGCGCGGACGGCCCTGGCGACATGGTCGGTCGGCGACCAGTACCGCATGCTCATCCCCTCGTCGCCGCCGGCGTAGCACCACAGATCGCGTCGCGCCGGGTTCGAGCCGTGTTGCACGAGCTCGTGGTTGCTGTGATGCGGCTATGACATGACCGGAGCGCTGCCTGGCTGCCGTGGCGAGCAGGCCCGGCGATCCGGACGACAGCCCGCTTCTGTCTATAAGCTTCAACCTCGTAGGAGTTCATCCATGCCTGCCATTCTCATCCACGGCGTACCCGACACCCACCATGTGTGGGACGGCGTGCGCGAGCACCTGACCCGCAGCGACGTGGAGGCTTGGGACCTGCCCGGTTTCGGTTCGCCGCGGCCCGAGGGCTTCCGGTGCACCAAGGAGGAGTACGTCTCCTGGCTCATCGAGCGGTTGGAGGCAATCGGCGAGCCGGTCGACCTGGTCGGCCATGACTGGGGCTGCCTCTTCACCGCGCGCGTGGCTTCGGTGCGGCCGGATCTGATCCGCACGTGGGCCGGCAGCAACGGTCCGGTCAGCGCCGAGTACGTCTGGCATCCGCTGGCCAAGCTGTGGCAGGACCCGGTCGCGGGCGACCGCTGGGCCAAGGAGTACGACGCCGCCGCGTTCGCCAGGGACCTGACCGACAACCTCCAGATCCCGGCTGAGCTGGCCGAACAGACGGCCGGTCGCGTGGACGAGGCCATGCGCGACAGCATTCTCAAGCTGTACCGTTCCGCATTGACGGTCGGTACGGAGTGGGAACCGGATCTCGCGGATCTGTCCGGACCGTCCCTGGTGTTCTGGGGGGCGTCCGATCCAGTCTGCCCCGTCGAGTTCGGCGAGAAGCTGGCCGCGTCCGTGCACGCCACCCGTTTTCTGAGGCTGGACAGCAGCCACTGGACGCCCATCCAGAAGCCGGTTGAGGTCGCCGCCGCCCTCGACGAACACTGGAGCAGCTCCCGGGGGTGACTGGCCCGCCCCGCCGAGAGCGCCCGTGGGTGCGCTTCGGGCGGCGCCGGCGCCGTGCCGCCCGAAGCGCGCCGACATGGGCTTCGTTGTGGGCGGCGCTGCCGTCCGGCTCACCGGCACCTACGAAGAGGCTCACCGACTGAGAGCTCGAGGATCGTGGCGGCCACCACGGGCCCTTGGCCGATCTCGCGGCGGATCCGACCAGCGACAGGGCCGTGGACCTGGGCCGATGACGCCGGGGGCGCCCCAGCGGTCCGCAGGCACGGGCCGCCACGCGCAACTGGTCTCCACGACATGATTGATCGCTGGCGGCCCGGCATGCAGGGCGACGGTTGCCGTCGTACGGGGTCCACCGCGCCTTGGCCGGCGGCGCCGCAATCGCACCGGACCCTCAGACGAGGTCGGGCAGCGGGCGCCGGGTGACCTCGTGCGCATCGTCCGGGGGGAGGCCCAGCATGCGCAGGACCATCGCGGCCAGGTCGGAGGCGGCCTCGTCGCCGTCGAGGTCGGGGCGGGCCAGCCGGAGAGCCACGAGGGACAGCAGGGTCCCGCCCAGAGCGGACAGGGCCGTGGTCGGGTCGGTGCCGGTGAAGCGGCCCGAGGCGATGCCGCGTTCCAGATCACGCAGCGCTCGTGGGGACAGGCCACGCTCGGAGTGGATGTGGGCCAGGCCGCGATCGCGCAGGATCCGCATGAGCTCGGGGTGGGAGTCCGCCATCCGTGCAGCGAGCCGGAAACCGGCGGCGACCAGCTCGGCGGGGTCGTCGATGCCTTCCACACGCTCGTCGATGACCTGCCCGAACTCCTCCAGCGCATCCGTCACCGCGGCGTCGAACAGCTCCGTCTTGGACTCGAAGTGGTTGTAGAACGAGCCGAAGCCGACGTCCGCGCGCTCGGCGATGGCCTGGATGCTGGCGCTGGTGTCCCCGGTCTCCGCGAGGATCTGCCTGGCCGCACGGATCAGTGCCTGACGGGTCTCGGCGCGGCGCCGCTCGAAGCGGTTCTTGGGCGGGGCTGACGTCGGCATACGACGAGTGTAACAACGGTCCCGATGAACACTGCATGACTGATGATTCCATCAACTCTTTGGGACTTCTCTATTGACGTCGAGGATCAGCAAAGTTGATGATTTCCTCATTACGGCAGTGTTGCTTGGAGGACACCATGTCCCACACCCCCGTTAACAGGGCCGATCTCCAGACGCCCCACCAAGATCTCCACAGCGAGCTGGGCGCCCTGCGAGGCGAGCACCCCGGACGCGCGCGTAACCCGGTCATCAAGGTGGCCGACCTGGCCTGGCTGGAGTTCGAGAAGCCGGACCTGGACCGAGCCGAGGTGTTCGCCCGTGACTTCGGCTTCGCCATCGCCGCCCGCACCGAGCGGGAACTGTGGCTGCGCGGCACCTTCGCGGGCTCACCCTGCATGGTCATCCGCCATGGGCAGGCGTCCCGCTTCATCGGGCCGGCGTTCCGCGTGACGGAGCGCGCCGATCTCGACCGGCTGGCCCGCGCGACCGGCACCGACGTCCGGGACGTCGACGTACCCGGCGGTGGACAGTCGGTCACCCTACTCGATCCCTCCGGCTTCCCGGTCCGGGTCGTGCACTGCGCCGAGCAGCTGCCCGCTCTGCCTGAGCAGCAGCCGCTGGTCCTCAACACCGGCACCGAGCGCCGTCGTACGAACGCCACCCAGCGGCCGCCCCGCGAGCCGTCGCGCATCCAGCGGCTCGGTCACGTGGTGCTGGAGACGCGGGTGTTCATGCGGGCCCTGGACTGGTACCTGGACACCCTCGGGATGATCGTGTCCGACTTCCTGTTCCTGGACGGGCAGCGCCAGCGCGGGCCGACCATGGCGTTCATCCGCTGCGACCAGGGCAGCGCGCCCGTGGACCACCACACCCTCGCCCTGCACCTGGGGCCCGGCACCGGGTACGTCCACTCCGCCTACCAGGTCACCGACCTCGACGCGATCGCCGCCGGCGGGGAGTACCTGGCCGAGCGCGGCTACCGGCGCAGCTGGGGCATCGGCCGGCACATCCAGGGCAGCCAGCTCTTCGACTACTGGCGCGACCCCGACCGCTTCATGCTGGAGCACTTCGCCGACGGCGACCTGTTCTCCCGCGACCTCGAACCCGGATGGGCGCCGATGTCGGCGAGCGGCCTCGCGCAGTGGGGCCCGCCCGTCACCCGGGACTTCCTGGGCGCCAACCCCTCCCCCGCCAAGCTCCGCGAGGTCATGACGGCCCTGCGCGGCGACAACGAACTCGACCCCGCACGCCTGCTGGGCCTGATGAAAGCGATGAGCTCATGAGCACCAACGTTCTGCGCACCCCCGATGGCTGGTGGGTCGTCCGCGACGAGCGCGCCGTCCGCATCGAGACCAAGGCCGTCACCACCGCCGAGCTGCTCGCCGACCGGGACGCGGTCCGCGAGGCCGCCTCATCCGGCGACAGCGGTACGCCCGTCGCCGACCTGGTGGCGCTGCCCCCGGTCACCACCCCGTGCCGGGTGGTCGCCCAGATGGTCAACTACCGCAGCCACGCCAAGGATTCCGGCTTCTCCGGTGACATCCCGCCCGCCTTCTTCCGCAAGGCGTCCGGCTCGCTCAGCGGTCCGCACGGCGCCATCGTCCGCCCCGCGCACGTGAAGTTCCTGGACTACGAGGTGGAACTCGGCCTCGTCATGGGCGCGCCGCTGCCGGTGGGCACCGTCGTGGAAGAGCGGGACCTGCCTTCGTATGTCGCCGGGCTCGTCCTGACCAACGACGTCAGCGCCCGCGACGTGCAGCTGACCAAGACCCAGTTCTACGAGAGCAAGTCCTACCCGACCTTTACACCGACGGGTCCGTACCTGGCCCTGCTGGAGCCCGAGGACTTCGCCCATCTGCTGAACCTGCGGCTGCGGCTGTCCGTCAACGGCGTACCGCGCCAGGACCGCACCCTCGCCGACATGATCGTGCGGCCCGCGCAGGCGCTCACCTTGCTCGCCCGCTTCCAGACCCTCGACCCGGGCGACCTCCTGCTGACCGGCACGCCCGGCGGCACCGCCCTCAAGGCCCCGCCCAAGCCGGTCGAGAAGATCGCCGCGCTGCTGCCGCCCGCGCTGAAGTGGAAGGCGTTCTTCAACGGCCAGGCCAAGAACCCCCTCTACCTGCGCGACGGTGACCTCGTCACTGCCACGATCGCCACCCCCGACGGGCAGATCGACCTGGGCGAGCAGCGGACCGCTGTGGGGGCCGCGACGTGAGCGCCACAGCCCGCAGACCGGTGGTGATCATCGGGGCGGGGCCCGTGGGAGTCACGGCCGCGCTCCTGCTGGCCCGTTACGGAGTGCGCAGCCTGCTCCTCGAACGCCACGCCGACGTCTACCCCCTGCCGCGCGCCGTCGTCGTGGACGACGAGATCCGCCGGATCCTGCAGAGCGTCGGCATCCACGAGGAGTTCGCCGCCATCGCCCGCCCGGCGCCCGGGCTGCGGCTGCTGGACGCCCGGCGCCGCGTGATCACCGAATTCCCGCGGTCCCCGCACGGACTCCACGGCTTCCCGCAGCTGAGCATGTTCAACCAGCCCGAGCTGGAACGCCTGCTGCGTGACGCCTTGGCGCGCCGCCCGGAGTGCGAGCTGTGGAGCGGGGTGGAGGTCGTGTCCGTCACCCAGTCCGACACGCGGAACACCGACGCACCCGACGATCCGTCGGGTCCGGTCCGGGTCGCCTTCCGGCGCGCCGACAGCGACGAGGAGAAACACCTGTGGGCCGACGCCGTCCTCGGCTGCGACGGTGCGGGCAGTCTCACCCGTGACGCCATCGGCGCCGCCTGGGAGGACCTGCACTTCCAGGAGAGCTGGCGGGTCATCGACGTGCGCACCAGCCGCCCGGTGCGCACCTGGGAAGGCGCTGAGCAGATCTGCTGCCCCACCCGGCCGGCCACGTTCATGCGCATCGGCGAGGACCGCTATCGCTGGGAGTTCCGGCTGGCCGACGACCAGAACCTGGACGGCCCGGACGGATGGGAGAGCCTGCGCGAACTGGTCGCCCCCTGGGTGGACCTGCCGGCCTCGAAGGGCGACGACTTCGAGGTGATACGGCAGGCGCAGTACACCTTCCAGGCCCGTCTCGCCGACCGGTGGCGCAGGGGGCGTGTCTTCCTGCTGGGCGACGCCGCCCACCTCACTCCGCCCTTCGTCGGGCAGGGTCTGTGTTCCGGCCTGCGCGACGCCAACAACCTCACCTGGAAACTCGCCCGCGTCCTCCAACAGGGCGCACCCGAGGGGCTGCTGGACACCTACGAACGGGAGCGCAAGCCGCACGCCCGCCATGTGATCCGCGTGGCGGTCGCCGTCGGCTGGGCCATGACCGGCGGGCAGGACCGCGCCGCGGCGCTCCGCCGGGCCGTGGTCGGCGCGGTCTGCCGCATCCCCGGCGTGACCGAGGCGGTGAGCCGTGACCTCAGCCCCGCCCTGACCGCCGGCCCACTCGTACGGCGCCGCCCCAGGCTGACCGGCCGCGTACTGCCCGGCACCTTCTGCCCGCAGCCCTGGGTACGGCATGACGTCAGGCGAGTGCGCCTCGACGACGTCCTCGGGGACTCCTTCGCAGTCCTGACCACCGTGCCGCCCACGGCACAGATGACCGCCGTGGCCACGGCACTGGACGCCCGGACGATCCACGTCGACGACCTGGACGACGACGGCACACTGGCCGCCTGGCTGGCACGCGGCCGTGCCGACGCCGTCCTGCTGCGCCCCGACCGCGTGGTGACGGACACCGTCCCTGTCGGCACCGGCGCCTTCACGGACGCAGCCGCCTGGGCCCCCCTGCTGCACACGGCCCGCCGTACCGCCGACACCCAGCCCGTCACCTGACCAGGAGCACCACGCAGCCATGACCACCCCGCACCCCACGCCGTATCCGGAACCGTTCCAGTCGCCCGACCCGAAGACGGCCGCCGGCTGCCGCATCGCGGACTTCGCCCGCTGGGCCGCCTCGCACCGGGGCGCCGAGGGGATCCAGGACCCTACCGACTACGAGGCTCTGCACCATTGGTCCGTCACCGACCTGGAGGGCTTCTGGGCCGCGGTGTGGGAGTACTTCGACGTCGACGCAACCACCCCGTACGAGCGGGTGCTGGCCGAGGAGACCATGCCCGGTGCGCGCTGGTTCCCCGGCGCCAACCTCAACTACGCCCACCACGCGCTGCGCAACCTGCACCCCGACGCTCCCGCGATCACCGCGCTGGACGAGACCGGAGCCGGCTACGAGATCACGGGCCGGCAGCTGCGCGCCGGGGTCGCCTCGGTCGCCGCCACCCTGCGCGACCTGGGCGTCGGACAGGGCGACCGGGTGGTCGGCTACCTGCCCAACACCCCCCACGCCGTCATCGTCTTCCTCGCCACCGCCAGCCTGGGCGCCGTGTGGTCGGTATGCGGCCAGGACTACGCACCCAGGGCCGCCGCCGACCGCTTCGCCCAGCTCGAACCCACGGTGCTCATCACGGCGGACGGCTACCTCTTCAACGGAACCCGACACGACCGCCGCGCCGCCTCACTCGACCTCGCCGCAGCTCTTCCCACACTGAAGGCCACGGTGCTCGTGGACCACCTGGGTATCGGCTGGCCCGAGACCCGGCACCCGGGCCTTACCGTCCCCTGGGACGATGCCGCCACCCGCACCGAGTACCTCACCGTCACCCCGGTGCCGTTCGACCACCCCCTGTGGATCGTCTTCTCCTCCGGCACCACCGGCTTGCCGAAGGGCATCGTCCACGGGCACGGCGGCGTCCTGCTCGAACACCTCAAGATCCTCGGCCTGCACTGCGACCTGGGCGTCGGGGACCGCCTGCTGTGGTACACCACCACCCACTGGATGATGTGGAACCTGGTCGTCTCCACCCTGCTGACCGGCGCCACCACCTGCACCTACGACGGCAGCCCCGCCCCGGTGGCACGCCCCGACGTCCTGTGGGAGCTGGCGGCCCGCCACAAGGTCACCGTCTTCGGCACCAGCCCCCAGTACCTGCTGGCCATGGCCAAACTGGGCGTCGAACCCTCCGCACACGGCCTCTCTGCCATCCGCGCCGTCGGCAGCACCGGCTCCGCCCTGCCCGCCTCCGCCTACACCTGGGTCCGCGACCACGTGGGCGCCGGCATCCAGCTGGCCTCCACCAGCGGCGGCACCGACGTCGTCTCCGCCTTCGCCGGCAGCGCCCCGACGACCCCTGTCTGGGCCGGCGAGCTGTCAGCCCCCAACCTCGGCGTCGCACTCGCGGCCTACGACGACACGGGACGGCCGGTCGTCGACCAGGTCGGCGAACTGGTCGTCACCCGGCCCATGCCGTCGATGCCGCTGTACTTCTGGAACGACCCCGACGGCAGCCGCTACCGCGACGCCTACTTCGGTGCCTACCCGGGCGTGTGGCGGCACGGCGACTGGATCACGGTGACAGGTCACGGCTCGGTGATCGTGCACGGCCGCTCCGACGCCACCCTCAACCGCAACGGCGTACGCCTGGGCAGCGCTGACATCCACGACCTCGTCGAACGCCTCCCCGAGATCACCGAGGCCCTCGTCATCGGTGCGGAGGAACCCGACGGCGGCTACTGGATGCCCCTGTTCGTGGTCCCCGCGCCCGGCGTCGCCCTGGACGACGTCCTGCGCGAGAAGATCCGCGCAGCCATCCGCACCGGCGCCTCGCCCCGCCACGTCCCCGACGAGATCATCGCGGTGCCGGCCGTCCCGCACACCAAGACCGGCAAGAAACTCGAAGTCCCGGTCAAGCACCTCCTCCAGGGCGCTCCCGTCGAGCAGGTCCTCAATCCCTCGGCGGTCGACAACCCGGACCTCGTCGCCTACTTCGCCGGCCTGGGAGCCGAACGCCGCCAGGCCCTTCACCCGCACACCGTGCAGGACGCTTCATGAGCCTTCTCGCCGCCCTGGCCTGTCTCATCGTGCTGATCTTCGCCCTGCTGGGCGTTGCCAAGATCATGGCGCTCGGCCCGACGCCCGGGCTGGCTGCCCACGCCGGTTTCTCCATCACGGCCTACCGGGTGATCGGTGCGCTGGAGCTGGCAGGCGCCGTCGGCGTGGCCCTCGGGCCGGTCCTGCCACTGCTCGGAGGGCCGGCCGACATCGGGCTTCTGGTACTCCTCGCCGGTGCCGTGACCACGCACGTGCGCAAGGGAGACAACTTGCCGAGACTCGTCCCCGCGGTGGTGTGCGCCGCACTGGTCACCTGGTATCTCTCGCTCCTTGCCGGTGGCGGCTCGTGACGTTGGCCGAGGACTGCAGCGGTCACCGGTGATACGCAGACCGTCCTGCTTGTCGGCACTGGGCGCCGGCGGCGGAGCCCCTGAGTCCTATGAGCGAGCCCGCGCCGGGGCTGGCACACTGATTCTGTGGTTCCCCTGATGACCGCGACCGATCAGGCCGCGTCCTCATCGCTCACAGGCGCCGGCGTGGTGTCGGTCTGCGCATTGCTCTTCACCGTGGCGTCGTTCTGGTGGCTCAACGCCAGACAAGGGCGGCTGAAGACATGGGAACCGCACGCCTTCGCAACGATCATTCACTCATCCAGGGCCCGTCTGCGGCTCCCGCTCGTCCTTCACAACACCGGCCCCAAGCCGATCGTCGTGCAGGACCTCGTCCTGACGTTCCCCGACGAACCCGCATCTCACCTGCCGCTGCTGTGGGTGTCTACACCGTCTCGCCTCAAGCCGGGGCCGGACGAGGACGCGAAACTACCGGCCGGATTCGTTATACCCGGCAGAGAAGCGCAACAGCTCTTCATCGAGTTCGAGGCACCATTTTCCGGGTTCATGCCAGAAGCCCGTGACTACACGGTCCAGCTGCAAGCGCGGGTCGGTCACCGCAAGGGGTGGCGCCGCCTGCTGACGTTCACCCTGCGGGCCGCCAACATCATCGATCCGGACAGCTACACCGTCTACAACAACGCGCCGGTCGAGCTGACCAAGGAAGATCAAAAAAGGGCGGATGCCGCACTCCTTGAACTGCTGGGAGAGCAAGGGGACGACTCCTCTCCCGGCAGCGGGAGGAACCGGAATTCTTCGAACGACGACGGCGACGCCGACACGAGCCGCTGACGCAGCACCTGCGATCGGGCAGCTTGGGCGTACGGTGGCAGCGACCGGTCGGTAGTGCCAGTTCGACGGGGTCGTAGTGCTGGAGCACCGGGGCTCAGGCTCCCGGCACCGGTAGGTGCCCAGGGCGAGCTCCGCTGTCACAGCAGGCTCCCCACTGTCGCGGCCTGCCCGGCAACGAGCTCCTGGACCAAGGCGGCGAGGTCCTCCAGTGCGAGGCCGGCCGTGTCGGCGAGCGTGGCCAGGTCCATGGTCCGGCCGTCGGCCAACCGGCGCAAGACCGCTTCCGCCCTCGGGCGCGAACTCGTACACGGTGCCGGCAGCGGACAGCGTCACCGCGTTCTCGCCGGTCTCCAGCACCGCGCGGGCCGTCGTCAGCCTCACCCGCAGGCTGCCGTCGGCCGGGACGGTGTCGATGTAGGGCAGGCTCGGCACCATCCGGCCCACGGCCTGCCCGTCCATCGCCGCCCGGTAGCGGGCGAGCAGCCCGGGATCGTCCAGCAGTTCGGCGAGCCGCTTGCGCATCCCGTCCACGGCGTCGGCCTGGATGTCCGGCGCGGCGAGCAGCGGCAGGTCGCGCCTCCAGTCCTCGTGCCTGAGCAGCCGCTCCGACACCCACGCCATCAGATCGGTCGCCGTGTGGGTCTGCAGTCCGCAGGTGACGTGCAGGGAGCGGGTGCCCTGGTCGGCTCATGGTCGGGCCGACCAGACTCGACAAGGGGGCCCGGTTCAACCCATACAGTCCTAGTCCATCCTGGTTTGACAAGGGGGAGAGATCTCCGGCCTCTGTCCACAGGCTGACGGGCGGACCCTGCTGGAGACGTCGTCGTGATCGGCACGGCGACCGTACGTCAGGAGCTGCCCATATCCCCCAACGTTCCCCCGCTGCCCCCGCACCTGGTCCAGCTGGGCTTCGACTACATCCTGGCGGTAGAGAGCGGAGACGACGTCCAGGCCGCGCGGCTCGCGCCCGAGGTGGAGCAGCTGCCGGGGCTGCTGCCGGGCATCGCGGAACTGATCGAACTGCGCGCAGGCCCCCACCGCCTCCGCCGCCACGTTCACCGCGGAACTGG
This sequence comes from Streptomyces sp. NPDC006739, assembly GCF_042869815.1. Classification (NCBI taxonomy): domain Bacteria; kingdom Bacillati; phylum Actinomycetota; class Actinomycetes; order Kitasatosporales; family Streptomycetaceae; genus Streptomyces; species Streptomyces sp. NPDC006739. The sequence goes on from NZ_JBIAGM010000013.1 coordinate 28,340, forward strand.
TCGCCCGCAACAGTGCCCCTTGTACGACAGCGACGCACTCCCCCCGGACGCCCCCTCCCAGCCTGATCGACCCGGAGATCCCACCGGTCAGCCAACGTGACAGTGCCCAACGCAGCCCTGCACCGGATCGCCGTCACGCAGGCGCACTATCACCCAGACTCCCGCACCTACCTACAGCGCCGACGAGAGGCCGGGACACCAACACCGAAGCCGTACGCGCCCTCCGGCGCCGTCTGTCGGACGTGGTCTACCGAGCTCTCCTCCGCAGCATCCACACCCACACCCACACCGACACCGAGCAAGCTGACCTCACGCAGGCTGCCTGATTGGCATAGGAGCCATGGGACACATCCGTTCTCGGCCAACTGCCGGCTGTTCTTCCGGCCCACCGGTCCGAGCAGGCCATGCACATAGGCCCGCAGTTCACCTGCGGCCTCTACCGCGGCCTGGAATTGTCTGAAAATCCGTTGGCAGTTCGGCCCTGGAGGCTGAGAATGTCTCTCCGCTCCACCGGCCACGGGCCCGGTCCGGTGGCCCTGCGGCACAGTCTGCTGGCCGCCTGGCCTCATCGATTTGTGAAGGGATCCGCTTCATGCTGTCTCACCGTACGTCCCTGCGATCCGCTATGGCCGTTCTTGGCGCCGGTGCCGTGATCGCTCTGTCCACGTCCACGCCCGCTTTCGCTGCGAACGAGGGCGACCATTGGATCCGAACGGCGAACTGCACCGCCGATCAGGAGATTCAACAGAAGTTTGTCAACGGCGCCTGGCATGACGAGCAGGAGCTCAACCCGACCGTTGCTCCTCCGGGTTGCATGTTTGTCCTGACAGACAACGGCAGGACGATCTCCGACACCCAGGGCGGCGGCTCCGGTTGGTGGTACGACGGCCCAGGTCACTACATCTGCGCCACCGTCTACGACGCCGGCGCCCAGTCCGCCGTCTCCGGCATCTGCAACTGAACTCGCAGCACAACTGGCTGGCGGCACGAGGATCGCCACAGCGCCTTCAGACAGCAGTTGATCAGGCTAACGACTGGCGCGCCGCCGACGTAACCAATTCGCCCTGCCCCCTCGACGGTGAGGATCTGCGATTTTGGCCCAGGCCTGCAGTTCCAGGGGGTCTGTCCAGCCAATGGCTCAGGATGTGAGGAACTGACGCATGTCGAGATAGCAACGGAGCCGGACACCAAGCTGCCCGGGCCCCGGTTCGTGTGCTCGACGGTGGTAATGACCCACATCGCGGCAAGCGCGGCGTGAAAGGTGAACGCGGTCTGGTCATCGGCGGCCGCGATGTCCACCACCAGCAGGCCCGGCTCCGACACGTGTACCGGTAGCCACGGGTAGGCGTCGTTACAAGCCCGCCTGTGACTGACCTGTACCGGTGCCGCGGACCAGCACGTCGATGCCCGTGGCCCCGGTGCCGGAGCGTGACTTTCGAGATCTCACACATCGAGGCAAGTCAGACCTGAGTGTTGCTTGAGAAAGCCCGGCGGGAAATTCCCCCGGGCAGCATCAGTGTCCGTCAGCGGACAGGGGTAGCCGGTGGCGCAGCCCCCCGCGTCTCCAGCACCCCCTCGCAGGAGCACAGCCGGGCTACGTGGCGCCACCGTCCGTACAGGATCTCCGGCAGGAAGCGGGTCCGCGTCACGCCAGAACGGTAGCCAATCCCCGCGGTCGACGGGAGGGTTCAGACGCCGGAGGCTGTGGGGCGTCCCTCAGCCCTCGTACGACCCGGTGCTTGCGGTGCGACTCCCAAGGGGGGCGCAGTTCCAATCGCGTCGAGGCTGCGCTGCGCGACGACCCGCCACCCTGCGCCGCGCAGGCTCGCGCCGGTTTCCCCGGCCTGGAGGCCGACTCCGCACAAGCCGTTACGTCTGTCGCCTCTCGAACAGCTCGTTGAGGACCGGCATCTCGTCGGGCCGTGCCTCCAACAGGATGAGGCCGAGCACGGCAACCGGGTCGAGCGCGGGATCGCTGCGGGTGACGTATGTGTGGACAGTGCGGTCGGGCCGGGACGTCTCCCTGACATCAAGGACGGTTCGTTCTTCGGATGTTACGGAGAAGTGCAGCTTCCTGCGGAATCGAGCGCGGCGGATACGGTACTCCGCTTCCCACAGCAGCACGGTGTTCCCATGACGCTCTCCCACCGGCTGTCCATCTGCCGACAGCAGGGGCTGCCCCTCATTGAAATCGACGAGCAGACGCGGGTCGTCGCCGACTCGGTCCGTGCTGCCCAACACATGCTGACGACCAGGGCCGGCCTGTGACGCGAACGCTCCGACGGGTTCGCCGTCCAGTTGGAAGAACGAACTGACCATCCACATCATCGACTGGCCCGGTCGAAGCCCACCGCTCGTCGTCACCGGCGCCTCACCCAGTTCCTGAAAAGCACATCGTCGTTTCGCACATGGTCGCTGATTCCCCATCGGCTGCTGGGACATGACATTCACCAACGGAGACGTGAGCATTCCCGACGCGGTTCTTGATGTTGTTGCTGTGCCTCCCGTCGTGGCTGGCGCGTGCGCGCACAACGCTCGGGTCCTGCTGCCCGAGCCGTACGTCAGCGCGACGCGGCACGGCGGTGGCTCGCGCCACGGAGGGTCGCGGTCAGCGCGCCGGGCATGGTGGAGTCGGCCAGCAGTCCCACCGCCTCGTCGATCGCAGCACAGACCCGGTGGTAGCCCGGCGGGACGCTGGGGCCGCGGGCACGGTCGGCCGTGTCCACGGCCTGGCGCCATTCCCGGGCGTCCGGCTCGTCCTGCCATGTCGTCATCGGTCGTCCGCACGTTGTTCCTGCGCCGATTCCCTCCCTTGTACGTCCAGGCCCCGGTCAGGGTGCTTGGGACACCGCCCTGTTCACCCGGACGGCCCCGGCTCGGCCGGACCCAGGTCTTCGCGGAGTCGAACGAACCGCACGGTGCGGTGCCAGGTGGTGCCCACATCGATCTCAGCGAGCAGCGGCGTGACCACACGGCGGCCCCCGCCGGGCAGCGCCTCCCGGACGCTGGCGGCGAGTGCCCGGCCGACGGCGGCGCGCTGCCTGCTGTCCAGCTGCGCGGTCTGGGCGAGGGTGTCGTCCGGGAGCCGGACGACGAGGTAGGCGGCGCGGGACGGGGAGCCCGCGATCTCCGTGTCCACCGTGTCGACATGCCACTGGTGGAGTAACGGTATTCGAGACCTGCAGTATTCGTCCACGGGACGAGTGTCGAGTCGGCACCCCCCTGCTCCAGTTGATCCGCCCGGCGGCGTCGGCCTGGACGGCTTGCAGGATTGGGGGTCCCAGATACCGTCGGCCGACCAGCGCCCAGTGGGGTACCGCTTGAAGAGGGTGCCGGTGGAGACGCGGGCCTCCCTGGCGATCTGAGCGAGCTTCGCCGCAGCCTCTCGTGCCGTTATTCCTTGTGAATCCGGCTTGGCTGCGTGGTACGTTACAAAACTTTGTGCCGATCGGAAGGAATGCCATGGACGCCCCGACCCTCCACAGCCGGTTCCTCAGCGACGTGCTTCCACAGATCCAGCAGGATGCGCGAGTGACCGGTGTTGCCATCGCAGGTTCAATCGCGGGTGGACACTCCGACATCTACTCCGATGTCGACCTGATCGTGGTCATCGACGACGAGGCGTTCGACTCGGTCATGAAGGAGCGTCTCATGCTGATCGGCTCATGGGCCGAGCTTGTGGCCGGATTCAGCGGGGAACACGTCGGTGAACCACGCCTGATCATCACACTTGTGGGGCCGCCCCTCCTCCATGTCGACTTCAAGTTCGTGCGGGCCTCCGACTTCGCCGAGCGAGTTGAGGACCCGGACATCCTGTGGGACCGAGAGGGCGGCCTGGCCGACTCGCTCGCGGAGCATCCGCCGACAACCCCGTCGCCCGACCTCCAGTGGATCGAGGACCGGTTCTGGATCTGGGTGCATTACGGTGCAACGAAACTCGGCCGCGGTGAATTGTTCGAGGTCATCGGCTTTCTCAGCTACCTGCGCGAGGCCGTGTTGGGCCCCCTGGCTGCTAGGCGGGTGGGTGCAACACCCCGCGGCGTGCGACACCTCGAATCCATCGCGCCGGATGAGGCGCGCGACCTTCAGGCAACCCTGTGCGGTTACGACCGGCACGACGCTGGTCAGGCAATCCTCGCCAGCATCAAGCTCTACCGGCGGTGGCTCGACGACACAGGAGCGGCGATCGAACACCGCCGCCATGCCGAAAAGCTCGCCGTGCAGTACCTCCACGACGTCATCGATCAGGCGAGCTGACCGAGCCGCCTCGGCGCGCACCGTTCGGTGGCCCGCAACAGCCTCCGCCACATGGTCCGCGAGAGAACTGTGCCTAACGTCCCTCACGCGGCCTGACGGCTTTCACCTGCATCAATACCGCTCCAACCCCAGACAACGATCAAGCCGATCACGTCGGTGGAGGTGTAGGGCCGGAAGTACGGGGTGAGGCAGGCGACTTGGAAACGCTCGGCGGTGTACTCGGCGGGGCAGGCGATGGTCGCAGCCGCGGGCTGCCTCGCCATGATCTCGGCCGCGAGGTTCGGCCCGGAGAGCACCGCGACCCGCTCGGCGGGCGCGCCGGTCACCTCACGGATGATCTCACTGGCTCGCCGTCCGCTGTGTGTCTCGATGCCCCCTCCATGAGCGAGACGATCACCGTCTGGGGGGCGATGTGCGGCATCCATTCCGTGAGGCACTGGCGCAGGTCCTGTGCGGGGACGGACAGCACGAGGTAGTCCGCGCCGTCCAGCGCCGCCGCCGGATGGTGGTGGCGGTCAGCGAGGCGGGCAGCTCGACGTCCGGGAAGTAACCCGGGTTGCGGTGACAGTGTTGATCGCGTCGCCGACCTCACTGCGGCGGGCGTGCAGGACGACGCCGGTTCCGGCGTCGGCGAGGATCGTCGCCGCGGCGGTGCCCCAGGATCCGGCGGAGCACACTGCCGCTCGAGCGGGACGCCGGCTCCCTGCTCGGTCCTCTCGTCCGGTCCACGGCCGCCGTCGGGTGGCTGGCTGCGACCCAGGTGGCGGCCGCAGCGGCCGCCACCTGGGTCGCCGCGGGGCGCCGCAGCGTCAGCAGGACCGCGCGCCGCCCGGGCAGCGAGGAGAGCCTGCGGGGCGCGCTGGCCGGCATGTTCTGTGCCTCGGTGTCGCCGGGCTGCTTCGCGAGGACGGATCCACAGACGAATGTGGACCTCACAGCGCAGCTCGAAGAGTGCCGTGCGGGGCCCGGAGCAGCCCACGCCGAGGAGCACGAACTGGCCCGGGCGTACCATCGAGCACGCGTCTGGAAATCAAAGGCCTCTCCTCGCCGGGCGACGCCCGTCTCATCGGTCAACAGGCTGGGCGGTCACGCTGGTGGCAGTGCAAAACTGCCGGGCGCCGCGCAGTGTGGTGCTCACTTCCCGCTGGGTCGCCCGGCTGTCGAGGCGCACGTCGAGTGCGCCAGGCAGTGTGCTGTGAGCCCGTAGGCCCTTGGGTAGCTGGGATGGGTCGAGACCGTCACGCCTGGCGATGAGGATGCCGAGCTCGTGACGGCTCGCAGCGTCGGACCCTGCGAGATGGCGGATACCGGACGCGTCGCACGACGCCAGCTCCAGTAGGGCGGCGGCCAGGTCGGCGACGTGCACCGGGCAGCGGATGCCGTCGGTGAACAGGACGCCGCTGCGAACGCCGGCAGCGAATTCGTGCACGGCGCGCTCATGTACGGAACGCCCATCGCCGACGATCAGCGACGTGCGGGCGATGACGGTTTTGGGATGCACGGCGAGAACTGCGGTCTCCGCCGCCGCCTTGGCTGCTCCGGATGATCGCCTTCGCCGCCGGTGTGCCGGCTTGGCCCCGGCGGGGCGCATCGCTTGGCCCAGGGTGGTCGGCCCCTCCCCCAGGCCTGATCACTCTCCTCGCCCGGCGTTACTTCTGGGGCTGCCAGACGTAGCGGATGTCTGGCTGTCGCTCATCGTTGCGTTGCCCGTCCGTTCGCTCGACCTCGATGAAGCCGTGCGGTTCGTAGAACCGCTGCGCCGCCTGGTTGACCTGGAACGTCCACAGCGTCAGCCCGCCTGGCTGCCGCTGCCTGGCCAGAGCCATGAACCGATGGCCCAGCCCTCGCCCGCGCCAGGCTGGGTCGAGGTAGAGCTGCTTCAGCTCCCCGCCGTTACTGTCAGTAAGTGAGTCAGGCTCACCAGTGGAACCGCCAGTCACATTCTCGCTGTCAGTAACGGCCGCTGAAGAAGTCGGTGAGGGCGGCGGCGACGGCCTCGGGCTGCTCCTCGGGGATGTAGTGACCGGCGTCGGGCACGATGACGCCGGTCACGTTCTCGGCCCACGGCCTGATGGAGGCCGCCATATCCGGGATCGAGCCGTGGCTGCTGGAGATTCCGAGGACGGGCGCGGTCAGTCGCCGTCGCTCGAGCGCCGCGCGGTTCTTGCGCGCGGACTCGGCGGCGTCGCGGTAGTAGGCGAGGCCGGCGCGCAGGCCGCCATCGACGGCGAGGGCCGCGCCGTAGTGGTCGAGCTCTGCTTCCTCGAACGCGTCGGGCGCGAGGGACTTGGTCTTCAGGAACCAGCTGGTGTACTCCCGCTCGCGGCCGGCTATCAGCGTCTCGGGAAGATCGGGCACCGCGTGGAACGCGAAGTGCCAGGTCTTGAACGCCAGAGTCGGGTCGAGAGGGATCGCTTCCGGCATGGTGATACCGGGAATTCCGGCGTCGAGCAGCGCGACCCCGTGCAGCTGGCTCTCGTAGTTCAGGGCGAGCGAGAAGGCGACCCAGGCGCCGATGTCGTGCCCGGCGAGCCAGTAGCCCCGCACGCCGAGAGCGTTCACGGCGGCCTGGATGTGCGCGGCGACCGTGTGCGTGTCGTAGCTGAGCTCCGGATGCTCGGAATTTCCTTGGCCCGGCCGGTCGATCGCTATGACCCGGAACCGATCGGCGAGAGCAGGCATGACCTTTCGCCAGGCCCACCACGTCTGCGGGAACCCGGTGAGCAGGACGACGGCCGGTCCGTCCGGCCGACCGCCTTCGACGGCGTGCAGGCGGACGCCGTCGGCGTCGACCCAGCGGTGCGTGAATCCGGCCAGTTCATGCAGGGGCAGGGCGGGGACCAGGTTGGTCACGGGAATCCTCCATCGAGGCGGGTGAACCGTGATTCGACGCTAGCACGTCTTGAACTGATCAGTCCAAGATGGGAGGATGGGCCGCATGGCAGGCAAGAAGCAGTTCGACATGGACACGGCGCTCGACGCCGCGATGATCCAGTTCTGGCGCTCCGGCTACGCCGACACCTCGCTCGACGACCTGTCCCGGGCGACCGGCCTGAACCGCAGCTCGATCTACTCCTCGCTCGGCGACAAGGACGCGCTCTTCCTTCGCTGCCTGGATCGCTACGCCACGCGCTACGGCGACAAGTTCGACGCCGCCCTCTCGTGCGCGGCCGAGGACCCCGTCGCCGCCGTCCGTGCGTTCTTCGATGTCACCCTGGGGCGCATCGCCGACCCCGCCGTGCCCGACGGATGCCTGATGGCCCAGTCGGTCATGGCGAGTCCGGCGCTGAGCCCGAGCGTCGCAGAGCATGTCAAAAAGTTGTTCGGCCTACAGTGCCCGCGCCTGCGCACCGCGCTGAAGGCCGGCGGAATGTCCGACGAGAACGCCGAGGACTTCGCCGTACACGTAGCGGCCGTGAACCAGTCTCTCGCGGTGATGGGTAGGGCCGGGGCGAGCCCGGAGCAACTCCGGGCGATCGTCGGTGTGACCGTCGACGCGCTCGCGCGGGCGCTGAGACCGGTCGGACAGCTGGCATAGAGCAATGCCCAAGACCTGTGGATCGAGCTCGGGGAGCATGCGGAGGGCGTACCTTCCGAGTGACCGACTGACGGTCATCGAGTAGGCCGGTGTTCGCAGCACCGGTCGAGAGGGCACGCCCCTGCTCAGCAGGCGTTCGCCAACCGCACCACTCAGACGTACGCACAGATGGACGCGAGCCGGGCCGACCCGTCCGACGGCGTAGAGCGCACCGGCGAGCGGGGCGCCGAAGATGCTCACCGCGCTGCCGGCGGACTGCTGGTAGCCGAGGGCGGTAGGCAGTTGCTGCACTCGGGTCCGCGGCGATACGCCGGAAACATGCCGATGCGACGCCCGTATCCGAGTGATCTCCTGAGCGTGCCCGTCCGGGACCAGAAGCGGCTCTGACGCGGCGCCCTTGCGCGCATCATGCAGAGAGACACCGCAGAGATGGCGAAGGACACCGCGTTGACAGCGAACGGCACCTCCAGCAGGGCCTCCTCGTCGTCGAAGGAGGCCGGCATGAGACACGCCAGGTCCGGCATGCGGTCGCGCAGTTCACGGCAGACCCGGATGCCGTCGCCGTCGGGCAGGCGGACATCGAGCACGGCGACGTGCGGTCGCAGGGCGGGGCCCCGGGTGAGCGCGTGTGCGGCGGTGTCCGCGTCGCCGACAACGGAGATGTCCGGTTCCGCGTCGAGGAGGTCGGTCAGGCCGCGTCGTACGACCTCGTGGTCGTCGAGCAGGACACACGGATGGGGCTCTGCTCGCTGAAGACCTGTGTCCCGGTCATGGTGACCTCATTCCGCGGATGGCGCTCTGCCGTGACGGCCCAGAGTCGACCATCGGCCGCCCGTACCGGTCACTCTAGGGCCGACCGGCCCCCGTAGGCGGACGGGTTCACCGCTACCGCTGCGCTGCCCCATGCATCAGGTCGAACTGCACGTCCGCCACTCCTTCAACGGCTCTGACCAGGCGCGCGACGGTTGGAACGAGTGCCGTGTCGCGGATCCGGCCGATGATCGTCACCACCCCGCTCTCCACCTCCACCCGCACAGCCGACGATGGCTGTGGCAAGAGGTGCGAGGTGATGTCACGCCGGATCTCCTCGGCGATCTCCTCGTCCCCGCGCAGGAAGATCTTGAGCAGGTCGGCTCGGCTGACGATGCCCGCCAGCAGCCCGGCGTCGTCCACGACGGGCAGCCTCTTGATCCCCTGGCGCGCCATGATGCGCGCGGCTTCGGCGAGGGTGGCGCTCGCCATTACCGTGACGGCCGGGGAGGTCATGAGCCCTTCCGCGGTGAGAGCGCCCGCCTTCGTCACGTCGACGGGCTTGCGGAGGGGCAGGTGGCCCGTGTCGGGGTCGTCCCGGAGCTCCTCCTTGGGCAGCAGATCGGCCTCGGAGACGACGCCGACCACCCGGCCCTCGCCCTCGATGACGGGCAGGGCGCTGATCCCCCAGTCCTGCATCAGCTGGACGATCTCCTTGAAGGGAGCCCGTCGGCCGACGGCGGCCACGGTTTCGGTCATGACGTCGCTGACGGTGCGCGGGGTGCCGTACATGGTGACTCCACAAGGGCCTCGCCGGGATGCCGGGCTCCTTCCAGGGTGTTCCGCGCGGGCGGTGGCGTGCCAGGGGCCGTCCGGCCCCGGCACTGGCACTCCTGCACCGGATTCGCAGAGGGTCGGTCGGTCCCCGACCGGGTCCTACGGCCCCTGCTGGCGGAGGCGCAGGGCAGTCACCCTGATGTCAGGAATTCCGCACCGGGAGGTTGGGACCATGTCCCGCACCGTCACCGTTGGCCTCGACGACTCACCCGAGAGCCGTGCCGCAGCCGAGTGGGCGGCGCGCGAAGCGCTGCTCCGTGGTCTGCCCCTGAAGATCGTGCACGTGCTGGAGCCGACGCCCCGGTATGTGGCCCAGAACCCGCTGCTGGATCTGGACGGATACCGGCAGTGGGCCGAGCAGTTGGCGCGCGAGTCCGCGGACGGTATCCGGCTTCGTCACCCTGGCATCGAGGTGACCACCGAGCAGCTCACGGGTACCGTGGCCGACGTCCTGTGCGAGGCGGCGGGTTTCGCCGAGCTGCTGGTGCTGGGCTCGCGGGGCCTTGGCGGGCTCGGCGGCTTCATGGTCGGTTCGGTGAGCCTGGGCGTGGTGGCCCGCGCTGAGCGCCCGGTGGTGCTGGTGCGGGCGGGTGAGCAGGCCGCGGACGAGCACCGGATGGACCCGACGGGGGTGCCCTCCGCCGCGGCGCCCTTCCGGCCCGTCGTGCTCGGCATCGACGTCGATGAGCCGGACGACACGCTGCTGGAGTTCGCCTTCGACGCGGCCGCTCGCCGCCATGCCGCCCTGCGCGCTGTTCACGCCTGGCCGGAACCGCCGACCTCCTTCTACCGCTTCCCCGGTGATGTCGAGCTCTACGACATTCTCGAGCGCAGGCAGGCCTCGCTCCTCGGCAAGGTGCTGCGTTCTTGGCGGGAGAAGTTCCCGGACGTCGAGGTGATCGAGGCGAGCCGATGCGGCAGCGCCGCCCCGGTCCTCGTCAACGATTCCAACGACGCCTCCCTCCTTGTCGTCGGCCGTCGTATCCGCACCGGCTCGTTCGGAGCTCACATCGGCCACGTCACCCATTCGGCGCTTCATCACGTCGCTGCGCCCGTAGCGGTTGTCGCGCACAGCTGAGCGGGCATTCCCCGAGGAGACACTCCATGAAGGCATCAGCAACCACACGGGCCTTCGGTGAGCTCGTAGATCTCCCGATCGTCGTCGGCGTCGACGGCTCGGAGCCGAGCCTGAGAGCTGTGCAGTGGGCCGCCGACGAGGCAGCACTGCGCGGGGTATCACTGCGGCTGGTGTACGCCTCGCTCTGGGAGCGCTACGAGGGCATGTCCCTTGCCCACGACCTCGGCAAACCCTCGGAGGAGGTGATGACCGAGGACATCGTAGACACGGCCGAATGGCGCGCCCGTCACCGGCAGCCAGGTGTGAAGGTCACCACCGACGTGCTGCCCGAGGAAGCTGAGTACGGCCTCATCAGGGAGAGCCGCAGTGCTCTCGCCATGGTCCTCGGCTGCCGTGGCCGCAGCGGCGTGACCGAGGCACTGCTCGGCTCCGTGAGCCTCACGGTGGCCGGACATGCGCACTGCCCGGTGATCGTGCTGCGCGGGAGGCATGACAACAGGGTCCGCTCGGAGGCACACGGTCGCATCGTCCTGGGTGTGGTGGGACAGCCGGCCTCCTCGGCCGCCCTGCGGTTCGCGGTTGAGGAGACCCTGCTGCGCGGAGCCACGCTGGAGGCTGTACGGGCCTGGCGCCGGCCGCTGCACGAACCACGAGGGCACCCGCTGATCACCGGAGAGCCGGCTCACTTCGAGGAGGCGCTGGCCGCGGAACTGGTCGACGAGGCGCTGGCGACCGTTCCAGCTGACTTGCAGGTGCAACGCCGTACGGTCGAGGGCTTCGCCCGGGACGCCCTGCTGGCCGCCTCCCGTGAAGCCGACCTGCTCGTCGTCGGCGCCCGACGCCGCCATGGCCACTTCGGACTCCAACTCGGCCGTGTCGCCCATGCAGTGCTTCATCATGCGGCCTGCCCGGTGGCCGTCGTACCGGAATCCGGCTGAGACACGCAGAGCCGTCTTGGCCCCAAGCGCACCGATCCCTGGACGCGGGTGTCCGTCGACCAGTCCGCCGTGACGCCGTGCGGCGCATCCGCGAGGAGGACCACTCCAACGGCGTGCCGGTGGGCACGCTGCTCCGCGTACTGATCTTCGGCCGCGACGGCCGGCACCAGTGCCGCGAGGACACCACCGACGAGGGCGAGTGCCCAGACGATCAGGACGACCCACGCCTCGACGACGTCCTCCTGCCGCCGCAGGGGATTGCTCCGCCACCGCCACAGCCGCTGTGTGGTGCCCATAGCGGAACACCTCCTCGTCGTGGTGACTACTACGACGGTGGCCCTGGCCGTCCTGCGTCCACAGGGGCCGGCGGACCTCTTCGCCGACCCGCCCTGGCCCGGTTTCCCTGCTGATGAGGGCCATAGGTCCCGGCGGAGCCCCTTGCGGCAGTCGACCGGGACCCTCCCGGCCGTGGACGAGGGCCGTATGGCCCAAGCGTGGCTTCCCGCATACCACGCAGCCTGGGGGTGCGGGGCGTTTCCCGGCACCGTGCCGGAGCCCGGCCCGTGCCCACGTCGTACGCGCCGGACCGCCGGTCCCGCAGCAGACCGGAACTGGGTGAGCATTGCGATGAAGGGCTTCGTCTTCCACGGTCCCGGTCAGGCCTCCTGGCAGGACGTCGCGGACCCTGGCATCAAGGAACCCACCGACGCGATCCTCAAGGTCGACGCGGTGACGATCTGCGGAACGGACCTGCACATCCTCAAAGGCGACGTGCCCGAGGTCCGCCCCGGGACGGTCCTCGGGCACGAGGCGGTCGGGGAGATCGTCGAGGTGGGCGGCGACGTGCGCACCGTACGTCCCGGAGACCGGGTGCTGGTCTCCTGCATCACCTCCTGCGGGCGGTGCCGGTTCTGCCGGGAGAGTTCCTACGGCCAGTGCCGGGGCGGCGGAGGCTGGATCCTCGGCCACCTGGTCGACGGCACCCAGGCCGAGTACGTCCGCGTGCCCTGCACCGACCTCTCCGTCCACCCGCTGCCCGCCGCCGTACGCAGCGAGGACGCCGTCCTGCTCGCGGACATCTTCCCGACCTCCTACGAGGTCGGCGTCCTCAACGGACAAGTACGCCCCGGCGACACCGTCGCAATCGTCGGCGCCGGTCCCATCGGACTCGCGGCCATCGCCACGGCCCGGATGTTCTCCCCGGAGCGGATCATCGCCGTGGACCTGGCCCCGGCCAGGCTGGAGGCCGCTCACCGGCTCGGCGCCGACGTGATCGCGGACGTCCACGAGGATCCGGGCCAGCTGGTCGCCGACCTGACGGACGGTCTCGGCGCCGACGTGGTGATCGAAGCGGTCGGAGTGCCGGAGAGCTTCGAGCTGTGCACCCGCATGGTCCGGCCCGGCGGCCGCGTCGCCAACGTCGGCGTGCACGGCAGGCCCGCCACGCTGCACCTGGAAGACCTGTGGATCAAGAACGTGACCATCACGACCGGCCTGGTGGACACCTACTCCACGCCGATCCTGCTGCGGATGGCCGCCGCCGGTCGCCTGCCCACCGGCCAACTGGTCACCCACACCTTCCCGCTGGACCACATGGAAGAGGCGTACGAGGTCTTCGCCAAGGCCGGCGACACGGGTGCGCTGAAGGTGGTGCTCGGCGGCGAGCAGCACGCGGAAGTGGCCGTTCCCGCGCTTGAACGGGAGGGAGTGTGACGGCCATGACCGAAGAGATGAGCGCGCGTACGGTGGCGGAGGCGCCGCTGGGTGACCTGGGCCGGCGTCTGGCGGCCCACAGAGCCCGACTCGGCATGACGCGGCGGCAGGCGGCCGCCCGAGCCGGCATGGCCGTCGGCTACCTGCGGTATCTGGAGGAGCAACCCGGTGCCGCACCCCGCCCTGCCGTGCTGCACCGGCTGGCCGAAGTGCTGGAGACCACGGTCACCGAATTGACCGGTGGCGCCGCGGACATGCCGCCCGGGCCCGGGCGAGCCGGGCGCGAGCCCCACTTCACTGAGTTGACCGCCCCTGAGTGCCAGGCATTGTTGGGGTCACACGGAGTCGGACGGCTGGCGGTGGCCACGAGCACGGGGCCGGTGATCGTGCCGGTCAACTACAGCGTCGTGGACGAGGCGATCGTCTTCCGGACGGCGACCGGTGCCACACCGGCGCGGGCCGACGGCCGCCCGGTGGCCTTCGAGGTCGACCGGATCGACGACGCGTTCAGTCAGGGGTGGAGCGTCCTGGTGCGGGGTGTCGCCCGGGCGGTGACGGACCCCGAACAGCGACGCCGGTACGCCGAGGAGGCGCACAGCGGGCCATGGGCGGGCGGCGACCGTGAGCTGTGGCTGCGGATCGAATCCGGCATTGTCACGGGACGCCGCATCACTGTCTGAGCCGGTCTTTCGCCCCGGTGTGCAGGTGTGGGCGGTACGAGAACCTCGTTCCTCTTAGCGCCCACACCTGCACACCGGGGCCGCGCGCGTTCGACGTCAGTCAGTGAGCCTCGTCGTGCCGCCCGCCTCCGTGAGCAGGACACCGGTGACCAGCTCGGGGTGGATGCGCACAGCCTGGTCCCTGCCCTCCACCGGCGCCCACGGCCGCAACAGCCCCAGTACGCGCGTCAGTACCAGCGGATCGCTCACGATGTGGGCGTAACCGGTGACGACGACACTCCATCCGAGGTGGGTGTCCGGATCGATGGCGTCGGCCTCGTATGCGACGACGACACCCGTGCCGTCGGACTGCTGGGCGTGCGCGGCCAGAGCGGTGCCCTCGTGCGTGAGGATGACGATGTCCCCGTTGTCCAGGACGTGGTTGACCGGGCGGACGGCGGGCAGGGCCTGCCGGGTGAAGACGATCCTTCCCAGAGACACGCTGCCCAGCAACCGCAGGGCCTCGGCCTGGTCGAGGTCGATGCGCCGATATGCCCGCGTCTCACCGCTGGCCATGACGTGCCTGCCTTCCGCTGCCGGTCGGCCCGTGGCGGCCGCCGTCGTGCAAGCCGTACACATAGCGGGCCATGACGCCACTCCTCGGCTGTGCGAACTCCGTACCTCCTAGCCTGGGATGGAGCCGCGCGCCGGGGCAGGTGCACTCGGCCCCCAAGGGGTGGGCCGACCGGCCCCGGGAGCCTCCAGGTACACGGACCTACCGCCGGAAAGCACCGTCACCAAGGTGGCCGGACTGCCTTTCCCGCGGAGGATGACTACCGTGGGCCATGACCGCGACCGTCGGGACTCGGGCTCGCGGGGACATGGAGGAGCGTCGTGGCGAACCCGGAAGAGCCCCGTGTACGCCTGCCGGAGCTGAAGCTGGACGAGCTGCTGGAGGAGCTGCAGGCGCGGATCGACGCGGCCCGTGGCACCCGGGACCGGGTGCACAGTCTTCTGGAGGCGGTACTCTCCGTCGGCCGGGAACTCGATCTCGAGCAGGCCCTGCGCTCCATTGTGGAGGCCGCCGCCGTCTTGGTCGACGCCAAATACGCCGCCTTGGGGGTCATCGGTCCTGGCGGCACGACCCTGTCGGCCTTCCACACCGTCGGCGTCACAGAGGAGCAGATCGCCCAGATCGGTCACTTTCCGCAGGGGCACGGCATCCTTGGTGAGGTGATCCAGCACCCGGAGCCGCTCCGGCTGGAGAAGATATCCCAGCATCCGGCCTCGTACGGCTTCCCGGCCCACCACCCTCCGATGAACAGCTTCCTCGGCGTCCCGATCAGGGTTCGTGACCAGGTTTTCGGCAACCTCTATCTGACCGAGAAGCGTGGCGGTGTGCAGTTCGACGAGGAGGACGAGTCGGTGCTGTCGACGCTGGCCGTGGCCGCGGGCGTCGCGATCGACAACGCCCGCCTGTACGAGGAGGCCCGGCTGCGGGAGCGGTGGCTATTGGCGAACGCCGAGATCACGCACTGTCTGATGTCCGGCAGTGAACGGGCCGAGGTCCTGAAACTGATCGCGGAGCGGGCCCGCGAGATCATGGGATCGGCGCTGGCGGCGGTGGCGCTGCCCGTACGGGACACGGAGTCGCTCACGGTGGAGATCGCCGTGGGTGTGGACGCCGAGGCCCACCAGGGTCTGGTGCTGGCCCTGCCGGAGACACTCATGGGCCTTGCCTTCTCCACCGCCGCCCCGGTCACCAGCGACGATGTGCACCAGGACCAGCGGATCTCCCCGCAGCCTCCGCGCTTTCGCGGGCTCGGCCCCGCTGTCGCCGTCCCTATCGGTACCGCGGGAGGCGGCGTACGGGGCGCGGTGCTGGTGGCCCGCGTAGCCGGTCGGCCGGTGTTCACGGGACACGAAGCGGGCATGCTGGGTGGATTCGCCGCCCAGGCCGCCATCGCGATGGAACTGGCCGAGCGCCGCCAGGACGCCGAGCAAATCGCGGTGCTCCAGGACCGCGACCGCATCGCCCGGGACCTGCACGACCTGGCCATCCAGCGGCTCTTCGCCACTGGCATGACCCTGCAGAGCGCCGGCCGCTTCATCGAACACCCGCAGGCCGCCGAGCGCGTGCTGCGGGCCGTGGACGACCTGGACGAGACGATCCGCATCATCCGCTCCGCCATCTTCGGGCTGCGCACGCGTGCGGGCGCAGCCGACGCCGGTCTGCGAACCCGGGTCGTGCGCCTTGCCGACGAGGAGGCACGGGTGCTGGGGTTCGCGCCCAGTGTGCGTATGGAAGGCCTGCTCGACACAGACGTGCCGCACGAAGTAGCTGACCAGGTCGTGGCCGTCCTCTCCGAGGCTCTCACCAACATCGTCCGGCACGCCCACGCCGACCGGGCACAGATCGTCCTGACGACCGACAGCCGCGATCTGTCCCTGACGGTCTCGGACAATGGTGTGGGCATCCCACCTCACGGTCGGCGCAGCGGTCTGCGCAACGTGGCGGAGCGGGCGGAACAGCTGGGAGGGCAGTTCGAGGTGTCCAGCCCCGAAGGGGGTGGTGCCCTCTTGCGCTGGCGAGTGCCGCTCACCCGTTCCCAGGCGCGGTAACGGCGTTGCCGGGTACCCCTGGACGGGCCCGTTCGGCCCCCTGTCCGAACAGCGCTCACCGGCGCGGCCTGAAGGTGTCCCGCTACCGCATACCGCCCCTGGAGGACGCCATGAGCGGCACTCCCCGCGTCGTGAACGACCGGCGACGGCTGACCGTCCTGCGGGAAGGCAGCCGGAAGGCCCTCGCCCCGTGGGCGTTTGAGCAGGAGCAGACAGCTCCTTCGTTCGGATGACTCGCTCTGCCGGGTGGCCCGAACGGCCCTGTCTGGTACCCGGTGCCCCGGTGGAAGGTGGGTCGTACAGCGGCTCGCACGCGCGGCACCGTGAACACTCGCCCTGGCAGGGAAGGAATCCCGATGGCCCCCGACACGCAGCAGGCGCCCCCTCAGTTGGACGAGGAAGAACTGAGGTCGCTGGACGCCCACTGGCGCGCCGCGAACTATCTGGCCGTCGGCCAGATCTACCTGATGGCCAACCCCTTGCTGACCGACCCTCTGCGCCCCGAGCACGTCAAACCGCGGCTGCTCGGTCACTGGGGCACCTCACCCGGCCTGAACCTGGTGCACACCCATCTCAACCGGGTCGTCAAAGCCCGCGACCTGGACGCCTTGTGCATCTGGGGTCCCGGCCACGGCGGACCCGCGGTGCTGGCCAACTGCTGGCTGGAGGGCTCGTACACCGAGACGTACCCGGACGTCAGCCGGGACGCTGTCGGCATGGCCCGGCTCTTCAAGCAGTTCTCCTTCCCCGGTGGGGTGCCCAGCCACGTCGCTCCCGAGACGCCGGGCTCGATCCACGAGGGCGGCGAACTCGGCTACTCCCTCTCCCACGCCTACGGCGCCGCCTTCGACAACCCCGGCTTGATCGTCGCCTGCGTGATCGGCGACGGTGAGGCGGAGACGGGACCGCTGGCCGCCTCCTGGCACTCGAACAAGTTCCTCGACCCGGTCGGCGACGGCGCCGTCCTGCCGATCCTGCACCTGAACGGCTACAAGATCGCCAACCCGGCCGTCCTGGCACGACTCCCCGAAGCAGAACTCGACGAGCTGCTACGCGGCTACGGCCATGATCCGATCCACGTCACCGGCGACGACCCCATGACCGTCCACCGCGCCATGGCCGCCGCGATGGACACCGCGCTGGACCGCATCACGGCCATCCAGCGCGCGGCCCGCGAGGACGGAGCCTCGGACCGCCCCCACTGGCCAGCCATCGTCCTGCGCACACCCAAGGGCTGGACCGGTCCCGCGGAGGTCGACGGGGTGCAGGTGGAGGGCACCTGGCGTGCCCACCAGGTGCCGCTGGCCGCGGTCCGGGACAACCCCGAGCACCTGCGGCAACTGGAGAAGTGGCTGCGTTCCTACCGGCCCGAGGAACTGTTCGACAAGTACGGCGCCCCTCGCCCGGAGGTGCTGGCTTTCATCCCGCGGAGCACCCGCCGCCTCGGCGACACCCCGCACGCCAACGGCGGCCTCTTGCTGCGTGAACTGCCCCTGCCTCCACTGGAGAAGTACGCCGTCGAGGTCGGCAAGCACGGCACCACCCTGCACGAACCGACCCGGGTCCTGGGCGAGTTGCTCAGGGACGTCATGGTGGCCACTGCCGACCGCCGCGACTTCCGCCTCGTCGGGCCCGACGAGACCGCTTCCAACCGCCTGCAGGCGGTCTACGCGGCCAGCGGCAAGGCATGGCAGGCCGAAACCCTGCCGGTGGACGAACACCTCGACCGGCACGGCCGGGTCATGGAGATCCTCTCCGAACACACCTGCCAGGGCTGGCTGGAGGGCTACCTCCTCACCGGCCGGCACGGCCTGTTCTCCTGCTACGAGGCGTTCGTGCACATCGTGGACTCGATGGTCAACCAGCACATCAAGTGGCTGCGCACTGCCCGTCGCCTGTCATGGCGCGCGCCCGTCGCCTCCCTCAACTACCTGCTGACCTCGCACGTGTGGCGGCAGGACCACAACGGGTTCTCCCACCAGGACCCCGGCTTCGTCGACCACATCCTCAACAAGAGCCCCGAGGCCGTGCGGGTCTACTTCCCCCCGGACGCCAACACCCTCCTGTCCGTCGCCGACCATGTGCTGCGCAGCCGGGACTACGTCAACGTCGTCGTGGCCGGCAAGCAGCCCTGCTTCGACTGGCTGTCCATGGAGGAGGCGAAGGTCCACTGCGCCCGCGGCGCCGGCATCTGGGAGTGGGCCGGCACCGAGGACGGCAACCGTGAACCGGACGTGGTGCTCGCCTGTGCGGGGGACGTACCCACTCAGGAGATCCTGGCCGCCGCCCAGCTGCTCCGCCGTCACCTGCCCGAGCTGGCGGTGCGCGTGGTCAACGTCGTGGACGTCGCCCGGTTGCTGCCGGCCGAGGAGCACCCGCACGGCATGAGCGACTTCGAGTACGACGGTCTGTTCACCACGAACAAGCCGGTGATCTTCGCCTACCACGGCTACCCGTGGCTCATCCACCGCCTGGCCTACCGCCGCACTGGGCACTCGAACCTGCACGTACGCGGATACAAGGAGATCGGCACCACGACCACCCCCTTCGACATGGTGGTCCGCAACGACCTCGACCGCTACCGCCTCGTCATGGACGTCATCGACCGTGTCCCCGGCCTCGCGGTCCGCGCGGCGGTCGTACGCCAGCAGATGGAGGACGCCCGGCAGCGCCACCACGTCTGGATCAGGGAACACGGCATGGACCTGCCCGAGGTCGCCGACTGGACCTGGGACGGCTGAGCGGCAACGCCTACCGAGCCCCGTCCCGCGTCGGCTCTGGAGGCGTCGCCAACAGCGATCATTCTGCCGTGTTCGAAGCCAGTATGCGCGGGAGGGTCTGATGCAGGTTCGGATGACAGGTTCGGTCACGCGGCTTGGAGGGCCGGCGTGGTCATGACGGTCTCGAATTCGATGGGTGCCAGCCAGCCGAGCGACGTTTGTCGGTGGCGTCGGTGGTAGGCCCGCTCGATCCACGTCACGATCGCGATCCGCAGTTCTTCACGGGTGGCCCAGACGCGGCGGGCGAGGACGTTCTTCTGCAGCGGGCTGAAGAAGGACTCCATGGCCGCGTTGTCACCGGCAGCGCCAACCCTTCCTGTCGATCCGGCCATCCGGTGGCGGTCGAGCGCCCGGACGAACTTCCGGGAGCGGAACTGGGCGAGTTCAACCGGTCGATGCAACATCGGGTTCATCAGGCGCTGCGCGGGCGGTGGCCCGTTGTCTTCTTGGCGGCTGTCTTCTTCGCCGCGGTCTTCTTCGCCGCGATCTTCTTCGCCGCGGTCTTCTTCGCCGCGGTCTTCTTCGCCGCGGTCTTCTTGGCGGCCTCCTTCTTGTTCGGCTCCGGCAGCTCGTGCACCTGCGCCGGGCCCGCGCTCCCCGCGCGGGAGGCCTTGTCCTTCTGCACCGACTCGTTCAGCGCGGCCATCAGATCCAGGACCTGGGTCGGCTGCTCCGGCTCGGGCGCTTCGGGAAGCGGCTTCTGGTCGCGTTTGGCCTCGATGATCTCGGCGATCGCCTCGGTATACCGGTCGGTGAACTCCTCGCCCTCCAGCGCGTCGACGGTCATCGAGTCCATGAGAGCAAGCGCGCCTTCGATCTCGTTCTCGGACACCTCGGCCGGTGACGGGAGCAGTTCGGCGGGGTCGCGGATCTCGTCGGGCCACAGCAGTTCCTGCAGGAGCAGGGCGTCGCCGCGGATCCGGAGCATGCCCAGTCTCTCGCGGCCGCTCCACGCGTACTTCGCGATGGCCACCCTGCTGGAGCGGCGCAGAGCTTCCACGAGGAGCTTGTACGGCTTCGCGGCGACCTGTTGGCCGGGGGCGAGGTAGTAGCCGGCGCCCATGCGGATCGGGTCGATGTCCTCCATCGCCACGAAGGCGTCGATCTCGATCGCCTTCGCCGTCGGCAACGGACGATTACCCAGGTCCTCGTCCGTGATCGGGATGACCTGGTCACGGGTCAGCTCGTAGCCCTTGCCGATCTCGGACTGGTCGTCCTCGCGATCCTCCAGCTCACACACCGTGCGGTAGCGGACCCGCCCCATGTTCTCTGGGGGTTCCGGGGCCGTGGTGTGACGTCGTACGGCACCTCCTCGTTGAGGTCGTAGGACAGGTTCTCCGGGGGTGTAGCTCTGCGGTGGATCGTTGCGATCGACTCGTGGACTAGGGGTACAAGTGCGCGCCTTTCCTCGAGGGCGGGCGGAGCTGACGACGAAGGCGTACGCCGAGGGTCTTGCCTTGTTCTTGCGCTGCTGTGTGAGGACAGAGCGGGACTGGCGGACGGCGGCTCGCGAGATGGGGCTGTTCATCCTCTGGTTGAGGTGGACGCCCGGCAACGCCGGCCAGCGTCAGGTCGTGGTGCCCGGGCCCGGGAGCAAGCCGGTCCGCGGGGACACGCGGATCAACAAAGTGCTCACAGCCGTGCGGATGTTCCTGGTCCACACGGTCATCAACAGGGCAGCGCCGGCCTCGGTGTTGGAGCAGATCTACGAACTGAGTGACGGCCACGACCTGCCCTTGGCGGCCCGTGGTGAGAGCAGCGTGATGCGCCACCGCCTGCGAGCCCACCATCGGCTTCAGGAACCCGAGACCGAGGTCGACCGAGCCAGCGATGAAGAGGTCATTGCGATGTTCCTCGCGTGCCGCTGGGCGCGCGACCGGCTGATCATGCTCCTGCTTTCCCGCGTCGGACTGCGCCCTGGGCAGGTCGCTGGCCTTCGTCGCCGTGATCCTCACCTGCTGGCGGACTCGCGGTCGCTGGGCTGCCACGTCGAAGGCGCTCATGTGCATGTCGTCCGGCGTCAGAACGAGAACAACGCATGGTCGAAGTCGAAGAAGTCGTGGGTGATGCCTGTGGACTTCCTGGTCGTGCAGGCATTCGACCAGTACGCGCTGGAACGGCATGTGCGTCATGTCGGAGCGCAGAACAGTGGTCATCAGCCGCTATGTACGCAGCAATCTGGCCCGGATGCGGTCTCTGGGGCTGACCCGGCCCGGCGAGCCGCTGCACGGCCTGCCGGACGACTTCGCCCTCCTGGCCGAGGACATCCCTGACGACCCCGAGGACTCCGAAGCAGGCAAAGACCTCCCCTCCGAGGTCATGCGGCAAATCTGCGAGCACCTGCCCTCTCTCGCCGGCACGAAGCGGAACGGCAACGAGAACCTGGTGGCCACAGAGCTGCTGATCGACACCGGCCGGCGGCCCACGGAGATCTGCCAACTGCGGTGGGATTGCCTTCAGCAGGACACCACTGGCCCGAACGTCCTGACCTACGACAACTACAAGTCCGGCCGCAAAGGACGGCGACTGCGATCTCCCAGGCCACCGCGGGAGTGATCACCAGGCAGCAGGAGTTGGTCCGCTCCGACTTCCCCCGGACTCCCACCGCTGAGCTGATGCTCCTGCCGACACGGGTAGGCAACCCCCACGGCCGCAAACCGATCGGGGCCGGCTGGCTGTCCGGCCGCCACCGCGAATGGATCCAGTCGCTGCCCGAGTTCCTGGTCCCCACCCGCGTCGAGATCAACGGGCAGCAGATCACCAAGATGCTGCCCTTCGACAAATCCAACATCTTCCCCTACGCCTACCGGCACACCTACTGCCAGCGGCACGCTGACCAGGGCATCCAGCCCGACGTCCTCCAGAGTCTGATGGACCATCGCCAACTGGCCACTACTCAGCGTTACTACCGGGTCAGTGAGCAGCGCAAACGCGCGGCCGTTGACCGCGTCTCGGCACGGCAGTTTGACCGCCACGGCAACCGCATCTGGCGGCAGGCCAAGGAACTGCTGGACGACGAGTACGCCCGCCGCGCCGTCGGCGAAGTCCAGGCACCTTTCGGCGTCTGCGTTGAGCCGTCCAATGTCGCGGCCGGCGGACACGCCTGCCCTGTCCGATTCCGCTGCGTCGGCTGCGACCACTTCCGCACCGACGCCTCCTACCTCCCCGATCTGGAGGCATACCTCGCCGACCTGCTGCGAAACCGGGAACGCCTGGCCGCATTCAGCTCCGCCGACAACTGGGCAAAAGCGGAGGCCATACCCTCCGACGAGGAGATCACCCGAGTCCGTCGCCTTGTCCGGCGCGTCCGAGAAGACCTCGACAGCCTCACCGACGAGGACCACAGGCAGATCAAGGAAGCCACCACCGTCCTCCGCCGCAGCCGACGGCAAGCCGTCGCCCTCGGGATGCCTCGCGTCGGACCGCCCATCCCCGAGTTCCACCCTGGCAGAACAGCATGACCAACATGAGCGACGGGCGCCGGGCCGACTCGGCCCGGCGCCGGGAGCGCGTTCTCAAGGCCCTCGACGCAATGCTGCGAAGCGACCGACATCACCGTTTCGGCTCTCGCCCGCACGGCGCGGGTGGACCGCACCTTCCTCTACCGGCACCGCGACCTGCTCCAACGGATCCACGCGGCCGCCTCTCCCCAGGAGGGGAGGATCGCAGCCGTCAGCCGGGCCTCCCCGCAGGCCGACCTGGCCAACGCGCTGGAGCGGAACAAACGCCTTGCCACGCGGGTCCGGCAGTTGGAGAAGCGCCTCTCCCAGGCCCTGGGCGAGGCTGCGTGGGCCGAGTCGGGCTTGGGGGCGCCAGCCGACACCGACCAACTTCAGCAACGCATCACCATGCTGGAACAGCACCTGGCCGACATCCAAGGTCAGCTCGATGAACGCGACGACGAACTGGAGGTTGCCCGAGCGGCCAACCGCGAGCTGACCCGCGCCTTAAACCAGCGCGAGTGACCTCCAACGCTTGCGGGAGGAAGTCGAAATGTCCGGGTTCATCGGACGCAGCGGCCGCCATCTTTTCCGACAGGAAGGGCGGCAAGCGATCGGGGGTGCGGCTATTCGGGCAACGGTCTGTCCTGGACGACGTTCTTCATTACGAGGTGTCGGCGTACGGAGTTTTCTGGTCCTGGCAAGATTTTCGTGAAGCCGGGATTGCCACCGCGCGCGCCGGTGACACTCCGTCACAGATGGCGGCAGTGTCAGCGAGTGTGACGACCTCGTACGAACTGTGTCTCCGCACCTGGACACGGCGCGGGTGGAACAGGTGTGGGCGGCGGGCGGCACGGTCCGCATCGCTGCTCGTACCCGCGAATTGACGGTGGCGTGTCCGGACTGCGGTCGCGAGTCGGCGCGGGTGCACAGCCAGTATTCCCGGCCGACGTCGCTGTCGGTGACCGCCCGGTGCTGGGTGTAGGCGTACTGCCCCTGATCCGGGCGGGCCTCGGCGCGGCCGCGGTCCCCACCGTCGCCCTCACCGGCGTCCCGCCCGAAACCGTGGCCCTGCCCACGGTCCCGGTGGCGGGCCACCGCCGCATCGCGGCCGTGTGGCCCAAGAAGCCTGGCGGGCGATCCGGCGGAGGCGGTGCTCGTCGCTCCGGCGGACGCGTCCCCGGCGATCCAGTGGACGCTCCGCCGGTGATCTAGCGGGTGGACCCGGTGTGCTCCCGCACAGTGGCCGCCTCGCTCGCCGTCGTCCCGGCCCCCGGCTCGGCGCTCTTCGTCACGAACCAGCGCCGGCCCGGCAGGACCGCGAGGACGATCAGTGTTCCGGCGGCCATGGTGATCCCGCCGATGAGGCTGGTCTGGGCGACGCCGTGGGCGAAGGCCTGGTGGACGGCGTCCACGGCGGCCTGGGCCTGCTGGGGCCCGGCGGAGGGATCCTGCGCGACCCGCTCCGCGACGGCCAGGCCGGCGCCGACCGAGTCCTTGGCGGTCTCCATCGCCTGCGCCGGGAGCCGGTTGCCCACAAGGTCGGTCAGCTCGTCCCGGTAGGCCGTTCCCAGCAGCGAGCCCAGCACCGCGATGCCCAGCGCCCCGCCCAGCTCCAGCGCGGTGTCGTTGACACCGCCGCCGACGCCCAGCTCGGACTCGGGGAAGGAGCCCATGATCGTGTCGGTCGCCGGGGAGATGGCCAGTCCGAGCGCGAGGCCCAGCATCATCAGCGGCGCCAGGAAGTCCCCGTACGTCGACCCCTTGTCGATCTGGGTGAGCAGGAACATGCCCGCCGTGCCGATGGCCAGGCCGGTCACGGCCATCACCCTCACCCCCAGCTTCGGGGCGAGCACCCCGGTCACCGCGGACCCGAGGAACACCGCACCGCCCAGCGGCAGCAGCCGTACACCCGTTTCCAGGGCGCCGTAGCCGAGGACGAACTGCAGGAACTGCGTCGAGTAGTAGATCACGGCGAACATGCCGAAGAAGAAGAACATCACCGCGAGCATCGAGCCGGTGAAGGGCCGCAGCGCGAACTTTCGGACGTCCAGCATCGGGTGCGGGTGCCGCAGCTCCCAGGCGACGAAGGCGACCAGACCGACACCGGCGATCACGGCGGCGGTGACGGGGCCGGCGCCCCAGCCGGAGTGCGGGCCCTCGATGGCGGCGTAGATCAGGGAGCCGACGGTGACGATCGACAGCAGACCACCGGCGTAGTCGATCCGGCCCATGCCCTCCGCCTTGGACGGCGGTACCAGGGCGAGCGCGCCGAACACGGCGAGGACGGCGATCGGCACGTTGATCAGGAAGGTCGAGCCCCAGGCGTGGTCCTCAAGCAGCCAGCCGGAGACCAGCGGGCCGACGGCTACCGCCACCCCGGAGGTCGCGGCCCAGGCGGTGATGGCCTTGGCCCGCTCGCTCCGGGGGAAGGTCGCGACCACCAGGGACAGCGTGGCCGGCATCACGACCGCGGCACCGACACCCATGATCGCGCGGGCCACGATGACCAGCGAGGTCTCGTCGACCATGCTCCCCATCACCGAACCGCCGGCGAAGATCAGCAGACCCAGCACCAGCGCGCCGCGTCGGCTGTACTTGTCGCCGATCGCGCCCAGCACCAGCATCAGCGCCGCGTACGGAACGGTGTAGGAGTCGACGACCCACTGCAGATCACTGCTGCTCAGGCCCAGGTCGGTGGTCATGTCGGGGGCGGCGACGATCAGCGACGTGTTCGCCATCACCGTGATCAGCAGGCTCAGGCACAGCACGAGCAGCGCCCACCAGCGCCGCGCGTACGGCCCGGTCATCTTCTCCACGGGGGTATGTGCAAGGAAGGGCATCAGTAGCTCCTAAGAAGGACGGGGCAAGCGAGCGGAAGCTCCGAATTGCCCATCTCGTGGCGTCATGTTCTGCTCCGGAGCGCTCAGTGGCTCGGAGCACCCGCCAGTTCACGCAGGCGCGTATTGTTCTGCAGCGCCCACCGCATGGTCCGCGGCGGGCGCCCGAGCAGGGTTTCCAGTTGGTCGGAGAGGACGTCGTACCGTCCGCCGGCGACCAGCCTGGCCTGGATCCTCAGGTGCGCCGCCACGTGCCGGGCCGCAGCCGGATCGCCCAGGGCCTCCTGCAGGAGGGTCTCGTCTATGAAGGCCTCGTTCCAGGCCTCCACTTCCTCAGGGATGTAGGTGACCTGGCGTCCCAGCGCGGCTGCGTAGTCCTCAGCGAACCCGTACATGTCCTTCAGCTCCGGGCCGGTGAGCGCGTAGGACTTCGAGATGTGCGGTGCGGGGTCGACCAGTATCTTCACGCACGCCTCTGCCAGGTCGTGAACGGCGATGGGCGCGAGCCGCTGGTTGCCGTAGGGCAGGCGCAGTTCACCGTTGCCCAGCGAGCCCAGTAGCATCCAGGTCAAGTGGGGGGACTCGGCGAACATGGTCGCACGCACGTTGACGGTCGGGAGGCCGGACCAGTCCAGCACCCGCTCGCAGACCCAGTGCGCCCGCTGCTGCGGTGACCAGTCCGTGACCAGTCCGCCGAGCCAAGAACGCCGCTCCTCATCCGGCGTGGTCATCTTCTCGAGCGTCATGTACGACTGCTCGTAGTTGGACAGGTGCACGAAGGCCTCGATGTCGCCCTGGGCTCGCGCCGCCGCGGCCATCAAGGTGAGGGCATCGGCGTAGTACGGCGCCGCGCTCATGCTGAAGTAGATGCGCTTGACACCCTGCAGCGCGGCGGCCACGTCCGCGAGTTTGAGCAGGTCGCCGACGAAGACCTCGGCCCCGGCCTCGCGCAGCGACTGCGCGCGTTCGTCGTCCCGTCGCACGAACGCGCGCACCGGGTGGCCCTGTTCGAGCAGCATGTCGACCATCACCCTGCTCACG
Organism: Streptomyces sp. NPDC006739; assembly: GCF_042869815.1. Lineage (NCBI taxonomy): Bacteria > Bacillati > Actinomycetota > Actinomycetes > Kitasatosporales > Streptomycetaceae > Streptomyces > Streptomyces sp. NPDC006739. The sequence continues at coordinate 54,833 of NZ_JBIAGM010000013.1, forward strand.
CCACCGACTTGACCGCCGGCGCCGGTGATCAGAATGGGGTTGCGTTCCGTCATTGTTGTGTCCTTCATCTGATGGGGGGCGGGTCGGTCGGCCGTTCAGGAAGCCGAGGATGTGGAGTCGTCGAGGCGGGCGAGGAGGTCGAGAAGGGGGCGTTGACCTCGGTGGGACGCTCCTGCTGCACGCCTGCTGGGCATGACTGAGAACCGTCTGGAAACTGATCAGTTTCCAGACGGGGAAACAGGTCGGTTTCCTCGCCGCCGAAGATGAGGCGAGCGGGTGACGGGCTGAGATCTCAGGGCTTCGAGATCATCGTGTGGCCGCTTTGGGGCTTGCCTCGGCGATCCCCTGGAGGGCCGAGTCGGCGTCCGCGGTGGCCAGCGCGCTGTTGATGTCGGCGCCGGCCAGTGCGCCGGCCGCCGCGGAGGCCCCGACCTGGGCGACCAGATCGGTGACGTTGCCGGCCACCCACACACCCGGCACCTCGGTGGTGCCGACCGCGCCGGAGGCGAAACCGCGGCCCTTCGGCAGGTCCTGCACCGGCAGGCCCAGACCTTCCAGACCCTGGGTGCGGGCCTGCATCGGCGCGGCGACCGCAACGACACGGCGGGCCACGACCTGGCCGTCGGCCAGGCGCACCCCGGCGAGGGCACCGTCCTCGTCGTTGACGACCTCGGTGACCGGGGTGTCGATGACGCGGATGCCGCGGGCGGCGAAGCGGGCGCGGCTGTCCTCGTCCAGGTCGGTGCCGTGGGTGAAGTAGGTCAGGTCCTCGGTCAGCTGACGGAACAGATACGCGTGGCCGATGGAGGCGGGGCCGGTGGCGAGGATGCCGATGGGCTCGTCGCGCACCTCCCAGCCGTGGCAGTACGGGCAGTGCACCACACTGTGCCCCCAGTGCTCGGCGAGCCCGGGCACCTGTGGCAGCACATCCGTGAGGCCGGTGGCCACCAGGATGCGGCGGGCGGTGATGCTGCGGCCGTCGGCCAGGGTGACGGTGAACCGCAGGTCCCCGTCCGCCGACGGGGCGGCGGGCTCGGCGGAGACAACCTTGCCGAATACGACGCGTCCGCCGTACTGGCGTACCTGCTCCCGGCCCCGTCGAAGGATCTCGGACGGCGGGGTGCCGTCCAGGGCGAGGAGGCCGTGCACGGCCTCGGCGGGCGCGTTGCGCGGGGAGCCGCTGTCGATCACGACGACCGAGCGGCGGGAGCGGGCGAGGATCAGTGCGCCGTTCAGCCCCGCGGCGCCCCCGCCGATCACCACCGCGTCGACGGTCCCCTCGGCCAGTGCGTCGCTCGCGTACGGAGGAGTCGTCACAGCCATGGCCTCCTGCCTTTCCTTGTCAGTCATGGTTCGGTCAGCCCTTCGAGTTCTGGGTGGTCGGAGGGGGTCAGTTGTTCAGAAGGCCCAGGAAGTGGTCGGCGACCGTCTTGGGCTGTTGTGGAGAATCCGGCCCCGATTTGCTTGGGACGTCCGTGATGTCCAGATCCAGTACGGCGATGAAAACTCGCCGTCGTCAGGATCGCGAGGATCAGACCGTGCCTTGCCGGCCTGGAAGGCGTCGCAACGCCGGGCGGCGCGGAGGAGCTCAAAGGCATGCGTTGCCCTCAATCGCGCCAGGCGTACACACATCCTGTCCGGTGAGCTCAGGACGTTGTGTACTGAACAGTCAGAAACCTAGGCGGTTCTGTACCGAGTTGTCAAGTGCGACAGGTCAGCCCTCGCCCACCATGACGATGCCCGGAATGTTGAGTTTGGGCTTCTAGGTGATCACGGGCTTGGCCAGCAGCAAGGCACCGATCAGGGCCGGGGCCGCGAAGGCGACGTTCACGTACATCACCCACCGCCACGACGCCCATTCGGTGAGCATGCCGCCGAGCAGCAGCGCGAACCGCTCGATGGCTTCGCCGCCAAGACGGCCCTGGAGATCGGCACCTCCGACCCCGAGGTGAAACGCCTGGCCAACGACTGCTTCTCCGTAGTCCGCACGGCGGTGGCCGAGTGCGTGCGAGCGGCCCAGCGCAACGGCGACATCGACCCCGACGCGGACCCCGACGACCTCGCCTACCTCCTGCTGACCATCATCCGCGGGACCGATGTCGTAGGCGCGTACGGCCACAGCCCCGACCGCCTGACCTCGATCGCGGAAAGCGCGTTCGCCCTGCTGCCCCGCCCCCGTCACCCCTGACAAGGACACAGCCGGCCTCGTCGCACAGGCACCTGATGCGGTCGACCTACATCTACGCTGCCGAGGCACGGCCCGCAGGTTCACGCGCCGCCGGACGGTCATCTGGGCGGCTGGCGAAGCTGTGCCCGCATCCTGTCGAGTTGCTCCACCGCATGCGCGCTACGCCGCGACCGGTGGCCGCGACTACGAGGCCTGGGACCGGATCCTCGACGGGATCGGCCGCTGCGCGACCCGGCTCATGCAGTACTCCGGTGACCCGATCCACCCGGACTGGCCGGCCGCCGCCGTACAGGCCGTCACCGCCGCGGCAGGCGTCACCTTCAAGGACGGCGCGCTGGCCGAGCCGACCCACCGCGCCCTGGCCCAGGCGCTGCTCACGACCGTGCGACGGGCCGACGCGTACTTCCTAATCAGCCCGGACGACTTGCACCAGATAGCAGCCTATTTCTCCGGTACATGACCCTCCCGGCCACCCACACACCCGCGGAGCTGGCCGTTCGGCCTTCAGGTGCGCGCGGACGTCTGCAGGAACAGCTCCAGCAGTGCCAGCAGCGTCTCGGGAGCGTCCTCGGTCGGGAAGTGGCCGGCGCCCGGGATCTCGACCACGGGTGCGTCGGGGTAGGCCAGATGGAACGACGGGATCACGTACTGGGGCAACAATGCGGTGTCCCGCATCCCGACCGCCAGCATTGCCGGCACGGCGCGCAGCGCGGCGACGGCTTCCATGGGCGGCGGGCCGGGCGGCGGGCCCTGCGGGCCCTCCAGGACCTGCCGGGGGAACGCGATGACACCGCGGCGCTCAGCCGGGGGCGAAAAGGGGCTGGAGTACGCGCGGATCCAGGTCGGCGTGGCGATCTCCGGTCGGGCGACATGTTGCAGGTCGATCATCAGCTGGGCGATGGTGTGACCCGCCTGTCCGAGGATCTGCTCGAACGAACCGTCCGCGAGCGCCGACTGGGCCCACCGGAACCACCGGCTCTCGGCGCCGTTGGCCATCATCAGATCGCCGATGCCCTCGGCGAGAGGCAGCACGGTGTTCACCGCGAAGATCCGGGAGATCCGGCCGGGATTACGCAATGCGAACCCGGCGCCGATGGGGCCGCCCCAGTCACGGACCACCAGGGTGATGTCCGTGAGGTCGAGCGTGTCGACGAGCAACGATTCGAGATTCAGGATGTGTTCGCTCGCGTCGTACGTGCGATCCTGGGGCGTCTCGCTCTTGCCGAAGCCCATGTGGTCGGGAACGACCACCCGATGGTGACGTGACAGCGGCCCGATCAGGTGGCGCCACTCGTAGCCCCACGTGGGCTCACCGTGCAGCATGACGATCGTCTGACCGGGCCACTCGGGGCCCTCGTCGACATAATGCTGACGGAAGCCGGCCGCCTCGTTGAAAAGGGCGGGATACGGCCACGTGCCGCCGAACGTCTCGTCAGCAGCAATCACGGGACATCGTGCCTTCCTGTGCGGTGTTGTACGCACTGACCGCGGTCATGAGGTCCTCCGAAGCATTTGGTTCTGAAGCAGCCTTCATCGGCTGGCTCGTTCTTGCGCCGAGCTGCGTGCGACGCCCTGAACGTCACGAGTTCAACGTCCAAGCCGCCATCGCGGCGTCGCGGTCCTACAAACCCGGACCAAGCTGTCCGGCGAGCTCAGGGCCATTGTGTACTGAACAGTCAGGAACCTAGGCGGTTCTGTACTGACTTGTCAAGAAGGGCAGGACGGCTTTACCTTCTATGTATGGCCAGACCACGAAGCTTCGACCCCGACCACGTCCTGCATGCCGCCGAGCGGCAGTTCCGCACCTCGGGCTACAACGGCACGAGCGTCGACGACATCAGCGCCGCCACCGGCCTGGGCCGCGGCAGCCTCTACGCCGCGTTCGACGGCAAACACGGCGTGCTGCTGCAGGCGATGGCCGGCTACTTCGCCCGACTGGGGCAGGGTCCGCGGAAGATGCTCGCCGGACCGGACGAGGGCGCCCTGGAACGACTGCACGCGTACCTGCTCCGCGCCGTCCACGGGGTGCCACTCGCCGCCGACGTACCCCCCGCCCCCGACCGGACGGCCGCAGCCTGCTTCGCCGCCAAGATGGCCCTGGAGATCGGCGCCTCCGACCCCGAGGTGCAACGCCTGGCCAACGACTGCTTCTCCGTAGTCCGCACGGCGGTGGCCGAGTGCGTGCGAGCGGCCCAGCGCAACGGCGACATCGACCCCGACGCGGACCCCGACGACCTCGCCTACCTCCTGCTGACCATCATCCGCGGGACCGATGTCGTAGGCGCGTACGGCCACAGCCCCGACCGCCTGACCTCGATCGCGGAAAGCGCGTTCGCCCTGCTGCCTCGCCCCCGCCACCGCTGACAAAGGCGCGGCCGACCTCGTTGCGTGGTGGCAGCGCCCCTTCCCCGGCGCCAACACCCTCCTGCTGCCCGGCCGGCAACCGGCCCTGGTCGACACCGGTTCGTCGGCCACGCCGACGAAACCGCCGCCTCTGCCCGCACACACGCCGGAAACGTCGACCTGGTCGTCAACACCCACTGGCACTCCGACCACGTCGGCGGCAACGCCCTCCTCCATGCCCAGGGCTCCGCCATCGCCGCCGACACCCCTGAGGCCGACGCGAACACCCGCCGCGACCCCGGCTGCTGCGCCGGGAGGAGGTGCCCGGCCTGCACGCTCGGTGATCTGTATCTTGTTCGCCGCTCCGCCGGAGCAGCCCAAGGTCATTCCTGGACACCGTCGTCGTCTTCGTTCAGCTCCGGCGCGTCCGGGGCGCGCAGCGTGCGCAGGCGCCGACGGCGAAACGCTGGCTCAACGCGCTGGACTTGACAGAGAAGGCGCCGCGACGACGGGGCAGACCGTCCAGGAGCTGATGCCCGTCCGCCGTCGGTGCTCCGGGCTTCACCTGAAACGGCGATACCACCACACATGTTGCACCTGCTAGCGTCCATCAAACCGACGCTGAACTGCGCAAAACCGAATGAGTCTGCCTCGCGCTACGGGTGCTGCCCAAGAGAACCCATGTCCTCAAGATGATATTGACGGAAGTGGATGCTGTGATCTTCGGTCGCGCTCTGCACGTTGACCGGAACGGTGACCAGTCCGAAAGAAATGGCGCCGGACCATACGGTGCGGGGCATCAGCAAAAGCTCCCTGCTTGCCCCGAGCACCACCAGCCTACGAACGGCTCCGGCGCCCCGCCCGCTCGCTCCCGGCCCGCGCCGCACCCTGAACAGGTGACCGACACGCCACAGACCGTCGTCTACCGCCGGCCCAGAACGGTGGCAGGCGGGTCCGCGTCGACAGCCGGTTCGTGGGCATGGCCTACACGATGCTCGACATCGCCGAATTCCTGCGTGGACCCGGTTCCGAAGACCTGGATCTCGAGGACCTGGCGGGCGGCGGCCTGGGTGGAGTGGCAGGGCGCCGGGCCGGACGATTGGGCGCCGCCCGGCTAGGGTCCATCACTCCATGTCTCTCGTGCCGCCGCTTGCACCGGTGCAGTAGTGCGCAGCCGATGCCTCAGGGACTCACTGGGAAGACGACGCCGTAGTCCCGCGCGAACTGGTTGACCTCCGCCACCGAGCCGGCCATCGAGCGCAGGTAGAAGGCATACGCCACGGACCCGGTCTGCGCCGCGTTCAGGCACAGTGACCAGCGGTTGCCGGGCCGGTCGAAAACGCGGTGCGCACCCGCCCCTCCAGGCCCTCGGCCGGCGGCACCCGCAGCAGCGCTGCGATCCTTACGTACACGCGCAGCGCGTCCATCTGCGCCGGGCGCAGTTCGACCGGCCTCTCGCCCTCCCCCGGCTCGTGCTGCGGCGCGGGGCCGGGCTGGCGTCGGTGTAGGTGAGCACGTCGTGACCGGAAGGGGTGAGGCGGGCTGCCCACAGGATCGGCCGCTGCTCGTACGCGGACAGCTCCGCCCGCATCTCCCGGTCAGCCAGTTCCGCAAGCCCGGGCCTGGCCGCCGCCTCCACCGCCTGCTGATGCTGCGGGAGGAAACCGCCCGGCGGTACCCAGCCCTGGGCGCTTCTCGCTCCCGCTCACGCAGCGCCCGCAGTCCCTCGAGCCAGGCAGTCCTGCCCCGCATCCCCCACCCCAGCCCATGTATCGCCGACACCGGAGAACCGACGGTAGAAGCCCGGCCTGTGTGAGCGTGCGAAAACACCCGCAAGATCACCGGACCGTGCCCGGCGAGCAGGTGGCACAAGCTGAGGTTCGCTGTGCCAGGACAACGCGTAGTTGTCCTTCGCCAAGTGATCTTGACCGATTGCCACGCGAGTTTGACCGATCCCGCGGCCCGTGCTGCACGCCTCGTTAGGCTCGGCTTCCATGGCTGGCAAAGACGTCGCGCACAAGCGCCGCTTTCTCGTATTGCACGACTACGGCATGGGTGGCTCGTGGTGGTGGGTCCGTGCGCGGTCGGCGCGGGAGGTGCGCGAAGCGTTCGCCTGGGTCGAGGTGGTCGCCGACCCGGAGACCGTGGCCCGGTTCGAGACGGAGGACCTAGAGGAAGCCGACATCGACGCGCTCCGGATGCCTGCGGGCCTGGACGAGCTGCGAGCCGAGCGCGACGCGCAGCGCGGGCGGGAGGGCTTCGGTGTATTCGCGGACAGGAACGTCGTGTACCTGCGTCGCCGCTGGGACGAGGAGGGCGATGAACCGGTCGACTACCTGATGGAGGTGGGCTCCGACGGGCGTCGGATCCGCCAGGTGGAACTGCCGCAGAGCGGGGCTGTTCTGCGCAGTGGTCCCGACGACTGGCCGTTCAATCCGCCAGTGGTGGACCTCTTCGACCCGGCGCTGGTGGGTCAGGAGATCAGCCGGAGCGACTTCGAAGAGCAGTGGGCACAGGCCCGTCCAGCAGACTCCGGCCACTAGAAACCTCTTCGACCGGTCAAACTCGCTTGGCAACCGGTCAAGATCACCTGTCAGAGGACAGTAGTGGCCCCGGTTTGCTGCGGTCGCCGCTGCACATAAAAATCGAACTCATGACCGAGCTGCCGCCTGACCTTGCGCGTCTCCGCGCGATCCTGCGGTATCTCGACGAGCAGCTCGCCGGCAACGAAACCGTCGGTATCTACCTGCTGCTCCAGCGTGACGCGGCCCGCATAGCCCTCGCTGCCGCCGAGAGACGAGCCGCGCCGCAGCGGCCATCCCGACCGCGGCGTGCGGCTCCGGCTCCGGCTCCGGCTCCGGCTCCGGCCAACGGGTCTGCCTCCAGCGCACCCCAGCGGACCGGATACGTCATCGAGCCGAAGAAGCACCCGAAGCATCCTGCGCCCGCGCTCTACCACCTCGCGGACTGCACCATGCCCCAGCGCGAGACGTCACGGATCACCCCGGATCAGATCCGTCTCGGGCTCCGTGACCCTCTCGGCATCCTCGCGGCCTGCGAGTTCTGTGGGCCAGGGAAGAAGCTGGACACCGGTGACTAGTGCCGCGTCAGGGAGCCCTTGCCCCATTCCTGAGCGAGCGGAGGCGGCTCATCGACGGCCTGTTCGCGGGACGCTACCGCAGTGCTGCCTTCAGGCGGGCCAGCTGTGCCAGCAGCTCGGCCGGGGCGAGCGACCGGGCGCCGGTGAATGCCTGGTCCGGGAGCATGGTGCGCGGTCCTGAGTCGTCCAGGTAGCGCGGCAGGACGTGGGTGTGCACGTGGGCCACGGAGTTGTTCATGCACTGGTAGTTGATCTGCGCGGGCGCGTAGACGCGATGAATCGCGGCGCCGACGGTCCGAACCGCGGACCAGTAGCCCGTGACCTCCGCGTCGGTGAACAGCGCGGGATCGGGCACGTGCCGACCCCGGAACACCACCACGCTGTACCCCGGGCTCGCGGGCCGCTTCAGCAGGTACGCGTCGGCGAACGAATCGGCGTACCAGCGGACGCCCCACTCGTCCTCGTCCGGGCGGCCCTGCGCACACTTGGCGCACCCCTCCCCCACCCATTCCACTTCCCACGAATCCGCCCAAGTCCTGGCCACGGACCAGAGGCTAAGGCACTGCGGCAGCAGGGAACGAGTGCCGCCGACCACATCAAGAAGACCAAGAACCGGTCCAAGTTCCTGGAGTTCTGCCGCTACCTGCGCTCGCTGCACCCGGCGGACGTGCGCATTGCGATCATCTGCCTCACCGGCCGTCGCCGCCTCCGTCCCGACTCGCCGGAGCCTCTCCTGCGCCGGCAGGACGCGTGCCGCGACCGCATGTTCGCCGGAGGGCTGCTGTGAACCCCGAGCACTACCACCTCACCCCGACCGCAGGCGGCCGGTTGATGATGCAGGGATGGTGGGGTAGTGAGAAGACCGCGTGCCGGCAGTTCTCCACCTGGATCGGTGAGCGCGGCGCACTGCCCGGCACACGCATCATCCTCACCTACATGGAGACCGGTCAGACGCTCCTGACCTGGCCGGAGCGACCGTGACCGGAGGATCGGCGCGGTCGGTTACTCCGCCGGATCTTCCTCGGCACGCCGGACCGCCTTCTTCACGGCCTGCTCCAGCTCGTACCCCACTCCCCGGTCTCCTTGGCCACCAGTCCAGCACGTTGTCCAGCGAGGGCGGAGGCAAGGCCGGATCAGCAAACCCAAAGCTCACCAAATTCATCCCACTGACTGCGGCCGCCTTCAGTACGTCGGCCGCACCACCACTTTCGCCCAGACAGCAAGCAGCGGGGTCGTCGGGCTACTCGCCCCGCCGCGGCACGGTCACCCATGGACGGGCTGGTCGTTCTCCGCGGGCTGGGGCGGCCGGGAGACGCTGGACGTCACGCTGGTGGAACCGGAGCTGGTGGTGGAAGTCGGCGTCGACGTCGCCCCCGATGCCCTCCGGCCGGTGGCGCCACCCTGCAAGCCTGCACCGTGCCCGCCCCGACCTCTCCGCCGTCGACGTCCCCCTGAAAACTAAGCATCGAGCCGGCGTTTTGATTTCTGTAATCCCGCGTAGCTCATCGGCAGTAGCCACGGTGGCAGTTCACCGGCGTTGACCTTAGGCTCAGATTGCGACCGACCGACGTGCGCACCATGAGGGGTCACACATGCAGGTAAGTGTCGTGTTCGCTGCGCACAACGAGGGACAGCGGTTGACGCGTTCACTGGCGGCCTGCATCGAGAGCATCAGCGATCTCGATTACGAGATTGTGGTGGTGGATGACGCGTCGACGGACGGTTGTGTCATCACCGCGGAAGAGCTTTTTCCGCAGATTCGTACAGTCCGCAACGAGCATCGCGTCGGGGTCTCCGCGGCCAAGGACCGGGGGGCTCGGGAGGCGCGCGGCGACGTTCTGGTGTTCCTCGACGGCCACACGAAACCCCTGCAGGGCAGCATCGAACGGCTGGTTTCGGTGGTCGAACTGCTGTCGGGCTCCGCCGTGGTGACACCCCGGATCATGGCCCTGGACGAGGAGCGGTGGGAACTCGACCATTCGCGTTCAGGAAATGGCTACTTCGTCGACCTGTTGACCCTTGACTGCGGATGGCTTGGCCTCGAAGAGCTGCGCGTTGTACGCGAATCGGGACTCCGGCTCCATGAATCACCCGCGCTGATCGGATGCGCTCTCGCGGTCGACAGGAAATTGTACGCACGGCTCTATGGGTTCGATCCTCGCATGTTGAGCTGGGGCGTCGAGGATCTCGACCTGAGCATCAAGTGCTGGCTACTCGGTCATCGGATCCTGCACGACCAGGAAGCGGTCGTCGGACATCGCTTCAGGGACGCCTTCGACGACTATGACGTGCAGCCGGATCACCTGCTGCACAACCAGATAAGGACAGCGTTCAAGAATTACGGTCATGCCGCTTTCGGCGACTGGCTGGAGGCCAGGCGGCTGCGTGAGAACGAGTCGCTGGAGGAACATCCGGAAGGTCTGTGGGCGCGGTCCTGGCAGCTCTTCGGGGAGCAGCGCGCCAGTGCGGAGCAGGAGCGCGGCTACCTGCACGCACGGCGGGTCAGGGACGAGATCTGGTACGCGCGTCGCTTCGGTCTGGACTGGCCGCGCCTGGGAGGCGCCCCCGCCGAGGCGTTGTCCTTCCCCCTCGCTGCCGGCCCGAGCCCCTCGCCGCCGCCGTGCTCGGTCTCCGGCGTCACCCCGGGCACGGTCACCGTGCCGGTCGGGGCCGCCGTGCGGTTCACCGCACAGGGCCAGAGCGTCGCATCCGTCAGCTGGACGACCGCGCCTCCTGGCACGCCGGCATCCGGGAACGGCGCGAGCTTCGCCCCCAAGTGGACCACAGCCGGCGCCAAGCAGGTGACGGCGAGCTGCGGCGCGTCGAGTGCCTCGGCCACGGCGACCGTAGTGGCCGTCACCCCCGTGCTCACCCCTCATGACAACTTCACGGGCCGCAGCACGACCCGCTTCGGTATCGGCGAGATCATCGACCTGTCCTTCCGGACCGTGCCCGGCGCCAGCGCAGCCCAGCTGGGCGGGCTGCGCTGGTCCATCACCAGCGGCGGCGGGACGCTCACCGGGACCGCCGGCAACGACGGGATCGGCGTCTTCACCGCCGCGGGTACGCCGGGCTCGGTGACCCTGGCGCTCAAAGTGGTGGGCGGCCCGGCAGCCGGTGCCACCGCGGCCACCAGGACGATCACCGTCGTCGCCCCGAGTGACGCGCTGATGGCGCAGAAACCCGGGACCGGCATCAAGCACACCACGGGTACCTGGTCGGTCGGTTTCCTGGGCGAGATCTTCATGCGCCCCACCGATGTGTCCTTCGCACAGGCCGTGATGCGGGAGGGTACGGTCGCGGGCGTGGGTTCCGGGTATCTGGCCGGTCTCAACGGCATCGTGCATCCCCTCGGCGGGATTGTCACCATCGGCACCGGCGACGCCGCCAAGGGGTCGAAGGTCAATGGCACCGACACGGTCAACTCCGGGAACCTTGGGACGCCGTTCTCCGCCGGAGACTTCCTCTGGGCTATCCCGTGGCTGTTCGGGCTGACCGGCACGACCCCGGCTACGCAGTTCACCACGGCGAACCACCACATGACCGCGGACTCCACGGGACGCGCGACCATTGAGAAGAAGGGCGCGGGGCCGTTCTCCCGGGTGCCCGCCGACCCGACCACCAACTTCTGATCGGGGGCGACATGGACCACAACGACGCGCTGGACCACCTGGACGCGCTGGGCCATCGTCCGGACTTGGATGTGCTGGAGAGGACCGCGGACGCGCTCGAACGGACACTGCGGTCCGACGATCCGGCGGGCCACCCGCGGTTCGTCCTGGAGCTCTGCGGACGGCTCAATTCCTACGAGCACGGCGACTGGGAGCGCCAGGACCGGCTCGTCCGCAAGTACGCCGGACTCGCCTTGCACGGCCCCGTCGAGCTGCCGGTGGAACTTGAGCTCCCGCTGCTCGAACACCTCGTCCCGGTCGCGCCCACGCCTTCCGGCGACCAAACACGCTGGCGCGACGACCGGCGCGAGTTGGCCACCCGTTGGCTGCGCGGACTGGCCCGTCTCGACCAGGAACGCGACCCGGACTTCGACCTCGGTGACGTGCCCGCGATCAACGTGGCCGTACCCGAGGACGTACTGCCGGCGGGCGTCGCCGCGGAGCACGTCCAGGATCCCGCGCTGCGCCGACGCTACCTCGACGCCGTCGCGGCCAACCAGGCGCACTCGGCCCGCTACGCCCGCCAACTGGAACTGCTGCGGCTCGCTCAGCGCTACCGCCCCGTGGTCGAGCGGCATCTGGCCGCCGGATACGCGCAGCCGCCCGACGACCTTCCCGAACTGCGCAGACTCCTCGCCGAGCAGGTGTCCGACGCGGATTGGCGGGCCGCCCTCGAGGCCGCCGTAGAGCGGCGACGGCAGGGCGATTCATGACGACCCCTGGGCCGACGCCCCGGCGACCTCCCCCCGCCGCACCGTCGTCCTCCGTACAGCCGGTACGTCCCTACGACACCGCGGCGCGGCTGCGGCGGCTGCTGGGGGCACCTGAGGAGGACGGTCCGGCGATCCTCGACTGGCACACCGGCGCCGGCCTGGCCGCCCTGTTGCCCGAGTACCCCGTCTTCGCCCCGCACGGCACCGGACTCCACCTGCCGTACCTAGACCATACGATCGACACGGTCGTCATGGCCGCGGGTGACCTGGGGCGCCTAGAGGAGGCCCGCAGAGTCGCCAGACGGTTCGTGCTCGTCCACGGGCCGACCGGGCTGATTCCCGTCTGGTCCGCGACACCGCCCCGCACACCGCCGAGGCCCTGCCCGACACCAGTCACCGGGGCGCGGCGGGTACTGCTGTGCGCGCCCCAGCTGCCCGACTTCGACCGGCAGAGCGGCAGCAGACGGATGCAGGACTTCCTGAGGCTGTTCACCGATACCGGGGTCCAGGTGACCTTCCTGACCGACTCCACCCAAGGCCAGCAGCGCTACGCCGACCTGCTCCGCCGACGTGGCGTCGTACTCCGCACCACGGCGGAGGAAGGCTGGCCGCGGATGCTCGCCTCCGGCCGCTTCGACGTGGCCGTGGTGGCGTTCTGGCATCTGGCCGAACGTCTGCTTCCCGTGCTGCGTGCGTACGCGCCCGACATGCCGGTGGTCGTGGACAGCGTCGATCTGGAGTTCCTCCGCCTGGCCAGGCGCGCCCGTCTCAGTCCCGAGGAGGACGACCCGGACCAGCGGCGGCGCGACCGCGCCGCCGAACTCGCCGTCTACGCCGCCGCCGACGCGGTCCTGACGGTGTCACAGGCGGAGGCCGCACGGCTGCGGGCGTCGCTGCCGGAACAGTCGTCGAACGTGTTCGTGGCGCCCGACGGAGAGGCCGCCCAGCCAGGCCCTGCCCGGTTCGCGGACCGGCGCGGGATCATCTTCCTGGCCAACTTCTGGCACCGGCCCAACATCGACGGTCTCGACTACCTGGCCGACGAGATCGTGCCCAGGCTCGACCGCGAGTTGTTGGCCGAGCATCCGCTGCTGGTGGTGGGCAACGGAGCGGACGAGCGAGTCGCCGCCACGGTCGCCCGCATACCCCACGGCGAGTTGGTCGGCTGGGTCCCCTCGGTCGTACCGTACCTGCACCGGGCCAGGGTCGCGGTGCTGCCGCTGCGCTTCGGCGCGGGCACCAAGCGCAAACTCATCCAGGCGCTCCTGGCCGGAACCCCCGCCGTCTCTTCTACGGTCGGCATCGAGGGGCTGCCGGTCCACGACGCTGCCGAACTTCTCGTAGCCGACGGCCCGGACGATTTCGCCGCCGCGACCGCCCGGCTGCTGCGCGAGCCCGAGCTGTGGCGGCGACTGGCCGAGGCGGGCCGCCGGGCGGTGACGCGCGAACACGACCTCGACGTGGCCGCCGAATCCTTCGCCACGGCGATCCGCACGGTACTCAGCCGACGAGGGCCGGTATCCGTCCGGCCAAGCCCGACGAACACTCGGAGACGGGTGTTGGTGGTCGGAGTCGTACTCGCCGAAGTCCCCAACAACGCCGCCGCGACGCACGCCGAACTGGCCGTGGCCCGCGAACACGTGGTGGAGCAGCGGTGGGCCGCCATAGGCCGGATCCCGGACGGCATACCCGACTCGGCGATCGGTCTCACCGTCGAGGAGATGGTGCCCAAGTGTGTCCTGATCGCCCGGCTGCTACGGGACATCGATCTCGACGCCTACGACCACCTGGTGGTCTGCGACGACGACATGACGCTTCCGGCCGGGTTCCTCGACAGGTTCCTGGAACTGCAGTCCCGGTGCGGTTTCAGTCTCGCCCAGCCGGCCCGGACAGAGTCCTCCTACATCGACCATCCGATCGTGCAGCGCCAGCCCGGCGTGCTGGCCAGACAGACACTGTTCGTGGAGTCGGGCCCAATGGTCAGCATGGACCGGTCGGCATTCCCGCACCTGCTGCCCCTTCCCTCGGAGTCGCCCATGGGCTGGGGGCTCGAGGAGGTCTGGTCGCGGCGGCTGACCGACGCCGGGCTGAAGCTGGGGATCGTTGACGACGTCCCCGTCGAGCACGGGATGCGCAGGCCCACCACGCACTATCGGTGGCAGGACGCCGAACGGGACCGTCAGCACCTGCTCGCCGCCCACCCGCATCGGCCCCTGGCGGACTGTCTCAGGGTCCTCGACGTGATCGCCTCGGAGCCGCAGGCATGAGCCCCGGGCCAGCGATCAGCGTGGTCGTCCCGACCTTCGACAGGGCAGCGCTGCTGCGCGGCTGCCTCGACAGCTTCGCGCGGCAGACGCTGGGCCACGACGCCTACGAGGTGATCGTCGTGGACGACGGCTCGACCGACGACACGGCACTGGTGTGCGCCGGAGCCGACCACACATTTCCGCTGCGGTACTACCGGACCGTACACGCAGGGACATCGGCGGCCAAGAACCTCGGTCTCTTCCTGGCACGAGCGCCCATCGTGCTCTTCTTCGACGACGACGACGTGGCGGCCCCGGACCTGCTCGCCGAGCACCTCGCCGGGCACCGCGAGCACCCGGAGGAGACCGTCGCCGTGCTCGGCCACACCGGCTGGGCGCCCCAGCTGCCCGTCTCCCATCTCATGCACTACGTGACCGAGGTCGACGGTCTACTCTACGACTACGGGCACATGACCGACGGGGCCCGGTACGATTTCCGCCACTTCTGGGCCGGGCGTCTCTCCTGCAAACGCGGTCTGCTGGTGAGCCGGGCTTTGTTCCGCTCCGCCTTCGACGTCGGCCTGGAGGACATCGAGCTGGGGTGGCGGCTGGACCGTTACGGCCTGCGCGTCGCGTACCGAAGTTCCGCCCGCCAGTTCACCGCCAGACCGGTCACGCTGGACGGGTTCCTGGACCGCTGCAGTCGCCACGGCCGGGCTCGTCGTGCCCTGGCCGCCGCATACCCACAGGACCCCGTCATCCAGGACTACTGCGTCGTGCACGCGGACCCGGACCGCCGGGCCGCCCGAAGCCGGCTCTTCGCGGACCGGACGGCCGCCGCACGCGCTCTGGAGGCCCGCCTGGGCCCGCACATCGATCCACACCATCCCCGGACGGCGGTGGACGAGCTCTACAGGCTCTACGGCTGGTGTTTCCGGGCCGCCATGACACGCGCCGAGGACATCCGCCCGAGCCACTATGCCCCGCCGCAGACCATGTCCACACAGGGCCGGCCCGGACCGACCCGCCCGCGGCCGGCCGCCGCCCCGCCGCGACGCGCCGAGGAAGCGGCCAGATGAACGGACCGACCGAGTGGCCCGCGCCCGACCCGGCCACGGCCACGGCACCCGTCTTCATCGTCGGCAGCCCCAGGTCGAGCACGAACGCGCTGGCCTACGCACTCGCCACGCACACGGCGCTGTGGACCTCGGGAGAATCACGCTTCCTGGCCGAGCTGTTCGGCCACGACAGGGTCGACTGGGTATACGACCGGGCCTACCGGTCGCCCGGCCAGCACTGGCTGGCGATGCAGGGTGTCACCAGAGAAGAGTTCCTGCGGAGCCTCGGAGCCGGTATCGACGCGCTGTTCCGCAGCCGGACCGACGGCCGCCGGTGGATCGACCACACGCCGCCCTACGTCTTCATCGCCGACATCCTGGCGGACATGTTCCCGACCGCGCATTTCATCCACATCATCAGGGACGGCAGACGCGTGGTCGACTCGATGATCAACTTCGGGAAGAGGCCCGACGCTCATGACGGCGAAGGCGTAGAACTCCCTCTGTGGGCGACCGACTTCAACGAAGCCTGCCTGACCTGGGCAAGCAGCGTGCGGGCGGGGCTCGAGTTCTGCTCGCGATTCCCCGGGCGCGCGCGAACGGTGGTCAGCGAAGACCTGACCGCGCGGCCCGAAGCCGAGTTCGCGATGCTGCTGCGCTTCCTCGGCCTGCCGTACGAGCCGGGACCCGCGCAATGGCTGTCGACCCACCGCATCAACTCCAGCTACCAGGCCAGTGACCGCGGCCGGACCGCCGCCGACCAGAACGGCTGGCACACCTGGTCGGCAGCCCAGCAACGCATCTTCGACCAGTACGCGGCCCAGCTCCTCACCCTCCACGGCATCGCGCGATGACTCCGGAGGGGACACTGCTGATCAGCTTCTGCAACCTTGCCGGGGACGACGATCCCCCGCTGGCCCTGCTGTCCGCGTCGGGGGAAGGCACCCCGCTCGTACCGGCTAGCACCCTGCCCGGCATCGGCGGGATAACAGGGCTCGCGGCCGACGAGCGCTTCGTGTACGCGGCGGCGCAGGTGCCGGGGCGGCTCGGCAGACCGCCGAACAACACCGCCTACTCCGAACTGCTCATCTTCGACAGAGCCGCACTGCGACCGCACGCGCGGTACCGGTTCCGGCTGGCCTTCGACGTCCACTCCCTGGCCGTGGTGGACGGCGGCCTGGTCGCGGTCTCCACCGGAACCGACGCCCTCGTCGCGCTGACCCTCCACGAGGGTCACGTGGTCGACGAGCACATGCACTGGCGGGCCGACCCGCTGGGGTCCGACGGGGACCATCTGCACCTCAACGCACTGACCCGCCACGGCGACGCCCTGCTCGTCTCGGGGTTCGGCCGGAGGGACGGCCGTACCTGGAGCACCGCCCACCGGGGTTTCGTCCGGACGGTCGGCGCCCTCGACGGCGCTCCCGGGCCGGTTGTCGCCAGCGACTTGGTCCACCCCCACTCGCTGCTCGTCGACGGCCCTGACCTTCTCCTGTGCGAGTCCCGCGACCGCACCGTGCGCACCCTGCGCGAGACCCTGTGCACGGCGCTGCCCGGCTACACCCGGGGCTTGTGCCGGCACGACTCGGCGGTCTACGTGGGCACCAGCGTGGGACGGCGCCACTCCCGCAGCCGGCCAGGAAGGCTGGGCAATCCCCGGGACACGGGGGATCCGTCGGGAGAGTGCACAATTGTCGCCCTGGACCCGGCGACCTGGCAGCCGACCTGGCAGACGACGCTGACGTGGCTGGCCCGCGAGGTGTACGACCTGTTGATACTGGATCCGCCGCCATCACCCTGCCCCGGGCACTGGCGCGCCACGTGAGCCCGTTCACTTGCGCAGCTCGCACCAGACCGTCCTGCGGTCCGGCCCCGCTCCACCGAGCCGTTCCAGACGCCCTCCCCCAACAGCGGTGCGGCGTCCAGGCGCTCGCACACCACGAGGCTCTCGGGCGGATGCGTAAGCCAGGGGCGTCACCGGGGCTCTGTCGGGGCGACCGCTGCTGGTCGATTGGAGTGAAACGGCCCGCACTGCGCCCGCTGACTGATCGTTTCGGGTGTACGCCAGCATGCCGCCTCTCGAAGTTTTGTGCACGCTTTGACTGGGCACCGGCAGCCGCGTGTGGCGTCGGCCTAGCCAGTCCGCTGGCCCCGACCGACTATCGCACCGACGGGAGCACAGCATGATCGGGACCCCCGAACCCTAGACAATGCCGCGGGGATGCCATCTCTGCCAGGTTGTGTCGAGGATGCGGTCGGCGCCCTGAAGCAGATGTTGGCGGAAAGGAGTGCACAACCACGTCACGGACATCTGGAACGGCGTCGGCGCCGACGTCCGGGCGCAGCTCATCTATCTCGACCCCGCCCCGCCAGTGGAGGGCGGCCCGGCGTGAGCGGACGGCTGGGACTTGCCTTCTGTCATGCCTTGGCGCACCGCTACCGGATCGTGACGGTACATCATGATCGGCCCACGCTCTTCCCGTCCCAGCACCCGAGCTACACCAATTCGTTGAAACTCGGCGCCAGGCTGCCAGCCAACGAACACCGCATCTGGTCAGTAGATGCGCAGGCGGTGGAGCACGTGGTTGAGGTGACGCTCGCCAGACCGGGAACAGTCGACCTCCTGGTGAACGCCGCAGGTACGTCGTACCGTGGATCTTTCCTCGACGAGCGCCGCCTGATCGACTCCTGGTTACTGAACCCGGAGTCGTCAACGTGTCCAGTACGTGTACCCGGCGCAGGGACAGAGCGCGTACGCCACCAGCAAGGCCGCGCTGAACACCTTTGCCGTGCACCTTTCTGACGAGCTGGGTGCGCTTGGTGTCCGTGTCAACGCGGTACTGCCCAAATCGTGGCCACGGAGAAAGTCATCGACGCCATAGTGGCGCTCGGCACCGGAAAGGACACCGGGCACGCTCGTGGTCGTGGACGCCGATGGCACCTACCCGCTGCTCTGAGTGGGAGGGATGGCGTGTCGGAGGATCTGGACGCCCTCAAGACGGAGATCAGCCGCGAGTGGCTCGGTCGCGGCGGGGTGGTCGCCGTCGGTGTGGGTGAGGAGAACGGTCGTGGCGTGGTGGTCGTCACCCTGGGCCTGGGCCGGCCCACGGCTCAGACGATTGCCGAGCGCTATGCCGGCCGCCCCGTCGTCGTACGCAGCGGCGAGGCGAGATCCGCCCGTTCTGACGGCGGTGACGGGGCGGCCAAGGCGCCGCCACCGTCTTCTTCGCCGGGAACCGTCGCATCGGCACCGAGCTCGCCAAGGCGCGTTCGCACTGCTTACGAAGAGACGAATGGCGTGACGACCGTGGACGGGGCAACCGAGTTGCTGGGCGATGCCTGTGCGCTGACGCACCTGGACACGCTCGAATCCGAGGCGGTGCACATCATCCGCGAGGCGGCGGGAGAGTGCGCGCGGCCAGTGATCCTCTTCTCCGGCGGCAAGGACTCCAGCGTCCTGCTGCACCTGGCGCTGAAGGCGTTCGCTCCGGCGCGGTTGCCCTTCGGACTGCTGCACGTGGACACCGGTCACAACTTCCCCGAGGTGCTGGCCTTCCGAGACCGCACGGTGGACCGGCACGGCCTTCGGCTGCACGTGACCAACGTTCAGGACTACATCGACGACCGGCGGCTCAGTGAGCGCTCGGACGGCACTCGCAACCCGCTGCAGACCCTGCCGCTCCTGGACGCCATCGCTGAGGGCGGGTACGACGCCGTCCTTGGCGGAGGCCGGCGGGACGAGGAAAAGGCACGAGCCAAGGAACGCGTCTTCTCGCTGCGCGACGAGTCCGGCACCTGGGACCCACGCCGCCAGCGACCAGAACTGTGGCAGCTGTACAACGGCCGCCACGCACCCGATGAACACGTGCGGATCTTCCCGCTGTCCAACTGGACCGAACTGGACGTGTGGCAGTACATCGCCCGTGAAGGGATCGAGCTGCCTGAGATCTACTACGCGCATGAGCGAGAGGTGTTCAACCGCGACGGGATGTGGCTGACCGCCGGTGCGTGGGGCCGCCCGAAGGACGGTGAACCGGTGGAGCGGCGGCTGGTGCGCTACCGCACCGTCGGCGACATGTCCTGTACCGGTGCGGTCGACTCCGATGCCGACACCGTCGTGAAGGTGATCGCCGAGATCGTCGTCAGCCGGCGCACCGAGCGGGGAGCCACCCGGGCCGACGACCGGCTGTCAGAGACTGCGATGGAAGACCGCAAGCGTGAGGGGTACTTCTGATGACCAGAACCGCCATCGGCGTCCCGACGACCTCGCTGCTGCGCTTCGCCACGGCCGGCTCCGTCGGCGACGGCAAGTCCACGCTCGTGGGGCGGCTGCTGTACGACTCCAAGTCGGTCCTCGCCGGCCAGCTGGAGGCTGCCCCCGCCTGGAGTACCGCTGGCCGCTGACCAGTCTGGCCGCCTTCAGCGTCGCCGCCGGGCTCCTGGTCGCGGTGATAGCCGGGAGCCTGGGCTTCTCGGCGCTGCCCGGACGCTTCCTCGGCATCTCGGGAGTCATCGCCCTGATGGCCGCGGCCGTCGGCAGCGCGACCATGGCGTTCATGCGCCTCTTCGGGCGGGCCGAGTGTCGCTGGCCGCGGTGGTCCTGTTCACCTTCGGCAACGGCACCAGCGGCGGCACCCTGCCCACGGCCTATCTGCCGGGGTGACTCCATCCCTTCTCGGAGATCCTCCCGGTGGGCGTCGGCGTCCGAGCCATCCAGGGCATGTCCCACTTCCGCAACGACGGCCTGACCGCGGGCGTAATCGTCCTGGTGGTCTGGATCCTGATCGCCGCCGCGGCTCTGTACTGGCGCGACGCACGCGGGACACGCACCCAGGCGGTCGCCTGAACTGGGTTCCCGCGCGTGGCATCGTGGACCGACTCGTCATCGGGTACGGCACAGCCGGCCACGACAGCCGCCCGTACGACGAGCCGCCCCAGCGAGCCCAGTCGCGTACCGCCACGCGCAAGCCGCGCGCGTCGCGGGCGGGAGCGAGCGGGCGGAAGGCCACTAGGCCGGCGCCCGGGCCGGCGGGTCGTGCGCTGGAGCAGGGCATCGGCCGGCGCTGCCGAAGGCTGCCGGAAGGCGTTCTCGTAAACTGCCGACGTGACCGACGCCGCGTTCCCCACCACCGGATACCTGGCCTGGCAGTTCTCGCAGATCGTGGCAGGTCGGCTGGAAAGGGCGCTGCGTGCGGAGGACCTCACGCTGGCCCAGCACAACGCGCTGCAGCACGCCGCCCTGACACCAGGGGTGTCCGCGGCGGAGATCGCCCGCCGGACCGGCTTCACTCCCCAGTCCATGGGAGCCGCCGTGACGCAGCTCGTCGAACGCGGACTGCTGCGACGCGAGCCCCATCCGACCAGTCGTCGCAGCATGCGCCTGTACGCCACCGACGAAGGGCACTCGGTGGCATCTCGCGCGGCGTCCATCGCCGGTCGCATCGAGGCGGAGACGACGTCACCGCTCGGCGCGGACGACAAGGACACCATCCACCGTCTGCTCCACCGCCTGGTCGAGCAGCTGAACCCGGACGCCCTCGCCGTCGACAGTCTCTCCTGACCCAAGGCCGTGCGGAACGCACCCGTGGAATGAGAAGGGACCCGGCTACCCGGTAATTCATATCCAGGGGACGGTTTCTTCCCCCCATCGCGAGTGGACATCACCTCGCCACCGGCGAATCATGGTGTGCGGATCCGCCAATCGGCGGAGCAGGGGCGAAAAGGGACAGGCGCCATGGTCGAGGCAGTTTCATTCAGGAACAAAGAAGTAGAAATAGCGGGACACCTTCATCTGCCGGACGACTTTGACGAGAAAAAGAAGTACCCGGCCCTGGTCGGAATTCACCCGGCCGGTGGAGTGAAGGAGCAGACCATCGGTCAGTACGCGAAGCGGCTGGCCGCCCACGGATTCGTCACCGTGGTCTACGACTCCTCTTACCAGGGTGAAAGCGGCGGCGAGCCGCGCCTTCTGGAGGATCCGACGACCAGGGTGGAGGACGCCCGCTGTGCGGC
This sequence comes from Streptomyces sp. NPDC006739, assembly GCF_042869815.1. Lineage (NCBI taxonomy): Bacteria > Bacillati > Actinomycetota > Actinomycetes > Kitasatosporales > Streptomycetaceae > Streptomyces > Streptomyces sp. NPDC006739. The sequence continues at coordinate 76,164 of NZ_JBIAGM010000013.1, forward strand.
GGACTTCCTCACCACTCTCCCGTACGTCGACACCGATCGGATGGGCGTCTTCGGCATCTGTGCCGGCGGCGGCTACGCGATCAGCGTTGCCCAGACCGAACGCCGCTTCAAGGCGGTGGCCACCGTCAGTGCGGCCCCGATGGGCGAAGGCTCCCGGGCCTTCCTGGGGCACCTGTCCCCGGTGTCCGAGCAGATCAAAACCCTGGAAATGGTCGCCCAGCAGCGCACGGCCGAGACGCGGGGGGCGGCACCGGCCTACGCCCCGTTCGTCCCGGAGACGCTCGAGGAGATAGACGACAACACACCGGACCTCCTGCGTGAGGGATACGACTACTACCGGACTCCGCGTGGTCAGCATCCCAATTCCAAGGGCCGTTTCCTGCTGACCAGCATGGACAAGATGTACGCCTTCTCGGCGTTCGACCAGATTCCTCAGCTCCTGACCCAGCCGCTGCTTCTCATCGCCGGGAGCAAGGCGGACACAAAGGTGTTCAGCGACCAGGCCTACGAGCTTTCCAACGGCCCGAAGGAACTGTTTGTCGTCGACGGCGCGACCCATATCGCCATGTACGACGTGCCCGAGTACATGGATCAGGCGCTCACCAAGATGGTGAAGTTCTTCGCCGTCCTTTAGTCCCGCCGAAGAAATAATTCAAGGAGAAAGATCACCATGTCCCACCCCGGCGGGCCCACCGTCGCCATCGCCTTTCATTCGGGCTACGGCCACACGGCCGTCATCGCCGAAGCCGTGGCGCGCGGTGCCGCTGAAGCCGGCGCCGAGGTCGTCTCGATCTCCGTCGACACCATCACCGACGAGCAGTGGGCACAGTTGGACGGCGCCGACGCGATCGTCTTCGGCGCGGCGACCTACATGGGCACCGCCTCCGCGGCCTTCCACGCCTTCGCCGAGGCCAGCAGCAAGCGCTGGTTCCCCCACGCCTGGGTGGACAAGCTCGCCGCGGGCTTCACCAACTCCGGCGCGAAGAGCGGCGACAAGTCGTCCACCCTGGGCTACTTCGCCACCCTCGCCGCCCAGCACGGCATGCACTGGATCAGCCTGGGCCTGCTGCCGGGCTGGGACTCCACCAAAGGCAGCGAGGACGACATCAACCGGCTGGGCTTCTTCCTGGGCGTCGGCGCCCAGAGCCCCACCGACGCCGGCCCCGAGGCAGTCCACAAGTCGGACATCGCCACCGCGGAGCACCTCGGCGCGCGCGTCGCGCGCCAGGCCGCGATCTTCCGTGCCGGGCTGGCCGCCCTCGCTGCCTGATCACAGGACCCCTCTTCTGCTTCACCCACCCCCCGCAAGGAGTACCCCCATGTCCGATTCCCCGAGCCTCGCCCTCATCCGCAGGGTCTACGACTCCCGAATGGCACCCGAGGTCACCAAGGAGGTGATGGCGCCGGACTTCGTCTGGGACATCACCCCCGGCTTCCCGAACAGCGGTGTCTACCACGGCTGGGACAGCGTGGCCACGGACTTCTTCGGCAGGATGACGGGCTACGAGTCGTTCGGCGCGGTGCCCGAGGAGTTCTTCGCGGACGACGCCGGCCATGTCTTCGTCTACGGCCATTACCACGCCGAGACGAAGACCGGGAACACGGCCGACGTCCGGTTCCTGCACCTGTGGACCGTCCGGGACGGCCAGGCCGTACGGATGCGCCAGATCGCCGACAGCCACGTCCTCCAGGAAGCCCTCAAGGGCTGACCCTCCCCTCATCAGGAGCAACCCCATGGCGAAGATCCTCTTCGTGATCACCGCGTCCGACCACTGGACGCTGGCCGACGGAACCCGCCAGCCGGCCGGTTTCTGGGCCGAGGAGGCCATCGGTCCCTACCAGGTCTTCAAGGAGGCCGGATACGAGATCGCGGCGGCGACGCCCGGCGGTGTGCCGCCGACCGCCGACGCCCTCAGCCTCACCGCGGACTTCAACGGCGGCGAGGAAGGCGCCGAGCGCATGCGCACCGCGCTGCGGGAGGCCACCGAGCTGGCGCACCCGATGCGCATCGAGGACGTGAACATCGACGACTACGTGGCCGTCTTCTACCCCGGCGGCTGGGGCCCGATGGAGGACCTGCCCGACAACGCCGCCTCCGGCAGGCTGCTCACCGACTGGCTCGCCTCCGGCAAGCCCGTCTCCCTGGTCTGCCACGGCCCAGCGGCCCTGCTGGCCACCATCGGCCCCGACGGCTCCTCCCCCTTCTCCGGCTACCGTCTGACCGGGCTGTCCAACGCCGAGGAGAAGCAGAACGGTCTCGCCGACCGGGCCAAGTGGCTGCTCCAGGACCGGCTCGTGGCCGACCTCAAGGCCGATTACCGCGAGGCCGACCCGTTCACCCCGCACGTCCAGGTCGACCGCACCCTCTACACCGGCCAGAACCCGTACTCGGCCGTCCCCCTCGCCCAGGAGCTGGTCAAGGCGCTGAGCTGACGGGCTGACGCAAGCGCGGTCCTGATCCGGCAGCTGAGTACACACTGGTGTGTACTCAGCTGCCGAGTTCCGTTGAGCCTGCCTGCCCTTTCACGTCGCTTCGGACCGACTTGCTCCGCCCCGGCCTGAAGCGGCTGATCAGGCGGTCTCCCGCCGTACAGCCGGCGACCCGATTTCAAATGCGCATGCATACAACCATGGTGGGCCCAATGACGACTTCCTCCGCCCTCTCCTCTCCGTCCCCCTCTGCGGACGGCCATCCCTCCCTCGACGACTGGGTCCGTGCCCTGCTCGACGGCAAGAACTACGCCAGCGTCGCCACCATCGGCCCCGACGGATCCCCGCAGAACTCGGTGGTCTGGATCAAGGGCGAGGGTGACACCGTGCTCTTCTCCTCCCTCGACCACCGCCAGAAGGTGCGCAACCTGCGCCGCGACCCTCGTATCAGTGTCTCGGTCTACGACCTCGCCAACCCCCACACCGCCGTCGAGATCCGGGGAAGCGCCGAGATCGTCCCGGACGAAGGGAAGCGTCTCCTGCGTGAGCTCTGGCGCAAGTATCTTGGCGTCGACCTGCCCGCCGCGAAGAACGACGAGGACCGCGTGATCATCCGCGTCGTGCCGCGGAAAATCATCGGTGTTCCGGGGTCGTGAGGCTCCCACTCGAGGGGCGGTTCAGATGGTGATGGAGACCGGGAAGTCCGGTTCGTGAAGTGTCGGGAGATCTGGGCATCCACCCACCGAACAGCGCTTGCGCAACAGCCAGCCACGCGCCCGCCCTGGGCCACCGGCCGCCTGCAGGATCGACCACGAACTCAAGCGGAACGATCGTCGCCCCCTGGCCGATCAGCCAGGGGAGGAATCCGTACCCCCCACAAGATGCCGCGTTTGTGTCAGTCTGCAGGTCATGAACCGCAACCCGCATCTGAACGAGCTGGGTGAGTTCCTCAAGGCGCGTCGCGCTGAGCTCACCCCCTCCGATGTCGGCCTCCGCGGCGGCCCACGTCGGCGTGTGAAGGGGCTGCGCCGCGAGGAAGTGGCACTCCTCGCCGCGATCAGCACCGAGTACTACACCCGGATCGAGCAGGGCCGGCTCCAGGCGTCGGCACCCCTCCTCGACGAGATCGCCCAGGCGCTGCGCCTGAACGACGACCAGCGCACCTATCTCTTCGACCTCGCGGCGAAGGAGAGGGTGCGCCCGTCCGCGTACCGCGAGCGCCAGCAGGTGGATCCGCAGCTGCAGCGCATGCTGGACGATCTCGGTGCCTCCCCGGCCTTCGTCATCGGCCGGTGCACCGACATCCTCGGCTGGAACCGGCTCGCCGCCGCCCTGTGGACCGACTTCGGCCGTTACCCAGTTCAGGAGCGGGTGTTCGTGCGGTTGCTGTTCACCGAACCCTGGATGCGCGAGTTGTACGTGGACTGGGAGGAGGTCACCCGGCTGGCCATCGCCCAGCTGCGCATGGAGAGCGCGCGCTACCCCGACGACCAGCCCCTGACCGCGCTGGTGGAGGAGCTTTCCGCCCGTGACCCGCAGTTCCGCCAGTGGTGGACCGAACACGACGTCGCGATGCGCGGCAACGGCGTCAAGAAGCTGCGCCACCCGGTGGTGGGCGAGCTGACCCTCGACTGGAACACGCTCACCTGCGGCACGGACCCCGACCAGCACATCATCGTGTGGAACGCCGAACCCGGCAGCGCCTCCCACGACGGGCTGCGCCTCCTCGCCTCCTGGGCAGCCGACCAGAAGCCGACAGCCTCCGACGCGGCGACCTGAACACGTCTATGGGGGGGAAGGATGCGTCCCCCTGTGGCCGTATCCCCGCCAGGATTCCTCCCCTTTTCCGGGCCTGCGTGAGACGGAAAGGTCGGACACCTCAGCGACCGTCTGCCAGACAACGAGGTGCTTCGTATGAAGGCTGTAGGTTTCACGGAATTCGGTGGGCCGGAGGTGCTTCAGGTTCTTGAGCTGCCTGTCCCGGACGCCGGTCCGGGCGAGGTGCGCATCCGGGTGAGCGCCGCGACCGTCAACGCGGTCGACGCCCTCCAGCGCAGGGGGCCCGCCCGGTCTCCGGACGCCCGGCCTCCGTTCGTTCCGGGCATGGAGGCCGCCGGCGTCGTGGACCAGATCGGCGCGGGTACGGACACGGACCTGCGCGTCGGTGACCAGGTGACAGCGATCGTGCTGGCCGACGGAGCGCACGGCGCCTACGCCGAGCAGGTCGTCGTACCGGCGGAGTCCGTGGTGCGCACACCCCACGGTGCGAGCGACGTACAGGCCGCGACCCTGCCGATGAACGCTCTGACCGCGCGCCTGGCGCTGGACACGCTCGGTCTGGAGGCCGGGCAGACCGTCGCCGTCACCGGAGCGGCCGGCGCGGTGGGCGGCTACGCCGTCCAGCTGGCCAAGGCGGACGGGCTGCGGGTGGTGGCCGACGCATCGGAGCAGGACGAGACCCTGGTCAAGGAACTCGGCGCCGACATCGTCCTGCGACGCGGCGCCGAATACCCCGACCGAGTACGGGCGGAGGTCCCGGAAGGCGTCGACGGACTCCTCGACGCCGCCTCGCTCGGCGCCCTCACCGCCCGTGCGGTACGTGACGGAGGCCGGGTGGTCACGCTGCTCGGCTACGACGGTCCCGGCGAACGAGGCATCGTCTACCAGCCGATCGTCGTGTTCCGCTACGCCCGGGAGCGCGCCAAGCTCGACCGGCTGCGGCAGCAGGTGGAGGACGGCCGGCTCACCCTCCGGGTAGCCAGGACGTTTCCGGCGGAACAGGCCGCCGAGGCGCACCGGCTGCTCGCCGCGGGCGGTGTGCGCGGCCGACTGGTGCTGACCTTCTGATGCGGGGCAGGTGCGGGCGCTGAGACGACCGCCCTCGACGCCACCGCGTGGGTGTGGCCGGACGTCGTACGACGTCCGGCCACACACGTGTTACGCGACGAACGCGTTCACACCCGTCAGCTCCGCCGACAGCTCCCACAGGCGCGCCGCCTGCCCGGCATCGGTCGCCCAGTCCTTCACACCGCGCATCTCGCCGTCGGCGGGAGCGGGCTCGGCCACGTCACAGTCCTCGAGGTAGAGACCGCCCAGGCCCTCCAGCTGAGGGGAATTCGCGGCCCACACGTGCGTGGCCGCGCCCTGCTGAGGCGTCTTGAAGAGGTCCGGGTCGCGCAGGTTGCCGTCCTCGTCGAACCAGCCGAACTTCACCCTCTCCGCCTCGGGCACGTGCCGCAGGAGCGGTGTGATGATGACGCCGGGATGCACGGCGAAGGAGCGGACGCCGAAGTCCTTGGCGAGCCTGTCCAGGTGCACCGCGAAGAGCGCGTTCGCGGTCTTCGCCTGCCCGTATGCCTGCCACTTGTCGTAGCCCCGCTCCCACTGGACGTCGTCCCAGCGGATGCCGGACATGTGATGGCCGCCGGAGGAGACGGAGACGACCCGTGCACCGCCGGGTTCGAGCGCCGGCCACAGACGGTTGACGAGGGCGAAGTGACCGAGGTGGTTGATCGCGAACTGCGCCTCCCAGCCGGGCCCGACCCGGGTTTCGGGGCACGCCATGATCCCGGCGCTGTCGATGACGAAGTCGACACTCCTGCTTGAGGCGAGGAACCGCTCCGCGAATCCGCGCACACTCTCCAGGTCGCCGAGATCCAGCTCGTCCACCTCGACGCCGAGGACCCCGTCGAGCGCGCCCCGGGCGTCCGCGGGCCGGCGCGCGGGGACGACGACGTGGGCGCCGGCCCGGGTGAACGCGCGGGTGGTCTCCAGGCCGATGCCCGAGTAGCCGCCGGTGACGATCGCGAGCTTGCCGCTCAGGTCGATGCCCTGGAGGACGTCGTCGGCGGTGCTCCTGGCGTCGAACCCGGAGCCGATCTTGTGCTGTGCGGTGGTCATGCGCCATCACTCCTTGCTGGAGCGGAAGAAAACCTGACGTCCGAGGGAGGGTGCTCAACCGCTTCGCGCGGAGAGGAGCGGTCCGCGGCGGCCGAGGGCCCACACGAGGAGTGCGACGCAGGCGCAACCGGCGCCGGTCAGCGCGACGGCCGTCCAGCCGCCGACGGATCGAGGACGGGCCCGGCGACGCGCCAGAGCTCGTCGACCATGTCCATGGTGGTGAAGCGGCGCGGGTCGCCGGTGATCGCGTCGGCCAGGACATGGGTGTAGGCGACGGAGTTGCTCCCAGTCGCCGCCGCGCTGCGAATCCCGGTCCGGTCGTACGCAACCTGGGCCTCAGGCTGCCGCGTCCTGTGCGGGCCGGTCCGGGTCCGCCGTCCACGACGCCAGGAACAAAAGTCCGTCGTGGGACGGGGCCCCGGGATCAGCGGTCGCGATGAGCAGCTTCTGTGTGGGGTCGGCTGTGCAGGTCAGGCTGTCCCAGTCGAGGGTGAGGTCGCCGACGAGCGGGTGGCGCAGCCTCTTGGTGCCCATCCGCAGGCCGTTCATCTGTCGGCCCGCCCACCACTGCCGGAAGTCGGCGTCGGTGACCGACAACTCGCCGACGAGTGCGGCCAGCTTCGGGTCTCCGGGGTACCGGGCGGCCTCCAGGCGCAGATGGGTCACGCAGATTCGGGCGTTCGTCCTCCAGTCGAGGCAGAGCTCGCGGAAGGCGGGGTCGGTGAACATCAGTCGCGCGAGGTTGCGCCTGTGCGCGGGGAGCCCGGCGAAGTCGGTGAGCAAGGCGGCTGCCAGAGGATTCCAGGCCAGGATGTCCAGCTGTCGGCCGAGGACGAGTGCGGGGGTCGTGGACAGTTCGTCCAGGATGCGTCCGAGCTGCGGGTGGACCTTCTGCGCCGACCGGCGACGCGGTTCGCACGAGGCCCTTGCCGCCAGTTCGAACAGGTGGTCGCGCTGGGCGTCGTCGAGGTGCAGGACGCGGGCGAGCGTGGCGAGCACGGTCCTCGGCACGGGGGTGCGCCCCTGTTCCAGCCGTGCGTAGGCGCGGGTGCTGATGCCCACGAGTTGGGCGACCTCCTCACGGCGCAGCCCGGGTACTCGCCGGGGCGCCCCGGATTCGGGCAGACCGACGGTCCGCGGGCTGAGCTGGGCCCGGCACACCTTGAGGAATTCTCCCAGTTCAGGCAAATGTGCTTCGGTGTACATAGCAGCGAGTGTTGCAGCATCCAGTCGAATTGTGAGGGGGAGAGTTTTGTCCCCGGTCTGTCGCCTGGCGAATCGCGGGGGCCGACGAAAACCGTCGTATCAGCCGGTCTCACGGGCCTGACCAGCCGTGAGCCCGCCGGGGACGACCGGGGGCCCGCGAGGCGAGGGCCCTCAGTCCGTCGTACGACGGCGTGCCGGGCTCCGCCGTCCAGACGACGAGTTCCTGATCGGGGTCGCCGCCGCAGACGAGGGTGTCCCAGTCCAGGACGAGTTCGCCCACGACGGGATGGTGGAACCTCTTGACGCCCGCCCTGCGCGACGGCGAGTGACGGCTTCCCCACCATCGACCGAAGTCGCTGTCCTCCACGGAGAGTTCCCCGACCAAGCTGATCAGCTGCGGATCCTCGGGATGTTTGGCGGCCTCCATGCGCAGATGGGACACGCAGTCACGGGCGACGGCCCGCCAGTCCGCGTAGAGCGTCCGCATGGAGGGATCGGTGAAGAGGATGCGGACGCAGTTCCGCCTGCTTTCCGGCACCTTCGCGAAGTCGGTGAAGAGGGCGGTGGCCGACGGATTCCAGGCCAGGATGTCCATACGGCGGCCGATCACCACACCGGGGCTCACGGTGAGATCGTCGAGCAGGCGGAGCAGCTGCGGGTGCACCTGCTGTGCCGCTGGTCGGCGTTGTCGTGCCCGCCGTCGGCCGGCCAGTTCAAACAGGTGGTCACGCTGGCGTTCCGACATGCGCAGGACGTGGGCAAGAGCGGCCAACACCGACCGGGACGGCTGGATACGGCCCTGCTCCAGCCGTGTGTAGTAGTCCGTGCTGATGGCAGCGAGCAGGGCGACCTCCTCTCTGCGCAGGCCTGGCACCCGTCGGCCGCCGGTGTCGGGCAGACCGACGGTGCGCGGGCTCAGCTCGGCCCTGCGCGCCTTGAGGATTTCTCCCAGCTCATGCAGATGCGCGTCGCCGACCATGACGCCAGTGTGGCATCGCTCGGTCACTGGAAGGGGGGTAAGGATTTCTCCCCTGGATAAGGGAATCCCCGGATGGAATTCTCCCCTTTGCGGGTTCCCGTGAAAGTGGCATGGTCGGTGCTGTGTTCGGTGACCGGAACCGGTCTGCGGAGCGCACACCCGGAAGAGCGGGAAGGCCGATCTCCGGAACGAAGAACTTCCCGGATGTCACCGATATCCGGTTTTCCTGCGGCAGGCGGAGGAGGAGAGGAGAGCCAGTGCGGACGATTGTCCCCTGCTTCGGCAACGACCTGGCGCTCACCGGTCCCCCGCAGGCTCCCGAGCACGGCCAGCACATCAGGCCCGCGGGCAGGAACGGCGGCCGCCTCGAAGGCCACGTACACCTCTCCTCCGCCCCCGCCGGGCTCACCTCGTTCTTCGGTGAGCAGTCCCGCCGTCCCACCCAGCCGCCGGTCGAAGACCGGGCAGCGCACAGTCCCCCCACCCGAAAACACGCCAGGAGCACCACCTCATGTCCGAACGGAAGAAGTTCGCGCCGCCGGCCATCCAGGAGTTCGCCCCCAAGCTCGCGGAGGTGACCGACACCGTCCTGTTCGGTGACATCTGGGAGCGGCCGGGGTTGTCCCCGCGCGACCGCAGTCTCGTCACCGTCACCGCTCTGGCCTCCCTGTACCGGACCGACCAGCTCGGCTTCCACCTCGGCAAGGCCCTGGAGAACGGTGTCACCAAGGACGAACTGATCGAGGTCATCACCCATCTGGCCTTCTACACCGGATGGCCCAACGCCATGACCGCGATGACGCAGCTCAAGGAGATCGTGGAGAAGCGCGACCAGTCCGGCTGACGCCGCTTCGCCCGGACCCACCCCACCTGACGATCCCCCAGACACACCTGCGCCGCACGGTCCGTCGGCAGCGTCACCTCAGAGGGACGACACTCCATGAATTGCTGAAGCAGTCTCCCAGCAGGAAGCTTCCCGCCAAGTGGTTCACCGGCAACGCCTACGCCGACGTGATCCACCGCGGGTCGAGGGCATCGCGCTGGTTCAGTCCCGCGGCGGTGACGTCATCGAAGCCCGCCCCGGCGACATCGGACACACGCCCCCGGGTGAAGAGCACTGACATGGCGCCGCGCCTGACCGGTTCATGACCCATCTCCCCCTCTGGGGGACAGACGACGCCACCTGGCTCGAACACGTTACCGACGACGTCTACGACGGCCCGCGCGTCACCGCCCGTGTCCACCCCTGACACCACGAAGACACGACGAGAGCTGGGAAGCACCATGCGAGCAACCATCATTCACGCGCCCGGTGACATCCGGGTGGAGAACGCCCCCGAGCCGAAGATCACGGCGCCGACGGACGCGGTCATCCGCACCGTCGCCGCCTGTGTGTGCGGCTCCGACCTCTGGAGCTACCGGGGAGTCCTGCCGGTCGCCGAACCGCAGCCGATCGGTCACGAGTACGTCGGCGTCGTCGAGGAGGTCGGCAGCGACGTCTCCGGCGTCCGGCCGGGCCAGTTCGTCATCGGCTCCTTCGTCGCCTCCGACAACACCTGCCCGATCTGCCAGGCCGGTTACCACACCTCCTGCCAGCACGCGCAGTGGGTCAACGGCGCCCAGGCCGAGTACCTGCGTGTCCCCCTCGCCGACGGCACCCTGGTCACCACCCCCGAGCAGCCGGACGAGGAGCTGATCCCGAGCCTGCTGACCCTGTCCGACGTCATGGGCACCGGCTGGTACGCCGCCAAGGCCGCCGAGGTCAGGACCGGTTCGACGGCCGTGGTCGTCGGTGACGGCGCGGTGGGCCTGTCCGGGGTCATCGCCGCGAAGGAGCTGGGCGCCGAGCGGATCATCGCCATGAGCCGGCACGAGTCCCGGCAGAAGCTGGCCCTGGAGTTCGGCGCCACCGACATCGTCACCGAGCGGGGTGCGGAAGGCGTCGCACGCGTCAAGGAACTGACGAACGGCATCGGCGCCGACTCGGTGCTCGAGTGCGTCGGCACGCAGGAATCGATGCACCAGGGCGTGCAATCCGCCCGTCCGGGTGGCAACGTCGGCTTCGTCGGCTTTCCGCACGGCACGCAGATCGACGGCCAGGAACTCTTCTTCTCCCACGTGGGCCTGCGCGGTGGCCCCGCTCCGGTGCGCGCCTTCCTTCCCGACCTGATCGAGCGCGTCCTCGACGGCCGTATCAACCCGGGCAAGGTCTTCGACCTCACCCTTCCCCTGGACGAGGCTGCCGAGGGTTACAAGGCCATGGACGAGCGCCGCGCCATCAAGACGCTGCTGCGTCCGTGACCGGCGGTACGGGACCGACAGCTATGACCAGACAGGCGATCACCACCGTCGAGGCGTACTCGGACACCTTCGGCGCGCGCGGCATGGAACGTGTCCTCTCCCACTTCGCGGCCGACGCGACCTGAACGATCCCGGGCGATCCGGCTCTGACGCCCGAGTCCTGGTGCCGGGCCGGTACTCCTCCCGGTTCCATCCTTCCAGGCAGGTGCTCGAAAGCGAGATGATCACGCGTTTCACCGTCACGGACGGCCTGATCACCGACTACCGCGTCGTCGAGGACTCACTCGGCTTCACCCGGGCCCACCTCGGTGAGCCCCTCACCGCGGCTCCCGCCTGACGACGGCGCCTCCACCACCGGATCACGAGGACGGGAACACACCCGATGACTACCTGGACAGGCGACGAACTCGACCGCATCGCCGGGGCCGACGAACTGGAGATGGCCCCGCTCCGGCGTGACGGCACGCTGCGCGCACCGGTGCCGATCTGGGTCGTCCGCGACGGCGACGACCTGTACGTCCGCTCCTTCCGCGGTGAGCGCGGCGGCTGGTGGCGCACCGCCGTCGCGACCCAAGTGGGCCACGTCCGCTCCGGCGGGGTCGACAAGGACGTCACCTTCGAAGAGGTGCCGGACCCCGGGACCAACGACCGTATCGACACGGCGTACCGGAGCAAGTACGGCCGCTTCGGGGACGCGTACGTCGGTCCCATGGTGGCGGCACGCGCCACGACGCTGCGGCTGCTGCCCCGATGACCAGGACGATCCCGACCCAAGCCGCCGAGCCGCCACCGTCGGCCGGCCCCGCACCGGAGTAAGTGTCATGCTCGGTCTCGAACTCGTCGTCGTCCTGGGCGCGGCCGTGCTGGCGGGGAACTTCCTGGGGCAGCGCTTCCGAATCGCCCCGCCCGTCGTGCTCCTGGTCCTGGGCGCCCTGATCGGCCTCGTCCCGGCCGTCCGCCAGACCCAACTCCCGCCCGACGTCGTTCTGTTGCTCTTCCTTCCCGTACTGCTGTACTGGGAGAGCCTGACCACGTCCATGCGGGAGATCCGGACGAACCTGCGCGGCATCGTCCTGCTCAGCACCGTGCTGGTGATCCTCACCGCAGGGGCGGTCGCGATCGCCGGGCACGCGCTCGGACTGCCGTGGGGACCGGCCTGGGCCCTGGGCGCGGCCGTGGCGCCCACCGACGCCACCGCCGTCAGCGCCCTGGCGGGTTCGCTGCCGCGCCGGCAGATCACGGTCCTGCGCGCGGAGAGCCTCGTCAACGACGGCACCGCGCTGGTGATCTACGGCCTGGCGGTCGGTATCACCGTGGGCGAGGAACACCTCACCCTTCCGCATGTGGGCGCGCTGTTCCTGCTGGCATACGGCGGCGGGGCCGCGGTCGGCGTCGCGGTCGCCTGGGTCAACATGAACCTGCGCCGCCGGCTGGACGACCCCCTGCTCGGCAACCTCGTCATGATCCTCGCACCGTTCACGGCGTACCTGCTGGCCGAGCTGATCCACGCCTCCGGTGTCCTCGCGGTCGTGGTGAGCGGCCTGATCATGGCCCAGGTGGCGCCCAGCCTCATCCGGGCCGAACATCGCCGCCAGGCACTGGCCTTCTGGCCACTGGCCACGTTCATCATCAACGGCGCGCTGTTCGTCCTGGTGGGAGTGGAACTGCAGTACGCGCTGCGCCATCTGAGCCGGTCCGACCTCCGAGACGCCCTGATCGCCATCGGGGTGGTCAGCGTGGTCCTGGTCGCCGTCCGGTTCGCGTTCCTCTTCTCCTCCGCCTACCTGATCCGCGCGGTCGACCGGCGCCCCGAGCAGCGCCTGCGGAGAATGAGCGACCGGGCCCGAGTGGTCAGCGGACTGGCGGGCTTTAGGGGCGCGGTGTCACTGGCCGTGGCGCTGTCGGTCCCCCAGACCCTCCACTCGGGCGAGCCGTTCCCCGGGCGCGCGTTCATCGTCTTCGTCACCTCCGGCGTCATCGTGGTGACCCTCGTGGCGCAAGGACTGCTGCTGCCGGGCGTCGTGCGCTGGGCCCGGCTGCCCCGCGACACCTCCGTCGACCAGGAGCAGATCCTCGCCGAGACCACGGCGACCGAGGAGGCCATCAAGGCGCTGCCGCAGCTGGCCGCCGAACTGGGCACCGCCCCCAAGGTCGCGGAGTGGCTGCGGCAGGAGTACGAGGCCAACCTGGCGACCGTCCGGGCAAGGGACGCGGGCACCGACAACGATCCCGCCCTGCTCCACAACCGCCACTACACCGACCTCCGCCTCGCTCTCATCGCCACGAAGCGCGCGACCGTCGTCCGGCTGAGGGACGAGGCGCGGATCGACGACACCGTGCTCCGCCGGCTCCAGGCGGCCCTGGACAACGAAGAGGTCCGGCTGGCCGGAGGCGAGCAGGTGGAGTAGCGGCAGCGCACAGCCGACCTCGACAACCCAAGCCCCACGGGAAGGGATCCCCAGCCATGACCTCCGGTCTCATCGACGTTCACGCCCACTTCCTGCCCGACTTCTACGTCGAGCAGGCGACCGCGGCCGGCCACGCCCACCCCGACGGCATGGGCGGCTGGCCGTCGTGGTCCGTGCGGGACCATCTGGATCTGATGGACCGCAACGGCATCGAGACCGCGATGCTCTCCCTGTCCTCCCCCGGCGTGCACTTCGGCGACGACAAGGCGGCCCGCCTCCTCGCCCACCGCGTCAACGAGTACACCGCCGAACTGGCCCGCGACCACCGCGGCCGCTTCGGCACCTTCGTCTCGCTCCCACTGCCGGACGTGGACGGCGCGCTGGAGGAGATCGCCTACGCCTTCGACCAACTCGGCGCCGACGGCGTGGCGTTGCTGACGCACACCCACGGTGTCTACCTGGGCGACGCCCGCCTCGAGCCGGTCTTCGCAGAGCTGGACCGCCGAGGAGCCGTGGTCTTCCTGCACCCCACCTCCCCCGTGTGCTGGGAACAGTCCGCGCTCGGCCGGCCGCGCCCGATGGTCGAGTACATCTTCGACACGGCCCGCACCGTCACGGACCTGGTGATGGCAGGCGTCCTGACCCGCCATCCGAACCTGCGGGTGATCGTCCCGCACTGCGGTGGCGCGATCCCGGTCCTGGCCGACCGCGTCAACGAGTTCATGCGGCTCTTCGTGCCGTCGCAGGAGGCACCCCCGCTCGACGCCGTGCAGCAACTGGCCGCCCTGTACTACGACCTCGCGGGTACGGCCTTCCCACGCCAGGCTCCCGCACTGCTGAAGCTGGTGGACCCCGACCGCGTGCTCTTCGGCAGCGACTACTGCTGGACGCCACCGCCCTTCGCCGACGCCCACATCGCGGCGATCGACACGGCCGCCCCACCGGCCGAAGGCACCACGTGGCGCTCACTCACCACAGCCAACGCCCTGCGCCTGTTCCCGCAGGTTTTGCCACGGTGACACACCACCAAGGAGGAAGAATGCACACGCGCACGCTCGGACGCGACCTGCGGGTCTCCGCCATCGGCCTCGGCGCCATGGGCATGTCCCAGAGCTACGGACCCAACCCGGGCGACCGGAGCGACATGATCGCCGTACTCCGCGGAGCCGTGGATCTGGGGGTCACGTTCTTCGACACCGCTGAGGTCTACGGCCCCTACGTCAACGAGGAACTCGTCGGGGAGGCCCTGGCCCCGGTCCGCGACCAGGTGGTCATCGCCACCAAGTTCGGCTTCCGCATCGAGAACGGTGCGTCCGTCGGGCTGAACAGCCGGCCCGAGCAGATCCGTTCCGTCGCGAACGCCTCGCTCAAGCGGCTGGGGGTCGAAAGGCTCGACCTGTTCTACCAGCATCGCGTCGACCCGGACGTTCCGATCGAGGACGTCGCCGGCACGGTGGGCGAACTGGTGCAGGAGGGCAAGGTCCGCTGCTTCGGGCTCTCGGAGGCCAGTGCGCAGACCATCCGACGCGCCCACGCCGTCCACCCCGTGACGGCGGTGCAGAGCGAGTACTCGTTGTGGACCCGGGACCCCGAGCCGGAGGTCCTGCCGACGTGCGCGGCACTCGGCATCGGTTTCGTGCCCTTCAGCCCCCTGGGCAAGGGGTTCCTCACCGGGGCGGTGGACGCCTCGACACCGTTCGCGGCCGACGACGTCCGCACCACCATCCCGCGGTTCACGGCCGAGAACCGGGCGGCGAACCAGGCACTCGTCGAGCACATCGCCGCCCTCGCGACGGCCAAGGAAGCCACACCGGGGCAGGTGGCCCTCGCCTGGCTGCTCGCCCAGCAGCCGTCGATCGTGCCGATCCCCGGCACCCGGCGCACCACGCGCATCGAGGAGAACGCCGGCGCCACGCGTGTTCCGCTCTCCGCGGACGAGCTGTCGGACCTCAACGAACTCGCGGGACGGATCGGGGTCAAGGGAGACCGTTACAACGAGCACCACATGTCACTGGTGAACAAGTAAGAGACCCGCTCACGGGCGTAGGAGCACCTTGCCGCGCGCATGGCCGGACTCGATCAGCTCGTGCGCCCCGGCCGCGTCGACGAGCGGGAAGCCGCGGTCGACGCGCACGCGCAGCCGGCCTTCGGCGGCCTGGCGGGCGTAGTGGGCGAGCTGCGGTCCGAACCGTCGGCCGCCGATGGAGAAGGTGATGCCCAGCTCGAAGGCGCGTGCGTCGTTGGTGGTGACGATGCGGTCCGTGGTGCCGCCGCGCAGTTCCACGGAGACGTCCAGCGCGTCGATGCCGGCGACGTCGTAAACGGCGTCGATGCCGTGTGGGGCGACAGTGCGGACCCGGTCGGCGAGGCCGTCACCGTACGCCACGGGGATCGCGCCGAGTGAGCGCAGGAAGTCGTGGTTGGCCTCGGACGCCGTACCGATCACGGTGACTCCGCGGGCCACGGCGATCTGGACGCCGACGGAACCGACCACGCCCGCGGCCCCATGGATCAGCAGGGTCTCCCCCCGGCCCACCGCGAGTTCGCCCAGCACACGGTCGGAGGTCTCGACGGCCACCGGCAGCGCGGCGGCCGTCTCCCAGTCCAGGCCGGCCGGTTTGAGGGCGAAGTCCGAGGCCAGGGCGTACTCGGCGTAGGAGCCGGTGTCGGTCCAGACCATGACCTCGTCCCCGACCGACACACCGTCGACGCCCGCCCCCACCTCGTCGACGACGCCGGCTCCTTCCAGGCCGGGGACGGCGGGGAGGGACGCTGGGCCCATCTGCGGGGCCCAGCCCCGGCGGATCTTGAAGTCGATGGGGTTGACGGCGGCGGCCACGATCTTCACGCGCACCTGCCCGGGCCGGGCGTGCGGCTCCGTCACCTCCGCCGGCCGCAGAACCTCCGGACCGCCGTACTCCGCGTAGGAGATGGCCTTCATGCCTGTCACTTCCCGTCGTACGAATGGCCCGGCCCGCCGTGGCAGCGGCCGGTCGTGGGCAACGCCTCCAGCTTCCAGCGCGGCGGCCCGGCCACCGCTGTCCTTTGGGACGGTTCCAACTGACCGAAAGAACGATCCGGCGGGAAAGGCATGCTGGGCTCCGCCCGGCGGCACATCAGTCAACCGCACTCAAGGAGTCGGCACTGACCGGCTGCGACAGCGGGTTGATCATGTCCCGCGGCGGACATCGTCGGCGCATTCGGCCGTGTCCCCCGCGGGACGCGATCGGCGGGTTACTACTGGAGTACCAGGACGAAGAGCTTCGGCGGACACTCAGCAGCCCTTGCCGGACCGGGACAGACACCGGTCAGCAGACCCCGCAGCCGGGCGGCGAGGGCGGGGGCGTGACCCCGCCTGCGAAAGCCTGTGTCTGTGACAGGAACATGGCCCCGAGTGCGGAACTCACCACCAGGGCTGTCACTCCGACCTTGCGGAGCCGCCTGAAGACGGTGCTCACATTTTCTCCTCAAGTGCTCGACGTTGGCTCTGCGGACTGGACCGACGTCTTCGCCGTTGGTGTGGCCACACAATCAACGCCCGTTTCCAGTACCTCCAGCCTCTCCTGTGGAAGCTCGGCTTCCACTGTCCTTCCGGGCAGTTCCAACTGACTGAAAGGATGATCCGGCGGAAGAGTCCAGCTGCCTACGCTGACGGACATGGACCTGATGTCGGCGGTCGAGCTGATCCAGGCACCGCTGTCCGAGCACCTGGCACGACTGTCCTCCGCCCTCGCGAAGACGATTCCGCACCGGGAGATCGCCCAGCTGGCCGGCAACTGCTCATACACACCGTTCAAGATCATCGGCGAGTCCCCCGGCCGGCCCGGCGACGTCATCACCGCCACCGAGGTGGCCGCCCTGCGGCCGCTGGTGCCGGCGCAGGGCGGCTGGCAGGGGCGGGCCCGGCTGGCCGGCGTCGACGTGCCCGTGCTCGCTCTGGCCAGCGACATCACGGGGCAAGGCGCGCTGCTGGTCCTCGTACGCACCGAGGACACCCCGGTACCGGGCGAGCACGTGATGTCCGCCCAGGCGCTGTGGGACCTCGTGACGGCGTACCGGGAGGGTCTGCGCAGCGAGCCGCTGCCCGGTTCGCTGGCCGCCTCGCGCGCGGCCGCAGCCGCCCGTGCCGTGGCCATCGCCGAACTCCGCGACGCACACGGGGCCGCGTTGACCACGCTCCTCGGCGTCCTGCGCGATCGCACCCTGGACGACGCGAACGCCCGTACGCGCGCCGTCGACCTCGCCGTCTCCGCCCTCGCCGAACTGCGCTCCCGGGTCGAACTCGACCGCGTGCTGATGGAGGAGCGGGCCGGGGACGCCTTCGCGCGGCTGACGGTGTCGCTGCGCCGGATCCTGCGCGCCCGCGGCGTGGGGCTGGAACTGGGAGCGCCCCATGCGGAGGACGGCACCGACCGGCTGCTTCCCGCCGACGTCACCCACACGGCACTTGCCGTGGTGCGGGCCACCGTGCACGCATTACTGGACGACCAGACACACGGTCCCGACGACGGAGAACACCGCGTCCACATCGGCTGGAAGATCGGTGCGGACGAACTACGCGCCACCGTGCGGGACAACGGGCCCGGCACCCTCTCCCGCGGCGCTCTCGACGCCCGTCGCGTCACCGAGCGACTGGCACCGCTCGGAGGGCGGCTCGACGTGGACGCCGTGCCGGGGTGGGGCACGACGGTGAACCTCGACATCCCTCTCGCCTCGTCCAGCACACCCCGTCAGGACCCGCTGACCGCGCTCGGCGCACGGGAGCTGGAGGTCCTTGGGCAACTGGCCCGGGGCCGCCGCAACCGGGACATCGCCCAGGCCCTGCACATCAGCGAGTCGACGGTGAAGTTCCACGTCGCCAAGATCATCGGCAAGCTCGGCGTCAGCACCCGCGGGGAGGCGGCCGCACTCGCCCATCAATGGGGCGCCGCATAACCAAAAGTACGGGACGAAGCCGTCACTGCGACCCCCTCACCGAACCGTCATCCATGTCCACGGCGGTTTCGCGTTTCCTCGATTCCACCAACCCGCTTCCCGACCTCATGGAGAAATCATGCTCAACTTCGGCAGCCTCGACGAGTCCACCCAGTTCCTCGACCAGCAGGAGGAGAACGCCGGCCCCGTCACCATCATCAACACGTTCGTCGCCCCGGAAGGCAAGGAGGACGAGGTGCTGGCCGCCTGGACGGACGACGCGGCGTACATGGCCAAGGCCGGGGGCCTTGTGTCGGCGCAGTTGTATCGCGGTATCGCCGGCAGCGGGCTCTTCACCAACGTCGCGGTCTGGCAATCCACCGAGCACCTCCGGGCCGCGTTCCACACGCCGGAGTTCGCCTCGCACCTCGACCACTATCCGGCCGGTACCGTCGCCTACCCGCACCTGTACCAGAAGTTCGCGGTCGAGGGCGTCTGCGAAGGCGAACAGTGACCGCTCTCAGTAATCCCACGCATCGACCTCAAGAGGGCTGAACAGGTGTCATCGATCAACCACCGTCTCCGGGGAGCGACTCTGGCGCTCACCGCCGCACTGGTCGGCGTCGGCATGGCCGGGGCCGCGCCCGCCCTGGCGAGCACGGCCACCGTCGCCTCGACCTCGACGCCCGCTCTGGTTCCCGCCGACTTCGTGGACGCACCCGTCAGGGCCCTTCCTGCGGCGGGTCAATCGCACACGTTCACGGTGACCTACCGCAACAACTCGTCTACCGACCAGGTCGTGGCCCCGCAGATCCTCGTGGAGTCACCTGACACCGGCCCCTACCTGGCGCCCGCGGACATCCTGGTCGAACGGCGGAACGCTGCCGGTCAGCGGGAGATCGTGCCGGTGGCCAGCCAGACCGGAACGCTGTTCACCGACCTCGTGGCCGCCCAACAAACCCTGCGTCCGGGCGAGACCCTCACCGAGCGGTACCGGGTCACAGTGATCACTCGAGGCGCTGCGGGGACGGTGCAACCGCGCGTGGCGCTGTACGGCTGACCTCGAACTCATGCCACAAAGGCAGCAGGGGCGGACGTCCATGACCGGACGTCCGCCCCTGCTGCCTTTGTGGCGCTACGGCGTGACGTTCTCGATCTTCACGCCGCCGACGCGCACGGTCGCCCCGCCGGCACTTCGCAGCCGCACCTCGGCAAAGATGTCGCGGCCCTCGGGCGGAGCTGCCGCGACGGTGCCGTCAGCGGACGCCGTCGTCGAACCGCCCGTGGTCAGCTTCACCGACGGCGGCCCGCCCACCGTGATCGAGGCGATCGTGCTGGGGAAGTCCGTGTCGTGGTAGTCATACGCGGTCGAGCCCGATGGCACCGAGTAGTCCATGACCTCGACGGTGTACGTACCGGCCGCCGGGCCGAGGGACACCGACTCGTCGGCGGTGGGACCGCCGGACTGCCCGACCACCTCGTCGTCGGTGTCGCACACCGCGAGGTCGAGGTCGGCGGATGGGTCGGAGGCACCGCCGAGGGCGATGTCCAGCGACGTGCTGCCCCCGGGCACCTCGATGGTGCTGGTCTGCGTCTCACCGTCGGCGATGGTCGACCGTGCCGTGCGCGAAGAGCCGAGGAAGCCGCCGAGGGTGCCGTCCACGGCCGCCATCCAGTTGGTCACCGTCCAGAAGGCGGAAACCGGGGTGCCGACCTTGGCTTCCGGAACGGTCGCGGTCTCCGGTCGAAGTCCGCGCCGGACCCGGGTGCGGGTCGGGGAGGCCATACGGGCTGTAGGCCCATGCCTCGGTCTTGCTGTCCTTCCGCAGCCCGTCCAGCACCTTGGTGTAGACCCCGGGCTTGCCCGCTTCGGCACACCCTTCCCCCCAGGAGACAATGCCCGCCACGCGCTCGTCATTTCGCCGGGATATCTTGCGCTTGTGTTCGGACATGGGTCACATCTCCGTTTGGTGGGAGGTGAGAGTCGCGCGGCAAAGTGTCGGCCCGGGGGCAAGCGTGGAAGAAGGCGAAGGGTCGACGTGATCCACGGCCACGGCGCACCAGCACCGTTGACGCCCATGTCCACGCGCAGACGCGCGACAGCATGACGACCACATCGCGCCCAGGAGAGCCTGGCTGCTCTTTGGGAGAGTTTGTACCTAGCTGATAGAGCAGGGAAGTCATGGTGACCGAAGACTGGGCACTGGTACTCGCCACAACCGCTGCCGACGAGATACTGCCAAGCCTGTCGGCGGCGATCCACGACAAGGTCCCCCACCGCTGGGCCGCCGCCCTGGTCGCCGGACAGATCAGCGTGACACCCGCCGCCGACGACGGCGACAGGCCGAGTGCCGACGAACTGGCCGCGCTGGCCGCGCTGGCGGTACCCGGCCACCCCTGGCACAAGCCGGTCGCCGTCGGCGGCACCACCCGCCCGGCCCTGGTGGCCGCCACCGCGGGGCCGTGGGCACCCGGCAGCCTCCTCGTCCTGGCCGACGCCACCGACCCGGTGGACACCGAGCACGCCTACCCGGCGGTGCAGTGCGGGTGGGAACTCGCGGCGGCCCTGCTGTCGCGCTCCGGCCCGTCATCGACCACGGCGGCGGAGCGCTTCTTCGCCGGGGAGCACGCCAAGCAGCTCCTCATCGCCCGCAACACACACGCCGTCACGCTCCAGGCCCTCCTCGCCGCCCTTCGCTCCCGGCGGCTGGACGACGCCCAGGCACGTCAGGCGGCCGCGGACATCGCCTCCACCGCCCTGACCACTCTGCGCACCGCCTCCGCCGCCCAGGAATGCACCGCGGAACGCGCCTTCACGCTGCTCACCGAGCAACTGCGGCCGCTGGTGCTCCACACCGACGTGGCCCTGGAGACAGTGCCCCCCGTGGCCGCCGACCGGCTGCTTCCGACTCTGGTGGGCGAGGCCGCGACCGCCGTGGCCCGCGGCTGCGTGCTGGCGATGCTGGAGCACACCCGCCCCCGCCGGATCCGCGTGGCCTGGCAGGTGACCGACGACCGGCTGGTGCTGGAGGTCCGTGACGACGGCGACTGCGCCCCGTTCCCGCGGCATCAAGGCGAATACCGGATGCGTGAGCGCCTGGCGCCGCTCGGCGGCGACTTCAGCATGGACACCGTGCCCGGCTGGGGCACCACGCTCACCGCCCGCATCCCGCTCGTCCTGCCGCCCAGCACCGATGTCGAGCTGCTGCGCGAACTCAGCCCACGGGAGCGTGAGGTGATGGTGGAAATCGCCCGCGGCCGGACCAATCCGCAGATCGCCGAACACCTGCATGTCAGCGAACACACCGTCAAGTTCCATGTCCGGCAGATCCTGTCCAAACTGGGTGTACGCACCCGGGGAGAGGCCGCGGCCCTGGGCCGCGCGGCACGCCTGTGAGAGAGCGTCCGTGACGACACCGCCCGACGCGCGGATCCATGACGGTTACCCCTTGGATCAACCCTCCCCCGCCGGAACGCGTCGTTTCCTTTGAAAGGGGCTCACCCCATGCGACACCGACAGAAGCGCGGTGCCCCGCAGCAAGGGAGTGCACGCCGTGCGAATCCTGTTCACCGGCCCGTCCAGATCCGGTCACGTCTTCCCCATGATCCCGACCGCCCGGGCGCTGCGATCGGCCGGACACGACGTTCTGTTCGCCGGTCAGATTCCGGTCGGACGACCTGACTCCGACAGGTTTTCCTGACCGACGGAGGCGAAGGCAAGAGGAGTGACGAAGGTTGTGGCTGAGCACATGGGAAGGAATGGCCGCCGGGCGGGCGGCCTCGGCCACCTGCCAGTCGGCCTCATTGAGGGGGTGGCGGCAACCAGGACATGTGCCCTTTCCCCGAATGCCCCGGATCCGCTCCGAGTTCTCCGGCGGCAGGCCGCCTGACCAGCGGTTCAGCTTCTGCCGGCGCGGCGGCCGGCAGTCGGGAACAGGTCCCAGCCTCGATGGCCCAGTTGATCCGTCTCGCCTTCGAGCAGCACGCGGGAGTCACGGAGCGCCCGGATATTGGCCGCCAACGTCTCGTCCGTATTGCACGGCGCGCCGCTGTCGGAGCCGTAGACCACGTGGTCACGCGGGACCATGGCGAGAGCCGACGCGAGAGGGGCGTCGTCTCCCGCGTTGGCGGTGTCCAGGTACAGCCTGCCCAGGTGCTCACGGATCTCGTCCCGGGTGATGTTCTGCGCGTTGGGCACCCAGGGCTCCGCTCCCAACTGCTCCAGCCGTCCGGACAATCCGGGCAGTGCTCCCCCGGCATGGGCGAGGATCACCGTCAGGTCGGGGTAGCGGCGGAGCACCCCGGCGTAGAGCATGTCGACGACGCTCCGGGCGGTCTCGAACGCCACGTCCATCAAAACGGCGGGAAGGCCGAGTTGGGGTGGCGCGATGGTGTTCGGGTGGATGAAGACGGCCGCCTGGCGGCGGTTCAGCTCGGCCCACACGGGTTCCAGCCGCTCGTCGCCGAGGAACACCCCGTTGTACCGGGCGCTCACCGCGTATCCGTCGGCGTGCAGATCCGATCGGGCTCGTTCTATCTCGGTCAGTGCCGCCTCGGGGTCGTCGGTGGGGAGCGCCGCCAACAGCCCGAACCGTGTCGGGTGGCCCGCGACGATCTTCGCTCCGTAGTCGTTGGAATCGCGCAACGCCGGCAGCGAGAAGGCGTGGGTGTTGCTGAGCAGTTGCATGGCGATACCGGTCCGGTCCATGTGCTCCAAGGCGGACTCCGGACTCCAGTCGTACGGCTGCGGCGCCAAGAACTGCTGCGAGCGCATGCCTTGCCACTGCTTGAGCCGCTGCTCTTCGGTAACCGGCGGGGTGAAATGCGCGTGCACATCCACCCACCCCTTGACCAACGTCATGCCTTCATTCCTTTTGGCGAGCACTGATGCGAGCTAGTTTCCCGTTTCCCCTGCTCCAGTCGTGGTTCGCTCTCCACGCCGGCCAAGCGGCGGCACGATCACGAATTCCTCAGTCGTGCACCCACCTGGAAGGGTTCGCGGGATCGATGTGGTAACCGGAACAGGGGATGGGCACGGTGCCGGCATGGGCCGACGTCTGCGAGAAGACGACGGCCGAGCCGCACAGCACTGCGACCATCACCGCGGTTGCGACACTGCGCAGAACTGTCGTTTCCCGTCAGACACTGGTACGCCACCACCGAGAAGGCGAGTGCGGACAACGCATTCATTCTGGGGCGGGACGGCTCCACGCCCGGCTGTCCTTTCCGGCGGTTCCGCCTGGCCGAAAGGGCAGTCGGACCGGCCGCATCGCACGTGCCCCGGGCCTGGACAGCGACGATCAGTGGCGGTGGAGGCGCCACAGGCCACCCCGCGGCGATCCCATGCACCGCGACCGCCACCGATCCCGGACCGGGCGGGATCCCTGCGACGGGACGGGCGAGTGACCCACCGGAGCATCTGGCGAGGGCCGGGAAGCGATCCGTCTGAGGGCTCCGCCGCCCCCTCTGGCAGCGGCCCGCTTCAAGATGCCTCCAATACGACGGGATGCCCGGACGCCGATCCGCAGCGACCTACGGCTCTCACATCTGCCCCCATCTCTCAGCAGGGGCCGGTGATCAGTGGTGGCGGTCCCGTTGGTGGTCCGCTGGGTCAGCATCGGTGCGATCCGCCGTACCAACCGGCTGCCGCCGCTACCGACGAGCAGGAGACGGTCCGGCCGGCCTTCAGGGAGTACGAGGCGACCTGCCATGTCGGCCGCCAGCCGGACATGGCCAAGTGCTCCTACAGGGCCGGCACAGGGAGCAGAACGGTCCAACCGCCCCCGCACTCCGCCCCTCGGCTTCCACCCACCTTGCACTACGAGCCAGAGAAACAGCAGGTCAGAGACGCTCCCGCTGTCCGCCCCGATCCCCTACCCCTATACGGAGGCCCCTCGCCGACGCACATCCGCACGCCGTCCCTGATCAGTCGTTGGTACGTCGTGTTGTCCGCTCAGGAAGCGCTGCGGCACCCTTCGCACCGCGTCTGACCAGCGCCGTCCTCGATCAGGTGGGTGATGTAGGACCTGCGCAGCGAGTGGAACTCCAACGCGGGGTCCAGGCCGACGGCGTCCCGGTAGGCGGCGAAGCGGGAGTCCAGCCGCTGGACCCCGATTCGCGGGCCTCGCTCGGACGGCCCAGAGGGACCGGCTTGGCGAATGCCGCATGCCAGGCAGGACTTCGCTGATCCATTCCTCGATCGTGCCAGGTGTCCAGCGCCAGACGGTCAGCACGCTGCGGCGCTTGGGCGGCGCCCCCTTCTTGGCCTTGCCGTAGCGGACCAGCAGGGTGCCGTACTCACCGAACTCCCGGCCTTCTGGGTTGTGGCCGAAGTCGGTGAGGCCGAGCATCCGGGTCTCGTTGCGTCGCAGGCCGTAGGCGTACGCGGCCTTGACCAAGGTGGCGTCCCGGAAGGCCGGCAGCCAGTCCTTGCGGCCCTTGCCGCGAACACGCGGCGTGACTCCGAGGCCAACAACCCTGCTTGGACCGCTTCCGTGCAGTCTCCGGCCAGCTTCCAGGGCGAGTGTCGCCTATTCGCATCCGATGCAATTGGCGTCGGTAGTAGTTTTGGTGCAGGATTTGGCGCCGAGAAGGATCATGATCTGACTCTTCGCCGACAGGTGGCTCTCGCGGGTGTCGGGCCGGTCTCAGCTCACTCCCCGCGACCGGCCCGGCCCGTCCCCGACCCGCGAAATCGGCTCGCCCGGGTCGAAGTGCCACTGTCAGGATGTCCCGGTGAGTACCGCGCCGCCCCTGACCTCCGACAGCTACGGACGAATCGTCGCCGGCTTGCGCGGACGAACCATCGTCGCGGTCGACTACTTCGTGCTTATGGTCGGAAACGAAGGCACCGATCCCGACGAGTGGGACTACGGCGCGTGGCACGAGCCTACGATGGGCGTCGAGCTGATCATGGACGACGGCGGCACCTACTCGGCTGTGTGGGGCAGCACGTTCGACTACTACGGGGTCGAGCTCTACTCGGCGCCTATGCGCGACTTCCTCTCCCGGGTCAACAAGCCGGGCGGGTCGGCACGCGTCGCGGTCGCGGACCACCCCCTCTGGGCCGGGGTCGTCTCCGCCCCGATCGAGTCGTGCCGCATCCAGTGGTACGACGAGGAGCGCGGCGCCCCGACTCCGGTGCCGGAAGCCATCTACCTGCGGACCGCCACCGGGCAGGTGTGGATCGCCGCTGGCCGCTCGGCGACTGACGAGCCTGACGGGCCAGGGCCGTTCTACTTGGGCACCGACGATGTGCTCGTCATCTTCGACACGGATGTCGTCGAGCGCGCTGGACTCGGAGGCTGATCAGCGGCCTCGAACAGGCTCGCGGGCAAGAGATCAGAGCGAGTTCTCGCGGATCAGCTCGACCCAGGTTGCGTGTGGCTCTTCCGCGACGACGGTTGGGTCGATGCTACGGACCGCGTCGAGGATCAGGTCGACACAGTTGTAGAGCAGGTCGTAGTGGCTGTCGAGCTCCTCCTGGGAGGCCGTGTCGGCAGGCTCGTTCACGCCTCCTAGGACTGCCAGGGCCGCATGCCGGCGCCAAGCCGTCTCGACGAACTGCGCAATCGAGGAGCTGAAGAAGGACACCGCCGGCTTGTGGAGACCCTCATGGAACGGCCTCGATGTCCATGAGCCACAACCGGTTCAGTCCGTCGATGGTGAAGTCGCGCCGCACCAGGTCATCGTGGACCGGTGGCCCGGCTTTGGCGTTCTTCCCGCGGCCTGCTCGTTTGCCGAAGGCACTCCACCAGCCGTTGTCCCGGCAGATCCGCCAGGCGGTCCGCTCGGCCATCACCTCACCGGCCGCGCGGGCCTCGTCGAGCAGGAAGCGGTGCCCGAACTCGGGATCGTCGCGGTGCGCGTCGAACAGGGCGTTGGTCCGGTATGCCTCGGCCATCTCAGCATCAGTGACCGGCCTGGTCAGCCACCGGTAGTAGGGCTGACGGGCCAGTCCGAGCACCCGGCGCGTCACCGCCACCGGCACCCGGTAAGGGGCAGCGGCGGCGGCCGGCTCGCGGACGAGCGGGTACATCATTTTGCCGGGAGGTTCGCCTGCGACAGATGCGCCGCAGCCCGCCTGGGTACCTCGTTCTCGTGCTCCAGCAGCCGGATTCGTTTGCCGGCCTCGTGCAGTTCGGCCGACTCACCGGCGGCGATGCGGGCCTGGCGCCCTCGTCGGTGGCGGCGCGGCGCAGCAGCTTTGACAGTGTGATCGGGTGGACCCGAAGTCGGTGGCGATCTGTTCCAGCGTGACGCCGGGCTCGCGGTTTCGCGCGACCCTCACGACGTCCTCGCGGAACTCCTTCGGTTATGGCTTGAGCACTGCAACGTCCTTCCAGGCCGCTTCTCAGCAAGCCAGGCCAGGTGACACCCAACCCTGCAACAGTCCCTGCCGCGTTCGAGGATCTTCACGGCTCCGCGGATGGTGACCCCGACCGAGCGGAGGCGGTGGCGCCGCTCCTGGTGCAGCGCTGTTTCGAGCTGGCTGCCTGGTTCTTCCGTCTCCAGACGGGCAACCGGTAGCCGATGTCTTTCGTGCACACCAGCCCGTCCGACCTACGTGGTCTGGCGGAGCGAGTGGCTCCGCTGGATGCGGTCCTGCCCCGGTTGCGCCGGGAATTCGATCTCCGAATGGGTCCAATATCCCTGCCGGCGTCAGAGCGCGAGCGCCTCATCGTAGGCGCACGCGATGCGGCGGGTGAACCGCTGCCGGAAGCGTCGATCGCGGCGGAGGCGCAGCGCAGGCTGACCAAGGCAGGGTGGGATGTTCTGGGTCCGGGCGCGGGTACTGCTGTGCGCAGCGGCTCCAGGAGCAATACCACTACGCTGGTCAAATGTTCGAAGATCAGTCGCTCTACGACTACTTCTCCGGCTGCTCTGAACGCGCTGACAAGGTGGGCTTCGCCCTCGTTGACGGCAGGGAGTTCCTGGGCTGGATCCATGAGGCGACGGAGGATCGCATTCTGTTGGCCTGGGCACCCAGTCCGTTCTACGCCCAGGCCAACGATGGGGAGACGTGGGCCCCCGAGGACGAGTGGGTGGCGTTCACCGCCCTGGTTCTTGAGGCGATCGCCAGATACGACCCGTCCGTACCAGGGTGGGTGAACTACCTCAGCTGAACGCCCCGGCAACCGCAGGGGTGGGAAGGTCCGACGCCGGGGCAGGCGCGTGGCTTGCTCCTGGCGGCACTGCGCACGCACGGGACTTGGTGCGCCTCGTTCGTACTGCCGGCCCACGGACTACGTCCGCGAGTTTATGGCAGCCCTCACTCCATGCGGCACGAACTGGCTGCCATGTGAACTTATCCACCGCAGGCCTGCAGTGCGGAGCTGAGCGGCTGGCCGGGCAGGAGCTCCATCACCAGATAGGCGCACGTCTGCCCGTTGTACGCGGCGGAGCCGAAGTCGTGGATGGTGACGATGTTTGGGTGAGCCAGGCCGCCGGCTACTGCGGCCTCACGGGCGAACCGGGCCACCTGCCGACTGCTGCCCGCATCACCGGTGAGGACCTTGACCGCGACCAGGCGGTCGACGTTGGGGTCGTACGTCTTCCAGACCTGGCCGAACCCGCCCGCGCCGATGGGCTCGATCAGCCGGTAGCGCCCGTCCAGCATGGCACCCGCTTGCACGACTCCCCCTCTCGGCGCACACCGCTACGCAAGGTGTACCAGGCGTGTACTCGTCACGCTACGCCGTGACAACCACCAGTACAGGGGGTGCTGGTCTGCTCGGCCGTGTCGCGCAGTGCAGCCGACTGAGGGACGTCGGCGTGCGTCCCCGACTCCCAGGCGCGCTCATGCCGGGACCGGCGCAGGGCGGCGGCCTCGGCGGCCGCGGCCTGGCGGCGGCGCTGTGCCCGGGTCGCCTCGATCGAGGCCGGCACGTCGTCCGCGACGACGTCCGGCTCGAGGAACGCACGGCGTGACAGCTCCCGCATCGCAGCGGTCTGCCGCTCCACCGCCTCCGCGATGTGCGGGTCCGCCCGCAACTCAGGCGCCGCCTCCCGGTGCACGGCAAGCGCGCGGCGGTAGCCGTCCGAGGCGGTCTCTCGGGTGCGCGGCGGGCCAGCGGGCGCGGTCGCGGGCTCCGGACCGACGTCGGCCGGCTCGGGCACCGGCACCACGCCGGGCGCCAGGATCCGCGGGGACCGGACGACCGTGCGGCCCGCCGACTCGTTGGCGGCCCCCGATGGTGCGGGCCTGCTCCAGCCGGGCCTTTGTCGCTCAGGCCGAACGACTCCGGGCACACGATGAGTTGGCCGGTGTCGGCGTCGTACGACACGGCGGCGACGTGCCCGGCGAGCTCAGGGGCGATGGCCGCCCACCGCTCGCGCAGCGGCGCGCCGACGCAGGGAGCTCCCACACGCGTTCGGTGACCAGCGCGCCAATCGCGGCCCCAAGGCCCATCGGCTCGCGCCCGTCGCGGCGCACCGTACGGCCGACCCGCGGCTTCGGCTTGGCCTTGTGGCTGCCGCCGTTCTTGCGCGCTGCCTCCATCGCGGCCCGCAGTGCGACCCGGCCGGGTCGCACTGCGGTTACCTCACTGCCGCTCACGCCTGCCTCCAGGTGCTGTATCCGAGGTTCGGATGCCCGAGGCCGGACAGTCGCTGCGCCTGGTCGACCAGCTGGTTGCTGAAGAGGCGCCTGGCCGACGTCTCGCCGTACTGGTCGATGTGGTCGAAGACCACCTGGTGGTCCTTCATCGCCCGCACTCGCCAGTCGCGGACCTGCTCACGGGTCAGGTCCTCGAGGACCAGCTCCTGACCGTCGTCGACGTCAGTCCGCTCCACAGCGAGAACAACGGCGGCCGGACGGAGCGCGGGCAGGACGACCGGGGCCACCGGCGCGGCCGGGACGTCGGTGGCCAGCTGCGCGGCCGCGGCTTCGGCACGGGCCTGAGCTGCGGCGGCCTTCCGGGCGCGGACCTGCTCCCACTCACGGGCCTTGGGCCACGCCCTGGCCGTCACGCTCTCGTGCAGCTGCCGCTCGGTGGCCACACGGCGCTCCGTCTCGGAGGCTCCGGGCATCGCGGCGTCAACGGCGGCCGCGACCTCGTGGCGCTGGGCACGGCGGTCGACCTGCCGGTCCTCGCAGCGCGGGCGGTCCTGGCCGGAGTCGAGAAGCACACGGTTGTCACACCGGGCGTCGCCGCACTTCTGGCGCTGCGGCAGCCCGCGGCCGATCAGCCAGCCCTCCGGGTCCTTGATCGGCCCGCCGGTCCGCATCTGGCCGGACAGGCGTCGGGCGATCCGGTCGGCGAGGATCTGCGGCGCATCGGTCCGGCCGGCGAAGCCCTCCGCCCGGGTCAGCTCGCTGTGGGGCGCGGCCTCCACCACACGTGCTCATGATCCGAGCGGGAAGCGCCAGGAAAGCGAAGGGGAGTTGCACGACTGCCACCGCGAATCCCGGCAGGCGGGCGACGACTTGCTGGACCGTCCCACTGTACGGAATGCATGAGCGATCAGCCGCCCACGGAATGGGCACCGAAGCGCCCCGCACAGCATCGCCGATAGGCTCGCTGACGTGCAGCAGCGTCTCGCCCTCTTCGATCTGGACGGCACACTGGTCGACCGCCAGGCCGCCTACAACAACGTCGTGACCGAGCTCTGCCGTGCCCACGGGCTCGGGCTACCGGCCGAACAGTGGCTGCTCGGCCAGCTCGCCGAACGGGCGAACATCAGCGACTTCGCCCAGTTCCGCGTTGCCTTCGACCTGAGCGAGCCCCCCGAAACGCTGTGGCACGAGTACGTCGACCGGATGGCGGCCGCCATCACCTGCCGCCCAGAAGTCCTTGAGGGCCTCGCCGAACTCCGGGCTGCGGACTGGACGATCGGCATCGCCTCCAACGGAGCGAGCGACATCCAGCGCGCAAAACTCGCCGCAACCGGCATCGCTGACCTCGTCGACGGCGTCGCGGTCTCCGGCGACCTGGACGTACGCAAACCCGGCCGCGAGCTCTTCGCATACGCGGCCGCGCTCTGCGGCCTGAACCTGACCGACGGTGGCTGGATGATCGGCGACAACCCGGCCGCGGACATCGGCGGCGGCCACCTGGCTGGCCTGCACACCATCTGGCTGCGCGGCCGCCCCTGGCCCCATCTCCTCCCCGCCGCGCACCACACCGTCGACGACGTCACCGACGCCATCACCATCCTGCTCAACGAGAGGCGGTAACACCGGGACCAGCCCAGCGTCGGCATCCTCCACCCCGGAAGCATGGGCGCGTTCGTCGCAGCCTGCGCCGCGACGAACGCGGCCTCCGTCCTGTGGTGCGAGGCCGGCCTAAGCCCGGCGACCGTCGCGCGCGCCCAGCACTTCGGGTTGACCGGGGTCGCCACGCCGGCAGAACTGCTGGACCGCAGCGACATCGTCATCAGTCTCTGTCCGCCGGCCGCCGCAGAGGACCTGGCCCGCGATGTCGCCGGGCACGGCTTCAGCGGGGTGTACGTAGAGGCAAACCATCACCCGAGCGGAAAGCGCGGATCGCCGACCTTCTCGGGAGTACTGCGGCCGTCGTCGACGGCGGCGTGGAGGCTGGCCAGGGCGGTGGTGTAGTCGGCGAGAGCTTGCGGGGCCAGGTGGCCTACCAGGATGAGGGTTCGGCCCCCCTGACCTCGCCGCGATCTCCGGCAGCACCGCCCCGGACATCGACGCCATCCTCGTCCAGGGCATCCCCGGCACCGTCGGCACAGCCCTCATCGGCGGCGCTTCCAACCGTTGCGTGGACATCGAAAAGAACACCAACGTCAACGCCACCCAGGCCGAGATCTGGGACTGCGCCGGCGGGCGCAACCAGACCTTCCAACAGACCTCGCGCAGCGAACTCGTGGTCTATGGCAACAAGTGCCTCGACGCCGACAACAACGGCACCACGGCCGGCACCAAGGTCATCATCCGGGACTGCACAGGCGGCACCAACCAGAAGTGGACCGTCAACTCCAACGGCAGCATCACCAACAACCTCTCCGGTCTCTGCCTGGACGCTTCGAACGGGGCAACGGCCAACGGCACCAAGCTGGTCCTGTGGACCTGCAACGGCCAGACCAACCAGAAGTGGACCCTCAACTGACCTACGCCTGAACTTCGCCTGAGGACCCGTCGTGGAGGCGCGACATCAACGGCCGACGAGCATGCGGCAGCCCCGAAACGGCACCCGCACGCTCGTCGGCCCGCCTCGTTCTCCACAGCGGCGGTCCTGCGGGGGCTGCCGTGCTCGCCGCCGCCGGGCTCTCTCCCGCTGGCTTTGTCAGTGAGTTCTGGCTCTGGTCCACTTCTCGTGGACGCGTACTCGGGGTGACCGTTGATCTTCGCGTGATGCCGGTCGATTCGCCCGAGAATCGCCCGGCTGGACGGTGGTGTGGTCGACAGTCCTTCGCCGTGAACGAAGTGCTGCCACAGCTGGATGAGCTGTTGTTCTCCTCGGACGAAGGCGTGTTGGTGGAGTCGGTCGAGGTGACCGAGACGGCCGTCCGGATCGAGGCTCGTGCGACCGCAGGACGGGCGGCCTGCCTGGGGTAAAGGTGCTGGCCGGGCCGAATACATGGCTCTTACCTGCGATTTCCGCATGACCTGCCGACAGCGGGCAAGCTCGTCGTGGTGTCGTTACGTGTGCGGCGGTTCGTCTGCGCGGAGGACTGCTGCCCGCGCAAGACCTCCGCCGAGCAAGTACCCGGACCCACCCGCAGGTTCGGGCGACGGACCGAGCGGCTGCGGTCGACGCCGGTGGCGGTCGGTCTGGCGCTCGCGGGCCGGGCCAGTGCCCGGATGACGGGCGCCTTCAAGGTTCCGGTCAGCCGGAACACCCCTGTTGAGGCTGATCGCCTCGCCTCCGGACCCCGTCACCACCACACCCCGTGTGGTCGGCGTGGACGAGTACGCCCAGCGCAAGGGCCGTGTCTACGGAACCGTGCTCGTCGAAGTACCACAGGAACGAGGGGGTGAAATCCAGCGTCGGTTCAGCGAGCCCGTGACGGGTTCGGCGCTGTGCGAAGAACTCCGCGCGCTCGTTTTTGTCCCGCAGCCCCTCGTCGAAGACCGTGCGCACCTCCGGGTAGAAGGTGCTGATCCAGGCGGAGCCGAGCATCGCCTGGGTTCCGGTGTACCCCTTCAAGGCGTGAGCGTGCCTCGGGGAGGATGAGGTGACTGCCTATCCCTTAGTCAAAGCGGTCATGGACGGGCGTTCCGAGGACCGTGACCCATTCGGTGGGCGTGGCGGTGAGCGGGGCCAGGTAGCCATCCCGTCTCGCGTGTTCGGGAAGGTCATCGCAGCTTCCGCTGCTGTAGATCAATGCCACGACCACGAGTCCAGGAGCGACGAGGCCGACCTTGAGCAGGTTTTCGCTCCGGCGCCCTTTCCGCCGTCGTGGTGGTCATGCCACTGCTGGAACGCCAAGGTCGGCGAGCAGGCCGCGCACCCGCTGCTCGATCTGATCCCGGATGGGCCGCACCGCATTCACGCCCTGGCCCGCCGGGTCGTCCAGTTGCCAGTCCAGGTACCGCTTGCCGGGGAAGACGGGACAGGTGTCTCCACAGCCCATGGTGATCACCACGTCCGAGGACTGTACGGCTTCGGGGGTGAGGATCTTCGGCTGCTGGGCGGAGATGTCAATGCCGACCTCTTTCATGGCTGCGACCACGGCGGGGTTGACGGTGTCGGCGGGCGCGGAGCCTGCCGAGCGGACCTCAATGTGATCGGCGGCGAGGTGGGTGAGGAAGGCGGCGCCCATCTGGGAGCGGCCGGCGTTGTGGACGCAGACGAACAGCACCGACGCACGCGGGGCGGGAGCGCTCATAGCAGGAAGTCTTTCTCGAAAGGGGCGGGTCAGGAGGAGGCGAGTTCGGGTTCGCCGTGCGGGACGACGACCTCGTCTCCAGCAGGAGCTGGGCGGCCGCAGACCGCTGCCACGGCGGTCAGTCCGAGCGCAGCTCCAAGCAGCTGGGCCGCGATGAAGGGGGCGACTGACGCAGGCGCGATTCCGGCGAAGGTGTCGGTGAAGGCGCGACCGATGCTCACTGCCGGCTTCGCGAACGACGTGGAGGAGGTGAACCAGTAGGCGGCTCCGATGTAGGAGGCCACCGCCGCCGGAGCGAGCGAGGCGCGGCCCATCGTGTTCAGGCCGAAGATCAGCAGGATCAGCCCGGCCGTGGCGACGATCTCGCCCAGCCACAGGTGGCCGGCGGACCGATCGTGGGTGGAGAACTGCACGAGCGGCTTCGCGAACATCGCGTCGACCAGGACCGCCCCGCCGATCGCCCCCACTGTCTGGGCCGGTACGTACGCGGCGACGTCCCGCAGGGTGAGCCCGTCGGCGGTGCGGCGGCCGGTGAACCAGGCCTCGAGGGTCACGACGGGGTTGAAGTGCGCCCCGGAGACCGGGCCGAGGAGCAGGATGAGCACGCCCAGGCCGAAGACGGTGGCGAGGGAGTTGGCGAGCAGTTGCACGCCAACATCGTGCGTACTTCGGTGGCCTGGATGCCGGAGCCGACGACGACCGCGACCGCGACCAGCAGCCCGGTCCCCAGGGCTTCAGCAGCTGTGCGGCGCCGAGGGATGCGGTCACGCGGTGGCTCCTGCGGTCTGCGGCGTGGCCAGGAACGCGGCGAGCTGGTCCAGGACTCCGGGGAGCACCCAGTAGTACACCCAGGTGCCGCGGCGTTCGCAGTCGATGAGGCCGGCCTGGCGCAGCAGCTTGAGGTGGTGGGAGATCGTCGGCTGGGACAGGTCGAAGGCGGGTGTCATCTCGCACACGCAGACCTCGCCGCCCTCCCGAGAGGCGATCATCGACAGCAGCCGCAGCCGGACCGGATCCCCGAGGGCCTTGAACACCCTCGCCAGCTGAGCGGCGCGCTCATCGTCCAGCGGCGCGGACGCGAGACCGTCGCAACAGCCGTCGGCGTCCTGGCCGATGACCTCAAGCTCTTGTTTCGACATGGCTCTATATTGACGTTTTTCGATTCAAGGTGCAAGGTTGCATCAACGAACGTCAATATAAGCCGTTCCGGGCCACCGCCATGCCCCGTCACTCAGGAGTGAGTCATGAGCGAGCAGTCCACCGACCTGCGTGAAACCGTCCGCGAGCGCTACGCGGCGGCGGCCATGAAGGTCACCGAGGGCAGCACAGCCTGTTGCGGTCCGCAGCCGGTCGAGGTCGACGAGAACTTCGGCTCCACCCTCTACGCCGCCGACGAACGCGACGCCCTGCCCGCCGAAGCCGTCGCCGCCTCACTCGGCTGCGGCAACCCCACCGCCGTCGCCGAACTCCGCGACGGCGAACGCGTCCTGGACCTCGGCTCCGGCGGCGGCATCGACGTCCTGCTCTCCGCCCGCCGCGTCGGACCGACAGGAAAGGCGTACGGGCTGGACATGACCGAGGAGATGCTCGCCCTGGCCCTCGCCAACACCGCCAAGGCAGGCGCGACGAACGTCGAGTTCCTCAAGGGCACCATCGAAGCCATCCCGCTGCCCGCGAACACCATCGACGTCGTCATCTCCAACTGCGTGATCAACCTGTCCACAGACAAGCCCGCCGTGTTCGCCGAAACCTTCCGCGTCCTCAAGCCCGGCGGCCGCATCGGCGTCTCCGACGTCGTCGCCGACGACACCCTCACCGCTGGCCAGCGCTCCGAACGCGGCGACTACGTCGGCTGCATCGCAGGCGCCCTATCCTTCGCCGAATACCGCCACGGACTGGAAGCCGCCGGCTTCAGGGGCATCGAGATCACCCCCACCCACCAGGTCGCCGACGGCATGTACTCCGCCATCGTCCGAGCCACCAAGCCGACGGCCGACGCGTGCTGCGGCGTCAACGCCTGCACCCCCGGCGAGAACTCCGCCGACCCCGCCCTGACCATCACTGAGGCCAAGACGGCATCCGGCTGCGGCTAGTGCTGCGACCGGAAAGGTTCACCGGCTCGCGACGCCCGGCACGGCACCTCGCCGCGTTGTCGCATCACCCGAGTACATCCAGTACGCGGGCGACGCTCCGCCTTGCGATGCACCGCACCGGACGCCGCGAGCTTCTCGGCAAACCTTTCCGGCCACAGCACTAGCGGATCCGCCGACGCGTCCCACGCTGGCTGGAGGACCCCGGCCGGGGCATTCGACTGGCAGCTAGTCTTGCTCCAACAAGCCGGTGTTGCAACGAGCGGTTGAGTCTGGTCAATACGTGTCGTTAGGCTCGCCGAGCACCTGGACGCCGCCGGCATAGCCGCGTCCATCGGCTCGGTCGGCGACGCCTACGACAATGCCCTGATGGAATCGGCGATCGGCCTGTACAAAACCGAGCTGATCAAGCCCCAGCGGCCCTGGAAGACGCTCTCCCAGGTCGAACTGGCTACCGCCGAATGGGTCGACTGGTACAATCACCGCCGACTCCACGGTGAGATAGGCCATATCCCGCCCGTCGCGTACGAAGCCAACTAATACACGGAATTCACGAAACACCGGGTCAAAGCCACATCCGAGATCTCTACCGAACCCGGGGCGGTTCACACTGAGGTTTTTCAGCGTGGCCTCTGATCGGGTGACGACGTAGATATGCGCAACGGACAAGGCTCCCGTGCCGTTGAGGGAGGTGTTCGACGTCTCAACTCACTGGCACAGGAGCCCTGTCGCAGAGGAGCCCTGTTGGTTTCCTATCCTGCCGCACTCGACCTGCCCCATGCCCTGGTCGAGTGGATCACCATGCTCCTCGTCACCCGAGAGGGTGACCGCCGCTGCAAGCTCCCGCCGCACCAGCGTGCCCTGGTCGGTCTGGTGTACCTGCGCCGACACGACACTCTCGCCCAGCTCGCCGCCGGCTTCGGCATCTCTGTCGGCATCGCCCGCGCCTACACCGCTGCGGTGATCGGCCTGCTCGACGACCGCGCGCCCGGCCTGCCGCTCTTTGCGACGGACACAGACCCTGGTCCGACGACCACTGGATCATCGACTGGAGTCGGTGGGTGTCGCTGGCGGTATCGGATCCGGATACGGCTTGGAGTCCAGGTCGTGCGTTTCTCGGAAGGCCGAAGTCGTCGCCCAGGCCACTCTGGGGTTGACGGAGAACTCGGAGCGCACTTGTGCCAGCCGTGACAGGCAGCCAGGACCGGCACCCTCGGAAAGCCGTTTCAGAGCCTGCTCCTCCAAGAAGTTGTCGAATATGCCGATCAACGTCGAGCAGAAGTAGAAGTAGGCCGCCATCTCCAGACGGAGGCGGTTCAGATATTCGTGAGCGGATCGTACGGCCTCAGAATCATTTGCGCTAGAATAAATTCGGTCCGTGATGCGGTCCATCTCGTCCAGCAGGGAGTCAGAAGTCGGCACGGGTGTACGATCCAGGGCTTCATGGAGGGTGCAGAGGAAAATCCCGGTGTCCGGCTCAAGGTCGATATGCTGTGCGGCGACTTCCAACGCATGAATCTTTCGCGAAAGGTCGCTCCGCACCATGGCCCGGGTAAGGGCCGCCAGCGTACGATCCGATTCCTGCTTTCCTTTCGCAAGTGAGACCAGGTTTCGGGCTGCGCGGATGAGGTCCCGCGGCAGCCCTCCGGAGATGACATGACAGAGGCAGAGGAAGGCCTCGGGCATACCGATGACGCGCTGTCTCATCAAGGTTCGCGACATCGACAGCGCGGCCGGGCCTAGATCCACCACGGTGTCCAGCGACGAGTCGAAGGCGTCCCGGACGGGTAGCCCGCGCCGCTCGAACGAGCTCATGGCATTGTCCGAGACGGATATCAGATAGAAACAGTCCTCCCGTCCAAAGATGCCCTTGATGTCGTTGATGAACTGATACACCTGGTCATTTGCGTCGATCTTGTCAAGCTCATCGATTCCGATGAATATCTTGCGACTGACCGCCAGTGTCCTGAGAAAGTCGTTCAACCGAGCTACGATTTCCGGGAATCCCATCGGATTCTCGGTCATTGTCGTGTTCGCGGAAACTCCGGCTTCTACACCTACCGGAGTTTTGATTCCGGTGGACCACGTGCGGGACATCGACTGCTGATATGCCAGCCCGCGGAGCAGTGCCGAAGCCTCGGCCGCATCCTTGCCGTGGGTCTCCGCGATCGTGCTGAACTCGTCAGCCCTTCGCCAGCGGTCCCCGCGGTACGAACTCCAGAAGACCCAACCCAGGCCGGAAGCGAAGATCAAGACGATGGCGGAAGCGAGATGGGCCGGTGGTTTCCAGTGCATGCCGGAGATGATCAGCAGGAAGATTCCCCAGCAACCCGCGAATGTGAGGACGGTCATGACGCCGATGTCGACCGGCGTGTAAGCGGAAGGGCCTTCCTCTCCTTCATCCTCGCGGGGACGCTGCGGCAGGAAATTATCGGGCACGACGGCAGCGCACAATCTGGAAAAGAGCAGCAGAATGAACTCCCGCGCATCATATTTGACGGGTGCCGGGATCAGCACACGGACCGGTGGTTTATCGGCCAGAGATTCCGCGACCGGTGCATGCTCCTTGGAGCAAAAGTGTCGCAGCAACGTGGTCTTTCCGACTCCGCGAGGTCCGGATATACCGATGCTGCCGCCGGGCATCGTCGATATCAATTGGTTGATCTCTTTCACCGCCGGCACGGTGATGAGGAACTGTGGATCCTCCAGCTCTGCCAGTCCTTTGGGATCGCTGATGTCAAGGACCAGAGAATATGAGGGTTTCCGGCGATTAATCTCCTCGCGCAGCAGTCCGGACACCGCTCGCCCTCGGAGGACCGCTCGCCAGTCCATCCATGCAGCTTCAAGATTGTTTTGCAGTACCGTGTGCCGATCCGCCACGGCGTCCTTGTGTTTGCGATCACGGATCTTGTTGCGTACGGCACGCCATCCGACGAAACCCATGATGAGGAGGATAAGAATCCCGGAAATTCTTCCGGCGGTCCCGTCACTGACGAAGAAAGCGAGAGCAAAAAGCACGCCGATTGCGATACCGCCAAGCGAAATCAAGGACACGAGTATTCTTCTGAGTGTCACCCATGGGGTATTCGACGCGAGTGTCTTCTGCATGGCCTCCTCGTGCGCCTCAAGATCCTGCAGGCGGCTAAATTCACGCGAATATGCGGACTCCAGTTCTTCTTGCCGTTTCTTGATTTCTTTTTTCAGTTCATCGGCGGAAATGTCGATCTTGCGCATGGCGGAGATAATTTCCGGGTCAGTCCGGAGTGCGTCAGAGATCGCGCGGTCGATCTCCTTCCGCTGTATTTCTTCCCAGTCCATTACCGCTCACCTGCCGTCAGACGGCGGTCGCCTATTTGTCCCCTCCCTCCAGACTGGTCCGGTTGTGGATCCTCCGCAATGCGGGCCGGCCCAAGGGCTTGCAGCTCATCAACATGTCCGCGAGTGCGTCAACCAGACCTGCCGCCGGAACTTCGTACGCCAACGCGACCGTGTCGAGTACAGGCGGAACCGCACCAGCGGCATTAAGCACAGCACCCGTGAATGCGCCCGCGCCCGGGCCCAACGCGAACACCGTCGGCGCCGCAAGCAGCAGGAGGGCCTGTGGGGCGAGCGGGTCTGTTCCGTACACGCCTGATCTCACTCTCCAACTGCGAGGCGTCATTTGGCTGCAGGGTTGGCTGTCCGAGCCGAGGAACAAGTCCAGGTCCTGGGACGCAGACTTCGTGCGCGGGCTGGCAAGCGCAGCGGGTGCGGGCCAGGCGTGGCACAGCGAAAGGC
This sequence comes from Streptomyces sp. NPDC006739, assembly GCF_042869815.1. Lineage (NCBI taxonomy): Bacteria > Bacillati > Actinomycetota > Actinomycetes > Kitasatosporales > Streptomycetaceae > Streptomyces > Streptomyces sp. NPDC006739. Next base: position 114,965 of record NZ_JBIAGM010000013.1, read on the forward strand.
GGGGCGTCCGGGTAGGCGTGACGGCCGTGTCAGCGCTGCGATCAGGTGACGGCTGACGGACGGACAGCGCTGCTGGGGGGTGTCGCGGATCCAGGACAGGCCTCCGAGGTCCAGGCGCCGACGGGTGCGCGTGACTGCTACGTAGGCCGCGTGGCCTCGGCGTCGTCGATCGGTTCGGGTGCCCTGCGACGGGCGTGCGCGACGCACAACTACGAGCGCGGAGTCGATCTGGTCGCGATCCAGCAGATGCTCCGCCACTGGACGGTCAGCTCAGCCATGCGTTACGTCCGGCCCTACGCGACGTTCATCGAGGACGCCTACCAGCGGGCGGTAGCCGCCACCCTGGTCGAGCTGACCGGAAAGGACACCACAGCGTGAAGATCCGATGGCGGCTGCGGACGGCCGCAGCCCAACGCGAGGTCTGGACCGGGACCGACCTGCGGCGGCTGCTGGCCGAGAAAGCCCTTCTTCTCGCCGTTGCTGGTGTCGGGGACCGAGACGGCGGCGTCGAAGTGGACTTCGCACGGGCAGGGCTGTACGCGCACTCCCGAGGAAGGCGGCGCCGTCGACCGTGACCTTTTCTCCGCTGCTCCAGCCGGCGGTGGACACGTCCAGCGCGCGGCCGGCGACGACGCAGTCGAAGTCGAACGCCGCCGGGTCATCGCAGATCGCGCACGGCGGCGCCTGGCCGTTTGCCAGCGTCTCGCCGCTGTCACGGGTACGCGTCGAACCACCGGAGACTCTCCAGCCACTCGAGCCCTCCTGGTCCTAGACGTCGACCGTGGCAACGCGCTCGCCCCGGAAGACCTGTCCACCCCGGCCGTCGGCAGTGCCTTCTTGCCCAACCGCTAGGAGCCGAGGGAGGCGATGTTACGTCGCGTCTCCGCAAGGTGGATGTCGACGTACCGCGTGAGGGTCAGCGCGGGCTCAGCGGCGGCGGAGGTCCTCAGCCCAGTTCCGAAGCGGTCCTTCGAGGACCAGGTTGTCTCCGCGGGCCACGGTCCGGAGCAGTTGGGCGCACACGGTCGCTCCGGCGGCGAGGCCGGCCGGACGGCCGCATCGCCGATGCGGGGCGCCGGGCCCCCATCGCCGGTGGTCCTTTGCACCACGGAGCGGCCAGTCAGGTTTTCGTTATCGGCGTCCTCCCCCATCCGTCTTATAGGCATGCATGGGACACGACAGATCAGCCGCCGCACCATACTCAAGGCCACGGGCGTCGCAGCCGGAGCCGCCTCGATCGGCGCCGCCGCCACCCCCTCGGTGGCGGCGGGCGGGGCCTTCGCGCACCCCGGCCTGCTTCACACCGGCGACGACCTCGCCCGGATGGCCTCCAAGGTGAAGGCCGGCGCCTCCCCCTACACCGCCGGGTACGCGAAGCTGACCGCCAACCGGCATTCGCAGAGCAACTGGACGGCCAATCCGCAGACCATCGTGTACCGAGGCGCGGAACTGCGCCCCCGCAGCACGTGGCCGCAGAACTACGGGATCCTTTACAACGACATCCATGCCGCGTACCAGAACGCCCTGCGCTACCACGTCAGTGGCGACAGCGCGCACGCCGACACCGCCGTCGCGATCCTCAACGCCTGGTCGGCGAAGCTGACGAAAGTCTTCGGCAGCGCCGACCGGTTCCTGGCCGCCGGGATATACGGGTACCAGGCCGCCAATGCGGCCGAACTCGTCCGCGACCACAAGGACTTCCAGCTCGAGAGATTCCAGAAGATGCTGGTCGACGTCTTCTACTCGGTGAGTGAGGACTTTCTCGTCAAACACAACAACGGCACTCCCGCCCCCCACTACTGGCCCAACTGGGACCTGTGCAACATGGCCTGCGCGCTGGCCACCGGCATCTTCTGCGACGACCAGGCCAAGGTCGAGCGGGCCGTCGAGTACTTCAAGCACGGCGCCGGCATGGGCTCGATCAAGCACGCCATCCCGGCCGTGCTCGACGACGGGCTCGCTCAGTGGATGGAGGCCGGGCGCGACCAGGGGCACTCGCTGATGGGCGTCGGCCTGATGGGCACCTTCTGCGAGATGGCCTGGAACCAGGGCATCGACCTGTACGGCTACGACGACAACCGCTTCCTCAAGGGCGCTCAGTACGTGGCCAAGTGGAGCCTGGGCGGGAATGTGCCGTACACGCCCTACGCCCAACTGGACCAGCGTCCGGGGATCCAGCACCCCACCGCGGTCGCCCAGGCCAGCCCGACACAGGTACGGCCGGTCTGGGCCATGGTCGCCAACCACTACACCAAGCGGCGCGGGCTGTCCGCCACATACCTCACGCAGATCGCCGCCAAGGCCGCGCCCGAGGGCGGCGGCGGGGACTACGGGCCCAACAGCGGCGGGTTCGACCAGCTCGGCTTCGGAACGCTGGCGTTCACACGGGACAAGGCGACGGACACCGAGGCCAGGCCGAAGCCCGCCGCTTCGGCCTCGGGCGCCGCCGCCGGCTCGCGGCCCCGGACGGCGGCCGCCGCATCGGCCTCCCCCACCACGGGGGACGGTCTCGCCGCGACCGGCTCCGGGGAGATCGTCGGGTGGACGGCCGCCGCGGGCGTCACCGCCGTCGCCGGCGGCCTGCTCTTCCTGCGCCGACGCGACCGGGGGCGCCACGGGGCGTCGTAGCAGGGCGGTGCAGTCCTTCCCTGCCTCTGCTCCCCTGCCGGCTGTCGCGCTGGCCGGGACGGTCGAACCGGCAGAGGTTGCTCGGCCCGGACAGCGAGCCGATGGCCTCCTTCGTAGGCGGAACGGAAAAATTCTCCAGGTTTTTGAGATGCCGGTGGCCGGCCACCGGTCTCCACATCCGTAAGGATCACCAGCACTCCAGGAAGCGCCCTGACTCCATGAAGCGATCTTGGCACCTTGCTCTGGCGTCCGCTCTCGTCGCCGGAGCCGTCACCCCGGCGGTTGCCGCGGGCAGCGCGGTCGCCGCGGACGGCGACATCACCTCGGCCGTCCTGGCGAACCGTGATGTCGTCCTGACCGGCGACGCGGTCGTGCGCGTCCCACAGGGAACCCACACGTACACCGGCGTGATCAGCGGTGAAGGGGCCCTTCGCGTGTCCGGCACCGGCACACTGGTCCTCGCCAGGGACAGCACCTTCACCCTGCCGCACTCCCGGCAGCACCAGAGTGTCCAGATCCCGGGCGGCAACCACCCGTACGTCGTGGTCGGCAGTCCCGACGAGCCCGCGGTCACCGTGGACGCGGGAGCGACCCTCCAGTACGGCACCGGCGGTACGACCGGCCTGATCGGGTCCTTCCCGTACAACACACCGGGTTACCAGCAGAATCAGGACAACATCCGGGTGGACGGCACACTGCGCCTTTCGCTGACCCGGCTGTTCAACCTGGGCGTCATCAGCGGCTCCGGCCTGGTCACCCAGCCCCGGGGCATGTGGGGAACGCTCCAGGTCTGCGGCACCAATCCGTTCTCCGGCATCTTCGACAACGGCACGGGCGTCAACTTCGCGAGCACCACCTGTGCCGCCGACCTGCCCAACGCCCGCTCCATCGTCAACCGCGGTTCATGGATCATCGACACCCCGCTCAACCACACTGTCGTACAGCGGCAGAACTTCTACAGCCACGAGTACGGCAACGACGTCAACGTGCACTCCCGCCCAGGCAGCAAGGTGATCCTCACCGGCGTCTACAGCTGGAGTGACAGCGCCGACGGGGCGGCGCCCTCGCTGAGCGACCCCGGACTGAACTGGCGACCCGTGCCCCACAAACTCAACAAGCGCGGCACCAACATCGAGGGCGCCGACGTCCAGTGGGGCGACGGGACCACACACATGATCTTCATGCCCGGCACGGCACAGACGGTCTACATCAACCTGCACGCCAGACGGCAGCGCTCCCGGCTCACCTTCGACTACAACGGGCCGGTAACCCTGGGCGCGCCCATCGGCGGCGGCATGTACCACGACACCCTGAGCGCTCCCGGCGCCGGGGACATCGTCGTCGCCGGCACCAGCGGCAACGACGTGACCTTCGCAGCAGCCCAGTACTACGACGGATCCACCACCATCGACAGGAGGGCGACCCTCCATCTCGGCTCCGGAACCTCGGGCGGCGACGGAAGCCTCCACACCGGCGGAGTCCTCGACAAAGTTATCGACAACGGTTCACTCGTGATCCGCAACACCAGGACACCCACCGCGCTCCCGGCGGTGACCGGTACCGGATCGGTTACCCAACAGGGGGCGGCGGCCACCACCGTCACCAGCGCCACCTACACCGGCGTCACCACCGTGGCCAAAGGCAGCCTGATCGTCTCCGGGACCTCTTTGCGGACTTCCAAGGCGGTCGCTCTGAGCGGTCCCTCGGCCGTCCTGGACCTCAGCAAGGCACGCGCCACGACCCTGCGCAGGCTGCAGGTCGTCACAGGTGCGAAGATCCTTCTTCGACGGAACTCCCCCGAGCTGACCGTCGGTTCGACGACCGCAAAGGTCTCCGGTACCCGTCTCGCCATCGGCGGGGTGCGCTTCTCCGTCAGCCGGGCCGGCGCCCACACCGTACTCACCGCTCTCCCCGCCCCCACGCCCGCACACCACTCCGCCGCGACAGGACCGGACCCCTCCCCCGCCAGGCCCTTGGGCGCCTCCACCGGCACCATGGCGGACACGGGCAGCAACTTCGACGTGCGGTGGGCTGTCACAGGAGTCGCGGGCGTCGTTCTCGCCGGCGCCGCCTCGCTCTTCTTCTTCGTACGCAGCCGCTCGCGTCCGCGTCCGGCCCCGCGTCACTCGCGCTGATCCCCGGCCGCCATGGATTCCGCTGGCCCGCCCTGGCTGTCAGCGCTCACCCTTATGATGAGAGCGCTACCACGGTGTCCGTGATACCGACGGCGGTTGCCCGAGGGCGCCCGGAACCTGGCGGGCCGGAGCGAGCGGGGCTTCGTACCCGTGGCAGGTCGAAGGGAGACCCAGTGCCAAGGCATGCCGCGCCCACGGCCGACGTGGTCGCCGCGGCTCGGGCCGGCGAGCGCGGCGCTCTGGAAGAGCTCAGCTCCCGGACGCTTCCGCTGGTCTACAGCGTCGCGGCGCGTGCGCACCCCTACCGCGACGACGTCGACGATGTCGTCCAGGAGACGATGATGCGCATCCTGCGCGGCATCGGGGGACTGGAGCGGCCGGAGGCGTTCCGATCCTGGGTGATCACCATCACCGTGAACGAGGTCCGCGACCACATCCGCAGGCGCGGCAGGAGGGAGACGACGGGAGCGGCGTTCGACGCGGCTGAGCACCGGCCCGACCCGGCCGCCGACTTCGCCGAGGGAGTCATCCTCGACCTACGGCTGTCCGGGCAGCGCGAGGAGTCCGTGCGCGCGACCCGTTGGCTCGATGAGGACGACCGGGAGCTGCTGTCACTGTGGTGGCTGGAGACGGCCGGCCGGCTCGCCCGGGCCGAGCTCGCTTCCGCTCTGGCCATGACCGGCCAGCAAGCGGCTGTACGGGTGCAACGCATGAAGGAGCGCCTGCACACCTCCCGCGTCATCGTCCGAGCCCTCGCGGCCAGGCCCGCATGCGGGGAACTGACCCGGCTGACCCTGAAGTGGAACGGGACCCCCAGCGGCCTGTGGCGCAAACGCCTCGGCCGCCATGTGCGACAGTGCCCGCGGTGCCTGCGCCACGAGGAAGACCTGCTGGCTCCGGAAGGACTGCTGGCACCCCTGGCCCTCCTGCCCGTGCCGGCGGCGCTGCTGGCCTGGCGCCCTTGGCTGTCCGCGGGAACGCACGTCCCGGCGGCCGATCATGCCGGCACCGCGGCCACTTCAGGCGGCGGGGGTTCCGCGACGACCGGGACGGCAGGGATCGCAGGGACGAGCCTCACCGCGAAGGCGGTGGTGACGGCGAGTGCGCTGCTCGCCGTGGGCGGCGCACTCGTGTACGCGACCTCATGGCCCAGCCCGTCGGCGCGTCCGGTCACCGCTCCGACGGCTTCCCGCCCGAGGCCCGCGCCCTCGCCCACCGCAACCGCATCACCGTCGCGGTCGGCACCGGTACGGGGCTCGGTCGTCTCGCGTCCGTCGCCCCGGCCCCTGCCCCAGCCGCGGTACGGGTCCGTGGTCGACGCCGTGGACAGCGCGCCGCCGCCGGACCGGCCGCCCGCGGCACTCCCCCGCCGCTCGCAGACCGCGGTGACGATGACGGGGCTCAAGAGGCACCTGGGCGGCTACCAGCTCGTCCACCGCGGGGACAGCGTGGTACTGCGCGGGAAGGGCTACTTCACCGTCCACTGGGACGTGATGTACGGGCTGCGCCCCGGGCTGCTGACCATGCCCTCGTGGACCGGACTGCGAGGAAAGCTGTTCCACGTGGCCTCGGGCGGCGGCCACCGCATGGACGACCGTCAGCCGGGCGCGATCGCCGACGGCACCTGGATGGGCAACACGCAGCAGGGACTGATCAGCCTGCCGCCGGGAGCCCAGCAGATGTGGCAGAACGAGTACTACTACCTCGACGGCAGCGTCACCCTCCATCTCAACGAGACCCAGGCCGACTACAACCTCGACGTCCTGCCCTCCTCCTGGCAGGAGACAGCCGACGACATCGCCAGTCCCCCGGCCCCGAACTCCGCCGACCGCGAACGGTACGGACTCGTGCGCGACACGGGTCGCGACGACGCTCCCGTACCGCAGTACACCACCCGCTCCACGCCGACCGACGCGGTCACCGTGCCCCAGCGCTCCGTCGTGTCCTGACGCCGTGCGAACGCGATCGGCTTCGCGCGGCCGGTGCCCAACCGTAGGCTCCGGCACAGCCGTTGGCGCCGATATCGTTCGCTGACTCGGGAACCTGCTCGGCGGACGTCCGCCGTCGGCATCCGGACCGGTCGCGGAAGAACCGCCGCACCTGCACGGGGATGACCAAGGGCCCTCCCGCGCCCGGACGTTCGGCAGACGGCGCCGCTAGCGGGAGCGCACGCGCCGCCCCGGCCGACGGCAAGAGACGTTCCCGCGCTCGCCCGCCCACGTGCGGATCCAGGGAATCGCGGACTGAACCGTTCCCAGAAATCCTCGTCAAAGGCGCCCGCCACGAATGCCGCGGTGGTCCCGGACGCCGATGGTAACGACGACGGGGAATGGCGGGCCGCACTCGTCGCCCGCTGCGGCACCATCCACGGACGCGGTTGTCGACCACATGCGCACCAGCCTGGTGTCGGACGCCTTGCGGATGGCCACCCGGCCCCGCAGCGGCCTGGACGGCTCGACGTTGCATTCCGACCATGGGGCGCAACTTGGGTTCAACCGGTGGTCGCAACACCGGCTACCTGGAGCCGACAGCATCCCGATCCGGTGCAAAAACCGGACCGGGATGCCCGGGCCGGCGCTCAGGGCAACGTCGTGGCCCAGCGCGTCCGGCGCCCGCCGCGTCGGCCGAACGCGTCGGCATACACTCCCGAAGACCCCATCACGCTCGCACCGATGAACAGTCGATCCGCGTGCGGTCTGCGGATCGCACGCCGCGGTGCCGAGGCTCCACTGCGCCCTTGGCGGCCTTCCTGTCCGATGGCGGTCTGCCGGCCCCGGCCCTCATGGCGGATCGGGCTGGGGGGACTGCGCGCACCAGATGGTCTTGCCGTGGCTGGTGTGCCGGGTGCCCCAGCCCTGCGTGAGTTGGGCGACGAGCAACAGGCCTCGGCCGCCCTCGTCGAAGGTGCGCGCCCGGCGCAGATGCGGAGCGGTGTTGCTGGAGTCCGATACCTCGCAGATCAGGGCGGTGTCGCGGATCAGCCGGAGCCTGATCGGGGGCTCGCCGTATCTGATGGCGTTGGTGACCAGCTCGCTGACGACCAGCTCGGTGACGAAGGCCGCCTCCTCCAGGCCCCAGGCGTCGACCTGGTCGATGGCGAACTGCCTGGCGCGCGGCACCTCGGCGAACTCGGGTTCGACGTCCCAGTCGGCGACGTGCTGGGGATCCAGCGCGTGAGTGCGCGCGAGCAGCAGGGCGGCGTCGTCGGTGCGGTGTTCGGGGAGAATCGCGTCCGTCACCGTGTCGCACAGTTCCTCCAGCGAGGTGACCGTATGGTTCAGGACCCGCAGCAGTTCGGCGATTCCCTGGTCGACATCGCGCTCGCGGCTTTCCACCAGTCCGTCGGTGTAGAGGGCGAACAGACTGCCCTCGGGCAGCTCGAGCTCGGTCGCCTCGAAGGGCAGCCCACCGATTCCGAGCGGCGGTCCGGGCTGTGCGGAGACAGGGGTGCTGGTGCCGTCCGGGGAGATGATCAGCGGGAGTGGATGGCCGGCGCTCGCCATCGTCAAACGGCGGGAGACCGGGTCGTAGACGGTGTAAAGGCAGGTGGCGCCCGTCTCGCCGGTGGTCTGGAGGTGGCTCGACGGCTGGAGGTCGCTCGCGAGGTGGAGCACCAGGTCGTCCAGGTGGGTCATCAGCTCGTCCGGCGGCAGGTCGACGTCGGCGAGGGTGCGGACCGCCGTGCGCAGCCGCCCCATGCTGGCCGAGGCGTGCAGGCCGTGACCGACGACGTCGCCGACGATCAGCGCGACCCGGGCGCCGGACAGTGGAATGACGTCGAACCAGTCACCGCCCACTTCCGCGCCGGTCCCGGCAGGCAGGTAACGGGATGCCACCTCGACCGCCTCCTGGTGCGGCAGCCCTTGCGGTAGCAGGCTGCGCTGCAGGGTCAGTGCGGTGGTGCGCTCGCGCGAGTACCGGCGGGCGTTGTCGATGGCGACGGCCGCCTTGGCGGTGAGCTCTTCAGCGAGGATCAGGTCATCGGCGGTGAAGGCCTCGGGCCGGTCGCTGCGGGAGAACGAGACGACGCCGAGCAGCGCGCCGCGTGCTCGGAGCGGCACGGTGATCCGGCCGGTCAGCGCGTCCGCCGCGATGGATTTGTCGATCAGCGGGTTGCCCGGCGGCCAGTGGGCCGGGTCGGCGGCGAGTCCGGGGCCGAAGGCCCATTCGCCGCCGGGGCCGGGCTCGGCGGCGAGCTGCACCATGGACGTGCCGGTGGCCATGCAGCGGGCGGCGACGGAGTCGAAGGCGTGCGTGACCGGCGTCGGGAGCCCGGTTTGCGCGTCGCTGTCCTCCCTGGCGCTGTACCGGGCGGCGCGGCTTAGCCTGATGGTGCCCCGGCTCGTGATCTCCGAGAGGGAGGGCGGTTCCTCACCGTGCAGCACCTCGTCGAACAGGTCCACGGTGACGAGGTCGGTGAATCTGGGTACGGAACTCCTGGCCAGCTCCTGGGCCGTTCCGATCACGTCGAGCGTCCGGCCGATGTCGCGGCCGGCCTCGTTGAGGATGAGCAGGCGCTGCCGGGCCCAGTACTCGGCGCTCATGTCGAAGCCCCAGTTGGCGACGGCGCGGATCCTGCCCTCGGCATCCCTCACGGGCCATATGCTGGTGGCCCAGGCGTTGGCGTAGTTGCTGCCCAGCGGTTGGAAGACGGTGATGAGCCGCGCGGGCTCTCCCGTCCTCGCCACCTCGGAGAGCTGATCGGTGTAAGGCTTGTCGTCCCGTTCGGGAAACAGCGAGCGGTCGAACTCGGGAAGCACCTCACGGTACTTCTTACCGAGCACTTGTTCCTCGGAGTGCGCTATCACCCGGCCCGAGGAGGCGTTGATCCACAGGAACCGCAGTTCGGGGTCGTAGACACCCAGGGCGAAGGGGCACTGCTCGAAGGCCCTGTCGGCGATGACCGGCCGGCGATCCCAACGTCGGACGATCATGACACGGCCCTGTGCCTGCCCATGAGGGCCGAAAAGCGGCTGCGCCGTCACCACGGCGTCCACCGTGAAGCCGTCCCGGTGCCGCAGGGCGATGAGCCCGGAGAGGTCGGCGGCTGTGCCGTGGCCCTCGGGGAACCCGGGTGACCGGGGGCTGACCAGCAGGTCGGTCACGGGTCGTCCGACGGTGTCCTCCGCCCTCCAGCCCAGCAGCTGACACCCACCCTCGCTCCAGCCGCTCACCCGGTCGTCCGGGTCCACCACGACGACGGCGGTGGGTGCGTCCTGAGTTTCGGCCATTTCCACGCGCCACACCTCCGTCCGGACAGCGGCGTCCGCCGGGGCTGGTTTGCGGCGGCTGTTTCCAGCCTAGAAGCGCTCCTGCCGCATGGCGTCCCAACCGATGCGGTCGAGAGCCCGGGCCTGGGCCGGGACACCCGCCCGTACGGGGACGTCAGCAGCTGTGCCTCGGGGCCGGGCTCGGGCTGGGTCCGGCTCCGCGGGCGCACACCCGCGCCAGGGCGCTGTACACCGCCTCCCCCGGAGTGGTGCGCAGTCCGCCGATCGGCTGCCCGGTCGGCACGTCACAGTTGCGGGGCGCCGTTGCCCCGCACACCGTCAGCGTGCGTCCGTCGGTGCTGAGGGCGAGGGCCGAAATTTTCCTCCAGCCGGAGCAGATCCGGGGCCGGAAGGCGTTGGGCAGCAGACGGCGCGGTGGCGGAGATCGCCGTACCACCGGTGTGACCCGGCCGTTCACGTCGCCGACCGCCGGCCGCCAGCCGGGGGGGCGTCAGGGGAGAAGGCCAGTGTGCCCAGGAGGCTGCCTTCGACGAGGTCCAGTCCGCCGGCCGCCAGGACGGCGGGCGGCCCACGACGCCGTCGCCCGCGGGCAGAGCCGTCCGTCGCCGCGGAGCGTCCGATGGCCTGCGGCCGGCCCGGCGGGCACCTCGGCGCGTCGCCAGTCCCGAAGTCCTCGGGCTTCGTGGCTGAGGCCCTTGTATGGCTGCCGGTCCGCGGGGAGATCCGCAGCGCCGGATTGACCGCCTGGTGGTCACGCTGCGCTCGTCGACGGGCTCGGGTACCTGGCGGCGCCGTCTCGACAGCGGGGGCCGGCGCGGCTGACCCCGCCCCCGCCCCCGCCCAGACCGCGGTGAAGGTCCACTGCACGTTGGAGCTGCTGCTCCCGGACCACCGCTTGGTCACGGAGCCCGAGGGCACGTTGCCGCCACCGTCGAGGACGAGGCCAGTGGCACGGTTGACGATCCAGTACTTGCCGCCGCCCTGGTACCTGAGCTGCCACTGCCGTTTGGTGCCACCGTCCCAGGGGGTCCAGGACGGGGTCGCCGTTCGCGGTGGCGCCGCCATCGGCGACCATGCCGTTGGCGCGGCGTCGTGGTCAGGGGTGCGCGGCGCGGCCTGGTAGGGGACAAGGCGCTGGCCGTCCGTGCGGAAGATCGCCATCACCTCGTGGCCGAGGCGCATGGAGCCGACCTCCGGGTGCTGGAAGTGGTGCTTCTGGCCGCGACCCCGCGCCAGTACGTCGTACCTCTCCCAGAGCCGCGCGAACTCCGGGCTCTTCACGACGAGTTCGCCGACGAGCTGGGTCAGCTCCGGCGTGTCCGGGTCGGCGCCCGCCATCGCCCGCAGGTGGGCCGCGCTGTGCGCCGCCCTCTTCTCCCAGTCGCGGTAGAGCCTGCACCTCATGGGGTGCAGGAACATGTAGCGGGTGAGGTTGCGGCGCTCCCGCGGTCAGTCCGTGATGCCGGGGACGGGACGCAGCCCGGGGCGGTTGGCGGCCAGCAGCCCGTTGGCGCGGCTGACGACGTACGCCGTGAGGGGCGCAGGGTCTCCGGCAGGGGCAGGGACCGGCCAGGGTCGAAGCCACCCCGCGCAGCGCCCTGGACAGCGGCATCGGAGATTCCTCCGGCACCGGCGGCATCGGTCCTTCGAGATCCTCGTGGTGCACCAGCGTGTCGCCGTCCGCGCGGATGACCGCGGTGCGCCACACCTCATCGCGCTCCGTGATCAGGTCGATGACCACCCAGTCCGCCAGCCGGGGCACAAACAGTGCCACGAGTCGGCGCAACGCCTCGTTGGTGTCGAGCGTGGAGGTCAGCTGAGGAACCGACGGCACCCCGGCTCGTTCTCCGAGGGCAGGCCGGCCGGCCACAGCTGGGACCGTGCTATTGCCGAGTACCGCACCTCGGGCAGAAGGCCGAGCCGTCTGGCACGACGGCGGAGCAGGAGGTGCATGCGGTGGACTGGGCCAGGTGATAGCCGCAGCCGGAGCAGAAGGCGGCGCCACGGGTCTCGGTGCGGCACTGTGGGCAGACCAGCTGCCGGGGCGTGTTGGGGTCGTACCCCTGGCCGGCCTGTTGGCCCACGGCGTACGCCCGCTGTGTGGCCGTGTCGTTCAGGCCGCGCTGCTGGGCCGCCATGGCCTCGGCCGCGGTGTCCGGGGCGCAGTTCAGGCACAGTCCCTGCGCCGCGTTCCAGCAGCGTTCGCAGACGTAGTGGGTGCATCGCGCACAGCGGTTGAAGTGTCCTTGCGCATTGCCGATCGCCCGCTCGAAAGCCTTGTCTCGGGCGGGCCCCCAGCCGGCGCCCGCGAGTCCCTCGGCTGCGGAGGTGAGCCCGCCGCCGGCCCGGCCCAGCAGGCTCCAGGCCATGTCCACCCCCTTGCCGAGCCAGGTCGCGGCTCGCTCACCGGCGTACGACTCAAAGGGCGAGCGCCAGGTGTCGTAGCAGCGGGAGCACGAGAACTCGAACTGGAAACCGGCCCCGGTACCGTTGCGCTCGCACAGGTCACGGTAGTTGTTGCTGAAGTAGATCTCGCTGCTCATGTGGTCCCCCCACAGTTCAGGCCGTCGGCACACTGCCCTACGACGCAGGCGGAAGGCTACTGGTTCTCGCCATGGGCGAGGCGTGCAATGACAGGGGGCGCCCCTCCCAGTTCCGTCGGGGTTCAGCCGAGCGGGCCGGCGGTGCGAGTACGCTGAGAGACGGTACGCCGTAGTCGGTGCCGACCCCCGCTCGGAGGCCGGAGACAGAGCGCAAGATTCGAAGTTCGCAGGATTGTTGGCAGGTTCGGCTGGAGTGGGGCGCATCGTCAGCCGCCTGTGCCGTAGGACAGGTTGGAGCGCAGGTTGTCGTCCGCGGAGCGGGCGTCGTTCGCAACCGAGCTGGGGACTGCTGCCGGTGTCGCGGAGGCGGCGTCGCCGCCTTGTAGGGGACGCCGATGACCACGTTGATGACCGAGCCGCCGATGGGCTCCAAAGTTGCGTCCGGGAACAGCTTGGAGACGGTCTGGACTTGGGTTTCGAGGCCCGTGCGTACTGGATGACGGTGGTGTCGTGCTGTCGGTCGGTGGCGTTGGCGGTGCCGGTGACCGTGAAACCGTGTCGGGTGAGCGCCGACAGCGGCTGTCGCTGCCAGGCCATCGGTAGTGGTGCCGTGTAGAGGGCGACGTTGATGCCGTCCCCGGAGACGCTCGCGCCCGGCGTCGCGGATGAGGACGGCTTGGCGGTGTTCTTCTTGCCGCTGGCGTTCTTGCCGTCGATCGTGATCGCCGCTGGTTGTCATCGCCGTGCCCTCGCCGGTGCGGCTCATACAGAGGTGACGGATGACCCCGTTCCGGGGCTGCGGGTTACGCAAGGCGGTAACAGAGGGAGATGGGTCCACGGCAATGTGGGGACCGTGGTGGACTGCTGCCTCTGCCTCGTACGCTTCAGGGGCTGGCGATGTCGAAGCCGTACCGCAGTGGTTCGCTGGTGACGCCATGGTCCCGGCGGTAGAGGGCTGGGTTCGCGCCTCGCGGCGAGCATCGTCCAGCGCTGGTTCGGCGCCCCCGGGGAGGATCCGCTGCTCGTCCTGCAACGCGCGTCCGGCGAACGCCCTGAGGCGGCCGAGGCGCTGGCCGCCTTCCTCGACACCAATGCGCTGGAGCCGCTGTGCCGCTACCTGCGCAACAGCGGCCTGGACGAGGCGGACGCCCGCAGCCGAGCCGCAGCGATCGACGCCTTCGTACTCGGCGTCTCGACCCGCCGCCGGGTCCTGCGCTCCGAGCTCGGCGACCCCGCCCACCTCCAGGCATGGCTCAGCGCCACCATCCAACGCCTCGCCGACGGGTGACGAACGACAGCAAGAAGTACTGAGTCCGCGCCCTCGTCACCCTTGTCACCGTCGGCCGCGACCTGGAGTGCAAGCCGTCGGCCTGCGATCGAGGCCGTAGACGTCCGTGGATAGCACACCCTCGGAACACTGCCCCTCCGCCAGTTGGTCCGGGTCACCACAGAAGCCGAGATCGGCCGGTCACCGGATGGCGTGACGCACCCGGCACGCTGCTTCTGGGCCGCTACGCCCCGTCCGGCCGCCTGCAGTACGTCGGTCGCAGCACCACTCTGTCCCGGGCCACCGGCCGCTCTGCGGCCGACCTGCTGGCACCGCCGTACGGCGCGCCCCGGGGACCGGGCGGGTCTCGCCCGGCTGCGCAACGGATCAGGAGGCGGCCGACTCGGTCGGCTCGCTCTGGGTGGTCCAGCCGCTCGTAGAGCGCCCGTGCGAGGCGGGCTCGGCCGGCTGGCGCTCCGACGCCGATGAGTGGACCACCGCCAAGCGCCGCCAGTTCGCCAACGACCTCACCAACCCCCCAACTGGTCGCCGTGTCCGCCAGCTCGAACCGGCAAAAGGGCGACCAGTCCCTGGACCAGTGGGCACCACCGCTGCACTCCTACCGATCCACCTACGCGCGTGCCGGGACCCACGTGAAGTATGTCTTCGACCTCAACACCACCGTGCCGGAGAAGAGCAAGCTGAGCGAGATGCTGGACACCTGCCCCGCATGAACACCAGCCCGGACACCGGCACCTACACCAGCACCGTCACCGCCGGCCCCGGCGGGGCGATGACCGACGACGTCGGCGTCATCACCGGTGACCTCACCGTCCGCACCATCCTCGCCGATGACCGGCACACCGCCTGCGTCACCGTGCAGTACACCGGCGCCGACGAGTGGTACACCCTCACCGGCAGCCCCGCACCCATCCCCGGAGGAGGCCTCGCGGCCTACCACCGGGACCTCCTCGGACGCATCCGGCGAGGCCAGGGCGCCACGGCCACCTGACCTGACGCCGCCGTCACCGCCGGCCTCACACTGCCGTGAAGCTCCGGTGTCGTCGCTCCGGTGTCGTCGAAGGCCACGTCAACCGGATCAAAATGATCAAGCGTCAGATGTACGGCCGGCAGGCTTCGGCCATCCGTTCCGGCCACACCGACAGACACACTATTGGAGTGAATTCCAACTGTGGAAGAGCATGAAATCTTCAGGTTCTGTAAAGTCGCCCTGTGGCAGCGAACGAGACCTCCCGAACGGCCCGCCGGGCAGCCGCGACGCGGCAGTCGATCATCGAAGCGGCGGAGGCGATTCTCGTCGCGGGCGGGCCCACGGCCCTGACCCTGGAGGCCGTCGCCGAACGCGCCGACGTGGCCGTGCAGACGGTCTACAACCGGGTAGGCGGGAGATCCGCGGTCCTCGTCGCGGTGGCCGAGCGGGCCTTCCGGGAGAACCGGGAGTACATGGACGCCGCCTACGCCACCCCCGGCACACCGCGCGAACGCATCCTGCTGGCCGCCGACGCCTACGCACGCTTCGCCCTCGACCGCCCGTACCACTTCCGGCTGCTTGCCGAACCCCCAGCCGACGCCGGGTCACTGAAGGGCATCGCCGATCTCGTCGACGAACAGAACGCCAAACTCACCGCCGCACTGCGCGACGGCATCGCCGACGGCTCCTTCAACCCCGACCTGGACCCACGAGCCGCCGCCTACGCCCTGTGGGCCGCCATGAACGGCATCCTGGCCCTGAGCTGGCGCGCTGACCGCCTCCATGTCGACCCGCAGGACATGGGCCCCGTGCTCGATACCATCCTCACCGTGATCACCCGGGGCCTCGACGCAAGGACCTGACCCTGCGCATGCACCAGTCAGGTGCTCCGGGGTAGTTCCTTCGCGAAGACTTCGGCGTCGAATACGAGGTACCGGGACGACTCCAGCAGCACCTCGACGGTGGAGGACTGCGGTTGGAGGGCATCGGACAGCACCATGCGTTCGTCCTCGCGCTGCTCTGCAGGATTTCGTGCAGGGGGCAGGCCAGCAGGTTGTCGGGGTAGAAGCTGCAGGCGGAGTCGAGCATTCCTCGGGTCTACCGCTTGGTGGCCCCGTCGTCTCGCGCAGCCGCATCGACTGCCCCAACTCGTAGCATACGGAAAGGAGGCCGCGTGGGCGGCGACGATGCGTTGGATGGCGGTCGTCTCGACCCCCGTCAGCGGCTCCGCCCGTCTCGCGTGGTAGTAAAGGGAGACACTCATGGCGCGAACGTACCGTCAGGGTGTGACAGGGGGTTCTGGAGGCGAGCGACCGGACCGGCCGCCGTCTCGTCGCCTGACGTGCGTGTCGAGGTGATGGCGGGTCGTGGGGACGTCATCCGTCGAAGGACGACATTCGATGCCAGTTCACCGAACGGCCGTGGTGCGCCGCGGTGCTGTGCGCCGATCGTGATCTCGAACATGCCGTCGCCCAGGTCACTGGTGCATGCGATGAGGCCGGGGGCGGCGTGGAACGTCGTCGGGTCGGCCGGCCACCGCCACGGCCGGAACGGCACAGGGCGCAACCGGTCGGTGAGGCCCTGCACGAGCGGCTCTGGTACTGGTGGGTACCTGGCTTGGGCTTGGTACGGTGCCCCAGCCATCGCCTCGAACAACGAGAACTGCATCAGGAGGCCGTTGAGCGGCTCGCGTTCGGCGCTGTCCTCCGCCGCTGTCAGCCAGACGACCGGGGCGACCTCGGCCGGGTCCAGCTCCCAGTGGAAGCAGAGCTGGTTCTCCTCGCCGAAGACGACCTGTCGCGGATCCACGCCCGGGCGCAGCTCGGTGGCCGGCAGGATCCGGTTCTGCCTGCCCAGCATCCCGGGCCGCTGGCAGGCCGGCTGGTAGAACTCCCGCAGGGCGCGCGGCAGGTCGGCGGGCACCGCACCGCGTGCGGCCGGGGCGAGACCCGGCCGCGGGTACCAGCACTTGGCGAAGTGTCCCAGCGCCCTGACACGATCCTCCCCAGCCGCGTGAGCCAGTCCAGGCTCAGCGTCTGCGGTGACGGACCGGTCGGCCGCACCTCGTCCAGGACCTCGGGCGCAAGCGGGGGCTCGATCCTCAGATCGCACTGAAGCAGTTCGCCGCCAGCACAGGACGAATAAGCCGGCCGGCCCACGCCCGGATGGCGGCAGCCCCCGAAGACACGGACGAAAAGATGTACGGGGAGGGGCCCGTCCGGCTCGTCCACCAGCCGTGCTCGCACCACGGCCGACGCCGGGCCCATCAGCCGGAACAGCTCACCGCTCCACACCCCGCTCATGCCCGGCTCGTCCACGGCGTCGCAAAGAATCACCGACGCGTCGGCGCCGACCGACCACCACCCGGGCACCGCCCACCATCGACGAAGGCGCATGGCGTCCGGCGAGTGAGCACGCACCTTCCGCAGCCACCAGGCCCAACTGTTGGATCCCGTCTGGGCCTTCGGCCGCAACGACTCGTCCGCTACCGCAGACTCCTGCCCACGGACGTCGGCCAGGCCCGCCCTCACTGCACGTCCCGTACGTCGCGCCCGGTACCTCGCGTGTGAACATGAACTCCTCCAAGGCTGCTACGAGTGCGGGGCGATTCCGCGTCGTCCAGGTGCCGAGCAGTACCCCGGCATCCGCCCCGCCGTCCCGACCGCCCCTGCGTCGATCCCAGGCGCAGGAAGTCCACGACGTAACACCCGTGGGGATCACCTGCCGGCTCCCAGCGTGTGTCGAGGCACAGTCCCGTACCCGCGTGGTCAGCGCTGATCAGCACGGATCCGTACAGCCAGTCGATGGTGTCGGGCCCAGGGTCCACTTCGTAGAAGCTGTTCGAGCTCGTCGTCCAGCCAGCAGGGACGCGCAACGGCTGTATCTTCCGCCATGTCTCGCCCACGGTCATGAGGCGAGATCACTGCACGGTACGCCAGCGCCGTCCCGGAACAGGAGCTGTCCGGTGTCCATCGCCCTCAGCCGCTCGGCGGCGAAGCGGGCCCGCCAGGTGGGCAGGGTCAGCACGAGGTCTCCTCTGGGCCACGGTGTGCTCGTGTCCCCAGAGATCTGCCGGGCTTCGGCAGCCCGGCCCGGTTCGGGCGGCGATGTCCGGCAGCCGTATCTGACGTGAATACACGGGTGGAGTGTCTTCTGCGGGAGCGGGCTCCGCGTAACACTCGAGAAGCAGGTCGCCACACAGGTCGTCCAGCTCGTTCGGCGCTTCCTCCAGACGGCGTGGGCCGGTTCGTCGGAGGTCAGCCACTCATCGGCGCCGATGCTCCAGCGCGGTCCCGGAAAGACGTCCAAGTACTCGCTGAGGAACGACCGGGCCAGGTCGCACGCCGCGTCCATCTGGGACAGGTCGAGGCTGAGGTAGCCGTTGGTCCGCGCAAGGCCAGGTCCGGGTACTGGCCGAGCATCGGGTTCATGTGTCCCGGCATGTCGATCTCCGGACGATGGTGATGTGCCGGGCCGCAGCTAGGAGACGAGATCGGCCATCTCGGCTTTGCTGTAGTGCTTCTCAGCGACGGCAGCGGGATGGGTGTCGCATTCGATGCGGTATGCCTGGGTGTCGGTCAGGTGCAGGTGCAGCATGTTGTACTTGAGCCAGGCGAGCTCCCGGATGAGGGCTTTGAGGAAGCCAATGGAGTAGTACTTACGGGCCACGTCGAGCATGAACGAACGCTCGGGGTAAGCGGGTGCGTCGGTGCTGCTGCCGCCGGGGATGGTGGTGCTCTGGCCCAGGAGTTGCCCGACCGTCCGAGTGCCGTGGAAGACGCCCGTGTCGCTGGAGCCGCTGATGGTGAGTGCGCCGCGGACGTTGAGCCAGTAGGCGTCCTTGGGCAGTTCGGGGTTGTCGAGGGCAAGGTGGATGTCGCCGGTCAGCGCGTCGTACGCGGTACCGGTCGTCACGGTTGGCGTGACGCCGGTCAGCGCTTTCACCTCGGCGGCGAAGAGACGAGCGGGGGCCGACAGCAGCGGCCTGGCACCGGCGACGACGATTTCCGGGGACTCGCCGAGGGTGAACCTG
This sequence comes from Streptomyces sp. NPDC006739, assembly GCF_042869815.1. Taxonomy (NCBI): domain Bacteria; kingdom Bacillati; phylum Actinomycetota; class Actinomycetes; order Kitasatosporales; family Streptomycetaceae; genus Streptomyces; species Streptomyces sp. NPDC006739. The sequence continues at coordinate 133,793 of NZ_JBIAGM010000013.1, forward strand.
GTTGGGCCTGCCGTCCAGTTGTACAGGGCCGGTATGACCGTCGGGGCGCTGGAAGGAGTACGGTTTCGCGCCGGTGAGGCCCCGCCGCACGCGGCTGCGGCAACAAGCCCCCACCCCCGAGGAGCCATCCGGCGAACCGTCTGCGGCTCGGAAAACGGTCCGTCACCGGTTTCCCTTCGGTTCGTCGAGCACGGTCACCTCCGGGCCGTAGGCCACGACCAGCCGGCCGTCCGGCGCCGCCGCGAGCGCGGTGACGGGGTCGGTGAACTGCGTGGGAGGAGCGAGCTGTTCGCGCGTTGTCAGGTCCCAGACGCGGACGGTGCCGTCCTCGCCGCCGGTGATCGCGACCGGGCGCCCGCCGAGTACGGCCGTGGTCAGCGAGACGGCTCCGGTCTCGTGCACGGTCAGGGATTCGCCCACAGGGGCTGCGGTGGCCGGATCCCACACCCGAAGCATTGCCCTCGTGTCGTCGCTGCTGAGGGTGACCACGACGGGACGGTCCTCGACGACCGCCGTGGCCACCGCGTCGAGGAACTCCTCGTCGTCGTCGCTCTCGGGGTTCGGCTCGACCGTCACGACCTCCCCCACCCGGGCGCCGGTCGCCAGGTCCCACACCAGGACCGTACCCGTGCCGTCCCCGGTGACCGCGACCGCGCGGCCTTCCAGCAACGCCGTGGCCACGTCGGCCACCTCCTCCTCGTGACCGGGCAACGGCCCCCGCAGGAGCTTGCGATCCGCCAGGTCCCATATGTGTACGGCACCCGCCCTGTCGCCGGTGACCAGGACGGGACGCCCGTCGAGCACCGTCGCCGTGAGGGCGTTCACGGCGTCGTCGTGTGCCAGGGGCCCACCGGTCTCCTCGCCGGTGGCCGGGTCCCACACCCTGGCCATGCCGTCGTAGCCGCCGGTGATCACGACAAGCCGGCCCTCGATGTGCGCCGTCGCCATCGCGGTCCCGGTGCCGCCGTGCCCGGTGATCGGCGTGCCCACCACGTTCCCCGTGGCGAGATCCCACACCCGGGCCGTGTCATCGGCGCCCGTGCTGACCACCACCGCGCGCCCGTCGGTCTCGGCCGTGGCGACGGAGTGGACGGTGTCGCCGTGCCCGGACGACCGGTTGCCCGGGGAATCGAACCAGGGCAGTTCCCAGGCCCGGATCCTTCCGTCGGCGCAGGCGAGGACGACGACGGGCCGCGCCTCGGCCACGGTGGCCGCCACCGCATGGATCTGACCGCCGAAACCGGTGTAGACGGAGGCGAGTTCCTCGCCGTCGGCCAGGTCATAGACCCGCGCGATCGCGCTCAAGCCTCCGGTGACGACGATGTCGCGGCCGTGCGCCTGCGCCAGAACCATCCCGCGCGCGCCATTCGCCTCCCCCGAGATCGTGCTGCCCACCTGCGCGCCGGTCTCCATTTCGGCGACGACGACCTCGCCGCTTCTCCCGCCGAAGACCATGACCGGCCGGCCGTCGAGGACCGCCGTCGTCAAGGACTGTGCCTCGCCGGCTCGGGGAATCCGCCCGCGCAGCTGCGTCAGCCGGCGTTTGCCAAGGTCCCACACCCGCCCGACGCCCTCCTCATCGAACGTGATCGCCACCGTTCGGTGGTCGATCACGGCAGTGGCCAGCAGGCGCAGCGGGGTGTTGCCGTCGGTGAGCGGCTTGCCGACCGGCTCGCCTGTCGCGAGGTCCCAGAGGCGTACGGTCGCGTCGGCGCCCGCGCTGACCGCCACCGGCCGACGGCCGACCATGGTCGTGGCCACCGCCGTCACCGGGCCCGTGTGACCGGCCAGGGGCGGGCACAGATTCTGACGGCTCTTCAGATCCCGTATGCGGACGGTCCCGTCATCGCCCCCGCTGACCACCAGCGTACGGCCCTCCAGTTCCTCCACGGCCAGCGAGACCACGGCGCCGCGATGGCCCTCCAGGGCGGCGCCCAATGGCTCGCCGCTGCCCAGATCCCACACCCGCACCGTGCCGTCGGCGCCCGCGCTGACCGCGACGGGGCGACCGTCGAGCAGCGCCGTGACCACGCCGTACGCACCGCCGTCGTGGCCCGCCGCACTCCAGCGGAAGCCGCCGAGTCGTGTGCCGGTGGACCATGCGACACGTCCCCACCCCGGGGCGGGCTCGTCCGGCAGGGGCACGGCGCTGATCCGGGACGCCAGCTGCCGGTCGCCGCGCCGCACGGCGTCCAGGGCGAGCAGGGAGCGGCGTACGGCGGCGGGTGCGGTCGCATGCAGCTCGGCCGAGGTCTGGTAGACCTGCCTGACGAACGCGACCCCCGGCCCCACCGCCAGCTCCAGCAGCTGGTTCACGGTGGCCGGGTCGGCGGTCACCAGGAACGCCGGATCGCCCGTCAGCACCCGGCCCAGCCGCTGAGCGCCCTCGCCGGCAAGCTCCGTGTGGTCGCCCTCGGCCGCCCGCCGCCAGTGGAGGGTGGCCTGACCAGTCTCGCCGCGGTCCGCCAGCAGGTCGCCGAGGCGCAGTTCGGCGAGCTGGCTCTGGGGCTGTACGCCGGCCTCCGCGGCAGTGCGCAGAAGAACCTCGGCCTGCCCCGTGTCGCCCTGCGCCCTATGCGATTTCGCCCGGGCCAGCAAGGCCGCGGCCGAAGCCTGGGCGTCGGCGTCAGGGCCGTGCATTTCGTCCAGTGCCCGCCGCGCCTCCTCGTACTGTCCCAGGTCCGTGTGCATGTGGGACATCCGCAGCCGGGCCTCCTGGGCGATGTCCGGCGGCCCGGTCAGCAGGGTGCGGTACAGCCGCGCGGCCTCCGTCTGATCGCCCGCGCGCTGCTCCACCTGAGCCAGGTTCAAGGCGGCTTGAGGAACGACGGGCTCGTATCCGGACGCGTATGCCGCACGCAGCAGAGGCAGGGCCCGATCGTCATCGCCCGCCTGGACGTGCAGGAACCCCAGAGCCAGCGCGGATCGGGCGGTCAGCCGGCGCAGCGGCGACCGCCCGGCCCGCTCGAAGTGCGCGGCCGCCTGCGGGGCGTCGCCCTGGCGAGCGAGAGCGACACCCCGGTAATAGAGGGCGTCGCACTCGGCCTCGGCACCGACGAGAGCGACTGCGCGATCTATCGCCGCCCCTGCCTCTTCGTAGCGTTGCGCCGTCAACTCGGCCAGGCAGGTGAGGAGTTCCGCTGCGGCGCACTTGCCCGGCTCCCCGGTCGCCCGCGCCGCCTCGGCCAGCCGTACAGCCTCCTCGGTACGGCCCTCCTCGACCAGCCGGTCGAGCCGCTCCGTCATGCTCTCGTACGTCATGCCCACGGTCGCGAGCGTGCCCTGAAGGGCATCCAGGTTCTGCTCGACACGACGCTGCCGTCTGCGGTGCAGCCAGCCTCCGGGGCGCCGCCCGTCTTTCGTTCCCACCGCTCTTCTCTCTTTCAGCCGGTCCGGCGAGTGACGTGGATCTGGACACCCCGGGTGAGGGTCTCGCCGAGAATGCTCACGTGGGTGCCGCATGCCATGCCCTTGAGGTCGCTGATCCGGGGCAGGCCGCTCTCGCCGTAGCCGTTCTGCGGAACCAGGTCGAAGCGCACGTCGCGGAACTTCGCCGGATCGGAGCGGTACTTCTTGAGGGTGAGGAGGGCGGGCAGGATGTCCGTCCGCACCTCGCCGACGAGGAGAAACGGCTGGAACACGCTGACCGTCCTTCCCGTGGTCGCCCTTCCCAGCCCGTCCTGCCCCGCCCGGCCGCAGAATCCGCGCGTTTCGAGTGCCACCTGGACTCCACTGGGCAGCGGTATGCCCACGTCGGCGGCGACCTCCAGATCGAGGCCGGGCACGTTCTGCTCCCCCGTCCTGCTCACCGTCAAGGGGAGGACGTCGTCCGTGTCGTAGTCGACGTCATGGCAGAAGCTGCCCAGTACGACCCTCTCGGGCGGTTCCGCGTCCGTGAAAAGGCCACCGGATTCCGGGGCTGCCTTCGACACGCCCCGGCGAGCGTTCCGCAGCAACCCGGTGGCCAGGGCAACGCCGTAGCGCGTCCCCCCTGGTTCCGGACCGCGAAACTCCCCCGGGGGGAGACAGTGAGGGCCACGGCGGGACCAGCGCTCGGTGTCGCGGACGACGATGGCGATGCTGAGGACGGCGTCGCCGTGGGTGTCACGGACGGGGTCTGCGCGGTGCTCGTCCGGTCGGCGGCCCCGGGCGCGGCCTCGCAGGCACGGCCGCAGGCGCCGACTGCCAGACTGAACCCCGCGCCGAGTACCAACACCACTCCACTCCGGGCAGCCCGGCGGCGGCGAACAGATCCGTATCGGCCCTTGGCGGGTTGCGCCATGAGTCAACTCCATTGGGTCAGGCCTTTGCTTGATCCAACTCCAAGAGTGGAAGTTATTCCAATTCTGGAGAGCTGTAAAGGTGCCCTGATCGCAACGCCTTGACTGTGAAGGCCGGCGCAGAGCGTTCCGGCGCAGTGAGCCGGTCGTGGGCGGTGGGGCCGACGCCTGCCGAACCCCTTGCGCCGGTGGCGGTCATGCGTACCGAGGAGGGGCCAGGTTGAAGTGCGGTCCGGCGGGGGCGGGCCGCGTCGAGTTTTTCGGGGATCGCCAAGAGTGAGGTGTCCCCCGGAGTGTGGACACAGGGGTTCATGCTGCGAGTGTGAGTTTACGTTCTCGCTGGTGCCGTCGTTCGAATTCGGCTGGCGACAGGTAGTCGAGGGCCCTGTGAAGTCGTCGGGTGTTGTAGCAGGTCAGCAACTGGAAGATCTCCAGGTTAGCCTGACGCATCGTGGCGAACAGCCTTCGGTGCATCGTCTCCCTTTTGGGTCCCTGCCAGAACCACTCGGCGAGAGCGTTGGCGTAGCTCGAGCCCCCCGGCCCATGCTCCTGCGGATCCCGCGGCTGTCGCAAACCTGTGCCAACGCGGTCGATGTGTACTGCGCGCCCCTGTCCTCATGGAAGGTCACCCCGTCCACGTGGCCGCCGCGGGTCGCCACCGCCATCGTCAGGGCGTCGATGACGAGTTCCGTGCGCATGTGCGTGGCCATCGACCAGCCGGGCACCCGACGTGAGCAGATGTCGATTACGCAGGCGAGATACAGCCACGTCCCGCCAGCCTGCACATATGTGATGTCGCCACACCACTTCTCGTCCAACTGCCCGGCGGAAAAATGGCGTTGGACGAGGTCCGGGGCCGGTGGTGCAAGCCGGTCGGGGACCGTGGTGCGCTTGCGGCGCCGCAGATCGCGGCCCTCGATCCGGCGCATCAGGCGCTCGACGCGCTTGCGGTTGACGGTGTTCCCGAAGACCCGCAGCTCGGCGTGGACGCGGCGGACCCCGTATGTTCCCTTGTGCGCGGCGTGAACCTCGTGGATCTCCGCGACGAGCGCGTCCTCGGCGGCCTGCCTCTCGACGCGGCCTTCGCGTCGGCGAGCCACCGGTAATAGCCCGAGCGCGAGACCCGAAGGATTCGGGATATCCGCTCACGCTTGTTGGCACCAATGGTCACGCTTCTTGCAACCAACCGTGAGTTGTCGGTCTTTGGCCCAGTCACCGCGCGCACAGCCGGTCCAGGGACGCGCGGCTCTCCTCGTCCGCGGCGCGGTAGACCAGCAGGCGCAGGTCCGGGTCCTGGAGCGGCAGCAGGACTTCGAACTCGACGGTGATCGCACCGGCGACCGGATGCCGCAGCACCTTCCGTCCGCGTCCGTTGACGCCGACCTCCCGCTCCGACCACAAGCGGGCGAAGTCCTCGTCCTGCGTGACAAACTCGGCGATGAGGCTGGACAGTTCCCGGTCCTGCGGGTGCGCGGCCCATGCCGCGCGCAGGTGGGCGATCCCGTCCCGCAGCACCTGCTCCCGGTCGGCGTAGAAGCCGCGCATCGCCGGGTGCAGCAGGCACAGCCACATCGCGTTGCGCCGTGAGGGCGGCACGGCCTCGAAACCCGGTAGCAGCCGGGCCATTTCGGGATTCCGGGCGAGGATGTCGTAGCGATGGTCCAGCAGCATGGCCGGCAGCGGCGACAGGTCGGCGACCAGTCGGGCCAGCGACGCCGCCGCACCGGCGGCCGGCTCGCCGGTGGTGTCGGGGCGGCGGCGTCCGGCCAGGTCGAACAGGTAGTCGCGTTCGCCTGGATCCAGGCACAGGGCACGGGCCAGCGCCGCCAGCACCTGCGCCGAGGGTCGCAGCCCGCGGCCTTGCTCCAGCCGGATCACGTAGTCGGTGCTGACCCCGGCCAGTTCAGCGACCTCCTCTCGGCGCGGCCCCGGCGTCCGCCGGGGCTGCCGGTGCGACGGCAGGCCCAGCCGGTCGGGGTCGAGGCCTTCGCACCTGCTCCGCAGGAAGGCGGCCAACTCATGGGCGGTGTCCATGGTTCGGGTCGTCATGACCGGTCCAAACCTCCTGGGTGGGACCGGTCTTCCCAGGAAGTGCCGTCCCTTACCCCCGGGCCGCCGCCGCCACACACTCGGTCCCGGCAACGGACCACGAGCACAGGAGGACCTGATGGCACTGACCCTCGACGCCCACCGGCTGCTGGGCCGCTCGGGACTGCGGGTCTCACCGCTGGCCCTGGGTACGGCGACCTTCGGCACCGAGTGGGGCTGGGGCGCCGAACGGGCCGAGGCCCGCAAGTTGTTCGATCACTACGTCGGGCTCGGCGGCAACCTCCTCGACACGCCGACACCTACACCGACTGCAGCTCCGAGCGCCTGCTGGGTGAGTTCGTCCGTCAGGAGCGCGAACGCCTGGTGCCGGCGACCAAGTACTCGACGCTGCGCCGCCCCGGCGACCCCAACTCCGGGGGCGGTCACCGCAAGGCCCTGTTCGGCTCGGTGGAGGGGAGCCTGCGGCGGCTGGCCACCGACTGCATCGACCTGCTGTACTTGCACGTCTGGGACTTCCGCACGCCGGTCGAGGAGGTCCTGCGCGGCCTGGACGACCTGGTCCGGCAAGGCAAGGTGCTGTACGTGGCGATCTCCAACCCCCCGGCCTGGCAGGTGTCCCGGATGCAGGCGATCGCCGACCTGCGGGGCTGGTCGCCGCTGGTCGCGCTGCAGCTCGAGTACAGCCTGATCGAACGCACCGCGGAGCGCGACCTGATCCCGATGGCCCAGGAACTGGGCTTGGGTGTGGTCCCGTACTCACCGCTGGGCGGTGGGGTGCTCAGCGGCAAGTACGGCCGGGACGACGTGACCGCGACGGGCGCCGGCGACGGCGTCGGCACCCGCAGGGGCCTCGACCTCGCCCTGGGCACGCTCACCGAACACAACCTGGCCGTGGCCGGGGTCGCCCGGGAGGTCGCCGCCGACCTGGGCCGCACCCCGGCCCAGGTCGCGCTGGCCTGGACCCTGCAGAAACCGGGCGTGGCGACCACGCTGATGGGGGCGCGCACTCCCGCCCAGCTGGAGGAGAACCTGGCCGCCCTGGAGGTCGTGTTCACGGCCGCCCAGACGGCCCGCCTGGACGCGGCGAGCGCGATCGAGCTCGGCCAGCCGCACGACCTGCTGGCGAGCGACCACGTCCGCCGGGTGACCACGGGCGGCCTGCGGATCGAGACCCGCCGTTGACGGTCGGCCGTCAACGGCGGGAGCCGGGGTCTGTTCACCGCCCGGGCGAGCCACGTCCGGATCGCTTCCGCCGTCGGACTCGGTCGAACTCAGGGATCCGGTGAGGGGCTCCACGGTGAAGGTGCGTTGGTCGCGTATGAGCGCCCACAGCACGTCGAGGCGTCGCCGGGCGAGTGCGAGCACGGCCTGCTTGTGTGTCTCCCCTTCATCGCGTTTTCGCTGGTAGAAGGCCTGTGAGATGGGCAGCAGCGGGCGGCGACTTGGCAGACAGGTCGAAGACACGTAGGAGCCGGCGGTGGTAGCGGCGGGGGCGACGCATGTTGCCGCTGATCTTGCCGGAGTCCCTCCGGGACCGGGGCCAGGCCGGCAGCGCTGGTCGTGCGCCCTGCGCTGCCGAAGGACGCGATGTCACCACCGGTGCAGGCGACCAACTCGGCGCCGAGCAGGCTGCCGATACCGGGCGTGCTGGTGGTCGCCTCGGCGTGCCGGTGCTCGCGGAACCGGGCCTCGATCTGCGCATCGATGCGGGCGATCCCTTCGGCAGGGGGACACAGTCATGCCGGGCCCGGAGGCCGGCGGCCCTCTTGCAGGACCGCGGAAAGCAGCCGGCGCGCTCGGGCAACGGCTGCCGCCCGTTCTCACAGGGTCGGATCGCCGAACTGTTCCAGGAGGACGTCGACCGGTGTGTGGTCCGTCGCGGCGGAGGTGCCGTCGTGAAGGGTCTGCTCCGCCCAGATGACCTTGCCCTGGGCGGTGTAGCGCGTGCCCCAGCGCTGGGCGAACTGCGCCACCAGGAACAACCCGCGCCCGCCTTCGTCCGTGGTCGCCGCCCGCCGCAGCCGCGGCGAGGTGCTGCTGCCGTCCGCCACCTCGCAGATCAGGCAGCGTCCGTACAGCAGCCGCACGGTCACCGGCGGTGCCCCGTACCGGATCGCGTTCGTGACCAGCTCGCTGACGATCAGCTCCGTGGTGAAGGCGATCTCCTCCAGCCCCCACTCCTGCAGCGTGTCCCTGCACCGCGTCCGGACGGAGGGCACGACCGCCGCGTCCGGCGGTACACCCCACTCGGCCACGCGCGAGCGCGGGAACAGCCGGGTCCGCGCCACCAGCAGGGCGATGTCGTCGGCGGGTTGCGCCGGCCCCACCGCATCGATCACCGCCTGGCACACCTCCTCCGGAGTGCGCCCTTCGGCTCCGCCCAACGCCCTGCGCAGCCGGTCGAGGCCGATGTCGATGTCACGGGCGCGTTCCTCCACCAGGCCGTCGGTGTAGAGCACCAGTTGGGAGCCCTCGCCCAGGCGCAGTTCGACCGTCTCGAAGGGATAGCCGCCCAGGCCGAGCGGTGCCGACGCCGGCCCGCCGGGACACGTGACGGTTCCGTCCGGACGCACCACCACCGGTTCGGGGTGCCCGGCACGGGCCATCGTGCACGCTCCCGTCACCGGGTCGTAGATCGCGTACAGACAGGTCGCACCCGTCACCCCCTCGCCTTCACGCCCGTCGGCGGCCTCGGCGGCGCCCTCCTCGTCGTCCATGCGGGCGACCAGGTCGTCCAGGTTCCCCAGCACCTCGTCCACCGGGAGGTCCAGCGTGGAGAAGTTGTGGACCGCGGTGCGCAGCCGCCCCATCGTCACCGCCGCGTGCAGTCCGTGACCGACGACGTCGCCCATCGCCAACGCCACACGTGCGCCCGGCAGCGGGATGACGTCGAACCAGTCGCCGCCCACCCCCGTGGCCGCCGGCAGATACCGCCAGGCCACCTCCAGCGCGTCCTGCTCCGGCTGCCCCCGCGGCAGCAGACTGCGCTGCAGCGTCACCGCCATCGCGTGCTCCCGGGTGAACCGCCGGGCGTTGTCGATCGCCACCGCCGCCCGCGCGGCGAGCTCCTCCGCGAAGGACAGGTCGTCCGGCTCGAACGCGGGGGAGTCCGTCATCCGGTAGAAGTTCACCACGCCGAGCGGCGCGTCCCGCGCCCGCAGCGGCATGGTCAGCAGCGAATGCAGCCCGAGTTCCAGCGCCTTGCGGGCGCGTTCCGGATCCTGCTGCCGCCAGCCGTGCGCCTGCCGCAGGTCCGGCTCCACCATCCCGCGGCCCTGCTGGAGCGCGTGCATCTGCGGGGTGCCCGGCGAGAACGTGATCATCTCGCCCACCCGGTACACCGGAATCACCTGCCGGTCCCCGCTGATCGCCGTACGCCGCAGGTGCCGCCACCCCTCCGCGGTCGGCTCCCAGCCGCGCAGCACGGCATCCAGCAGATCGACGGTGACGACGTCGGCGAACTGCGGCACCGCCACATCCGCCAGCTCCTGCGCCGTACGCCCCACATCCAGCGTCGTCCCGATCCGCAGCCCCGCCTCGTACAGGAGCTTCAGCCGCTCCCGCGCCACCTCCGCCCGACCCGAGACCGCCGCCAGCTCCGTGGTGTCCCGCAGCGTCATCACGCTGCCTCCGGGGCCCCCGCGCGGGAACGTGGGCCGCTTGTTGACGACCAGCAGCCGGTCCTGGGCGAGATACACCTCGTCGGTCACCGCGTCCGGCGAGAGCAGCAGCCGTGTGATCTGCTCCGGCAGGCCCAGCTCGCGCACCGGGCACCCCTGCGCACCGGCAGGCAGGCCCAGCAGCCGCCGCGCCTCGTCGTTGGCCAGCAGCAGCCGCCCGTCGGGGTCGGTGATCAGCACGCCCTCCCGCACCGCGTGCAGAACCGCGTCGTGGTGCTCGTAGAGCCGCGCCAGCTCCACCGGAGCCATTCCGCGGGTCTGCCGCAGCAGCCGCCGGGACGCCAGTGTGGTCCCGGTGGCGGCCAGGACCAGCGCCGCCGCGCCGCTGCCGAGGATGATCGGCAGCTGCGGCATCCACAGGCGCGCCACGTTCTTCACCGTGATCCCGGCCGAGACCAGGCCGACGACCGTGCCGTGCGAGTCGTTCACCGGGACCACGGCCTGAACGTCCGTCCCCCTGCCGGAGGGAAGGGGCGGGCCGCCGGCCTGTTCGACGACGGTACTGCCCTGCAGCGCCGGCTTTATGGTGCCGACGAACTTCTTCCCGATCTCCTTCGGGTATGGGTACGTGTAACGAATCCCGTTCGTGTTCATGACGACGACGAAGTCCACGCCCGCCTTCTTGCGTGCCGCCTCGGCCCGTGGCTGCAGGACCGCCGTGGGGTCCCGGCTGCGCAGAGCCTGCGCCACACCGGGGGCGTTCGCGAACGACTGGGCCGCGACGACCGACACGCGGCGCCCCTGCCGCAGCGCGTCCTGCGCTGCCTGGAGCACCACGGTCGCCATCGCGGCCAGGACGAGCAGCACCACGATCACGGTCTGAAGGAGGAACACCTGCCCGGCCGCGCTGCGCGGGTTCAGCAGGGAACTGCGGCGCTCACGCGCGCGTCCGGGGGGCGGGGGCCGCGCCTGGGTCCGATCTCGTCCGAAACGTACCCTCATGCTCCCTTCATAGCACCGCTGTGTGTGCCGGGAGCGGCTGACCTCGAAGCCATCAGCGTTCTCTCTCCCAAACCTCGGGGCCACGCCACTCGATCAAGAGCGACTCGGCCACGTCCACCTCGTCCACGCCCTCCAGCCCGGCGTGCTGCAGGCAGACGGTCAAGTCGTGCTTCCCGGCACACTCCAGCCACCGCAGTGACAACAGTCCCCGGTCAGCGGGCTCCAGCGAGCGCGTGGCCCGCGCTGTCTCCTGGCGCTGTCCGGCAAGCTGGAGTCGGACGACCGTCAGATCGACGAAGTCAGCACCCGGTCGGCCAGATCCTCGGCTTCCGCCATCGCGCCCGGCGCGGCGCGCCGGTGCTGCCAGTGCGCCCGGACCTGGTTCATCGCGATGGCCACGAGCCAGGAGCGAAAACGCTCGGGAGTACGCAGTTCGCCCAGTCCGTCGAGGGCGCGCAGCATAATTTCCCGCACCACGTCGTCGACATCCACCGGGCCGATCAGAGCCCGGCCCACAATGTTGTGGACCAGCGGGAGATACGCGTTGACCTGCACGCCCTTAGCTTGCGTGTCGCCCTCTCGGGCGGCCGTGACCAGTATCGCCGTCTCCACCGCGTCCTACGTGCTCATACCCATGCTTCCTGTCTTCGAGGCCGAACGATCGTGTCCGATACCTGGGAGTTCACTCGACGCCTCTCGGATAACAGTTCCTCGGAAATGAGTTGAGTGAGGTGTCCCGAATCTCGTGCCGCGACGCGTACCGTCCTGGTCTCCGCGACCGCCGTTCATGAACGGGTCGGCGGCTGACTTCGCCTGTCTGCGCCCGCGCGGCCGTGTCGAGGTGTACGGTGCGCCCCCGGCCGCCAGGATGGAGAGGTGGTACGGGAAGAAGGTGGTCGGCTCCGACGGGGACAGGTCGGGCCGGGGCTCTACGGCGAGCGTGTGTTCCGCCCCCAGGACGTGGGAGAGGCGGAACGGATCGATCTCGGGGCGCTCGTCTACGACGCCACCACGTTCTCCCGTCTTCGGCAGCTGGGCGCCGGTCCCGGCATGCGCTGTCTGGACGTGGGCGCGGGCACCGGAACGGTGGCCCGGATGCTGCTGCGCAAGGCGGGCGTGGCCGAGGTCGTCGCGATGGACCGGGACATCCGTTTCCTCGCCGCCGAGCCCGTCGCCGGACTCACCCCTCTCGAGGCCGACGTCACCTCCCCCGGCTTCGCCCATGGGCTCTTCGACCTCGTCCACGCCCGGTTCGTGCTGATGCACCTGCCCTCCCCCGCCCGGATGGTGGAGCGACTCGCCGCGCTGCTCGTCCCCGGAGGGGTCCTCGTACTCAGCGACGCCGTGGACCTGACGACCGAGAACGCACCCCGGACGCCGTACACGACGGCCATGCGGGCGATGTGGCACGGTCTGCGGGCGACGATCGGGACCGATGTCTCCTGGGTGCCGGGCTGTCCCGGTCTGATGGTCGCGGCCGGGCTGGAGTCCGTGGCCGCCGAGATCCATGTGCCTCCCCTGCTGCCCGGCAGCCCCATCAGCCGGTTCTGGGCCGACACCTGGGACCGGGCGCGCGCCGCCATGGTGGGCACCGGCCTGGTGGACGACGCCGGGATCGACGAGGCGAAGCGGTGTCTCGAGGCGCCGGAGTACGCCGGCCTGTCCCCCGGCATGCTCACCGCCTGGGGCCGTAGACCGGCGACACCGTCGTGACCGGGGCGCCCGTACCCGCCGCCGAGCCGGCCGTGGAGGCCGGTCGGCGTTCCCCGGCACCGCTGCTGGCGGTGTGCACGGGGTACTTCATGGTGATTCTGGACGTGACGATCATCAACGTGGCCGTGCCCGTGGTGGGCCGGGATCTATCGGCTTCGCTCACCGGTGTCCAGTGGATCACCGACGGGTACACCCTGGTCCTCGCCGGCCTTCTGATGACCGGTGGCGCGCTCGGTGATCGGCTGGGCAACCGGCTCATCTTCTGCTGCGGCGTGGTGGTGTTCACGCTCGCGTCGGCCGCGTGCGCGTTCGCCCCCAGCGCTTCCGCCCTGGTGGGGGCCCGGCTGGTGGAGGGGCTCGGCGCGGCACTGATCGTGCCCGGTTCGCTCGCCCTGCTCCAGCAGTCCTTTCCGGCGCCCGCGGACCGCTCGCGGGCCTTCGGCCTGTGGGGCGCGATGGCAGGAGTCGCCGCCTCCGCCGGACCGCTGCTGGGCGGGCTGCTCGTCACCACGGTGGGCTGGCGGTGGGTCTTCCTCATCAACCTGCCGGTCGGAACGGCGTGCCTGCTGCTCACGCTGCGGCACGTCGCTCGCTCCCCGCGACGCGTCGCCCGCGCTCTGGACTGGCCGGCGCAGTGCGCGGTGGTCGCGGCGGTGGCTCTGCTCACTGCCGCGCTCAACGAGGCGGGCCGCCGCGGCTGGTCCGATCCCGCCGTCCTCGCCGGACTGGCCCTGGCGCTCACGGCCGCGGCCGCGTTCGTCGTGCGCGAGCGGTGGGCGCGCTCGCCGGCCCTGCCCCTGGCGCTGTTGCGCTCCCGCACGATGAGCGGCGGAGCCGCCGTCGGCCTGCTGTTCAACTTCGGCTTCTACGGCATGGTGTTCACCGCCAGCCTGTACTTCCAGCATCAACGGGGGTTCAGTGCCCTGCGGACCGGGGCGGCGCTGTTCCCGGCGGTGGCGATGACCATGTTCGCCTCTGTTCTGTCCGGGCGGCTGTCCCGCCGCACCGGAGACCGTCCGCTGGTCGTCTCCGGGATGCTGCTGGCGGGGCTGGGACTGGCCGTGTGGGCCGCGGCTGGGGCTGATGCCGCCTATGTGGTGCTGGTCGCTCCGATGATGGCGGCCGGCTTCGGCACCTCGTTCGCCCTCACGGGTTCGACCGCCACCGTGATGGCGGCCGCGCCCCAGGCGTACTCGGGTGCGGCCTCCGCCCTGTTCAACACCACCCGCCAGATCGGCAGCGCCACCGGCGTGGCCCTGGGCGGCAGCCTGCTCGCCACAGGCGGCGATTTCGGCACGGGGCTGCGCATCGCCATGGCCGTGGGCGCCCTCGCCTACCTGACCGCGGCGGGCCTCGCCCTGCGGTGTGTGCCCGCGAGGGGGGCCGCCCAGGGGTCTGACCGGGACAGGCGGTAGGGGTCGGGCGCTGCAGGCCACGGCTCACCGAGGTCGTGCGGGTCCGTGCGGATGCTCGTGGGCAGGGTCTGCGAGGCCGCCAGGGCGTGCGGCCGGGGATGTCCTCGTACCTGCCGTGCGCCTGTACGCGCGTGGAGAGCCGACGTTTCGCCGACGCGACCTGCTCCTTCGCGTACCGGGTTTCCCTACTGGGCTGAGCGCCCGTGCCCTACACCGACGCGTTGTCCCCGGCCGGCGTCGGCCGGGCGCTCCGGGCGCTCCGGGCGGACGGATCGTGCTGCGCCGGCAGTACGGCTCGATGGTGCCGGGCGGCCTCGGCCGCGGTGTAGGAGGAGGCGAAGGTGAAAGCGCGCGGGGACGGCCCGTGCGCCCGCAGGTCGGCCAGCCGCCCGAGGGCCTCACCGACGGTCGGGAGGTGACCGGCGGGGACCCACCAGAGAACCAGGTGCGCCTCGACGTGCCGCTCGAACCATTCGCGGCGCCGCCGCACGACCTCCAGGTGCCCGCTGCGGTAGGTGAAGTCCCACAGGGCCTCCTGCGTCTCCCACACCGACAGGTTGACGATGACGTCCTCGCCCGCCGGGCGCAGGCCGGTGGCGTCGGCCTCCCCCTCTTCCACGAGTCGCCACACGAAGCCGGGCGCGCCGTCGGCGGCGGCGTTGACCGGGTCGAGCATCTCGACGAACGGCGCTATGCGCGGGTCGTCGAGGGGATGGCGCAGCATAGCGATGTTGAGCTCGGCGAGGTGGGCGGCATGCGCTGATGCTGTCATGGCCTCATCTCAGCACGGCCCGCGTTTCTATGTCAATCAATATTGTTTTTAGAAGGCTCGACCACCACGCAGCACTCCCCCGGCCGGGCGTCCATACGAGCGCGGACCGGACCGTCCGCGCCGAGCAGTCCCTCCAGCAGGGCGAGATTCATGCCGCAGACCAACGGCGGGAAGCGTTCAGCGACGGCGTGGAAGGGGCAGTTGCGCATACGGACGACGCGCGCGGCTGTCCCGGTCGCCCCCTCGGCTCCTTCGGTGCTTTCCACGTAGGGTTCGTAGCCGCGGGCGGCCAGTACCTCCATGGCCTCTTCGAGGCCGCCGCAGGGCGCCGCCGAGCCGCGCAGCGTCTCACCTCGGCCCCGCGCGGCCGCGCACAGGCCGGCGTCCAGCCCTACCTGCTCGGCCGCCTCCGCGAGCAACTCGGCGGCGGTGCGGTAATCGCGGGCCGGCAACGACACCGACCGCTCGGCCCGCGCTCGCGTGTACACCTTGGCGGGACGGCCCGCCCCCGGCCCCGAGCGGCCCGTCAGGCGGCGGCTACCGCTCCCCAGCAGCCCCGCCTGGACCAACCTGTCCAGATGGTGCGCGGCGAGCGTGCGCGCCACCCCGACCGCCTCGGCGGCCTCGTTGCGGCCGACCTCACGGCCCTGCGCCGCCACGTACTCGTACAGGCGGCGCCGTACCGGATCCTGCAATACCGCGATCGCGTCGATGTCCTCCACCTGGCCATTCTAGGAACAACACAGGTTGGAGATAGAAAGGCGGGGCCCAGCCCCCTCTTCCCGGGGCCTTGACACCATCAACTGATCCTTGACTTCGTGGCATTGGATGATCGACGCGGTCCGCTACGTCGTGGACAACGGCGTCAAGTGGGCGAACCTGCCTGCGGATTTCCCGCCGTTCAAAACGGTGCATGCCTTCGCCCGCCGCTGGCAGATCCAGGGCCTGCTCGCCGAACTCCACGACCGGCTGCGCGACCGTGTCCGGGCCAAGGAGGGCCGCGCGGTGGACCCAACGGCCGCGATCGTGGACTCACAGTCACTGCGGGCGGCAGCAGACATCCCCCGCTCGACGTCCGGCTGGGACGGCGGGAAGAAGGTGGCCGCAGAGCGCGGCCGTCGTCTTCCCGGTAACCCCGGACGGACAGGACCATCCTCTGGGGGCGGGCTTCCCAGGGGTGGCACGGACAGTCAGCGGAACAGGCGGAAGAACCCGCGCACCTGCTCGACCAGCGACTCCGGCTGCTCCAGCGCGGCGAAGTGGCCGCCATGCGGCAGCTCCTCGAACCAGCGCAGGTCGGTGAACCGCAGCTCGGCCTCCCGCCTCGACGGGCGGGTTATGTCGCGCGGGTAGACCGACAGCCCGGATGGCGCGGTCACCTTGTCCCGGAAGTTGGCGAAGCTCTCCCAGTACAGGCGCGCCGACGACGTGGCCGACGCGGTGAACCAATAGACCGAGATCTCGTCGAGGATCGTCCGCCGCGACAACGCGTCCTCGGGATGGCCGTCGTTGTCCGTCCACGCCCAGAACTTCTCGGCGATCCAGGCGGCCTGCCCCGCCGGGGAGTCGGTGAGGCCGTAGCCGAGCGTCTGCGGCCGGGTCGCCTGGATCGCCGAGTACCCCCGGCCGGTGCGCTGCATCTCCTTCTCGGCCTCGAGATTCGCCAGCTCCGCGGGCGTCGGGTCGTCGAACGTGCCCGCCGCCACGGATCCCAGGTTCAGGTGCACGCCGGCGACCCGCTCGGGCGCCACCTCGCCCAGCACCGCGGACACCGCCGAACCCCAGTCACCGCCCTGCGCGCCGTACCGTTGGTAACCCAGCGAGACCATCAACGTGTCCCAGGCGCGCGCGGTGCGAGTGATGCCCCACCCGGTCGTCGACGGCTTGTCACTCCAGCCGTACCCGGGCAACGACGGCGCGACCACGTGGAACGCGTCCGCCGGGTCACCGCCGTGCGCGCGCGGGTCGGTCAGCGGGCCGAGGACCTCCAGGAACTCGAGCACCGAACCCGGCCACCCGTGCGTGAGCACGAGCGGGAACGCGTCCGGCTCCGGCGAGCGGACGTGCAGGAAGTGGATGCCCAGCCCGTCGATCGTGTCGCGGTACTGCGGGAAAACGTTCAGCCGCTCGGCGAACCCGAAGTCGTAGTCCTCGGCCCAGCTGCGGCAAAGCTCCTGCGCATACGCCAGCGGCAAACCCTGTGACCAGTCGTCCACCGGCTCGCGCTCGGGCCACCGTGTCCGTCGCAATCGTTCACGCAGGTCCGCGATCTCGGCTTCGGTGATGCTGACCTCGAATGGCTCGGCGGACATGGCAGGGCTCCTTACTGGTCAGGGCGTTCTCGGAGAGATGCAGGTGGACCGTCATCGCGGGCTCCCACGCGTGGCGTCGGGTCCGGCGCGGCGGTCGACGGACGGCCCAGGACGTCTACAACGCCGAGGACAAGGACCAGGCTCGCAAGGCCGTGGCCGCCTTCTCCCGGCAGTACAGCACGAAGTATCCCAAGGCCGTCAAGAAGATCACCGATGACGAGGACGAGCTGCTGGCGTTCTCCGATTTCCCCGCCGACCACTGGATCCACCGGCGGACCACAACCCCGATCGAGTCGGCCTTCGCGACTGTGCGGCTGCGGACGAAGGTCCCGAAGGGGGCCGGCAGCAGGGCGGCCAGCCTGGCCATGATCTTCAAACTGGTCGAGTCCGCCCAGGCCCGCTGGCGGTCCGTGAACGCACCCCACCTCGTCGCCCTCGTCCGCGCCGGAGCCCGCTTCGAACGCGGCCACCTCGTCGAACGCGGCGAGGTTACCGCAGCCTGAGGGCTTGTGAAGAACGAGCGTGCAACGGCCACGCCAACGTAACGCTGCCGCCTGCCGGTAGCGGGTGCCAGTGCGCGGCGAAGTCGTCCATGCGGGCCAGGATGCGCTCGACGAGCTGCGACTCGCCGATACCTGGCTCCATCGAGGAGAACCACTCGGGAAGACTCGAGCGTCGGCCCGCTCGCAACTGCCACAACGGCTCGCACAGGGAGGCCAACGTCTCGGAGCGAGCCATGTCGGCGTGCTCGCCCTTGCTCGGCTGCCGCTTCGCTTCCCGGCGTGCCTGGCGCTTCCTGATCACAGGATCGGCCGCCCAAAAAATATTGCTTTGTCCGGCCGCAATCCGGCCAAACACACCACCGGACAGGCCCGCCTCGGCCTCAACCAGGAAGTGCACGGCGTCATGCGGCATGTAATCGTCATAGCCGGGCCCCTGCCGCGGCGCCAACTGCGGACCGCGTTCCCGAACGATGGTCATCCGGTAGCGGCGCCCGGGCACCTTGGTGAACGTCACGTCCATGGTCGGCACGGTACCCACCGTTGCCGGAAGATCGCACGCGATTACTCCGTGGCAGACCCAGGGTCGAACTTTGGGCGCGCCACATCCCCAGGATTTGACAATTGCCCTGTCGCCGCGCAGGACTGGTCGCAGCCGGGTGAGGACGGGTACGGGGACGTCGCCGCCGCGCTGAACACCGAGCTGGAGCGGCGCGGGCTGCCCCCTTACGAGCTGCGGCAGGTCGTACGAGAGGCCCCGGGCTGGTTCGAGGAGAAGGTCAGCCCGTCCATGGACGGCCCTCCTCGACTGGAGCGTGCTGGTGCCGTTCGCGCTGGAGGAGGAGATCGTGCTCCCCGTCGGCACCGCATATTCCGGCGAACAGACAGCGGTCGCCGGGGCCCCGCGGGTGCTCGACCTGGCCGAGCGGCTGGCCGGTGCCGTCAAACTGCCCGTGGACGCGATACCGGCGGGCGAGAACCTCGCACTGACCCTGTGGTTCCTGGAGGGCGGGGCGGAGCGGACCGCCCGGGTGCGACCGGGACCGTGGGCCGAGGACCGGGACGCGGCCTTCTACGTGGCGCTCTACCTGCGCGCCGCCCAGTACTCCCTGCGGTACGCCTGCCCGATGACCTACTCCTGAGCCACGGAGGGGGCCGACCCGCCGAAGAGGCCGTACACCGGTCCGGGGTCCGGGCCGGGTGCCGTATCCGCAGCGCGCTCGAGTCCGAAACACTGGTGGAGCCACCCCGAACCCGAGCACCCTCAGGTGCGCGCGAACGCCGACGCGATGCGGGGCTTCGTCCGCCACTGCCGCATGCACGAGCACATGCGGCGTTACCTGCAGGACCGGAACGGCGAGCGCACCGTCCTGAACCTGACCTGACCGGCGACTCGGTCCAGATCGTGAATCATCCGCCGGCCCGGGAGTTCGGCGACTTCCCGGTACCGCATCCGTTTCCCGTACGACATCGGCAATGCCGTGGTGACCGCCGGCATGGGCATGGGCATGGGCATGTGGTGGCGGTCCCCCTGCCCAGCCAACCATCGGTGAGGAATCTGAGCCGGCTGCCGGCCCAGGACTTCGGCACGGCCCGGATCGATCTCCGCTTCGACGACGCCGCATACGAGCGATACGCAGAGCACCCCGACGACCGGATCGAGCGGATAGTCTGGGAAGAAACCGACCCCGAGCTGCGCTCAGCACTGCGGCCCCTCTACGGGCTGCCGCCGCAGGGCCGCCCGCTGTAACCCGCGCGGGCCCCGGCCCAGCGGACCGCCCACCACCCAAGCCCGACAGCCCCGCACCGTGGTGCAGCTCGTCTCACTGTGCTGCTTGGCCAGATCCATGAACGAACGATCGGAGACGACCGCATCCCTCGGAGCAGTCGGGTCAGGGCTTCCACATGCGGAGCATGGCGGAGATCCGGGCAGCTGTGGAACGCGGACTGTTCAACTCGTGGGCGAGCGCTGCCAGTTGCTCGCGGGTCGGGTTGACCGGGATGTTGCTGGCTTCGAGGTACATGACGGCGACGGCGCAGGCGACCGTCAGGTTGGAGCGCTCCAGCCAGCGGCAGCGGCCTAGGACGTGCACCAGGGCCGCAGCCCGGGCGTAGGGGCCGTCGTAGAGGGGCCGCTCGAGGAGTTCGCCACGGTGGCGGGCGACCGCGGCGACTGATACCCCGTAGTCGTCGACGCCCGGGTCGTGGTGACCGGACCGTTCGGCGACTTCCAGGATCCAGGACTCGTCGACGTGCAGGATCACGCGGCGGCGCCCGGCTGCGGCTGGACGTAGGGGGCGTCGAACTGCTGCTCCAGGTCGTCGAGGAAGGCGCCGTGCTCTTCGATGAGGCGCTGCGCGGCGGCCATGCCGGCGGCGCGGGCGCCGGTCGTGTCTTCGACGATCAGACGCTCGACATAGCGGTTGAAGTCCAGGCCACGGGCGGCCGCGGCGTCCTTGCCTGCGGCGAGCACGTCAGGCTCCAGACGGACCTGTGTCTGCTTCTTCGGGGAGGCCATACGCAAAAGGTAGCAGGGTGGTAGCAGAGGTGGGGCGCATGCCCGGAGGACCTGCGACCGGTCATGCTGGCTCGGCGTTCGCCGGCCCCCGGACCGATCACCGGTTTCCCCGCGAGCCGCAGCTTCCAGGCACCGCCGCCAGGCGCTGTGAGACCCCCGGCCGGTCGTCTTCTTCGCGGCCTTCTTCGTCGGCAGCTCATGGACGCCGGCGTCCTTCTTCCCGCCGTCGTAGCCGCATGAGGCGGCCGGCACCGTCGCGGCGGCCCGCACCGACTGCGCGTCGATGATCCCCGCCGTGGGCTCGGCCTCACGGCCTTCGCGCCCCCTGACGTCCGCGCAGCCGGTCGTGGAACTCTGTGATCAGCCCGTGCTCGCCCTAGCGGCGGAAGAAGGCGTAGACCCGGCGGCCCCCATCGGGGAAGTCAGCGGGCATCGCCCGCCAGGAGATCCCGCCCGCGGCCAGGTAACGGATCGCGTCCAGCATCTGGCGGTGGCAGTAGCCCTCGGGCTGTCCGCCCCGCCCCTGGAGCCATGCCGGCACCGACAGCAACGGCCGGATGGCCGCCCACTCCGCATCCGTCATGACCGAGGGATACCGGCGCACCCGACCGGGGTGATCGGTCGCGTTGCCGTACCATGCGCGAGACAATCGCACGACGCGGCTGGCGAGTTGAAGCTGACGGGCTCGGGCGCGTACAACAACTACAACAGGGCCTGCGGGAACCGATCGGAACGGGGTCGGACCCCTGAGCTACCAGGAGGCCCTGCCTCCATGCACCTGCCGCCGGAAGTTCACTCGACAAGACCCTGTGGGTCCCACACGGTTCCGAGGCCGGTTGGGGCGGCTTCTGACAACCATCCAGGTGTGAAATGGCTGTTCCATGGAAGCTCTTGATATCCACCGTAGGCGGTGCCACCGCCACCACCGTGGGCGTCGTTGCAGGAGGGGTCGTTGGGCAGCACAGCGAGAATCGCAAGTGGCTTCCGGAGACACAGACGTCCGCCCATGAGAGATTGCTGCAGGCTTTCGGCGCCGTCGACATGGAGCTGCGTGAGGCGGTCCTCGAACGGCGCAGACCTGCAGTCGCACGGGGACCGTTCAATCAGCTCAACGGCCTGCGCCGGCAGCTCCTCCGGGAGAAGGAGGGGCGGAATGCCGAGCCGTCGACCTGTGCCGTTGACGCCCCGAGCGGCAAGACATCCACAAGCGTGCCAGCCGCCGACCAGAGCGTCGATGCCGGAAAGGAGATCGTGGGCAGGAAGCGGAACGTCGTCACCGACACCATCGGTTTCCTGCTTGCCGTGCAGGTCACAGCGGCGAGCGTGCAGGACCCCGTCCCCGGGCCCCGACTCCTGGACCAGGTAGCTGCCGAACACCCCGGCATCCGCAAGGTGTGGGTCGACGGCGGCTACCGTCAGCACCTCGTCGGGCACGCTGCCACCCTCGGCATCGGCATGGAATCACCCAACGCAGGCCCGTCACCAGCGGATTCACCCCGTTCCCGAAACGCTGGGCAGCCGAGCGGACCGGCGGCTGGTTCATGCTCCACCGCCGGCTCGCCCGCGACTACGAGACCCTGCCCGTCCGCTCCGAAGCCGTGATCCACATCGCCATGACCGACCTCATGCCAGCCGCCTCACCAGCGAGAACACCATCGCCTTGCGTGACCCGGCACTGCAGACCAAACGATAGATTCCGGGATGGAACAAGGGGAGAAAGCGACCTCAAAGGGGGCTGCCTTCGCCGTCCACTTGGTCGTTCTTCGTCTTCTTCTTCGCCATCATGGGGATCTACCCGCCGCAGGTCCTGCGGACCTGGCGGCCCGGGACCGAATACGGAGATGGCCGTCCGTTCCTCGGTAAGCTGGCTTCCTGAACGTCGGCTCAGCGGGGCCCGCCGAACCAGCAGTGGAGCGCCGGTTCCACGTCATCCGCACCTGCCCAGCACACGTAGCCGTCCGGCCGGATGAGCATCGCCTCGGTATCGGCGCCTTGACCCACCCGGTCCACCCGATCCGACCAGCGGCCGACGGTGCCGGCGAACGTGTCGGCCGGGTCCAGCAGGATGCCGTGTCCGGACCGCAGTAGTTCGTGCACCCGGGCCGGGCCGATGTTCAGGTCCGGTGCGGGCCGGCCGACGAGCGGATGGGTTTCGGTGCCCGGCATCGGGTAACGGATGGCCATCCCGGACATCAGGTCGGTGAGATAGTGCTGGACGTCCGGCAGTTGGGTCATGGCCGTGAAGATCTCCCGGGCGGCCAGTACGTCCGGATCGCGGGTGCCGGCCCAGTCCATCAGCAGGCTCTGTGCCCGGACGTTGCGCAATACGGCGGCCCCGGCCGGATGCCGTTCCGTGTGATAGGTGTCGAGCAGGTTCTTTGGTGCCCAGCCGTGCACGGCGGCGCCGAGCTTCCAGCCGAGGTTGAGCGCGTCCTGCATCCCGGTGTTCATGCCCTGCGCGCCGAGTGGAAGGTGGACATGGGCGGCATCGCCCGCCAGGAAAACCCGACCGTGCCGGTACTGCTCGACCTGCCGTGACGCGTTGGTGATACGGCGGGCGTAGCGCAGTTCGATCAGGTGCACCCGCGTTCCGAACACGGTGCTCAGGCCGTGGCGGATTTCGTCCTCGGTGACCGGGATCTCCCTCGGCAGTGACCGGCCCGGCCCGCCGAGGACCAGTCGGCACAGCTGCCTGCCCTGCGGATCGGTGCCGAGCGGGAACAGTGCCGCCCAGTGCCCGTCCTCGTTCCAGGTGTGCGGCGTGGACGGATCGACGCCGCCCAGCCGCACGTCCGCGGCGATGATCGTCAACGTTCCGGGCTGACCGGGGAACCCGGCCCGCAGGAGCGACCGTACGGTGCTGTGGGCTCCGTCGGCGGCGACGAGGTAACGGGAGCGGAGGATGGCGCCGTTGGCGAAGGCCGCGGTGACCCCGTTGTCGTCCTGGGATAGGCCGACCAGATCGTGGTCCCTCCGGGCGTGCAGGCCCTGCGCGGCGAGGTGCTGCTCGAAAAATCCCTCGATCACTACCTGCGGCACGGACCGCCATGGCAGACGGTGCCGGTCGGAGTGGAACGGGAGTGGGATACCGGCGAAGTGGCCAGTGGTGACGGGGTGCTCTCCGGTGGCCAGCAAGGGCTCCAGCAGCCCTCGTTGGTCGAGCGCCTCCAGTGTGCGGGACTGCACGCCGCCTGCCTTGGACAGGTCGCTGCGCTGCGACAGCTTGTCGACCAGCACGGTCGACACCCCCGCCAGCAGCAGTTCGTTGGCCAGCGTCATTCCGGTCGGGCCGGCGCCGACGATGAGCACATCGGTGTCCATGGACTCTCCTGGGGCTGTGTCGATCAGGACAGAAGCAACGCTCCGCCTGCCGAGCCGCCCGAGCCAGAACCCGGCTCGATTGCGTTGGTATCTGACATCATCTAGCGTCGGCTCGGTGGAATCCGACTACGACGAGCTGGATCGTCGGCTCGTGCACGCCCTACAGATCGACGGACGTGCCCCGTTCAGCACCATCGCCGAGGTTCTCGGCGTGTCGGATCGCACCATCGCCCGCCGGTACGCCCGGTTGCGGTCGGCCGGGGCGGTAAGGGTGCTGTGCGGGGTCGACCCCACCGCGCTGGGCGCCATCCTGTGGTTCCTGCGGGTGCGATGTGCGCCCGCCGCGTCGCTCCCCGTCGCCGAGGCGCTGGCCAGGCGCCCCGACACGTCCTGGGTGAGCCTCAGCTCGGGCGGCACCGAGGTCACCTGCGTGGTCCGTACCGAGAGCGAGGCGGACAGCGAGGCACTGCTGCTGGCCAAACTCCCCCGCACCCCGCGCGTGGAGGGAGTGACCGCGCACTCCGTGCTCCACGCCTTCTACGGCGGCCCCGACAACCTGGTCGGAAAACTCGGGTCGCTGGACGCGGAGGCGATCGAGCGACTGCGCCCGGCTCCAATGCCGCATCGGCGCGGACCAGTGCGGCTCGATGACAGTGACCGCTCACTCCTCGCCCTGCTCTCCACCGACGGCCGGGCCGGGTTCGAGCAGTTGGCCGCGGCGACCGGCTGGTCGCCGACGACGGTCCGGCGCCGGATGACGGAGCTGCGCGAACACGGGCTGCTCTATCTCGACATCGACGTCGACTGGCGCATGTTCGACGTGAACGCCCGAACCCTCCTCTGGCTCTCGGTCGCCCCCACACACCTGGAGGAGACCGGTCAGGCGCTGGCCGAGCATCCGGAGATCGCGTTCGCCGCCGCCACGACCGGACCGACCAACCTGTACGCGAGCGTGGTGTGCACGAACCAACGGGAGCTGTACCGGTACCTGACCACCCGGGTCGCCGCACTCCCAGCCATCACACACATCGAAACGGCACCAGTGATCAGGACCGTCAAGCAGGCAGCGAACCAGACGTAGCAACCGATCAGCCCCCTGCGGTTTCGACCGTGCAAAGCACACTGCTTGTCACCAGGACGGCGCGCTACCTGTCACCGGCAGCGCGCGAAGCACGGTAGGTGTCACCGGCTCCGACGCCGCACCGGCCACCTGGCTGCACAGCGGCCCCGAAAATCACCCCCGTCGCGCCCCGTCCGACGATCCTTGTGACAACACGCTGCCTTGGTGACACCTATCGTGCTCCGGCTCACCCGACCAGCAAGATCACGATGTACACCTGGAGTACTCATATCCAGTCGCAGTTCGCAAACCAGCGGAACGGTTCAGACACCGTGGCCTTCACGTTGTTGTTCCCGCCGTCAGGCTTGGTGTCGTTCCGCAGGCGGCTTTGCTGAGCCGTTCGTCGTGTCCGGGCGTGGACTGTGTACAGTCGGCCGGCGCGAGGACGACGAACACTGCCCCGGCAGCGACTACGCGCCATCGGCTTGCTGGTCACACTCCGCCACATCAGTCCCAAGGACGGGTTCCAGGTCCTACGGAAGACCTCACAGCACTGATCATTGCGTGCTGTCGTGTTGCACTCATCGCCCACTGCCCGAGGATGCGTACTTCCTCTGGTCAGACTCGGCCGACGCGGTGGGACGGAGACGGATGGCCAGGGACAGCAAGGCGGCTGCGGCGCAGGCGGCAGCCAGTGCGAGCCAGACAGGGTTGTAGCTGCCAAACGTGTCGCGGGCGACGCCGCCGAGGAAGGAGGCCGAGGCTGCACCGATCTGGTGTGCCGCGTTGGTCCAGCCGAAGACGATGGCGCTGTCGTCGCCGTAAAAGGTTCGGCACAGCGCGATGACGGGTGGCACGGTTGCCAGGTCGAGCAGGCCGAAGGCGACCACGAAAGTGATCATGGGTGCGTTGACGGTGGCGGTCATGATCAGGGGCAGACTGACCATCAGCAACCCCCGCAGGAGGAAGTAGGCAGCGAGGAGTCGACGGGCGTCCACCCGGTCGGTCAGCCACCCGGAGGCGATCGTGCCGACCACGTTGAAGATGCCGATCAGCGCCAGCAGGGTCGAGGCCGTAGTGACGGGCATGCCGTGGTCGTGGGCCGCTGGGGCGAAGTGGGTCCACATGATGCCGTTGGTGGATGCGCCACAGATGGCGAACGTACCGGCGAGCAGCCAGAAGGGAGCGGTGCGGGTGGCGCTGCGCAGGACGATCACGGTGCGGCGGGCCGCACCGGGAACAGGTGCCGGGCGCGGGATGAAAATTTTGCTGCCGTAGGGGCGTCGCCCGATGTCGGCCGGGTGCTCGCGCAGTACCAGGTAGGCCAAGGGGGTGACCGCCAGTGCTGCAAGGGCGAGGCTGACGAGGGCGGGCCGCCAGTCGTAGCGGGCGATGGTCCATGACAGGGCTGGCAGGAAGACCATTTGGCCGAGGACGCTGCCGGAGGAGAGGATGCCGGTCACCAGGCCGCGGCGGGTGCTGAACCAGCGGTTGGTGACGGTGGTGCCGAGGGTCATCGACAGTGAGCCGGTGCCCAGGCCGACGAGGAAGCCCCATAAGAGCGTGAACTGCCAGGCAGCGTTCATCACCGTGGTGAGCAGTGCGCCGGCGGCGACGGTTCCGAGCGCCGCGACGACGAGCCGGCGGATGCCGAACCGGTCCATCAGGGCGGCTGCGTAAGGAGCCGTGAGTCCGTAGAGGATCATGTTGACCGAGGCCGCCAGGCTGATGGAGCCTCGGGACCAGTGGAACTCCTGACGCAGGGGGTCCTGCAGGATGCCTGGCATGGTGGAGAAGGCGCCGGCGACGATGATTGCCACTCCGGCGACGGCGGCTACCCACCAGGCGCGGTGCCCGGAATCCTTGGTGTGATGGCCGATCGTGTCATCCATGTCTTCATCCTTCGGTGAGACGGGAGCTTGAACCACTGACCGTTTGGACATGTGGTGAAAGAATCTGGCCATGACAGTGAGTACTGATGGAGTGCACAGGGTCGTTGTCCTGGTGCGTCCCGGTCTTCTGCCCATGGAACTGGGAATCGTGCACCGTCTGTTCGGCACCGCGGTGAATGCGGCCGGTCGGCCCCTGTACTCGGTGGTGACATGCGCTGTAGAGCCGGGTGAGTTGTCCACGGACGCCGATTTCACCGTCAACGTGCCGCTGGGGCCGCAGGCCCTGCGTGACGCGGACACGGTGATCGTGCCTGCCGCGGTCGAGGACTACCGTCCCCAGCAGCGCGGCCAGTTGAGCTCCCGCGTTGGATCCGCTCTCGCGCAAGTGCCGGCAACAGCGCGTCTGGCCTCCATCTGCACCGGATCCTTCGTACTGGCAGCAGCCGGCCTGCTCGCGGGTCGGCGGGCGACGACACATTGGAAGTCCTGTCCCGAACTGGCCGCCCTGTACCCGGAGATCGACGTGCACCCCGACGTGCTGTACACCGACGACGCAGGAGTGCTGACGTCCGCGGGCGTCGCCGCCGGGATCGATTTGTGCCTACACATGATCCGCAGCGACCACGGTGCCGACATCGCCAACACCGTCGCCCGCGGCACGGTGGTGCCCCCGCACCGTGAAGGCGGCCAGGCCCAGTACATCGACCGCCCCGTTCCGGAGAGCGACGGCAGTTCCACCGCGACCGCCCGCGCCTGGGCGCTGGAACACCTTTCAGAGGCCCTCACCCTGGAAGATCTTGCGCGCCGGGCAGCGACGAGCGTGCGCACGCTGACCCGCAGATTCCGCCAGGAGACCGGCATGACGCCGATGCAATGGCTTGGCCAGCAGCGCCTGCAGTACGCTCGCCGGCTGCTGGAACGCACGGACGAATCGGTGGACCGCATCGCAGCCGAGGCCGGTTTCGGGACGGGCACCGCGATGCGCCAGCACTTCCGTGAAACGCTGGGTGTATCACCGCGCGCCTACCGCAACACCTTCCGTGGAGCACAGTGAGGGCGAGCGCAAGGTCGTCGTACACCGCGCCGGGCGGCGTCACGCTGGACACCGAGCCGCTCAAGGACTGGGCGCACGCACGCTCATACGTCCTTTGTTCGGGCCACGGGCGCCCGTCAGGGACCGATAGCATTTCGCCGTACAGCTTGTGGATGCGCGATGAAAAAGCGTGACGGTGTCGCTTCAGCGCATACCCGGACCCCGGTTCGAAGGGCATACGATCATGGCGCGTATCCTCCAGGTCGTCGAACTGGATGGGCCTGCCGAGCAGCGGAAGCCGGAAGCGGTTGCGCCGGCTGTCTCAGCCGCGCTCAGCGCATGCGAAGCTGTCTTCCTGCCCGGAGATCCGGCCAGGGAAGGCCGTGTGGCGTTCTGGCGGACGGACGGCGGCAAGATGCCCGACTGCGATGTGGAGCCGGGGGAGCTCACCGTCGTGCGGCCGCACGGGAACGGGATCCGGCGGCGGAGGGTGAGCGCGGTGCTGCTGCCGGTCGCGCAGGCGGTGCCCGTACTCACCCGCGCGCGTGTCATGGTGCCAAGCGGCAACGCCTCCGTTTCCACCGCGTTCTGGGGAGCAGGGGCCCTGATCGCGCTTCAGCTTGCCGCGCGTGGGCGGCTGCTGCCGGGGCTGAGCCCCACCGGGTTCGACGCCTGGCGGCTCGGTCCGCTGGACGGCGACGACGTGCGCCGGATACGCGACCTCGCGGCGGCGATGCCGCCGGAGGCACGCGCGGTCCCGCTGCCGGGCTCGTCGCCCGTAGCGTTGCCCGCCGCCGAGCCGCTCCTGCGGGCCTTTGTGGACGCGGTCGCGGACAGCCTGCCGCGCTCCCCGGCAGCGCGCCACCTGATGGCCGGTCCGGCCTTCGCCGTTCGGATGCCGGTGTCTATCCCCGAACAGCGGGAATGGGCGGCCGAGGTCGCCGCCGGGATGGACGCGGGCGTGCGCGTCTCCCTGCGTCTGGAGGCAGACAGCGACGCATGGGACGGCGAAGACTTCGGCGACAGCGGCGGCGCCGGGCCAAAGTTTAGGGCCGTGGTGCAGCTGCACAGCCTCGCCGACCCCACCCTGGTGGCAGATGCGACCGAGCTGTGGTCCGGATCTGCAGCCGCTCAGGAGCAGTTCGGCGCCCGTACCCGTATCGACGCGCTGCTGGTACTGCGCCGCGGCGCGAAGGCATGGCCGCCGCTGTCGCGTCTGCTCTTGGCCGCCGCGCCCGATGTGCTGCAGCTCGCCGACGACGAACTGCTGCAACTGCTCGGTGAGGCTGCGGAGCGCCTGGCCGCCGCCGGAATCCAGGTCCACCTTCCAAAGGGCCTGACGAAGGAGCTGACCGCGACCGGCCTGCTGGAGCCGCCCCCGCGCAAAAAGACACCCTCGGACCTGGAGACCTTCCTCTCCTCCGGTCAGCTCCTTGAATTCCGCTGGCAGTTGGCGCTAGGCGGCCAGTCGCTGACCGAGGAGGAGATGGACCGCCTCATCGAGGCGCACCGCCCGGTGGTGCGGTTGCGCGACCAGTGGGTGGTGGTCGACCAGGCGCTGGTCCGCAAGGTCCGCAAGCAGCGCGGCCGCGAGCTCACCGCGATCGACGCCCTTGGCGCGGCGCTGACCGGCGAGGTGGAGATCGACGGCACGTCCGTACCGGTCACCGCGGGCGGCACCCTGGAGCAGTTGCGCGCGCGGATCGCCGAGCCGGAGGCGGGCCAAGACGCCGCATCGGCCACCATCGGCCAGCCCGCCATGCTCTCAGCCACCCTGCGCGACTACCAGCTGCGGGGCCTTGCCTGGCTGGACCGGATGACCTCCCTCGGCCTGGGCTGCTGTCTCGCCGATGACATGGGCCTCGGCAAAACGATCACCCTGATCTCCCTCCACCTGCGCCATCACGAGCGATCGGCCCACGGCCCCACCCTGGTGGTCTGTCCGACGTCCCTGCTCGGCAACTGGGAGCGCGAAGTGCAGCGCTTCGCACCCGGCATCCCCGTACGCCGCTTCCACGGCACGGGCCGCACCCTGGAGGAGGTCACACCGAACGCCTTCGTCCTCACCACGTACGGCACACTCCGCCGTGACGCGGCGCTCCTGGCCGACACCGCTGTGCCGTGGGGCCTGCTCGTCGCGGATGAGGCGCAGCACGTCAAGAACCCGTACTCCGACACCGCGCGGGCGCTGCGCACCATCCCCGCCGGCGGGCGCATCGCGCTGACCGGCACCCCGGTTGAGAACAACCTCTCCGAGCTATGGGCCCTGCTCGACTGGACGACACCCGGCCTGCTCGGCACGCTCACCGCCTTCCGCGACCGCTACGCCCGCGCGGTCGAGGCCGACGGCGACCAGGAGAGTGCGAACCGTCTCGCCTGCTTGGTCAGTCCCTTCCTCCTTCGCCGCCGCAAGTCCGACCCTGGGATTGCTCCCGAGCTACCGCCCAAGACCGAGACCGACCAGCCTGTCTCGCTTACGAAGGAGCAGGCGTCCCTGTACGAGGCGCTGGTGCGCGAGTCGCTTGCGGCGATCGGCGAGGCGGACGGGATGGCCCGACGCGGCCTGGTGATGAAGTTGCTCACCGGCCTCAAGCAGGTGTGCAACCACCCAGCGCAGTACCTGAAGGAGAAGAACACCAAGCTCGCCGGCCGCTCCGGCAAACTGGAACTGCTCGACGAGCTGCTGGATGCGATCGTGGCCGAGGACGGCTCGGTCCTCGTCTTCACCCAGTACGTCGAGATGGGCCGGCTGCTGGAGCAGCATCTGGCTGCTCGCGGCATCGCGGCGCAGTTCTTGCACGGCGGGACGCCGGTGAAGCAGCGCGAGGAGATGGTCGACCGCTTCCAGCGCGGCGAACAGCAGGTCTTCCTGCTCTCCCTCAAGGCCGCCGGCACCGGCCTGAACCTGACCCGCGCCGGCCACGTCATCCACTTCGACCGCTGGTGGAACCCGGCGGTCGAAGACCAAGCCACCGACCGCGCGTACCGCATCGGCCAGACCCAGCCGGTGCAGGTGCACCGCCTGATCGCGGAGGGGACGGTCGAGGACCGGATCGCGCAGATGCTCAAGCAGAAGAAGGGGCTCGCGGACGCCGTGCTGAGCCGTGGCGAGGCGGCACTCACCGAACTCTCCGACGCCGAACTGGCCGAACTGGTAACGATGCGCCACAACACCACGCCCCGCAGCACAGGCCGTCCGAGCACCACGAAGGGCAGCCGCAAGTGAGCCCGCGCCCGACGAATCCCAAGCAACGGGCCAAGGATCAGCTCGCCCGCACTTTCTCTCCTTTCCCTCCGGCTCCCGGCCGCCGGGGCGGTTTCGCCTCAACCTGGTGGGGCCAGACATGGGTGTCGGCACTGGAGGAGTGCTCACTCGATTCCGGTCGGCTCACCCGCGGTCGCACCTACGCGCGACGCGGATCCGTGGGCGAGATGACCGTGGTCCCAGGCCGGATCAGCGCCTCGGTGCAGGGCAGCAGACCACGGCCCTACCGGGTGTCATTGGCAATCCCCGTCCTCAGCGACGCAGCATGGGACCGGCTCCTCGACGCGGTGGCGGCGCGCGCAGCGCACATCGCCGCACTGCTGGACCGCGACATGCCCACCGAGCTGGTCAAGGACACACTTGAGGCTGGCGTACGGCTGCTACCAGCCGCCGACGATCTGGAACCGTCCTGCTCCTGCCCCGACTGGGGCTACCCGTGCAAGCACGGCGCCGCGCTGTGCTACCAGGTCGCACGCCTGCTGGACGAAGACCCCTTCGTACTGCTGTTGATGCGCGGCCGCGGCGAACAGCAGCTGCTGGACGAGCTCGCCCGTCGCAACGCCGCCCGCGCGGCATCGCAGACGGCAGCCTCGGCTTCGGCGTCGGTTCCGTCCCCGCGAACTCCCGCCCCATCCACAGGTACACCGGCCCGAGAGGCCTTCGCGGCGCGCGCCGACCTGCCACCGCTGCCCGGATTGCCGCCCCTGCCCGAACGCGCCGGGCACCCGCCCGTCTTCGAGGCGTCCCGGTCCGCCGAACCAGGCATCGACCCCGAGGCGCTTCAAACCCTGGCCGTCGACGCAGCCGAGCGCGCCCGACGCCAACTCGCCGCCGCACTGGCAGACGACACACCACCCGATCCACCTGACCTGACGGAGTGGCAGGACGCTGTGCGCATCGCCGCCGAGCACCCACAGACAGAGGTCTTCGCCCGGATCGCCAAGAGCACCGGCCGCCCGCCGATCGAGCTCGCCCAGGCAGTGCGGGCCTGGAGTTACGGCGGCATGACCGCGCTCGCGGTCCTGGAGGACCCCTGGACCCCGGACCCCTCGGTACTCAACCGCGCCCGCGCCTCGCTCGCCGAGGACTGGGCGGACGGACGGCCTCCCCAACTGCGCGCGTGGCGCAACCGCTTCACCGTCGTCGGCCGCGACCGCCAACTGCGCTACGGCCGCGACGGCCGCTGGTATCCGTACCGCAAAGAGGACGGCGCCTGGTGGCCCATCGGCCGACCCGACCCTGACCCCGCCACAGCCCTCGCAGCGCTGCTGGAACTCCAAGATCACCGCTCGTGACCATAACGTCGCCCCAAGGGGCTCCGATCTTCGTCATACTCCCCGACGCCCAGGAAGTCCGCGGACGGCTGCCCGCCCGCCGGCAGGTGAAGGACGGCGGCTCTTCCAGGTAGGAATCCTGGTGTGGCAGAACCGCACAAACGGCCCCTCCGAACCCGCCGAGCAGCGAGTCTGGGTGCGTCCCGCACACGCACGCCCCGTACCCGCTGTCTGCTGCGAACACGTCCCGACCCACCGTCTGTCCGCAACAGACACCCCGTCCCACAAACGCCCGCCCGCATGGACACCCCAGTACCTCCCCCACCGCCCCGGGCATCCGGGCGCCACATGCCTCCACGTCATCGGCTGCACCCCCAGCGACCGGGCACTCACCCGGGAAGAGGCCCTTACCGCGCTCCGTCAACCCCGCTCAGCAGCCTGCATCGAGTGCGACGCGGCCCGATCCCTCACCCCGCAACAGCAGCCAACCGACCACAACCACCCGACCCAACAACAGCGCCACGACGAACCCCGACAGGACACGGACCCCAGCGAGACGCCATAACCACCCAGCCCCAAAGAGCGGCGCGACAAGAAGCAGAGAACGGGGCCCTGGCGCTGATCTTGTGACGCTGTTGGGATCTGCGCGCCACACAGGTCCCAACAGGGGGGCCAGCAGCGCGGGTTCGGCCCCATTCGTGCGGCATCATGGCCGGTCAGCGATGGCGTACGGCTTAGCAGGAAGATCGCTGGGTATAGTGCAGGCGTTTGGGGGAACCGGTGACCCGGAGTCGGTCGACCTCACGCGCCACCTCGTGTTCATCGACAGCCGCGGTTCCTGGCGGAGCCCCGATGACCACATCGCTGAGGGGGCCGTCGCATGGAACCCGCCACGCTGATCACCGGTGGCTCGACCGCAGTCGGCGCCGCCACCGCCCGCGCCCTGCTCAAGCAGGGCCACCGCGTGACCGTCACCGGGTGAGGGTGATGGCGGGGGTGAGCCAGGAACGGATGGCTCGTAAGGCCCTGGGACAGCAAGGTCGTTGGGACGCAAACAGAGCAAAGGTTCCCTGACGCGGCAATAGCACCATCGAGGCCCGGCCCGCTGCCTGCCACCCCAACCTTGCAACCTCAGCGTCAGGCCGCGTTGGAGGCGAGTGCGGCGAGAATGGCCTTGGCGCCTTTGCGGTAGAAGGAGAGGTACGAGATTGAGCTGGTCAGTTCGATCTTCTGACCATCCGCGTCCCTCAGCTTCAATCGGCGAGACAGGCCCCACCACTTGACCTGGCTGGTGGTGGTGGCCCGGTTCATGCGGAGGAGCTCACGCTCGGGTTCGTACCCCCAGCCGGAGAGAGCCGGCAGGTGTATCGATGTCGCGGTGACGACGACGACCATGCGTACGGTAACCCCCTGGGAATTGGCGTTGACCCGGCGGGCCGCGCGTATTCCGATCACGGCGAGCACTCCATCGGTGAGCGCGTCGGCGTCCAGGATGGAGGCCACGGTGCTCGTCCTTGAGGTACTTGCTGACCGTCCGGCGGTTAAGCCCCGTCTCCTTCGCGATCTCCCGCAGGCTCATCGCACCGGACTCGTACAGCGAACGAAACCGCCTCAACTCCAGCCAGCGATGCGGATCCAAGACCACCGTCAGTCGCCTCTCTGCCACCCCGAACCGGCAGCAGCAGACTCACGGCCAACGCCCCGTCACCGCACCAAGAATGGTGCACTTTCATCCGTACGAGGTGGTGCACCCCCGCTTCACGGAAATCTTGCCAGGGCCGCGTTCGCTTGTACGCCGACAACCACGGTCCCCAGCACCACCGCCGCCGTCCTCGTGCTCCTCGAACCGGCCACGGCCGCGCTCCTTGCCATTCTGCTCGTGCAGCAGATCAGCTCGGCCCTCATACTCGGATCGATCCTGCTACTGACGGCTATCGCCGTCCTGGCCCGCGACCAAGCATGAGCTCGTTGCCGTCGCCAGCGCCCAGCTGGCGAGGGCAACGCACCTGGACGCATCCACAGGTCTTGACAATTGCTGGCCGAGAACAGGTCGGCCCCGACACCCGGCACTCTTTGGACCGCATAGCGTCCGAAGCCAAACGCTTGACCACACTGGTGGAGGACTTGCTGCTGCTCGCCCGGCTGGACGTTCGCCGGCCCCTACGGACCGATCAGACCGACCTCGTGCCACTCGTCGTGGACACCGTCAGCGACGCGCGCGGCAGGGCCCGATCACCTCTGGCGGCTCGAACTGCCTGGCGAACCGGCGCTGGTGAGTGCAGACGGGGCCCGGTTGCAGCAGGCACTGGTCAACATGCTCGTCAACGCCCGCACGCACACACCACCGGGGACGACCGTCACCACCCGAGTGCAGCGGCGCGGCTCGTGGCTGTGCATCGACGTGGAGGACAACGGACAGGGCTCCGCCCTGAGCTGCTCCCGCACGTCTTCGAAAGCTTCGCCCGCGGCGACTCCGCACGCACCTGTGCCACCGGCTCCACCGGTCCGGGGCTGGCCATCGTGCGGATACCGGAGCCCGTTCGACTACCAAGGAGACCATCAGGCCGACCCCACCGTGGAGTTGGCCACTTGAAAGATCTCCACAGCACGAGGGATTGACCGGCTGACCTGCGCCCCCATGGCGACGTCCTGTCAGCCTTCGCGTGCGTGGTTCGCGAGTCAGGCTGTGGGCGCGGGGCCCGGCGACAGGTGGACCGTCGTGATCACGTGACAAGCCGTGGTCACTTGCCGGAGGCACCATCGGATTCGGCCGCGTTGAGGCGGAACCAAGGGAGAGAGATCGACCTCTGAAACAACGGTGAGACGACGGGGGTGTCTTGCCGAATCTTCTTCAGTCGTCAGCCGTGGAGCACAACTGCTGGATGGTTCCCGGGTGTTCGGTGTCGAGCTCGGGCCACCACGGAGAGTAACAGGAGAACCATGGCGCATCGCGTGGTCATTGCCGGGAAATCGCTTCTGATAGTCGAACTGCTGGCGGAGTCGCTCAACCGGGAAAAGGACCTTGATGTGGTGGCCGCCGTCAGCGGCTACCCCGGGCTCATCGAGGCCGTGGCACGGACGGAGGCGGAGGTCGCGCTGATCGACCCGGACAGGGTCGACGGGGACTGCGTGGCGGCGGCCGGTGAGTTACGCAAGGTGAGACCCCAGTGTGGGGTGGCGTTGACGGTGGACACTCCAACGCGGACTCTGGTGGACCGGGCCCTGCGAGCCGGAGTGCTGAGCATCGTCCCCAAGGGGGCCGGACTGCGAAGACTCATCGACTCGGTGCGTGGGGCCGCCTCAGGACAAGTGGTCATGGATCCGCGGCTGTTAGGTGCTGTGGGGGGACAAGGGAGTCCGTTGACGGACCGTGAGGCGGATGTGCTGCGATTGACAGCATCCGGAGCCTCGGTCAAGGAAATGGCAGACGAACTTTATCTATCGGTGGGCACGATTCGCAACCTCGCCTCGGCCGCGATCAAGAAGCTCAAGGCCCGTAACCGCTACGACGCTGTGCGCATAGCGAGCGAACGATGTTGGATCTGACCGACTGACCAGCAGCCGTGCGGTGGTTCCCCCGCGGCGGGTTTTTACCTCCGGGGGAACCACCGCACTTCACTGTTCGCGACAGAACTCGTCGATGGGATAGCCGACATGGCGGTCGGCCGTCGGCAGATGGCCGAGGATCCTGTCACCGGGGCGCAACTCCGTACTGTTGAGCACGGCGCCTCCGGGGCCGAGGACCCTGACGTGCCAGTCGTCCTGGAGGATCAGGTTCACGGCCTGCCCGTTGGGTGCGACCGCGTCGACGGAGATGAGGGGCCGCGTCTCGATCTTGACGCGCCCCACGCTGACCACGCGGGTACGCCCCGAGGTGTCGACGGCCAACACCTTGCTTCCTGCGACCAGTTCGCTGAGGTAGTGGGTACGGCCGTGGTGCGACACCGTGTAGGAGTGGATCGCTCCGGCGTTGACCCGGAAGGGCCTCGTCGGCATGTAGGGCAGGGGATGTGTCTCGCTGACGCAGAGGACCATGCCCTTCGAGTGCGAGCCGACCAGAATGCCCTCGTCCTTTCCCAGGTAACTGCAGGTGTCGACGCAGGCACGCTCACCCATGCCGATGTGGGTGGTCGCCGTGACCTCCAGCTCGACGAGCGGAATCTCCCCGGTGGTGGTACCGGCGGCCTGCTTCAGCGCGGTGGCGTCACCGACGGCGCGCACGGGCATGAGTACTCCGTCGGAACCGAGCTCGAGCACTCCGAAGACGATGCGGGCCTCTTCGACATCGGCGGCCATGGTCACGACGGTTCCGTCGCACCCGGCCGCGGCCGCGATGACGATCTCCAGCGGGATCTTGGTGGGATCGCGGAAGTCGAGCAGGCTCCAGCGTTCGGTCCGGGCCGACAGACAGGCCATCTCCAGGCTCTCCGCGTCAACGATCTCGACGTAACGGCCGAATTCGGTCGCTGGATGCGCTTCGGTCAGCTTGGCTCGATCATCGGCGGTGCCGGCCACCAGGACCAGGTCGGCACCGCCGAAGCCGTCCGTCGGCTCGTCGGCGTCGTGCACGAGGATCCGGCGGATCGTCGGGGGCAGGTCGGCCAGCGCCGTCATGTCGGCGGCGACGACGCCGTCGATGCGTTGGTGTACCGCCTCTTCGAGAACCGCTGGCGCGAGATCGCCGAGTTCGCGTATGTCAAGCCAGCACAGCTTGCTGTCCGTCACGCTGGTGTCCCCTTGTCGTGTGGTCGAGTTCTTCTTCCGGCAACCGATGCACGAGCCGCGCCACCCGCCCGGCCATCCGCTGCGGGTCCGCGGACTGGAAGATGTTGCGTCCCATGGCGACGCCCAGGGCACCCCCGGCGAGGACCTCGCCGACGAATTCGAGGACGCCGTCCTCGGTGGCCCGTGGCGGTCCCCCCGCTATGAGGATCGGGACGGGGCAGGCCTCCGTGAGGGCCAGCAGATCGGGCATGGCGCCCGGGAACGACGTCTTGACCAGGTCGACGCCCAGATCGGCCGCGATGGTCACGGCATGGGCCACGACCGCGGGATCATGGGGGTCGGCGATGCGTGGACCGCGGGGATACACCATGGCCATGAGCGGAAGGTTCCAGCGGTCGCAGGCGTCGGAGATCCTGCCCAGGTCCGCGATCTGCTGACGCTCGTCGTCGGAACCCAGGTTGATGTGAACGCTCACCCCGTCCGCGCCCAGACGCAGCGCCTCTTCCACTTCGGTGACCACGTACTTGGCGTCCGGGTCGGACGCCTGTCCCGTACTCGCGTTGAGGTGGATGATGAGCGACATGTCCGCGAACCGTTCCGGGCGGATGTGCCGGACGCTGCCTTTATGCACCACGATCGCGTCGACGCCGGCTGCCGCGAGCTGTCCCGCCAGCAGATCGATCGAGCTGTTCCTCGGCACCACGGGACCGTCACTGATCGAGTGGTCCAGCGGCGTGATCATCAACCCGGATGTGGTGTGGTGGTGCAGCCGGCGCAAGCGCAACGACCGCGCGAAATGCCCATGGGGGATCATTGCGCGTCCTTTCGATCTCTGAGCAGTGCGTAGTCGGGCTTCCCGGAGAGGTTGATCGGGATCTCGTCCCACCAGGAGAAACATTCCGGAACGTGGGCCGCCGACAGGGCGGCGGCTATGTGGGTGCGTAGGTCGTCGGCGGTGCAGCGTGCGCCGGTGCGCAGTTGGACGGCGGCCTGAAGGTGTTCGGTGTAGGCCGTGTCACGGATTCCGTACACCACCGCATCTACCACCCCCGGGTACTGCAGAATGACGTCCTGCACCGATGACGGATGAATCTTTATCCCTTTCGCCTTGACGACGCTGTCGACTCTGTCCACCAGGTGCAGGTATCCGTACTTGTCCCAGTGGCCGAGATCTCCGGTGCGGAGCCAGCCGTCGCGCATCACGGGGCCGCCGGATTCCTGTTCTCCGACGTAACCATCCATAACGGTGGGCGACCGGACGCATATTTCGCCCGTCTCTCCCCGTTCGACCACCTCATCGGACTGGAGGTGCCGGATTTCCATCTCCACCCAGGGAAACGGACGGCCGACGCTGGACAGGAGTTCCGGTTCGGCGTGGTCCAGCGGGGTCAGGGTGCACATGCCGCCCGCTTCGGTGCTGCCGTAGAGCTGGACCAGAGAGTTCTGAAAGACGCGCGCGGCCCGGGCGATGCGGGAAGGAGCCGCAGCCGTACCGGTGTAGAGGACCTGGCGCAGCGACGGAAAGGCGGATGCGTCGATGCCGGGCCGGCCGATGAGCTGGTAGAGGTGGGGCACCGCGAGGTACACGTCGGTCACCTGGTGCTCGGTCAGCGCGCGCAGCACGTCGTCCACGTGGAAGCCTTTGTGCAACACCACCCTGCCGCCCACGGCGAGTGCCGCGTCCACCATCGTCGCCGTCGAGTGGCTGACCGGTGTGACAGACAGGAGCGTGGGAGGGTTTTCAGGTGCGGAGACGCCGAATGACAGTTCGACGAGCCGGTCCCGCACTCCGAACGAGCGACGCACGAGCTTGGGCCGGCCAGTGGTGCCGCTGGTGAGATCGACCACCGCGGGATCGTGCGGCGCGTAGGGGGCGGCCGGGGGGATGCCACCGGTGCCGTGCGCCGCCTCGTCACGGGTGAGGGTGACGAGGGCGACACCGTCCCGGCTCCCGCACAGGGCGCGTCCCCGGGCCACGTTGGGGTCGTCCACGACCAGTACACGCGCGCCGGTGACCCGCAGGAGCCGCGCCTGCTCGGTGACGGGCAGTTCGTCCGCGTCGGACCGGGCGTTCATGGAACGGATGTGGATCACGGAGGCCCCGAGTAGATGGGCGCCGTACCGTGCGGCGAGCACAAGGGCGCAGTTGGGTTCGGTGAGGAGGGCCACGGTGTCGCCGGGGCCGATTCCTGCCCGCGCCAGGGACGTCGCCGCTTTCGCGATGAGCTGGTGGAATTCTGCGGCGGTGAGGTTACCGTCCCAGGAATACACGGCGATTCGCGCCGGCTCCTTGTCGAGCCCCTCCAGGATACGTGGGACATAGTTCCGGGTCTGGGTGGTGCGGCTGTTCGGAGCAAGCCCAGTAGACATTCCCGTCCCATCTGCCGCGAGGGGTGAACTCTATTCTCTCGATCAGCGCCGCACAATGCGCGATCATCGACAATCCTGCGGGTGGCGGGAGAGAGCGTGCAAGCGTCCATCGGTGGTGGATGACAATCATCATCGCCCGGGGAGAAACGGTGGGCCGACGACTTCACGGAGAAGACGGCGAAGAAGACGGCTCTGCAGACGACTACCGAGACGACTGCGTGGAGAATTCACCATGTCGCCCCGGAAAGGCTCACTGCCACAACGGTTCCATGACCAATGTCATGGAGCGTCTGACCCGCGTCATGAACTGCTTGGCACGGGCGACGGCTGCTGCCGAACCATGGGGAGGATTCGTAACCGTGCTTCTCGGAGGTCAGCATGCGACCCGGTACCCCGCGGCCCGAACCGGGCTCCTCGCCGCCTCCTCCGGTGGCCGACAACGTTGCCGTCGAGTACGTCGTGGGCTTCCGGGACGACGTCCGGGCGGAGTTCGGCGCCACGTCGGTCAGCCTCACCTCACCGGTGAGCACCTTCGAGATCCGGCTCCCCCAGGGGGCTCTCCGAGACGCCGTCGCCCTGCTCACCAGTGATCTCGTCCCCGTGGACAAGGCCCTCGAGGGACTCGGTCCCGCCGAACGCGTGCAGTTCGAGCGGCTGTTGGAACGCATCGGGCGCCTTCTGGTTCGCGGTGTGCTGATCGGTGGGCGGGAACTGCTGCGTATCGAGTACACCGCGTACGACGCCGCTCCGCAGCCGGCGGTCGTACGTCCCGACGACCTGCTGAGACTGTCCGGGTTCGCACTGTGCCGCCGCAGGTCCGGGACATTGGTCCTGGAGTCACCGCTGGCCAAGGTGAGGGTGCTGCTGGTGCACCGGACCGCCCGGGACCTCGTCGCGTCGCTCGGGACCGTACGGAGCGTCGAGGATCTCACCGAGTCGGCCGGCGGTGACCTGACGCCGGCGCAGGTCCGTGTGTTGGTGGGCCTCTTGGCCGGCGCCGGGTTCGTCGACCTCAGCTCGCCCGGTGAGGACTTCGCCGAGGACGAGGATCCGACCCTGCGGCAGTGGGACTTCCACGACCTGTTGTTCCACTCGCGCATTCGCAGCGGACGCTTCGACGAACCCCTGGGGGGCGTCTTCCCGCACCGGGGCAAGATCGCGCCGCGAGCGGCGGTGAAGCCTCCGCCCGAGGGACCCTCGGTCGCGTTGTACCGCCCCTCCCTGGAGGACGTCACGCGGCACGACCCCGGCCTGACCGCCGCGCTGGAGGGGCGCAGATCGTTCCGCGGCTACGGCGAACAGCCGCTCACCGCGGAGCAGATCGGCGAGTTCCTCTACCGGGTCGCCAGGGTCAGGACGCACTTCGTGCCGGCGCCGGACGACGAACCGGGCGGTGAGATGGTCTCGCGCCCCTATCCCACCGGA
Organism: Streptomyces sp. NPDC006739; assembly: GCF_042869815.1. Lineage (NCBI taxonomy): Bacteria > Bacillati > Actinomycetota > Actinomycetes > Kitasatosporales > Streptomycetaceae > Streptomyces > Streptomyces sp. NPDC006739. The sequence goes on from NZ_JBIAGM010000013.1 coordinate 174,339, forward strand.
GGCTCTGCCTTCGAGTTGGAGCTGTATCTGACCATCGAACGGTGCAGCGGACTCGACCAGGGCATCTACTACTACGATCCGGTCGGGCATCGACTCGTGCTGGTGAACGACGCCCCCCGGGACCGCAGGGCGATGCTGGAAGTGGCGTCGGTGTCGACGTCCCGGGAGGCCGATCCGGACATCCTGGTCACGATGACCTCGCGCTTTCAGCGACTGTCCTGGAAATACAGCGGCATCGCGTATGCGACGACCCTCCGGCACACCGGCGTGCTGTACCAGACCATGTATCTCGTGGCCACCGCGATGGGTATGGCTCCGTGCGGTCTGGGCATCGGCAACGCCGACATGTCGGCGCGCGTTCTCGGTCTCGACTATCTGCAGGAGTCGTCCGTGGGCGACTTCATCCTGGGCAGCCGACCGCCGGGCGATCCGGGAATCTGGGACCAGGAGCAGGGCTGGAAGTGGGTCAACGATCCGGAATGGGGGGCATGGGCCGGCTCGATCCTTGGCGGGCCCTGATCAGAGCGACGGAGAATCCGATTGATACCCCCATCGATTCGGTGGGGGTATTCGCGACCGCTTCAATGGAATCGAGAATTCCACTTCTCCCATCCGTGATACCGGTAATCACGCACGTGACAATTGTCAATCAAGCATTCCAGAGAGTGGATTCCGGCCGGGAAATTAGAAATAGTTTTCCTGTGCGGCCGCCCGGTCGCACAGGGAAACTGATGAGGAGTTCACCATGAACACCGTCTCGGTTAATTCTGCCGACATTGAGCAGGTTTTCGACTCGTTCGACGTGACTGAGCTGGAGGTCCTCGAGGTCTCGCAGGGCGTGGCCCTGCCCGAGATGGGCGCCTCCGGCGGCAACGGCGGCACGTCGTCCTCCTCGTCGACCTGCTCTTCGTCCTGCTGCTGACGAAGGCTGATCGTCTGATCCGCTGAGACCGGCGGCGTTGTCCGCACCTCGGGGTGCGGACAACGCCGCCCGTCGCGGCGGGGAACGGGCACCTCAGCCTCGGCGGGCGACGTCCAGGGCGGTGGCCCACAGGGCGACGGCGGCCCCGAATCCGATCAGTGCGCGGACGTTCGCGGCGTCGCCGCCGGCACTGAGCGTCACCGCGCCGGTGAGCGCCAGGAATACGAGCAGTCCACCCGTCCACCAGTACTGCGGCTGTGCGAAGGACCGTGCCAGAGGAAGGAAGTGAACCCCGACGATCAGGCACACCGCAGCGGGAACGTAGGACCACAGGCCGAGACGGCCGAGGACCAGGACGGCGGCGACGACCGCCACGGTCTGCCCGATGTTGACCTGGCCGAAAACCCTCAAGCTGTTCGACGCCGTCCGGCGCATACGCCGTTGCCCCGGCAGTAGGCCGAACCGGACGGTGAGCGTCACCGCGGCAACCGCCACGGCCACGGCCACGGCGACCACGCAGAACAAAGCCGACACCGACACCCGGGGCGCCAGCCCGGATATCCCCAGAAATTCCCACATCGACGCGAAAACGGACATCACCAACGCACCTTGTGTGAGCCGGTCTTCACTCAGTTTTCGCCCGCCGGATTCATTGATCACTTGCTCACCCTATCGCGGCACCTCATCTGCAATGCAGTACGAAGTGCCATGAAGTACATGACAAATGTCAGCAAGTAATCGGCATTCCTTTTCCGATCGCATTCGATTCTTGAAAGACGAGTGACCATGAGAGCCAGTGCGCCAGAGGAGCGTGCCGACGACCCGACAGCGGGCCGTCCGGCAGGAGTCCGGCTTTTCACCAGGGCACCGGTGACACTGCCGTGGCTCTCCAGGACGGTGGTGCCCCTCGCCCGTTCCGTACGTGACACCTCGGGCGCCGTGATCCGGCTCCGCCGAGGATGGCTGCGCGGCCCGCACGTGGACATCATCGGGCGGGGCGGGCTGGGACAGGAACTCCCCTGGGAGACCATCGCGCAGCGGCTGGACGCCGGGCCCCTGCCCGGGGACAGGGCACTGGACGAGGAAACCTATCTCGCCCAGGCCCGGGAGTTCGGTCGCCTGGAAGCGGTGCCCCCGCCCTATCTCCCCCTGCGTGAGCACGGGGAGGTCGAGTTCCTCGGCCCCGACGCCGTGGTCCCGAGTGACCCGCTGCTGCGCGACCTGCGCGAGGCAGAGGTCGTGCACGGCGTGCTGTGCCCGCCGCTGATGAACACGATCGAGGAGCTGGCCAGGGATCCCTCAGTGGCCACCACCCGGCTCGCGGAGGCGTTCCTCGCGCTGGGCGACTCCTATTTCCTGGGTCTGGCCCACGGCGCGTTCTCCTTCCGCTCTCACGCCGAGGCCTTCTTCGCCTGGGCGGGCCCCAGCAAGGACATGCGCCCGGTGTTCGCCGCGCGACTGGAGAAGGAGGCGCCCCAACTGCGCACGGTGGTGCGGCAGCGCCTCACCGGGGAGGTCGGCCCGGCGGCGGCCGCGTGGCGTACGGCCTTCGCCTACTGCACGGGCACCCTGGACAGTGCGGTCGTGGAGGGCCGACTGACGCCCGCGATGCTGGACTCGATCACCGACGCCGTGGACAACACCGCCATGGGGCCGCCCACCGCGCCGGAGGTGGTGCCGCAGGGCAGGCACCCCGACACCGAGTTCCACCGGGCCGCCGCGGAATCCGGCGTGATCGACAACCCGCCTCCGTGGTTCGCCTCCTACCGCATGCTGATCAACCTCTTCTACCAGCAGCTGCCGCTGCTCACCGTCTCTCCGATCCAGCGGTACTACATGTGCTACGCCCTCGCCGAGACGATCGACCAGGTCCTCGGCGAGAGCTGGCAGGAGCGGCTGGCCAAGGGGCGGGTGCGGTGGGCCATGGCGCAGGGAGCCCCACGATGAACCCAGTGGAGACCCCGGCGCGGCCGCCACAGCATGCGTACCGGGCCCCGGGCAAGGAGCCCCTGTGGCTTCTGCGCATCAACCCCCTGTCGCGCAGCCGACTCGGTGATCCCGCCCTCAGAAACCTCCTGACACGGCTGGCGGAGGCGGAACGTGACGTGGGGTTCGCCGCCGAACGCTGCTCCGAGGAGCTGTACGCCCTCATCGGAGCAACCGCCGATGCCAGGGAGCGTGGGCGGCTGATCGCCGTACGCCGTGCGATTCACAACGACCGCCCGCTCAGGAGCGCCCCGCCGTCGACGCCATCGGTGTCCGCATGGCAGCAGGCCGCGGAGTTGCGCCGCCGCCTTCGGCAGGAGGTGGCCCGCCACTACGGGCAGGCGGCGGGGCGGGAGCGCCGGACGCTCGCCGGTCTTCTCGGCGACGAACACCTGCGCCGGTCCCTCGCCCTGGTATCCCCCGAGGTGTACGAGGAGTCGGAGCGTTACCGTGCCGCGTTGGCGGGTCCGGGCGAGCTCTCCGCGCGCAGCCGCAAGTCGGAGCGGGGACTGATCCAGTACGTCACCCGCGCCATGGTGCGGACCAGCCCGCTCGCCCGCTTCACCGCCGTCGGCATCGCCGTCCCCGAGCCGGGCGGAGTCGATCCGGGTGAGGTGAGGTTCGAGGGGGCCACCGCCTTTCCGAGCCTGGATCGTGTCATGCTCGCCTACGTCCTCGGCGGACTCCGGCCGGCGACGGGCGCGGCGCTGCTGAACGCCTGGGTGGCGCTCTCCCCCACCTCCGCGCTCGACGGGGACGGCGCCACGCTGTACTTCCTGCGTCCCAACGATTCCGGCTTCCAGCGGATGTCGGCTCCGGTCAGGGGTGTCGTCCGGGCGCTGGTCGATGCGACCGTGATGGGCCCCAGGCCGGTGCGCTCGGTGGTGTCCCACCTCGCCACGCAGACGGGTTGTACGGCGCAGGACGCCGCGAAAGCCGTCATGCAGGCGGTCCACCAGGGAATCCTGTGCACGTACGACGAGGAGGAGGACGGGGCCGCCGAGTTGTCGCAGATGCTGACCCGGTCCGGGTCTGCGGGCTCCGCGCTGCTGGAGGACGTCAGGACGCGCCTGCCGCGCCTGGCGACCGCACCTGCCGCCGAACGCAGGACCGAACTCCGCGCGATCGAGCAGGACTTCGAGCAGCTCAGCCGGCTGGCCCGACGTCCGGCGCGGGTCACCGTCGAGGAGGACTACGTCCTTGCTCCGCTCACCGTCGACTCCGGCCGCTGGCGGCGTCCGCTGGCCGATCTGGGCGCGACGGTCGAGCTGTTGTCGGTGTTCGACTGGCTGCACGACGTGCGCGTCCTGACAACGGCCGCCTTCGTGCAGCGCTTCGGCGCCGGAGCCGGCGTTCCGCTCGCCGAACACGCCGAGTCACTGGCCCGCGAGGTCTCCCGGCGCGCGGCCGTGATGGGCGAGTCCTACGCCCGGGGCGACGCGGACGCGCTGAGCGGCCTCGGTACCGCGGACGGCAGCCTGGAACAGCTCTTCGCCGTGCGCCGCCGGGTGATCGAGGCGACCCAGTCGCGTGTCAAGGAGGCGGTGGACGCCGGCGCGACGGAGGTCGCCCTGTCCGCGTCGGAAGCGGTCGAACTGACCTCCGGCCTGCCGGGGCGCGTCCGCCAGGACCCGTTGAGCTACGGCGTGCTGGTGCAGGCCGCCGGTGACCGGCTCGTGTTCAACGACGGCCTGCCCGGGCACGGCATGCTGTACGCCCGGTTCCTCGACGCCGACCGGAAGCTTGCCGGTGGCTCCCTCGGCCACCTGGCGCGGCGGCTCCTCGACCGGTACGCGTGGGACGGCGCCCGCGTGGTGGAGGACCTCGGGCTGCACCGGCTCAACGTGAACGCCCACCCGCGCATCCTGCCGGAGGGACTGCGGCCCGACGACTGGTTCTCGTTGCGCCTGGTGCACGACCGGGAGTCCGACACGCTCGCCGTCGAGGACGCCGACGGACAGCGGATCCGTGCGCTCCCGCTCGGCACGGGCCATCCGGGGCTCTTCCCGCCTCCCCTGTCCGTGGCGACGTCCCTGTCCGCCGGGGGGCGGCTCAACAACGACCTGCTCGACAGCTGGTACCGGACGCACTCCTCGGAGCAGCGCCGCACGCTCACCTGCCCCAGGGTCTCCGTCGGCACGGTCGTGCTGGCGAGGCGCCGTTGGTACGGCGGTAAGGAGCTGGCCTCGGCCCTGGGCGCCGGTCCCGCGGAACACGAGCGGCTGTTGGCGCTGGCCGCCTGGCGGGCGCGGTACGACGTTCCCGAGGAGGTCGTGGTCAAGACGACGTTCGGGCAGGACGCGCCCAGGACGCTCGACCCGGCGGACGTGGTGCCCCGCCGCCTCCAGCACAAGCCGCAGTACGTGGACCTCTGCAGTGCGCTGAGCACCCGGGTCCTGCCGAAGATGCTGGAGCGCCGGGCGACGGAAGAGGAGTCCGCCACCTACCTGGAGGAGGCCCTCCCCGCGGTGGTGGACGGGACGCACGCGCAGGAGTGGGTGGTGGAGATCGGACGGCCCCCGGGCGGCCTGTTCCAGTATGAGGGAGAGACCCGATGAGGATGAGGGCAAGGCCGTATCTGCACTGCGCACCGGTACCTGACGGGGTGTACTTCAGTGGCGCGCGTACCCAGTTCGTCCTCAAGGGCTGGGATCAGCTGTTCAAGATCGCGGATGTGTGCGTCCCGCTCCTCGAACGGGGAACGACCGAGGACGAGTTGGTGGCCGCGCTGGGCACGGAACGGGCCCGGCCGGTCGTGCGCCGGCTGACGAGCGGGCTGCGCGACCACGGCATGCTGCTGGACGAGGACGCCTTGAGCGGGGGCGAACCCAGCGGCGAGGACCGGGAGCGGTACGCGGGCTCCCTGGCGTACCTGGAATCGGTGTGCGCCGATCCGTACGCCGTCTTCGCCGAGGTGCGCTCCGCCAGGGTCGCGCTGTTCGGGCCGGCGGACGCGGTACGACCGGCGGCCCGCGGCCTCGACCGTGCCGGTGTCGGTGAGGTGCTCACGCCGGACCCCGCCGACCTCGGCGCGTGCGGCGCAGTGGACGCCGTGCTGTGGTGCGGCACCGACGAAGCGCTGGGCGCCGGAGGGTTCCGGGTCCACGGTCCCGGGCGGATCCCGCAGGGCGTACCGGTCGTACCGGTCCTGCTCGACGATCACGCGCTGCAGGCGGGGCCGGTCGTCCGGGACGTGGACGGGTATCCGGTCCTGTCAGCCTGCCGCCGCAGGGTGCTCGGGTGGGCGCGGGGTGAGGAACTCGCCACGGCCGCACGGCCGGTCGCCGACGCGATGATCGGTGCGATCGCCGGTCAGCTGGTGTTCGACGTCCTGGCGGGGGTCGCGGAGGACGGCGCCGCGCATGTGGTGCACGGCGCCGAACTCGTCGCGGAACGGGTCCTGCTCGGGAGCGCCGACGGCGTGGACGAAGGGCCCCGGACACTCGCGGACGCCGTGTCCGAACCCGTTCCGGACGCCGACGGCTCCATCGAGCGGGTCAATGCCCTCACCGCCCGGTGGAAGGGCATGTTCACCCCGGCGCGCTCGGAGCAGCTCCTCCCGCAGATGCCCTTGGCGATACGGCAGATGGCGCTCCGTACGGGTACCACCGGACAGGTCACCGTATGGGCGCCGGACCAGCGTTCCGCGACGGTGGGGGCGGCGCTCGAGGTGTTGCGCGGCTCCGGCCCGACGTCCGAGGGCGAGACGGCCGCCGCCGGTCTGACGGAGGAGCGCTGGCTTTTGGACGGTGCGCTGCGCCTGCTCGCCGACGAGGCGAAGGTCGCGCACACGGTTCCCGCGGAGAGCGAGGAAACGGCCCGCATCCGGCGGATCCTGGAGGACTGGCAGCCGGAGCGCCTCACCGTGCTGGTGCTGCGCGTTCCCGGGCTCGACTGGCAGTTGGCCCGGGTCGGCCTCGCCGACACCGGTCTGGCCCTGGGGGCGGCCTGGGCTCCCGACGAGGACACCGCGGTGCGGGAGGCCCTGAGCACCGCCCTGGCACGGGCCCAGGTGGACACCACACGGGACGGCGACGCCGAGGTGCCCCTGCTGCGCACGGACGCCGTCAACTTCGCGGACGAGGAACAGATCTGGTCGCTGCGGAAGCAGATCGACGGGCTGACCGCGGCCCGGGGCATCGCCTACCAGGGCCGTGCCCTCCGGGCAGACCTCGCGCTCGGCGCGATCCCCTTCTGGTCCGGGCCCGTCCGGACCCGGCAGCTCACGCAGGAGGACCGGCATGCAGGATGAAGCGCGGTACGGCCCCGGCATGGCGGCGGCCTGTGACGCCTCCTTGGAAGAGACACTCCGCCGGATCAGCGGGTTGGTGCCCGCGAGGGTCGTGCTGAACCGGGGCTGGGACCTGTCCTGGGAGCGGGCGCAGTTCGAGAAGAACGCCGCGAACGGCGAGGAACTCGTTTCGGTGCGGGTGTACGACGAGGAGGTGATCGTCGGACCGCGGTGGGTGCCCGGCACGGACTCCGGCTGTGCGGGCTGCGCCGAGGTACGTGAGCGCAACACCGCGGAGCATCCCTTGGCGGACAGCCTGGACGCACCGCGTGTGATGCCGCGCTCGCCGCATCCCCTGTTGCCGTTCCTGGTCGACGCCGCCGTGGAGAACCTGGCGGATCGGCCCTTGCAACCGGGTGAACTGTACGCGGTCGGGACCCGCTACGTGCGGCGCCATCGCATCCCCCGCAGCTTCTTCTGCCCGATGTGCGCCTACCCGGCAAAGGTGTTGGCCGACGACCGGCCGCCGGCACCGCCGCCGCTGCGCGACGAACCCCTCTCCCCCCAGGACCCGACACGCGGCACCAGTGGGTCGCACCTGGTGAAGCCCGGCGTACTGCGCGACCGGCTGCTCGACACGCGGTACGGGCCGATCCAGGTCATCATGCGGGAATCGGACGTCCCGTTCGCCATGAGCATGTGCCTGGCCCCGGACGCCGCCGCCCCGGGGCACGGCCGTGCCGCGACGTTCGCCGAATCCGACCCCGTCGCGATCATCGAAACCTACGAACGGCTCGGCAGCTTCCCCTTCGACACCCCGCTCCTGCTGGAGCGCAGCCATCGCGAAGTCTCCGACCACGCACTGGATCCGACCACCCTGGGGGAGCACACCGATGAGCAGCTCGCCCACCCGAGCTGTCAGGTGCTTCCCTACACTGCGGACACACCCATGGACTGGGTGTGGGGTCACGACCTGGCCTCCGGCGAGCCACGACTGGTCCCCGCCGAGGCGGGCTTCTACCAGTACGAACAACGGTTCAAGCTCTCCCGGCACGCGGCCCGGGCGGCACGCGTGGTCGCGCGACAGGCTCGTGCGGCGGGCCGTACGCCCGAACCCGGCACCCTGCGCAAGTACTTCCACGACTCGTCGAGCGGCTGCGCGGCCGGAGCGAGCCTCCAAGAGGCCGCGCTGCACTCCCTGCTCGAACTCGCCGAACGCGACGCCTTCCTGCTCTCCTGGCACCGGCGGACACCGCTGCCCCGCATCGCGAATGCCTCGATCACGGACCCGGAGAACCGGAGCCTGATCGACCTGATGCACACGCGCGGCTTCGAGGTGTACGTGCTCGTGGCGAAGCAGGACATCGACCTGCCGATCGTCTGGGTACTCGCCGTGAACCGCAGGAACCCCTACCCCGCCACGTACTCCTCCGGCGGGTCGGGAGCCAACCCGGACACCGCGATCCGCGGCGCGCTGCGGGAGGTCGCCCAGCTCGTCACCAACAAGGTGCAGTGGAACCGGGAGGAGGCCGAGCGCATACTCGCCGACCCCTGGCTGCTGGTGGAGCTGGAACAGCATCCTCAGCTGTACACCCTGCCGGAGGCGCTGCCACGCGTCACCGAGGTCCTCGGCGGCCCCGAGATCACTCTGCGGGAGGCCTTCCCCGGCTGGCCGGACATCCTGCGCCGGGCCTCCGGCGGGACGGTGCGCGGAGCCCTGGACCACGTGCGGGGGCTGTACGCCGCTGCCGGGCTCGACCGGATCGTCCTGGTGAACCAGACCACCCGCGAACACGCCGACGTCGGCGTCTCGGTCGCCAAGGCCGTCGTCCCCGGCATTCTGCCGATGTGCTTCGGTCACGCACAGCAGCGTCTGAAGAACCTGCCCCGCCTGGCGGCCGCGCTGGCCGGGACTCCGGAGGAGCACCGGGCGATCCCCTATGATCCGCATCCGTTCCCGTGAAAGGCGCGACGTGCCTTCGCATCAGAGGGAGACGCACATGAGCGAGGGGAGGGCCCCTGCGGCCCGGCGGGCCCCCGTGGACCTGCCGCCGCCGTTCGGCGACAGCAGCATCGAACGCGAGCCGCTGTGGTTCGAGTTCGGCGCCGGGCACGACGAGCCACCCGTACCGCCCTCGACCTGGGCGACGGAGCCGCCCGTGACGTCGCACGTCGCTCCGCCCCCACCCGCGTGCGTCCGCGACGGAAGACGTACGGAGCTTCCCCGCGGCACCGCGCAGTTGCTGGACGCTGTGCCCTTCCCACACGGCCGGGCGGCCATGTCCGACCCGGACGAGGCGCTCGCCCGTGCGCTCGTCGCGGGCTTCGGCGTGCAGTGGTCCGACCCGGACAACATCTACAACCCGCACCGCGGCTACGCGTCGCCGCGCTGCCTCTACCCCGTACAGGTCTTCGTCGACGACGGCGAGCGCTGGCACCTGCTGGAGCCGGAGCGGCATGCGCTCACCGCCCTCACTTCCGGCAGCCATCGCGGGCGGCAACGGCGCATCGTACTGACCGGGAGGTACACGCGCGTCCCCCGAGGCTACAAGTGGTTCCGCGGCTCTCTCGTGAACCTGGAACTCGGCATCACCCTCCGTTCCCTGGCGCTGGGCCTCGAACTGTTCGGTCTGTCGGGCCGGCTCCTGCTGCCGCATGCGGGTTCGGGCGGTGTGCTGGACGAACTCGGGCTGACGCCCGATTGGGAATGGTCGCTGCCGCTGGTGATCGAGGTCGCGCCGGAGGGTGCCACCGTGTCCCCGGAAACACCGGAGCCGGTCCGGGTATCCGAGGAGATCCCTCAGGACGCGGTACTCAGGGACGTGGTGCGTGTCAATCGCTCCCAGGAGTTCCGCGACCCTCCCACTCCCCTGCCCCCGGCCGTTCCGGAGGGTGCCCCGGCCGCGCCCCGTGCGCAGTCCTGGGCGGATCTGATGTGGCGACGCAACTCCGGTCGTATGCCCCGAGGTCTGCTCGGCATGAGCGGCCGGCGCACCCACATGTCCGCGGACTCCGTGCGGGACACGATCCGATGGCTCGACGTACCACCGCCCGGACGAAGCCTGCGGGCGATGTCCGAACTGGTGACGTTCACCGCCGTGATCCAGGACGTGGCGGACCATGAGGACGGTGTCCACCGCGTGCGCGGCGGCGAGGCGGTCCTGCTGCGCGCGGACCGGACGGCTGCGGCCCGGCTGGAGGCGGAGTACGGGTACGGCCTCAGCGCGGACGCCGGTTGCGACATCCGCAACGCCTCGGCGATCTGGTTCCTGTCGGTGAAGCCACGCGACCTCTTCTCCCGCTTCGGGCCGGGCGGGTGGAGTGCGGCGCAGTACTACTGCGGCTGGGCCCTGCACGGCCTGTGCCTGGCCGCCACGGCGCACGGGATGTTCGCCCGCCCGGTCCGCGCGTTCAACGAGATACCGACGCAGCGCATCCTCCGACTGGACCCTGACGAGATGATCGCCCTCGCCGCCGTGGTCGGCGCCCCCAGACACGCGGCCCATTCCCTGCTGGACCTCAGAGTGTGACGGAGGAGAACATCATGGCACCGCGAACGCAGTGGAGTGCCTGGCATCTACATCTGGGCTCGAACGCGCGGTCACTGCTGGACCGGGTGGTGAACGAGGTCGTCGCACCGGTGGTGCGCTCGCTCGACGGCGCACCGTGGTTCTTCATCCGCTACTGGCAGGGCGGCCCCCACATCAGACTGCGGGTGGGCGACCTGAGCCCGGCGGAGTTCGACCGGGTGGAACGGCTGTTGCGAGAACGGCTGGAGACCTCCGGAAGGCCCGCGGCCGGCGAGAGCTCGATCAGCGAGGAGACCTACCGTGCCGAGGCACGGTTGCTCGCACGGAACGAATCGGGCGGTGACCGTCACGTTCAGGCGCTCCACGCCCCGGGCGTGCACCGGGCCGTGTACGAGCCGGAGACCGCACGGTACGGCGGGCCGGAACTGATGCAGCGCACGGAACAGCTGTTCCAGCTCTCCAGCGAGCTGGTACTCGCTGTCCTCCCCCATGTGTCCGATGCGCAGGCACGTTCCGTCCTGGCCCTGCGCGCCACGGTCTCCGCGGCCGCGGCCCTGGGCGACGAGACGGAGCAGGCCGCCTTCTACGCCAACAGTCTGGCGGCCTGGCGAGCCTGGGCGTTCGGGTTCGGCTGCACGCGGGAACAGGTGGACCAGATGTGCCGCATCCCCCGGGGAGCCGTCAAGCCGGTCGATCCCACCCGGCACGGCCCGTTCGGCACCTGGCACGCCGCCTTGTCGGACCTCGCCGGGGCGATACGCACCACCTCGGCGACCGTACCGGGGCAGATCCTCGTCTCCCACGTGCACATGTTCCACAACCGTCTCGGCCGGACGCTCTTCGACGAACTGCGCACCTACGCGTGGCTGGCCGCGGCACTCCCCTCCGCCAAAGGACCCACGGCGTTCCCTGACGGAAGCGCCACGGCGATGCCGGGCGGGCGGCGATGACGCCCCGGGCCGCCCTCGGAGGCCGGCCATGACCGACCGGCCGCGTATCGCCGTGATCGGATCCGGCATCGGGGGGCTGACTCTCGCGGCGGCACTCTCGGCGTCGGGCACGCGCTGCGCGGTGTTCGAACAGGCAGGCTCGCTGACGGAGACCGGAGCGGGGGTACAGCTCGCGCCCAACGCCGCACGTCCTCTTGGCCGCCTCGGACTCCAACCCGTCCTGCGGGAGCGCGGCGTGGCCGTGGAAGAGATACGCGTGTACGGCTGGACCGGCGAAATGATCACCGGTACGACGCACGGAGCCGCCTGCGAGAAGCTGTACGGGGCGCCCTACTACGCCATGCACCGCGCGGACCTGCAGGGGGCGCTGCTCCGGCTGGTCGGACCGGGACCACTGCGGCTGGGGCACAGACTGAAGGCCGTCTCCCGTGACGGCGACGAAGTGACCCTCGCCTTCGAGAACGGCGCCACCCATCGCGCGGACCTCGTGGTGGGGGCCGACGGCATTCACTCCGTGGTCCGGGAGACCCTCGTCCGCGACGCTCCGGTGTTCTCCGGTCTCGGGGTCTTCCGAGGGCTCGTTCCGGTCGACCGGCTGCCGTCCGCGGCACGCGAACCGCTGATCAGGCTGTGGCTGGGACCGCGTCGGCACTTCGTGTGCTATCCGGTCTCCGGCGGACGGCTGATGAGTTTCGCCGCGATCGCCCCGCTCGCCCACGCGGGAGCGGAATCCTGGTCGGCGGCCGGCGACCCGGCGGAACTGGTGGCGGCCTTCGAGGGGTGGCGCGGACTGGTGTCCGACATCACCCGTGCCGTTGACGGGGTCCGCCGCTGGGCACTCTACGACCGCCCCGAGCTGCGCACCTGGTTTTCGGACCGGCTCACTGTGCTCGGCGATGCCGCCCACCCGATGCTTCCCTTCATGGCACAGGGAGCGAACCAGGCCGTCGAGGACGCGGTCGAACTGGCCGCGCTGCTGGCCGGCGCCCGCCGTGACGACATACCCGGGCTGCTCGCCAGGTACGAGGAGGCCCGCGCACCGCGTACGGCGGCTGTGCAAAAGGGCTCACGGGGCCATACGGAGGCCATGCACCTGCCCGACGGCCCGCGGCAACGCGAACGGGATCACGCGATGAGCCGAGCGGCGGGTCTGACCGGACTGCGCGAGCGCGCCTGGCTCTACGGCCACGAAGCGGGCGCCACGGCACCCCGGTGAGTACGCTTCGGCCGACGACGGGACCGTGCGATCCTCGCTCCAGGGCCAGTGTTCGGGCAGGTGGAGGGTGAGCCGGCGGGCGGAGCGGGCGGGCACGTTGATGAGGTGGTCGCGGATCATCGCGGTGACCGCTCTGGCATGGAATGTCCCGGCCAGGGCGGCGAGGGTGAGCCAGGCGGTGTGCCTGGAAGTGTCCGGATAAGGCGGGCGCGAAGGCACTGTTCTTGATGTCCGCGATCACTTGTTCCACCACAGCGTGCCGCCGGTGATCACGCTAGGCGTCGACCGGGCAGAACGGGGAGCCGGTGAAGGCCGCATGGCAGCACCCGGTGTCGAAGAGCCTGCCCTGCCCGCCGGGCTGGGCATCCAAGACAGCCAGAACGAGACTGTGACCGTCCAGGGTCCGGAGCATCGCGATGCCACAGCGGACGCCGTCGAGTGCGGTGCACCGGTCGGCGAAGAGGCCCTCGGCCTCCGCCCTGCCCTCCAGCTCCGTACCGAGTTCCACGACGAACGCGATGGCGGCATCCATGTCCTCGACGAGACTGCCGACGTTGTCCATCCGCTGAATCGCCATGCTGGTCTCTCCCTCTTCCGCGTGCGGCCAGTGGTGGTCACTGATGCCCTGAACTGCGCAAACAGCAGTGGTGTGTCCCCGTCGGGGTTGGCTGCCCTTACCGTGATTCTTCGCTGTTCCCGCCGCTTCCCCGGTCACGGACGGGTGGTGAACCTGCCGTCGGGCAGTTTGTTCAGCCAGCCGCGATCGGCCGGCTTGACCAGCCTCCCGCGCAGCGGTTCCAGCTTGGACCGCACGGTGACATCGACTCCGGGCATCTCGCCGACCTGCCGGGCCGTGACCGGTCCGGCGGCCTGACGCACAACGGCGAGAATGCGCTGGTAGTCCGGCGGAAGCATGGTCTCCTCCCTGTCCGGCGTGCGGTGCGGGATCGGCATCACCGGCCGGCCGCCCACCTGCCCCGGCACGGGCGCGGCCGAGGCCCGCTCGTCGGCGAGCTGATCGCTCACCCTCCCCAGGACCCGCTCGGCGACAGCGAGCTCGTCCCGCTCCGACCGACCTCCGTCAGCTGCTTGACCAGCTGTTCTTCGAGTTCATCCAGTTCAGCGCGGCGCGCGATGATCCGCTCCAGTAGCTTGGGAACCAGCATGCATAGATCGTGGAAGGCTGTTCGCGGGACCTGAGGCCAGAGCCAACATGATCCGAGCACGGAGATGTGGAAGCTGCCGCCTGCCGGACGTTTCCCCTCGCAGGCTCTTGTAATGTGGTGTTGTCCAGGGCGGCTCGGCATCCATGGAGCGGATCATTACTACCCACAATGCCTCGCAATCCCAGCCCGAGCCCGCATCGCGTGCTGTTGGCAAGCGCACACTGGCTCTGACCGCTCTGCTGACGGCGGCCGTTCTCACCTATGCCTTGGATCTCGGCAGCAAGCTTGTGGCTGTCTCGCGGTTGGAAGGCCAAGAGCCCGTTTCCCTGGTGGGCCACGTGCTTACGCTGCAGGTGTTCCGTAACTCGGGTGCGGCTTTCAGTTCGGGGCAGGCCTTCACTGCTGTGTTCACGGCGATTGCGGTCGCGGTTGTCGTGGTCATCACGCGTGCCACGCGTAGGCTTCAGAGCCTTCCCTGGGCTGTCGCCCTGGGCCTGATGCTTGGGGGTGCCCTCGGCAATCTGACTGACCGGATCTTCCGGGCCCCCGCGGTCTTTCGCGGGCACGTCGTCGACTTCATCTCCGTCCAGCACTTCGCGGTCTTCAACCTCGCCGATTCGGGCATTGTCTGCGGCGGTGTCCTGATGGTCCTCATGTCGATCCGGGGTACTTCCCTGGACGGCTCAGCCGCGCAGGATCGTCACGGCCGGAGCATTCTCTCCCCGCGGTGAGATGCTCCAGAACCGAGAGCTCGACCGCCGCGCAGCGCAGGCCTCGGTATCACTTGCGTCTCCATTCCTGTCAAGCTCCGGAAACAGAAAATCCTCGATCGTCTCGCTTGCCCAACGACATCTACCTGTGGCTCACCGCCACGGCGTGTCCCAGCACCCCGACGCTTCCGGTGTGCTGCAACTGGACGGCAAGAACAAATACCCGCCCGACAAGGCCGTGTTCATCCGCTAGGTCGCCCAACCGAGCGGAACCACGTCCACACTGCTCAGCTGCGGAGTCCTGCCCGAACGACAAAACCCCACAAAGTGGGTCACTCCTCCCGACACCTTCCCCTGCCCCAGCAACGACACCGCTTCCTCAGGAGAGATTCCCAGTTCGGTTCGTGCTGAGCATGCCTTCCCACAGGGGCCAGGAGGCACGATCACGCGGGAGACGTGCACCGTGAAACACCCAGGCGTTCGCCGATCTCCTTCCATGCGAGTTCCTCGACGAAGCGCCAGCGGATGATCTTGTAGTCGCGCGGTCGGATACCTGCGGGCCCACGTCAAATGCAGCCGATCGGTTCTCCCCTCCCCCACCGGCACCTCTCCCAGGGGAGTCCCCTCCCGCCCACCAGGAGAGCCCTGAACACGAAGAGTGCCGGTCTCAAGCCCAGCGCCCAACCTGCGGACGACCAAGTCCCCCGGCCGGTCGTGCGACAGCCTCGCCGGCGCACTCCCCAACGGTCCTCGACGCGGTGGTGGCGGAGCCTGCTGCGGCAGCGGGCGACCGGATGCGCTGCACAGCCGCGACGGACCGCCCCACCCAACGGCCGCGGGTCAGGACGCGAACCGACCCACAGCTCGGCCCCGGTGAGCCCGGAATAGCCAACTCCACATCCGCTGATGGGAGTTGGACAGGCACCTGGCGCACCGGACTTCATCCGGCTGGCTGACGGGCGGGACGGCATCACAGTTGCGACCGGTCCATGCCCGGGACAAAGCCAACGCCGCAGCGAGGTGACGGCCGTGACGACCTCGGGGCTTGGACTGGCCTGGACCGCACGAGCCTCGATGTGCCCCGTACGTGGTGTCGAGTCGCTGGAGTCCAGGCGTTCGAGGGGGCCGCCCTCAGCTCGAACTCGGCGGGCGTGAGCATGCCCGAGTGCGGGGTGTCGGCGTTGCCGGTTGTGGAAGGTTCCGAGGTATTCGAAGATCGCGTTGGGCAGCTCTGGACGGGTGCGCCATCGGCGGTGGTTGAGCAGCTCGTTCTGCACCCGGCCGCAGAACGATTCAACGGGCCCGTGGGCCGGGCGCGTGCGGTGGAAGCCAGGACGTGAACTGGGCGGATTCAACCAGTTGTCGCAACACCCCAGCGTTGGGGAGGTGATGAGCGGGCCGGCAGGGTGGACGAAGGAGCTGACGGGCAGGTCTCCGATGAAGTCATCGGGGGCCGCACCCGGTGGTCGCCGCCTGTGGCCGGGCCTTCGTCCGGTCAGCCGTCCATCTGCCGGAAGCGCGTCTCGGCGAAGGAGAACGCCGTCGGCCGGACGGCGAACGGCGGCCGGAAGGCGTGGTCGAGCTGAGCGGTGAGACAGATGGCGAACGCCACCGCGGCGCCGACGAAGCACAGACCCACCAGGTTGCGCGGCTGGGAGGCGAGCCCGAGCACCGCGGGGAAGGCGATCAGAAAGCCACCGGCCAGGAGCAGAGCGACCCAGACGATCCGCGGGATGCCGGCCCGTACCTCCGCGGCGCGGTCGGCACGGGTCTGGTAGACCGTCGCCAGGTTGGACTCGGCCGCGGACTTCGCCGCCTGCTGTTCCGGTTGCGGCGCGGGTGCCGCGTTGAGCGCCCCTCGTACGCTGTCCAGCGCCTGCCACGCCTCCATGCTGGTGTGGCCATGGGCAAGCGCGGGGAACTCGACGCTCCTGACCTCGCCGGTATAGCGCTTGAGCAGGGTGCGCACCGTGTTCCGGCCGGGGTCGGGCAGGCTCCCCACCGCCCAGTAGGTGTCGGTCAACGCGCGGGCCTCGTCGTAAGTACGAGCCCGGGCGGTGCTCAGCGTCGACCAGCTGCCGGCCACCTGAAAGCCCGTGAGCAGCACGAACGAGCTGAGCAGCACACTGCCGATGAGAGAGAGCGCCTGGCCGCTGAACTCGCCGCTCGCCGCTCGCCGGCCGCGCCCGAGGAGCTTGGCGGTGACGAAGGCGAACAGGACGCCGCCGAGCGTGGCGAGAAAGCTGAGGGCGTACATGGACATGAGGTACTCCGAAGTGTGCGGGCGCGGCGGTCAGGGACGGCGGCCGGCGAAGCCGGCGTTGACCACGGCGGTGATGACGGCGGGAAGGAGCACGGCTGTCATCGTCAGCAGCCACCACCGCCCCGAGTCGTCGGGACGCGGAGAGAGGGACTGCTGGGCGGCTTGCGGAAGGATCACCCGCTGCGGCGGCTTGCCCGGCCGTGGTGAGGGGTGGACGACGTTCACCGGTGGGCTTGCGGCGGGCGGGGAGACGGCGGGGCCGGGCCAGGCCGGGCGGACGTGCCGCACCGGCTGACGCGGCGGGACGGGCCGCACAGGCACGGGATGCCGCGGCGGTCGAGGCGGAGGTGAAGGGCTGGCCGGGGGCGGGACCGGTCTCGGTGCGGCCGGCACGGGAGGCCGCGGAGGCCGCGGTGCAGGGCCGCCCTGTCGGGCGCACCGACCGGCCGCCGCGACGGACAGGCCGCTTCCCGCCGGTCCGCCACCGCCGGGGACGGCCCCGTCGCCCGCAACGACCAGGACGGATGACACCATGCGCACGTCGCCGTCGCAGATCCTCACCACGGCCTCGCACCCGGAGCCGCCCGAAAGAGAGCGCGAGCACCCGAGCGACACATCGACCCCGGTTCCCGAGTTGTGGACTGCCCCGCCGGATCCGCCGTATACCGGCTGCGGTCCGGGCAGACCCGTCGCATGAGCGGGAAGAGCACTCGGCGTGCCTGTCGCATGAGCCGGAGGAGCACCGACCACGCCGACCACCACACCCAGCAGCACCGTGGCGACGAACCGCCGTCCGTGGCCGCCGTCAGCTACCGACACCGAGCGGGGTGCGGGACCTGGCCCCGCCGAAGGGCTCGCCGCCGCCGTCGGCGCGACCGACGACGGCGGGCGATGGGAAGGACCCCTCAACGGTCGTTCACCTCGAGGCTGGTGCGGACCGCGCTTTCCAGCGCACCCTCGATCCAGGCGGGTTTGAGACTGGTGTGCTCGCCCGCGAAGTGGACGCGTCCTTCCACGGTCCGGGTGGCGGCGTGGTGCTCGTGGAGCTGTCCCGGGGTGAAGATGACCGCCTCTCCAAGGGCGTACCGGGCCCGTGCCCAGGACTGGGTGGCACCCACGCCGGTGAACTCGCGCCGCACCTGCGGACCGAACATCCGCTCCAGATCGTCCAGCGCGAACGCGTACCGCTCGCCATCGGTGAGCGAGTCCCAGCGCATGGCGTCGTCCGACCAGGTGTAGGAAGCGAGAACCACGCCGCCCCGCGACCCCTCGACCAGGGACGGGAAGTAGGTGAAGCGGCTCGGGCTGTCCGAGACGCAGCCACCGCCGGTGAAACCCTGGGCGCCCTTCTCCCAGAAGCGGGTCTTGAACTCCAGCAGCACCTTTGTCGCCGAGTCGTAGTGCAGTTCGGTGATGGCGCGCCGCTTCGGGTAGGACAGGGCCGGCTGAAAGTGGCAGAATCGCACTGCGGAAAAGGGCGCGGTGACGATCGCGTAATCGGCTTCGAACGTCTGGACCGGGGGGTTGGGCGCACCGTCTCGGGATTCCTCACTGCCGGTTTCCGCGGTCGTCTCGATCCGCACGCCCCCAGGCGTCTGGGTGAGCTTGGTCATCCGCCGGTTGAAGCGGATGACGCCGCTCAGCAACTCGGTGAGCTTGTCGGTCAGGGACGCCGTTCCCCCCTCCAGTTCCCAGTAACGGGACGTCGGGTTGATGATGGCGCGGTCCATCAGCGTCGGGATGAGCGAATAGTGCAGCCGCGAGGTCATGTTCTCCAGCGTCCCGGCGGCCTCCACCTTGGCCAGCTCCCAGCCGGCGTGCTCGACGAGGAAGCGGTGGGTGGAGTAGTTGTCGAAGTCGTCGATCACCTTGGCCCATCCGGCGATCCGGGTGTCGATGTCGCCGGCCTGCGCGACCGTCACCGGCTTCAGCGCCTCGTCGACGGCCGCGGACATGGTGGTGGCCACCGAGGTCCCGAACGAGCGGTTGACCGTTCCCGGCGCGTGGGCGTAGTCGCCGCGCGACACGCGCAATCCGTTGACCTGGACGAGGCTGCGCATGGTGGCCGCCGGCGCACGGAAGTCCGTCGGCCGGCCGTTGCTCCAGGTCTCCCCGGTGAACGACTTGTAGACCACCGGCGGAACGGTCCCGACGCCGCGGGCGCCGGGGGCGACGTCCGTGTTGTAGAAAAGGTGCCGTTTGACGCCGAGCTTGTCGGCGAGCGCCAGCACCATCGGATGGAAATCCGGGAGTCGCATGGCCCCCGCCTCGGCGTGCAATGCCTTGTCGGAGAACACTCCCCGGAAGGTCTTGATACGACCGCCCGTACGGTTTCCGTTGGCTTCGACGATGACGACGCGGTGACCGGCTCCCTTGAGCAGGAGGGCGGCGACCAGTCCGGAAATACCGGCCCCGACGATGAGAATTTTCTTCGGATGGGTCGTTTTCGGAAGGCCGTGGTCGATGAGGATCCGCAGATAGTGAAGTTTCAGATCCTCTCCGCGGTCCCCTACCAGAAGAAGCTTGCGGGCGAGGTCGCGACTGGTGTCCGTGGCCCGGTCGGCGGCCCTGGCCACGGAGAGGGCGCTGAGTGAGGAAGCGGCGGTGGCGGTCCCGGCGACGAGGGCTGCGGCGGCGCCGACGAACCCCCGTCGCCCCATCCCCTGAGACGTGTCAAATGTCACGGCGAATACGCTAGGCGGGCGCCCTGGCTCCTGTCATCGGCGCAAAAGCAATATGGCAGAAATTCAACGCCACCCTCGATCAAAACTTAAGCAGATAATCGCCCTTACAATTCGAATTCCCCTACCACTCGGCGACTTCGGCACTTCGCACACAAACTCCGACGACATCTGCAGAAACGTCGCACGCACGACCAGTTCCTCCGTGAGATGACACGGCGAAGGGCTCGCGTGAACCTGCCCTTCACCGGTGCACGGGCAGTCGGATCCCCAAGCGGGCCTCGCGTACACAGGGTTCCTGCAGGCGCGACGACGACATCAAGCCATCGATCGGCGACGACCGGCGCACGGGCGCCCGACGGGACCCGCTCTCCGCGACGTCCCCATGTGTGCCGAGATACGCGGTGTTGCGTCCTTCCCGTCCCACCAGCCCCCGGTGGCGCACCCCGCGCGGGTCACACGGGCCCCGGCACCGCGGCCAGCCGTTCCAACAGGCTTGGGAGCTCCTCGGGTCCGACCTGCGGATTCTCGCGCGGTTGGGTCCCTCCGCATGCGCTCGGCGGCGCGGCCGACGAGCAGCACCAACCTTTGAGCACCCGGGCGCGAGCGGAAACGCCAGCCAGGGCCAGCGGAAGCAGCCCCGGTCGGCTGGACGACCGCCGCCCTTGCCGGCGGCGGTTCACCCGCTCAGCCGGTCAAAGTGCCCTGGTGGAAGTACATCCGCCAACCTGTCTCCGTCAGACGCCACAATGAACTCCGCCATGCACGACGGCCCTGATTTTCGGCGAAGTACGTCAGATGAACGACACCAGGAGCGAGGAGGACTCCGGACATTTCACTGACCTTGACCGGAGACTCCGCGGAAACCGAGCCGCCACTCGTCACCGTGAGGACCGACTCCACATCCCACCGGCGTCCGGAAGCCCCGATCTCGGTGAACTCCGGGTCCAGGAGCTCCAGGACCCGTGCCGGGACAGCTCGCACCTCAGGATCGAGAAGCCGCAGTTCTCCGTGAATGGCTGCCTGCACAGCCTGCTTCCGCTCGTCATCCGCCATGCCGGAACCTTACGAACACGGCACCCCAGGGAACAGCGAATTGTTCACGCGACACGGCGGGAGTGTCCAATAGACGGCCCTGTCTCACATCCGGTGGTGACGGAGTGTCGTGACGCGTCGTTGGTATGCGTGTGAAGATCGTCAACGAGCTTGTCAGGACGGTGCTTTCGGGCCTGTTCCCGCTGGTCATAGACGGCGTGGTCGACGGGGGTGAGCGGATCGCGGTGTGGGCGAGCACGCCTCAGGACATGGCGCCGTGTCCGGCGTGCGGGGTGCCGTCGGGGCGGGCGTGCATCCCCAGGGCGTCATCAGCGCCGACTCCACCAACGGCCTGGAGCTGGACCTCTCCGACATGGGCCGTGGACATCACGATGGGCGGCTACCCACAGCCCACGCACTGAGCATGCCTCCGTGTCCCGGGACGAATGGGTCCCGGGACGGTGAACCGGGAGAAACGCGATCACGTCAAACCCGTGCGCCGACAACGCTCACGCAGAAGGGCAGGACAGTGAGGCTCCGAACAGCCGGCTCGTGCATCGCCACAGCGCTGCTTCTGCCTTCTATCGGCGGGTGCGGCAAAACCACGACTCCAGCAGGGAATCCGAAAAACGTGCAAGGTGCAGCTCTCGGAAGTGCGCCCGTCGGGAACACCCGGTGCACGCAGAGCGACAGGTGGCTGATAGCCGCAGTGCCTTGGTCGGCATCGCTACCTGACAAGGTCGTTCACGCTCCCGTGCCGGGCAGCCCGACATCTTGAGCCAGACCTCGCCCATCGCATGTCGTACACCTCGATGCAGTCCGCGTGCGCAGTGAACGCGTTCCATGAGCAGCGGGTGAACGAGATCCCGCAGTTCTCCCGGGTAGGGCCTGCGGTAGGCCGCTGATCCCCGTGAGCTGCATCAGCCGGGCGACCGTGCAGCGGGCTACCGGAATGCCTTCGCGGTGCAGCTGCCGCCAGACGTTCCGCACTCCGTAGACGCTGAAGTTCTCCGTGTGGACGCGACTGATCTGCGTCTCCAGCTCGGCGTCACGGACCGATCCGTGAGAGGCCGCAGCCCGTTTTCGGTGGCTCGGTCATCCAGTCTGCCCAGCTGCCGGGCCTGCTGTGAGCGGAGGGACTCAGCGCAGCCGTCGCGCACGCAGCACCAGGTCGTCGGTATGGTGCGCGCCGGCGCCGCCGTCGGGTGCCACGCGTGGCCGCTGCTCGTTCACCTCCACCTTCCAGTCGTCGGTGAGCAGGGCGGCGACCATCGAGGGCCAGACGTAGTGAGCCGGGTCGAAGCCGCTGTCGCGCGCCTGCTGGGTGTCCATCCCCGCGTGGTGTACGACCAGCAGCACGCCACCGGGCGCGACGGCCGCGAGCAGCGCTCGCTCGGCTGCGGCGTCGGAGGTGCGCAGCAGGGCTGGATACTGCGCGGAGACCAGGTCGAAGGAAGCTGGCGGGAGAGCCGCTTCCGTCAGCGCGGCGTGTACCCAGCGAACGGTGACGCCTGCGTCCCGCGCGTGCCCGGCCGCCCGCTCCAGCGCCACGCCCGAGACCTCGAGGGCGGTCACGTCCCAGCCGCCGCGCGCGAGCCAGACGGCGTCCGCGCCCTCGCCGCAGCCGACGTCGAGCACCCGCCCGGGCGTGAGCCCGGCGACCTCGGCCACGAGCACACCATTGGCCTGGCCGCTCCACAGCTGTTGTCGGTCGGCGTATCGGTCGTCCCACTCCGCCCGCACCGCGGGGTCTCCGACGTATCCGTCGCCAGGCAAGGAAGTGTCAGTCGCGGGCGATCCCGCTGTGATGTTGTCGGTCACGGGCCCACCGTCACCCATCGTGGCCCGCTCACGCCACTCCTGTTGCCACTCCGGCAAAACGGCGCCCAAGGGGCGAGGAACAGCCGGGCGCAATCGCACTGGACGTCATCGAAACAGACCGGCCACGGCATCCTTGACCTGCGCAGACCATCTCCGATGGCACAAACCGTCGTCAACCAGTCTTCGGTGGCAATCGGCCAAGGTTTCGCGGATGCCGCCGCTCTGGTGCAGGAACCGACGAGCGTTCTGCATCGGTGCCCCGAGCGCCCGCCCGATCAAGCTGAACGACTGCCCCTCGCAGCAGCGTTTACAGATCTCATCCTGCTGAGCCGGCGAAAACCCGTAGTCACGCACCTGTGCCTCCATGATCATATGATCATCTGTAGGTAGTGCGTTGATCACTTGAGGGTGCCGTCGTTTGCCGACACTTCGACCGGGGAGGGGCCAGTGAGCGGCGCGGCACGGATGCAGCCTCCTCCGCGCCGCTCGTTGACCTCTGGCCGTCTCTTTGCCCTCTGTGGTAGCTCCGCCTACCGAGCGGCAGCCGGGGATTCGGGGCGAGGGTCGATCGGCGTGAGCACGCCGAGGCGATCCTCGATGTCCTGGGCAGCGGCCAGGCACAGGTCTTCCCGGAACGCGCGCCCGATGATCTGTACGCCGGATGGCAGTCCGTCGCCGAGCCCGGTCGGTACGGCGACCGCGGGTATGCCCACGAAGCTGGTCACCGTGCACAGGCGCATGCCCTGGGCGACCCGTTCCCGTCCCGCTTCATCGCGTGACTCCAGTCCCGGCTCGACGGGCGGCTCGGTGAACACCGGGCCGAGCAGCAGCGGGTATTCGTCGAGGAATTCTGCCCAGGAGCGGCGGATGCCGAGCCAGGTCCCCATCAGCTTCGTGAGCTCTGCCGCGTTCGCAGGCGGAGTCTTCTCCATGGCCATCTGGATGTAGCGGTCTCCGCCTTCGCCGAGCAGTTTCCGCACCACCGGCCAGGTCGGCGCGAATTCGGTCACGGTGATCCGGCCGTATGCCTCAAGTGCCTCGTCCAGCCGTGGAACGTCCGCCATCTCCCGTACGTCGTACCCTGCGTCGCGCAACGCTTCCGCTGCCGCTGTGACGGCCCCGCGGACCGTGGGGTGGACGCCGTGACCGCCGGGGTCGGCGACGACCGCGACCCTGACCGGCCCCGGCAGCGGTTCGCCGTAAAGGGGCACGGGTACGGCCCGTGGGTCCCGAGGGTCGGTCCCAGCCAGCACCTCGTATGCCAGCCGCAGGTCGGCGACCGTACGGGCCAGGGGCCCGTCGGTGACCAGCGTCTGTGAGGCTGGTCCCGGGTCGTCCGGGCCGAGGACGCGGTGGTCTGCGGGGAA
Source organism: Streptomyces sp. NPDC006739 (assembly GCF_042869815.1). Classification (NCBI taxonomy): domain Bacteria; kingdom Bacillati; phylum Actinomycetota; class Actinomycetes; order Kitasatosporales; family Streptomycetaceae; genus Streptomyces; species Streptomyces sp. NPDC006739. Next base: position 198,217 of record NZ_JBIAGM010000013.1, read on the forward strand.
CCGCCCGGTGGTCGGCTTCAGCCCCGTCACGCCGCAGAACGAGGCTGGGATCCGGACTGATCCGCCGGAATCGTTGCCGAGCCCGAGTGCGGCCATTCCGGTGGCGACGGCCACGCCGTCACCGCCGCTGCTGCCGCCCGGGGTCCGGCTCCGGTTCCACGGGTTGACGGTGTCGCCGAACAACTCGCTGCGGGTGTGCATCCCGGCCACGACGAGAGTGGGCATATTGCTGTGGCCGATCGGTATGGCTCCCGCCGCACGGAGCCGGGCCACAGGTGGTGCGTCGGCCGGAGCCACCAGGTCGCGGAAGCGTGACGTTCCGAGTGTGGTCGGCACGCCCTCGACAGCGGTGGTCTCCTTCACCGTGAACGGCACACCGGCCAGCGGCCCGAGTTCTTCGCCCGATGCCCGCCGCCGGTCCGTCTGCGCCGCCGCTTCACGGGCTCGCTCAGCCATCAACTGCGTGACCGCGTTGATCTGCGGGTTGACCTCGGCAATGCGTTCCAGATGACTGTCAACCAGTTCGAGGGCCGACATCTCTCCGCCTCGGACCGCCTCCGCCTGGGCGCCGGCCGTCATTGCCCACAGGGCGTCCTGCCTGATCATCGCGCTTCCCATCCACATGCCGAAGTATTTGTGGCCGAACCCTAACCCGGAAGCGATACGATCGTATCGGAATAAGGAGGCCGACCGCGCATGCCCAAACAGGTGGACTACGAAAGCCGACGCCGCCGGATTGCCGAGGCCGTCTGCCTCCTCGTCGACGAACGCGGACCGGAGGGCGTAAGCATGCGCGACGTCGCCGCCCGCGCGCAGGTCTCACTGGGCGCCGTTCAGCGCTGCTTCCGCAGCAAGGGGGAGATGCTCCTCTTCGCCGTCGACCACGTCGGCGAGCGCATCACCGAACGTGTGAGGACCCGCCTGGCTGCAAGCCCGGCCCAGTCTGCCGCCACGGCCCTGGGCCACACGGCCAACGAGATCGCCCTGCTCCGCGAAGAACACCGCGCCGAAGCACGGATCTGGCTCGCGTTCATCGCTCAGGCCTCTGTCAGCGAGCCACTGGCCGGCCCGCTGAGAACCAGCTACGCGGCCCTCCAGAACCTTCTCGCCCGCCTCATCACAGAGGCCACGGACAGGGGCGGCTCGGCCGACGAAGGTGCTACACCACCCAACCCGCAGCACGAGGCTTGCACTCTGCTCGCCCTCGCCGACGGCCTCACCACCCATGTACTCATAGGCCACTTGACCGCAGAAGAAGCCGAGGAAGTCCTGCACACGCATCTGGCCGGCCTCTGGGAACGCCTCGGCACCACCCGTCCCCGAAAGACCGTCTGATACTCAGGGCACTCGTCGCCTCGCGCGTGCCGTGTCGGCTGCACCGAATTGCCACGGCCGTGGAGCTGCCCCGGGCACGGGCGAGCCGCTCGCCCATGTCGAGCCTGTACGTCCCCTACGGGTTGACCTTCGACCAGAACAGCGCGGTCAGGCCGCGCCGACCTGACTCGCCGGACAACCTGTTCGAGGCGCCGCAGGTCTACAAGGTGCAGGGCCAGAACCGGTACCTCATGATCGTCGAGGCGAAGGGTGCGCATCAGCAGCGCTACTTCCGCTCGTTCACGGCCACCAGCCTGAGCGGTTCGTGGACCCCGCAGGCCGCCACGGAGAGCAACCCCTTCGCGGGCAAGGCCAACAGCGGTGCCACCTGGACCGACGACATCAGCCACGGTGACCTGGTCCGCGACAACCCCGACCAGACCATGACCGTCGACCCCTGCAACCTGCAGTTCCTCTACCAGGGCAAGTCCCCCACCGCGAGCGGCCCCTACGACAAACTGCCGTACCGGCCGGGTCTCCTCACCCTGCAGCACTGACCCGCCCCATCCACGGCGCAGGTGGCGCGGCAGGACGACCTGCGGCTCGGAGGCCCGAGCCGCAGGCTGTGGCTCGACGCCATCTGCTGCGTGGACTACGCCTGCAGACGTCAAACGAGTCTCCGACCCGTGTGAAGACCCGTCTCCCCCGGACCGACTCAACCGGGGGCGAGGAAGAGATGGTCGGGTAGGAAGGGCACCGCCGCGCGCAGTTTCCTGGTGCCGTCGACACCCAAGCGGAGGCCGACGGCCCGGGGCGCACGCTCTGGAGGCCGGGCCGTCAGCCGCTGACGCGGCGGCGGGCCTGCCACCAGCGCCGGATCGAGGCGACGGCGAACGCTGCGGTGTCGTGACCGGTGCCGATGCTGACCCAGCCGGTGTTCGCCGCCATGTCATGGATTCCGTATGGAATCGCTTTCTCGATCTGGCCTTACCGCTGGACGGATGTAGGCCGAACGGTCCACCGAACAACTCGTAGGCCAAACAGGCGAATCACATCTCATTCCTGATCGACCCCCTTGCCAGGTGAGCGTCCATGCGCTGTCCGGGGAAACCGGTGGTGCGGCGCCGGCGCGCCGCCGCCGCACAGCAAATGCGGCCCTTCGCTTTGCTCAGGGCGAATATATGCTGAAAACGACCTTCGTGCGTGTTCCTGGAGCGTCATGGAGGAACGGGACGGCGAGTTCTCCTACAGGACGCCGACGGATGGCTGGACGGCTGTCCAGGACACACCCGGCCCCGCCCGAAGAGGCGGGGCCCTCGTATCAGAAGGGTGACAAAGGCACGATCGGCCCCTGCATTACGGACAGGTCTACGCGACGATGTCGCGCCTGCTGAAGAACGGCCTCGTCGAGGTCGACGGCATCGAGGCCGGCGGCGGGCCCGAGCGCAAGCGCTACGCCATCACGGACGCCGGGCTCACCGACGTCGAGCGGTGGCTCGCGACGCCAGAGAAGCCCGAGCCGTACCTGCAGTCGTTGCTGTACAGCAAGGTCGTCCTGGCGCTGCTGACGCACCGGGACGCGGCCGGCATCCTCGACACGCAGCGCTCCGAGCACCTGCGCAGCATGCGCATCCTGACCGACCGCAAGCGCCAGGGCGACCTGGCCGACCAACTGATCTGCGACCACGCACTGTTCCACCTCGAAGCGGACCTGCGCTGACTGGAGCTGACCGCAGCGCGTCTGGACAAGCTCGCCGAGGCGGTGACCGCGTGACCCATGTTCCTCCTCCTGGTTCTCTGCTCGCCGCCCAGGACCTGCGCAAGGCCTACGGGCCGACCACCGCGCTCGACGGCGCCGACTTCTCCATCCACCCCGGTGACGTCGTCGCCGTGATGGGCCCCTCCGGGTCCGGCAAGTCCACGCTGCTGCACTGCAAAGGTTTTGAAGGTGAACTGGCCATGAGTCCTTCCGTCACAGTTGAAGCGGAACGCGTTGGTGGTGACAGTGGGCTCGTCGATCAGCCCGTTGCAGACCAGGCCGAAACCACCACTCTTCACCAGTTTTTCTGCCCGTCACGGATCTCGAACTGTCCAGAGACACGGCAGTTCATCTGGCTCCAGCCGATGACCTGTCCGCCCCAGCACTTCGCCTGGAAGGAACCGTGGGGCCCGCCGTAGGTGCCGAGACAGGTCTTCCAACGCGCTGAGGTCCATCGGTCGGAACTGTAGCTGTCCGTCTCCGGGGTGCAGGTTTCGTCGGCGGCCCGCCGAGCGGCAGGCGCTACGGAACCGGCGTGCGAGGGAGCCCGCCCCGACTGTTGCGGCGACCGTCATGCAAACGGCGGCGACAACACGGATCATCTTGGTCGTCTTCACATGCCAGTGAACGACGATCACGCGAACGGTCACTCCGTACTCGTCGGCAGTCCGGCCCCGCTCTGTCGCGGCCGCATACATCGTGGCGCCGCCTTGGAGGACGCCACCAAGGGCCCATGGCCAAGCACCTGCTTGCCGCCTGATCCGAGAGGACCCCGCCCATGAGCACCGCTGTCCGCTCCTCCGCCTTCACCGAGCCCGAGCGGCCCAAGAAACCTCAAGATCCGGTTCGTCACGCTCGGGGGATCGTCGTCGACATGCTCTGCCGGGATTCCGTCTCAGGGTGCGGTGAGGCGTGCGATCGTTCCGATCTCCAGAGCGGTCCATATCGCGCCGTCTGGCCCTTGGGCTATGCCGTGGGGTTCCGAGGCCGGGCTGGGAAGGTCGTGTTCGTCGATATGGCCGCCGGGGGTGATCCGGCCGATGCGGTTGGCTCCCCATTCGGTGAACCAGCAGTTTCCGTCGACGTCGGCGGCGATGGCGTGCGGGCGTGACGCACGGTCGGACAGGGCGAATTCGTCGACCTTCCCGTCCGGTGTGATCCGTCCGATCTGACCGGTGCCGATCTCGACGAACCACATGGCGCCGTCGGCGCCGGCCGTGATGCCGACCGGGGCGCTGGCCGGTGTAGGCAACGGGTGAACGGTGACGTCGCCGTCGCGTCCGATGGCACCGATCGCGTTCGCCTGGTTCATCGTGAACCACAGCCGGCTGTCCGGGCCGGTGGCGATGGCTGACGGGAAGGCACCTGACAGCGGGAGAGGGAACTCGGTGATCTGCCCGTCGGGCGTGATGCGGCCGATGCGGTCGGCGTTGGCCTCGGTGAACCACAGTGCGTCATCGGGGCCCGCGGTGATGCCGAACGGCCCGGCACCCGGCGTTGGCAGCGGGAACGATGTGATGTTTCCGGTCGTGGTGATTCGGCCGATCCGGTGGCTGCGGAACTCGGTGAACCACAGTGCGTCGTCGGGCCCTGCTGTGATGAGCGACGGTCCGCTGGAAGCCGGTTCGAGTTGGTAGGAGGTGACGTCGCCGTCGGGTGTGATGCGGCCGATCCGTCCGTGGTGGACCATGGTGAACCACAGTGCACCGTCTGGTCCGGCAGTGATGCCGTAGGGCCCGGCACTTTGGTCGGATACGGAGAACTCGGCGATCGCAACGGACGGACGGCTCGGCATCGCAAATTCCTTGATCGGTGAACGGTGATAGTGCGACTGCGGATGCTATCTGTGCCAACAGCGCCCACGCGCCTGGATATTCGAGTTTGGCCGTCAGCTGCGGACGAATAGAGGGCGTCGCCGCCCGCACTGCTGACGGGCCGATATGCACCGTCTGCGTCCGGACATGCTCGCTCAAGCTGGAACCCTGCACCGACTCCGGGCGCCCCTCGCCCGTCGCCGCCCGGACAGCACGCGCCCATCCATCCCGCACGAGACGAGACGGAGAACCCCAAGTATGTCGTCTCTTCTGCGCGTTCAGTGCCGGATCGGCCGGCGCACCCTCTTACTGACGACCACCGCCGTGCCGTTGAGGGCTTGGCGGTCCACGCGGTCACGCTGCACAGGCAGCTCGCCGCCTCCCACCGCGATCCGCTGACCGGCCTGCTGCGCCGCGAGGCCTACACCGCCCGCGCCTCGCCGGATCCTGACCACTTCAAGCAGATCAACGACACGATGGGCCACGCGGCCGGCGATGCCGTCCTCGCCGCGTTCGGTGCCCGACTCACCGCCTGGGCGGTCCCGCGCTCGTCCGTCGGCCGCCTCCGAGGCGATGAGTTCGCCGTGGTCCTGGGGCTGACCGCCGACCGGCGCGCACCCCGCTTTCAGCAGCTGGGTCGCGTGCTGCGCACCCCGGTTCGTCCCGGACGACGGCCGCACCGTCGCAGCCGCCGCGGCGCCCCCGGACGTGATCAGCTCCTATGAGCTGACCGTTGTACAGCGATCCGCTGACGCCGCCTTCTACAACGGCAAGCACTGCGGCCGTGCGTACTTCGCCGCTGCCGCGCACGCCACGGTGCCGTCCATCAACGGCCGCCGTGCGGGACGCCCCGGCACCGCAGCATGGGGGCGAACCGCATGAGCGCCGTCACCCTGCCCGAGGGCGACTGGATCCGCGGCATCACGATCCGCCAGCCCTGGGCCACCTGCACCCTCGCGGGCGAGATCCCGAAAATCAGGCCCGTGAACTGGCCGTGGCGCGGCTGGATCATGATCCACACCGGACCGAAGCTGGAGCGCCCCGCCCTGCGCGACCCACTGGTCGCCACTGCGAACCGCGACCACGAACTGCACCTCGGTGCGGTCGTCGGCGTCGCTCGCCTCACCGGCTGCCACCCCGATCAGGGCCCCGAGAAGTGCATCAGCCCCTGGGCGCAGCGCGGCGCGCACCCAGATCCTGGGCGCTACCGTGGAGGCCGGCATCGACACCAGCCACTGGGAAGAGTGCCGCGAGAAGGCATGCGCCTTCGCTCGTGAGGCCCATGGGCTGCCCTCGCGATTCGACCCGGACACCGAGGCCCGCAGGCTCTGGGCGTCGCTGTTCGAGCATTACCGGCCGATCCCGGCCGCCCTGGCCGGCTACCTCTGTGAACTTCCGCCCGCCTGGCAGGAGGACCTGTTCACCCCCAGCCCAGACTCCCCCGCCGGCCACCGGCCGGGGCCGTAGACCACGCCGTATGACGTGTCCTGGGAGGACTGCCGGGCCTGCTTCGAAGCCCAGGACCAGTGCCGCTACCACGCAGGCGTCTTCGTCGGCATGGAGTACCAGCGCGGGCGGCGGGCCCAGTCGTAGAACCGTTCCCCCTTGGCTCCCGGTCCCGCCGTCAGGCGCGGCCATACCTGGGGCGGGGCCTGGGAGGTCGGGTCACCCGGCGCGCTGGGTTGTCTGCCCGGCCTGAGCGGGTACGGCCGGCAGGGAGACGGTGCAGGAGGCGCAGCGTCGGGCCTGGGCGGGTACGGGGCTGAGGCATTCGGGGCAGTCCCGTTTGGGGGCTTGGACGTCTTGGTGCGGGGCGAGGCGTTCGTGGAGCTTGTTGATCGGGAGCACGACCAGGAAGTACAGGGCGCTGGCGAGGAGGAGGAAGCTGATCGCCGCGTTGATGAAGGCGCCGTAGGGGAACTTGGTGGCGCCTACGGTGAAGGTCTTGCGGCTCATGTCGCCGGTGGCGCCGGTGGCCAGCCCGACAAGTGGCGTCAGGAAGGCGCTGACGAAGCCGTTCACCACGGCGGTGAACGCTGCCCCGATGACGATGCCGACGGCCAGGTCGACCACGTTGCCGCGCAGGATGAAGCTGCGGAAGCCCTTCACCTTCTCAACTCCTAAGAGGCTCTTGACGTCGACGGGGCGCTACCGAAAGCGCGGTCAGCCCACCCCCTTCAGCTCGGATGCCCTGCCACCCGTCCCCCATGCCGGCTCCTCCGCGCGGCGCTGTGATGTACGTCAAGCACGCCATCGCGACCGGTCGCTCAGCCTGAGCTGCACCCCGAAACAGACATTGACTCACGTACCGCCCTTTACGGCAGGTCCGGGATGAGGGGGCGCCGTCTCCGCTGTGCCCTGTGACTGCCGGACGTCGGGGTCAGCCGCTGGTCAGTGTCGGGCCGGCCGGGGCAGAGCGTGTCTGGTGAGCGTGGGGGCAGGGCGTGGCAGAAGTGGTTGTGGCAATGCGCATCCGGTGCAGGAGGTCACGGGTGGTGCGCTTGCGCAGTGTGCTGCGCCAGGTCAGTCCCGGGTGGCGGGACCGTAGGTGTGACAGCGCACGGGTGCCCAGGCCGGTGCTGCGGAAGCGCTCGTCGATGACGACGGTGGTGATGACGCCCTGGGCGCAGTCGGTGCAGATCCGGTACCGGACCTGCCCGACGACCTGGCGGGTGTGGACCAGGAGCAGGCATTCGTCGCCCGGGCCGGGGTCGTCCGGGATGTGCGTGGACAGGAATTCGATGGCCCGGTAGGCGAGGACCCGGCGGCGCAGGCGGCCGGTGCGCCGGCCTCGGCGTGAGTGCTTGGCCCCGTCGTGACCGGGCGGCGATGTCTCGGCTGTGGAGGCCTGGCCGATGAGACTGCTGTGGGCGGGACGCGCATGTTGTCCGTGCATGACGTCCCGTGTGCCCAAACAGCCGACGGATACCCGTTCCAGCGCCGCCAGGCACCCCGCCCGGGGGCACCTTCTTGTCCCGGGACGGCCTCCGTGACATGTTCGGCAGATGCTGCCGGACATGATCTCCCGGCGGATACCAGATCTCAAGCGTCCTCCGGAGAGCTACTGCCGGGGGACTCCCGGGTAGTGACGTGCTCAGGTCGGATGGACGCTGGAAAGTAGCCGGGCAGGCGTGAGATCGCCGGGGACGTTGTATGCCGGCTGCTGAGCCTTGCACCTCACCGGCCGGGTGGACAGGTAGGCGGGGTGAGCGGTGTCCCCCCGCATCTGGGTGGCGCCGTTGGTCACCAGGTCTCCACCGTCACGGTGATCGTGGTCGGCGGCAGGGAGGCCCGGTCAGGTCGCCGTATCGGCCACGAGGTCCGCATCCTCGGCGCCGGCGGTATCGCTGAGCCCGAGTCGGAGGTGCTCGGTGTGGTAGACGGCCTGGTCGAGGAGTTCGGCGACGTGGTTGTCGTACAGCGCGTACACCACCGAGCGCCCCTGCCGGGTGCCGACGACCAGGCCGAGGTTGCGCAGCAGCCGCAGTTGGTGGGAGCAGGCCGACTGCTCCATGCCGACCTCGTGGGCGAGTTCGGTGGCCGCACAGGACCCCTCGCGCAGCCGGGCGAGGATCAGCAGCCGGGACGGAGTGGCCAGGGCCTGCAGGGTGGTCGCCACCCGGGCGGCATTGTCCGCGTCCAGGCGCGTGCGCGGGACGGCGTTCTTCGCGGGGACGGCTCCATGACCCATGCGCCAATACTACAGACAACTCATGAAGAGATGTTCATTCGTTCCTGTATCGTGGATCGGGTCATTAGTCCTGCCCATGGCCTGTGCGAAGGGTTCTGCCTGCCATGCCTTCCACCCTGATCGAGCGTCCCGCCCCCGAGGTGGCGCCCGCTTCCGCAAGCGTCGCTCCCCGGAGGCGCACGCGGATCTTCGCGCTGCCCGAGGCCCGCTGGGCTCTGGCTGCGACTGTGCTGTTCCTGATCGCGCTGCCGCTGCAGCTGACCGGCGCCCCGGCGTGGGCATGGGGTCCGCTGTACGCCCTCGCCTGCGCCACTGGTGGCTGGGAACCCGCGTGGGCCGGGCTGCAGGCGCTGCGGGAGAAGACCCTCGACGTCGACCTGCTGATGATTGTTGCCGCGCTCGGTGCGGCGGCGGTCGGACAGGTGATGGACGGTGCGTTGCTGATCGTCATCTTCGCCACCTCCGGCGCGCTGGAGGCGATCACCACCGCCCGTACCGCGGACTCGGTGCGCGGCCTGCTCGACCTCGCTCCCACCACCGCGACCCGGCTGCTGGACGACGGCACCGAGGAGCGCGTGCCCACCGAGCAGCTCGCGGTCGGCGACACCATCCTGGTGCGACCCGGCGAGCGGATCGGCGCCGACGGCCGCGTCCTGGACGGCGCCAGCGACGTCGACCAGGCCACCATCACCGGCGAGCCCCTCCCGGTCGCCAAGGAGAGCGGCGACGAGGTGTTCGCCGGCACCCTCAATGGCACCGGCGCGCTGCGGGTGAAGGTCGAGCGGGACGCCTCCGACTCGGTGATCGCCCGGATCGCGAAGATGGTCGAGGAAGCGTCCGAGACCAAGGCGCCCACCCAGCTGTTCATCGAGAAGGTCGAGCAGCGCTACTCGATCGGCATGGTCATCGCCACCCTCGCGGTGTTCGCGGTGCCGCTGGCCTTCGGCGCCCCGCTCACCGGCTCACTGCTGCGGGCGATGACCTTCATGATTGTCGCCTCGCCGTGCGCGGTGGTGCTGGCGACCATGCCGCCGCTGCTGTCCGCGATGGCCAATGCCGCGCGCCACGGCGTGCTGGTGAAGTCCGCCGTCGTCATGGAGCAGCTCGGCCAGGTCGACGCCGTCGCGCTCGACAAGACCGGCACCCTCACCGAGGGCACCCCGCGCGTCACCGACATCCGCCCCCTGAACGGCTCCGGCCTGGACGAGGACGAGCTGCTGGCGCTGGCCGCAGCAGCCGAGCACCCCAGCGAACACCCACTCGCCCGGGCCATGGTGGACGCCGCCCGCGCCCGTGACCTGGTCCTTGCCGTCGCGGAGGACTTCTCCTCCGCCCCGGGCATCGGCGTCACCGCCACCGTGAACGGCCGCGCTGTCGCGGTCGGCGCCCCGGCCCGACTCCTCAACGGAGCCGCGGACACCGTCTGCGCCCGCGCCGCCGCCATCACCGGCGAGCTGGAGGACGGCGGGCGCACCGCCGTCCTGGTCGAGGCCGACGGCCGCCCGGTCGGCGTGCTCGGCATCGCCGACCGCCTGCGTCCGGACGCCGCCGCCACCGTCACCGCGCTCACCTCCCTGACCGGCACCGCGCCGATGCTGGTCACCGGCGACAACCCGCGCGCCGCCGCCCGACTGGCCGCCGAGGTCGGCATCACCGACATCCGCGCCGGCCTGTTGCCCCAGGACAAGGCCACCGCCGTCCGCGAGCAGGAGACGGCCGGGCGCAAGGTCCTGGTCATCGGCGACGGAGTCAACGACGCCCCCGCCCTGGCCGCCGCCCACACCGGCATCGCGATGGGCCGCGCCGGCTCCGACCTCGCCCTGGAGACCGCCGACGCCGCCATCGTCCGCGACGAACTCGAAACCGTCCCCACCGCCGTCGCCCTCTCCCGCCGCGCCCGCTCCTTCGTGGTGCAGAACCTGGTGATCGCCTCGGTGTTCATCACCGGCCTGGTGGTCTGGGACCTGATCGCCACCCTGCCCCTGCCGCTCGGTGTCCTCGGCCACGAAGGCTCCACCGTCATCGTCGGCCTCAACGGACTGCGGCTGCTGCGCGAGGCCGCCTGGAGCCGGGCCCGCGCCGAGGGCCGCCGGTGAGCAAGCGCACCCGCAAGTCGGCCGCCGCCCCGAGAAGGTGGCGGCGGCCCGCTGCACGGTCACGGTCTCCCGGGGCTGCCGCTGCGGCACCCCCAAGGTCCCAGGCCTGGGCCACCGCGCCCAGCTCACCGACCTACGCGAACCCCTCGCTGGCATGGCGACCGTACGCCCCACCGACTGCCTCTGAACGCCTGCGCGCAGGGCAACGTCATCGTCGTCCAGCCCTCCGCCGAAGACCGCAAGGCCGGCGGACGCTCCGTTTGGCTCGGCCTGGTCAACGACCCCGACGCCGCCCGCGACATCACCGCCTGGGTCCAAGCCGGCGGCCCCAGCCTCGCCGACCCACCCGACACCCAGGTGGACAGGGTGGAGCCTTCGGTATTGGTTCGCTTCGGTTGTCGATCTGCCGGCGGATGCGGCGGGGCTCCAGTATGTCGACGACCGGTATTACGGGGCTACACCCCTTCGCGACCGCCGAGCGTACACGGATACCTCCGCGTCCCCCAGGTGTACCGGTGCCCCCGCCCCTGGGCACCCGTTCCACAAGAGTGCGGGTGGGGGTCGCCGTTCAGAGAGCCAGTGTGATCACAGCGGCAAGACCACCGAGGCCGAGGGCAAAGGCGGCCTCTTTCCAACCGCCTGCCCCCCAAGGGAGGTAGCGGTCGGCAGCCAGTCGGCCAGGGCCGATGGCAGCAAGAGCGAGGGCGACGACCGCGATGCACACGCTGTATTCCACTCCGCCGTCGGTTTCCCACAGGCCGTGAGCGCCGGTGACCGTGGTCATCGCGTTGATCATGACGACGATCAGTGCGGCGGCCGCCAGTGGCGTCAGCAGACCGAGGGCCAGACCGAGGCCGCCGAGCAGCTCGGACAGGCCGCCGATCGTGGCGAAGAGCTTGCCCGGGTGGTAGCCCAGGGCCGCGAACCCTTTGCCGGTGACGGTAAGACCCCGGCCTCCGAAGAGCCCGAAGATTTTCTGAGCACCATGGGCGGTCATCAGCAGGCCGAAGGTCAGCCTGATGAGCAGCAGTCCGAAGTCGGCGGCGGTAGTCGTTGCGGTGGTGCTCCCGGTGACGGTGTCAGCTCGATGCGCTACCGGTTCCGGTTCCGGTTCCGGTTCCGTGGAACGAGCGGGACGGTTCAGGATGCGGTTGGTCAACATGACAGTGCTCCGGTCGAACGCCAGAACGGGCGTTTCCCCCAGCTCGGGCGGAGCCCGAGCAACCGGTGGTGCGTGAGCCTGCAGCATTGCGGAGCGCCTCCGCCACCGCGACGCTTCCGCTCGGGGCATCGCCGTGCACCTCGGCGGTGGCCCGCGCGGGCAGCCGGCCGGCGTCGCGTCAGTGGTCCTGCGCCATCTCGTCATCACGATCGGGGTCGCTCGGGCCCAGCCGCACGCAGCACTCCCCGGCCTCGGGGGCCAGGACGGCTCGGATCCCGTTGACCCCCAGGCCGTGGAGGTAGCCGGAGAGGAATGCCTGGTTCATGCCGCACACCAGCTCCGGGGCCTTCGCGGCCAGTGGATGGAAGGGGCAGTTGTGCAGCCGGAGCTGGGTGGGGGTTTCCCGGACGGGTTCGTAGCCGTACTCGTCCAGTAGCGGCTCGCAGGTGGTGAGCCCTCGCTCGGGGCCCAGGCGGCCAGGGCGGGTCTGCTCCCGTGCGGCCTCACCTAGCTGCCGGCCCCGCTGTTCGGCGGTCCGTATCGCTGCCTGGGCGGCGTTTTCGTCGGCGCCCTCGGTCAGGACGGCGTCCAGGAGGAGGTCGGCCAGGAGTTCGTGGCGGCGGTCGGGGATGCTCACGGTGATCTGGGCGTCGGTGGGTTCGTACACCTTCGGCTGCCTGCCGACCTTGCGGATCCCGCCGGGCGTTTCATACCGCGCCCGCAGCAGGCCGGCCTCGACGAGCTTGTCGAGGTGGAAGGCGGCGAGCTTGCGGGATATGCCGACGCTGGCGGCGGCCTCGTCCCGGGTGACAGCGCGGCCGGCACGCCGGATGAAGGCGAACATGCGCCGGCGGGAGTCCTCGCTCAGGACGCTGACGGAGTCGATGGCGCTGTCGGCCGCGTTGGCCTGCGCAGTCAGATCAGAAGCCACGAGACCACAGTAACTCCCATCTGCGTGGGGACAAGTGTTTTTCAGGCGCTGTGTGCTGCACGTCTTGACGCCATCTCCCAATAAGACCAAGATTTATTGGTGAAATGAGAGGAGGTTGCGATGACTTGTGAATCACAGCTTCAGGCGAAGCGCCCGGTCAGCGCCGCGCTCGCCGGCCCCTACGGCCATCCCTTCCACCCGATCTTGGTGACCGTGCCGATCGGAGCCTGGGTGACCAGCCTCGTGTTCGACATCGCTTCCCACGTCGTGCACCGGCCGGGGTTCCTGACCCAGTCCTCGCAGTGGCTGATCGCGGTCGGGGTGATCGGTGCCCTGCTGGCGGCCATGGTCGGATTCCTCGACCTGTTCGCGATTCCCTCCGGCACCCCCGCGTTCCGGACCGGCCTGGTCCACATGACGCTGAACCTGCTGGTGACCGCCGCCTACGTCGTCAACTTCCTGTGGCGGTACGGCGACTACACCAGCGGCACAAGCGTCGGCATCGGCCGGCTCGTCCTGTCCGCGCTCAGCGTGGTGGTCCTGGGCGTCTCGGGATTCCTGGGCGGGAAGCTCGCCTACCGCTACGGCGTGCGTGTCGCCGACGAGGCCACTCAGGCCGAGGGATACACCTCCGGCGGCAGCAGGAGCCCGCACACCCCAGCGTGACCCGGCCCCGCCACCTCCCCGCACGGCTGCCGTCCTTTGCAGGCTGCCTTCAATATCAACCTCACTTGCACCTGGGAGTTCCCATGGACATCGCCGCACTGATCGCCTGGGTCGTCACCGCCCTCGGCGGCTTCTACATGCTCGGCACCTGGATCCAACGCGGCGGCATCCGGCAGCAGCAGACCGGCACCAGCCGCCTGCCCGCACCCGTCGTCTTCGGGCACTTCGCCCTGGCCGCGATCGGACTGGTCGTATGGATCATCTACGTCGTCGCCGACAAGAGCGCCCTGGCCTGGACCGCCTTCGGCCTGCTGCTGCCGGTCGCCCTACTGGGCTTCGTGATGCTGGCCCGCTGGATGCCCGTCTACCGTGACCGTGCCACGGCCGGGGCGGCGACAACCGCCACAGGTCCGGGAGCCGAAGGTACCGTCCCTGCCGAACGGCACTTCCCCGTGACGGTCGTGCTGGCCCACGGTCTGCTCGCTGTGGTCACCCTTGTCCTGGTGCTGCTCACCGCTCTGGGCATCGGGGGCAGCTGACATGGGCGAGCGCCGGGACGTCACCACCGCCCGAGCAGACCCCCTCATGGAGGATGAGGCGATACCCGGACGGCCCGCCTTGCGGGTCGTCCACGAGCCCGACGGGGTCGACCTGGCCGCCGCGGAAGCCGCGGCCGGCGAATTCCTCACCGCCCTCGGCATCTCCACCGCCTCGGAGAGCCTGCGCGGTACACCAGGGCGGATGGCCCGGGCGTACGCCGAACTCTTCACCCCGCGCCCCTTCGACCTGACCACCTTCCCCAACGACGAGGGCTACGACGAACTCGTCCTGGCCCGTCGTATACCGGTCCGGTCGGTGTGCGAGCACCATCTGCTGCCGTTCGTGGGCACCGCGCACGTCGGCTATCTGCCGGGTGCCCGCATCCTGGGCCTGTCCAAGCTGGCCCGCGTTGTCGAGCACTTCGCCTGCCGCCCGCAGGTGCAAGAGCGCCTGACCAAGCAGGTGGCCGACTGGCTGCGGACCCATCTGGAACCAAAGGGTGTGGGCGTGGTGATCGAGGCGGAACACTGCTGCATGACGTTGCGCGGTGTCCAGGCCACCGGGTCCAGCACCATGACCTCGACCCTGCTCGGTCTGCTGCGCTCCGACGCTCGCTCCCGCAGCGAATTCCTCGCCCTCACCGGCGCCACCTCCTGACCCACCGCGCCGCACGCCCCCGCCCCGGCATCAGAAAGACCACAACCCATGGAAATCTGGATCAACCCAGCCTGCTCCAAATGCAGCTCCGCCCTGTCCCTGCTCGACGCGGAAGCAGCCCAGTACACAGTTCGGCACTACCTCGAACAGCCACCCACCACACAGGAACTCGAGCAGGTACTGGACCGGCTCGGGCTGGAGCCCTGGGACATCACCCGGCTCGGAGAACCGGCCGCAACCAGCCTGGGAATGGCAACATGGACGCGCGACGCCGCGCACCGCGACAGCTGGATCCAAGCCCTGGCCGCCCATCCCATCCTCATCCAACGCCCGATCATCACCGCCGACGACGGCACAGCAGCCGTCGGCCGATCCCCGGACGCCGTACGGTCAGTCCTGCGCTGACCCGGCGCGACACGATGACGTCGACGGCCCCGGCCCGGCTCGTACCGATCGACTGACGGCGGCGTGGAATATAGGGTGCGCACCGCCGTCGTCTCCTTGGTTGTAGCTGCCGAGCGCGTCTGAAAGATCGTGCAAGTCCGTGATGTGACAGGCTGGTCGGGGCTCTGACCTGGGCCTTCGACCAGCCGGGACGGACATGAACGACAACGAGATCCCGGCCGTCGAACCGGTCGAGGACAAGCTCGTGGATGAGATCGTCGAGCGGCTGCTGGACCGCGCCGACGCCCCGGGTGCTGCCCTGCTGGGCGAAGGCGGGCTGCTCACGGCCGCGTCGGCCCGGGGCGGTGGGACCTCGTCGCCATACCTCAGGCCCCTCAGGCCCCTCAGCTGGAGCTCGCGCCGCTGTTCGGGGTCTCTCCCGCGGTCGTCGCCGCGCACCTCGGCGGCCGTGCTGCTGCCTGCATTCGCGTCGAAGGCCTTGACCGCTCCGTCTAGAAGCGTCCAACTCATCGCAGGAGAGGGCGGTACTGTCCTCGGGAGGGGAGAACTCGTCCATGGGGCCGGGCTCCAAACGATCGGTCTTGCAGTGACCCGGCCCAGCGGTTGTGGGGGAAAGTAACCCGCCGCACTGACGTGCCGCCTTTCGGGTGACCTGGACGAAGGCGCGCCCCGCTCGGGCGGAGCGCCCCGACGTGCCCGCCCGTCGACGGCCTGCGGAGCCACGTGAGCCGTCGCCGGCCGGCGGGTTGACGGGGGCGAAAAGAAGCGGGGCGAGCGACGGCCCGGTCGGCCGCGCCGGGACCCTCCGGGCAGGACGATACGGAGCATGACCGAAGACATCGCCACGGACCAGCCCCCCGGCATCGGCTCCAAGCGGCGCCGGTTGTTCTGGTACGAGCTCCTGGAGTGCGCGCGGCGCGGGCACCGCCTGGCGGGCACGGACGCGGCGCGGGTGCGCGGCGAGGACGCGGTCCTGGTCAGAGACTTCGGGGACGGGTTTCGCTGGCACCGGTGCCTGCGCTGTGACGCCTGGCTCCCGGTGCGGCCCGCCGCACATCCGCAGCGGGAGTTCCCGCCCGGGCGCCAGGAGATCGAGATTCCGCTGCGCGGCAAACCGCTGCGGGACCGTTACGTACTCCGGCTGATCGCGCTCGACCGCTTGCTCCACTTCCTGGTGCTCGGTGTCCTCTCGGTCGCCGTACTCGGCTTCGCGCACGAACGGCGACGCCTGAGGGGGCCCTTCTACCGGACGATGGACGCGCTGCAGAACGGCATCGGCGGGCCCACGGGCAGATCCGGGCAGGGACTGCTGGGCGAGCTCGGCAAGGCTTTCGCCGCCCGTTCGTCGACCTTGTGGGCCATCGGGCTCGTCCTCGGCGCCTACGCGGTCCTCGAAGGCGTCGAGGCGGTCGGGCTGTGGCTGACCAAGCGCTGGGCGGAATACCTGACCTTCGTGGCCACGACCGTGTTGCTCGTCCCGGAGATCTACGAGCTGGCCGAGGGGCGCGTCACGCCGACCAAGGTCCTCACACTGGTCATCAACGTGGCGATCAGCGTCTACCTCCTCATCGCCAAACGTCTGTTCGGTCTACGTGGCGGAGGGAGGGCCGAAGCGGCCGAAAGAGCCCGCGATACGAACTGGGAAGCCCTGGAGCGCGTCCTGCCGGGACCGCCGCCACACTGACCGCGCCCCTCCGCCTCCCCCGGCGTGCGGCACCGCTGCACGCACACCGGGCCCGCCCCGCCGGACGTCGCCTGCCGTGCCGGAGCCGTCCGGGTGTTCACGGCCGCCGTCGCGGTCCGTGAGGGGGCCTGCGGTGGTTGGCCGAGCCGTGCCGGGGCACCCTTCGGCCATGGAGGACAGCCGGCCCACCCGTCCACCGACCCGCGCCTTCGTCCTGGGCGGCGGCGGTGCGCTGGGCGCCTACGAGGTCGGCATGCTGAAGGCGTTGTTCGCCGCCGCGGTGCATCCGGACCTCGTCGTCGGCACCTCCGTCGGCGCGATCAACGGAGCCGCCGTCGCGGCCGACCCGTCACGGGCGTCGGTGGCCCGGCTCGCCAACCTGTGGACCGGTCTGGGCCGCGCCGGCGTGTTCTCCGGATCGCTGCTCGGGCGGCTGGGCACCGCCGTGCGCAGCGGCACCCACCTGTACCACCCGACGCCGCTGCGCGATCTGCTCTCCTCGCACCTCCCGGTGACTCGGATCGAGGATCTGGCCCTGCCGTTCCAGTGCGTCGCCGCGAACATCGAACGGGCCGCCGAGCACTGGTTCGCCGCCGGGTCGCTGGTGGACGCCGTGCTCGCCTCGTGCGCGGTGCCCGGGCTGCTGCCGCCCGTCCGGCTGGACGGCGAGCACTTCGTCGACGGCGGCCTGGTCAACAGCATCCCCGTCGGCCGCGCGGTGGCCCTCGGCGCGACCGAGGTGTACGTCCTGCAGGTCGGCCGCGTCGAGCGGGCCCTCTCGCCGCCGCGTGCGCCCTGGCAGGTGGCGCTGGTGGCGTTCGAGATCGCCCGCCGGCACCGGTTCGCCCGCGACATGGCCGACCTGCCGCCCGGCGTCACGGTCCGCGTGCTGCCGTCGGGCTCCGGCCCCGAGGAGGGCGCGGCCACGCTGCGACAGCTGAGGTACCGCACCTTCGGCCGGACCGCCGAGCGCATCGAACGTGCCTACGCGGCCTCGTCCCGATACCTCGAGACCGTTCTCAGCGCACCCGACGGCGCGCCATGAGCGGTGCGGGTGCGCATCGAGGACTTCCGGTGCGGCTTGCCGGCGCGGTGGTCACCGGGTTGCGCCGTACGACCACCATCGCGCTGCTGCTCGTCCTCGTCCCTGCGGTGGCCGCGCTCCTCGTCGCCGCGGGCGTGCTCTGCGCGCCGGTCTCGCTCGCCACACGCGGCGCGTGGCGACCGGTGCGGATCGCCGGGTTCGCCCTGCTGTACCTCCTGGTGGACCTGGCAGGGCTGGTGGCCGCCGCCGGCCTGTGGGCGCGACGCGTGCCCGCCCTGCGGGACCGCGGGGAGCGGCGCGCCGCGGCGGCCACGGACGCGTTCGCCGTGCTGGAGAGGGTGCTGCGGCTGCTACGGCATGCGGGCGAGCGGGTCTTCCACCTCCGGGTGGAGGCGACGCCCCCGCTCGCGGTCGCGCACGGACACACGGCGGCGCCGGTCCTGGTGTTCGTACGGCACGCGGGGGTCGGCGACTCCTTCCTGCTGCTCCAGACGCTGCTCAGCGAGGCCGGGTTGCGTCCCCACACCGTCCTGAAGCGGGCCCTGCGTGCCGACCCCGCTCTCGACGTCCTCATCGGGCGGGTCCCCCACTGCTTCCTTCCGCCCCTCGACGGGCGGGCCGAGGACGCGATCGGGGAGCTGGCGGCGGGGCTGGGCCCGGGTGACACGCTCGTGATCTTCCCGGAGGGCGGCAACTTCACACCGCGCCGCCGCCGACGCGCGATCGCCTCGCTGCGCCGCCGGGGGCTGCCGCGCCGGGCGTCCCGCGCGGAACGCATGCACCATGTGCTGCCGCCGCAGGACGCCGGCGCACTCGCCGCGATCGCCGCCGCACCCGCTGCCGACGTGGTCTTCGTCGCCCACACCGGCCTCGACGTCGTCCACTCGGCGCGCACCGCCTGGACCAGACTGCCGCTGCGTGACAGCGTGCGGGCGCACTGGTGGCGCATACCCGCCGCCCGTGTCCCGCCGGGCGACGACGCCCGGAGCGAGTGGCTGCTCGGCCAGTGGGCCCGCGTCGACCGCTGGATCGCCGACCACGCCACCCCGGACGCGACGCACGCGTGAGGCCGGGCCGTGCGCGCGCCGGCGCACCTGCGGACCGCGGGAGCCGCGCCGCGGCACGCGGCTCCTGACACGCACCGATGTACTGACGGCCGCCGACGCGCAGGATGTCCGCCTCGGTCAGAAGGCACGGCGCGGCGCCGCACCCGATCCAGCGGTCGTCGGCCATGTCGTCCCGGCGCGGGCGCGCCGTCCGCTTACGGTGCCGCCAGGAGGTGGGCGATGCGAGTGGGGTTGCACGCGCTCGGTATCGGTGACGGTGCCCGTCCCGAGGTCATCCGGGCGGTGGCCACGGCCGCGGAGGCGCACGGCTTCGCGAGGCTCTGGTGCGGCGAGCACGTGGTGCTCGTGGACGCGCCCGCCTCCCGCTACCCCTACTCCGCGGACGGCCGGATCGCCGTACCCGCGGACGCCGACTGGCTGGACCCGCTGCTCTCCCTCAGCTTCGCGGCGGCGGTCACCAGCCGCATCGAGCTCGCCACCGGCGTGCTCCTGCTGCCCGAGCACAACCCGGTCGTCGTCGCCAAACAGGCCGCCACACTCGACGTGCTCTGTGCCGGGCGGTTCAGCCTCGGGGTAGGGGTCGGCTGGTCGGCCGAGGAGTTCGCGGCGCTCCGGGTCCCCTTCGCCGGGCGCGGGCGACGCACGGAGGAGTACCTCGCCGCGATGCGCACCCTCTGGACCGAGGACCCGGCCTCCTTCGCGGGGGAGTTCACCCGCTTCGAGGCGGTCCGGGTCAACCCCAAGCCGTTGCGCGGCGGCCGACTCCCGGTCGTGTTCGGCGGCAACAGCGACGCCGCCCTGCGCCGTGCGGCGGCGCTCGCCGACGGCTGGTACGGCTTCAACGTCGCGGCGGCCGACGTGCCCGCCCGTATCGCCGTCCTCGCCCACGAGTGCGCCCGTCGTGGCCGCGCCTTCGACGAGCTCACGGTCGCCGTCGCCCTGGGCGACGGCACCCCCGAGCACCTCCCCGCGCTGGCCGCTGCGGGCGTCACCGAACTCGTCGTCGTCGGCGCGCCCCCACCGGGTCCGGACGCGGCGGGCGCCTGGGTCACCGAACTCGCGCGGACGTGGATCCGCCCGTGACGCTGTCCCCGGCCCACGCTCACCCGGTGGAAGGAGGGCGGGTGCGTTCACCGCGGCTGGTGCCGACCGGTGGCGCGGCTCAGACGCTGCGGATGAGGGTGACGACGTCCCTGCGACCGGAGGCGGCGATGAGCGGCGTGTCGTCACCCGAGGCCGCGGCGATGCTGACGCGCGCCGCCTGCACGGCCTGCACGACGGGGTTGCTCGCGCCGCCGATCTCGACGCGCTTCTCATGGAACTGGGCGGACCTCCTTGGCGACTCGTGGACGATGCGCCCGCTCGACTGCTCGCGGTCCTTTGCGTCCACGTACCAGTTGCTGAAATTGTCGCCAGCCAGTCCAGGACCCAGGTGGAGAGTTCCCCGGTGATCAGGGTGTGCGTGTCCGTTCCGCAAGGCGAGTTTGACGACGTGGAAGGGCAGACGACCAGGGACGAAGCCATGCTCGCGGATCGGGTTGTCGACGCCGAAGCCCGCGATCTCGTTCAGCGCGTCGGCGAGGATGCCGAAACCGGGGAGGGGGCCGCCGAGGTGCACCGGCTCGCGACGCCCGGCACGGCACTCCCCCAGCCTTCGGCCGGGGGTACCCCCACGCCGCGTTGTCGCATCACCCGAGTACATCCAGTACGCGGGCGACGCTCCGCCTTGCGATGCACCGCACCGGACGCCGCGAGCTTCTCGGCAAACCTTTCCGGCCACAGCACTAGCCGCGGGCACCAACCCAGCGGTCCTGACCGGATTCATCCAATCCGTCTGGCACGGATTGTCGGTGCGATCCAACGTCGACACGGCTCGCGAGGACCTGCTGGCGACGGCGCAACTTGCTCACCAGCTGATCTGCCAACAACTCACGTCACCGACATCCTGACCCGCAACACCTGGCACCCCGATGGTTCACCAACCATGATCTTCCCGACGACGTCATCGAGTACCGCGGCGCCGGCTCGTACGGCTGCCTCAACCCATCCAGCGCCCTGACCCTGCACGGCTGGAAATAGCCCCCGCACAGTGCGACGTTCGACAAGCGCCTTCCCAACACCGAGCCCAAGCTCCGCGAGAGGACCTCATACTGCTGGTGGCGGCTTACTGGCGGACGAACCACACGATGCGGCAACTCGGCCCCTGGTTCGGGATCTCAAAATTCGTCGCTGCCCGGGTCATCGACGACATCGCCCCGCTTCTCGCGCTGTCCCCCGCCCGGGGCCGGCACCCGGCGGGCACGATGCTGGTCGTGGACGGCCCCGTGTCCCCGACCCGCGACCGGAGCGTGGCCGCCAGGGCGGACCGGCCCCGCGACGACGGGGGTCGGCCCAGGTCGAGGAGGGCCGCGCCGGTGGCCGCTCGTTGCAGGACATGGGCGGCGATCAGCGCACCAGCGCCATCCGCCGAGGCCAGCAGCACAACGGAGGCGGCTTCCATCGCCAGGGCGCCCACCAGGACGGAACGTCGTCCCAGGTGATCGGAAGGACACGGATTTCACAACGAAACGGCGTGCCGATACAGGGCCTTGACGTTCGGACCGAAGGCCACGCTGTAGGAGACGTCAGCGGTGTCGCCGCCCTGTTGGTAGCCGCCGATGACGCCGATGACCATCCCGGAGCCGATGACCCAAGGGCTGCCACTCGTCCCACCGGTGAAACCGGTGCAGTAGATCCGCAACTGCGTGCTGCTGTATGCGGAGATACGGTCGATACAGGTGATCGGGGTCTGTGTCGCCGCCGGGTACCCGGTGATCGTGACCGGGCTGTCCGAGCCCTGGTCGATCCCGAGTGTGTAACCGCCCACCACGGACTGGATGTTGCGGCCGTTCAACGGCTCCACGACCGCGAACGAGACATCCTGGTCCTCGTCGGAACTGGCCGACCACTGCGGGTCGACCACGATGCGCCGCAAATGCCAGACACCGTACGGCGCCTTGTCGTCGTGGTAGCCGGGAACGAACACGTCCGACGTCGACCCCAGACAGTGCGCGGCGGTCACGATGAGGTTCCCGCCGGGACTGTTCACCACGCTGGCGGTGCAGTGATGCGCGCCGTTCAGCCCGCCGCTGTCGAACACCGCACCGATCTGCGGAGCCATCTGGGACACCGGCACGGCGTGGGAGACACCAGGGTCAGCCAGGACCTCCGCCGTGTCGGCCAGCGGGGTGGTCGGGTCAGCAAGCCGACTGGCGGTGGCCACGCCACCGCCAGTCACAAGGGCGCAGGCCACCAGCGCCGCAAGGACCCGAGAGCGGTGCCTGGTTCGGCTCGGCTCGCCATGCCGTGCCCGCCTGGAACTCCTCATGACCGCCACCTCACCGTCCCTGCCCTTCGTGGTAACTGAACGATCACCCAATGCCCTGAAACCGGCATGTGAGCCATGTGAGAGTCGTCTGATTTCGTTGTCACCGCCGATCAACCGGGCCCGCGGCCTGAACCCGTAAGACGCTCGGTGTAACTCTCGATCATGGAAGTTGCATCGATGACCAGTGAGAACGGATCGACGAGCGGCGGGCCGGCCCCAGGCAAGGGGCCGGAAGCTGACCGGCCGGTGCGGACTGCTGCAGCAGTCCGCCTGGAAGGCGAGATCACCGACAACCTCGGCTATGACATGTACGACGGGACAGCGGAGACAAGTCAGTTTCATCGTCCAGCAGTTCAGTCAGCTCGCCGTCGGCTGCAGGGAAATGTTGTTCAGAGGCTTTTCGTGCGGCCCTACCCGCGTGTCTGTGCCCGACATCAGCAACGGGTACTTCATGCGCCCGCCCTCCACCGTGACTGCGCACCTGGACGAGTACAGCGCGGTCCCCTTCGATTCTGGCGATCATGGAATCGTCTTCGGGAGCGACGGCGGCGGCAACCCCTTCGCTCACACATCCCAGCCTCACCACCGAAGCCACCCATCCCGCCTCAACCACCCAGCAGACTGGTCAGTGGGCTGGAGCGGGTACAGCGTCCCCTCACGAGTGACAGCTTTGCTCATCCGCTCCGCCAGCTGGCAGGACCGGTAGGCTTTCGAGCCTCAAGTGCGCCCTCAGCCGACGGCAGCGCCGAACCACTTGGGCAGCCGACTGAGCAGATCCTGCTGATCGTCACCGATCCAGGCCACGTGGCCGTCTGGCCGCAGCAGCGCGGCGGGCACGTCCAGTTCCTCGCTGACGTCGACGACGTGGTCGACCCGATCTGTCCAGCCCGCTACCGAGAGGGCGGCCGGTCTGGTCGAGCAGCAGTCCGCGGCCGCCGTGCATCAGCTCGTAGAGGCGCCCGCGCTTCAGGCCCACGTCCCGCAGCCGCTTGCCGAGCAGTTCATGGCCCTCGCCGAAGTCGTAGCGGACCCCGATCGCTGTGATCTTCTCGATCAGGTGTCGGTTCGCCTCCTCGGAGTCCATCAGTTCCGACACCAGCCGGCGCACTGCCCGGGCGCCCGGCTCACTGGACTGCAGCTCGACCTGCGCACGGGTGGTGTCCAGCACGGCGGCGGCCAAGCGGTGCCGTTCGGTGTGGTAGCTGTCCAGCAGCCCCTCCGGTGCCCAGCCGCCGACCTCGGCGGCCAGTTTCCAGCCGAGGTTGAACGCGTCCTGGAAGCCGAGGTTGAGTCCCTGCCCGCCATGCGGCGGGTGGATGTGCGCCGCGTCGCCGGCCAGCCGGGTGGCATCGCCGAAGCGGGACAGCCAGCGCGGCGAGTGCACGCCGAAGTCGGTGCCAGCGAACACCCGCACCCGCTGCTTCAGCTCCTCTAGGGTCGGCGGGACTGCGCGGTCCTCGGCCACCTTCTCGGTCCGCGCGATGAAGCGGTAGATCCCATCCCCGAGCGACATGGCGCCGAACCCCCGGTGATTCTTGCGGACTTCGGCCACCACGGCGTTCAGCGTCTCGGGCGGAACGGCCACCTCAACCTCGCCCAGCAGCCATTGGCGCCTGGTGGGCTCTGTGCAGGTCGGCGTCGCAGCCGTAGCTCCCCGAGTTGGCCTCTACGGAAGAGCAAAACTCGCCGACTGTTCCAGGGTCGTGTCCGGCGACGGGGGGAAGGATGGTGCACACAGCGATGAGCACGACGCGGCGAATGGTTCTGGGAGCGGCCATGCCCGCTCCGTTGCTGGCCCAGTTCGCGGGGACGGCGTCCGCCGCGGACGTCAAGTGAAGCACGGTTTCCGACGGCCGGGTCGAGGTTCGTTGGACACCGCAGGCTCAGAAGCAGCTGGACCGGTTCGAGGCGGTGGTCGAGGTGGTGGCTCCTGCAGAGCTGGTGAGGGATGCGCGCGGGTCGGCGGTGCGGTTTCCCGTGCGGTCGGCTCGGGCGATCCCTCGCTCGCCAACGTTCGCAACGCGGCGGACAGTTGGGGTCTGTACGGCGAGGTCGCGGTACGCACGCCGCAGGACGGACTTCCGGGTGGAGAACCGGGAAAGCGTCCTGCAGGACGGGGTGGCGTCCGGGACGTGCCTGCTCAACGGCGCCGACATGGGGCACCGGTCGGTATTCCGGCGTGGTCTGTTCGGCGGCTCACCACGGACAACGCGCCGCCGGGCCAGCCGATGAGGGTGCGGATCCAGGACGTGCCGCCGCGTCCCACCGCCGAGCTGCTGGAGGCCTTCACCGCCGCCTTCGGCACGCCTGCGTTCCCCACCGACACCGTGCTGGCGCACGGGACCGCCGAAGCCCTCTACACCACACCGAAGGGATGAACCACGAGCCGGCACGGATCCATCAGCCGGTCCGGGCCGGCTCCCCGGGCCTGGTCGGGCCAGGCAGGCTGCCGCCGAATCGACGCTCTCGGCCGACGATGGACCTCGGCCGCCCTCGGCCGTCGCCGAATCGCTCCTTCTCCAGCTCCGGGTCTCGCCCGACGTACATGCCCATGATGCTGCGCAGGGAGTAGGTGCCCTCACCGGCGGCTTCGTGAGCTCCGATCACCTACACGCAGCTGGCCGGGTATCAAGCGCCAAGCTGCGCGAGGGCGGCAACGGGCTGCACGTGATCGAGCGGGGCATCGACACCTCCACCGTGGGAGGCCGCGCAATGTGCGGGATACCGCACGGTCAAAGGCGTAGGAGCCGACGGGCGTTACCGGAGGCGATCTTCTGCTTGTCGGCGTCCGGGAGGCGGGTCCGTTCGAGGGCGGTGACGGCCGCACCTGTCCTCTCGTAGGGGTAGTCGACGGCGAACAGCACGCTGTCCGCACCGAGCACGTGCACGAGCGCTTCGATCGCGGCCGGGGACAGCACACCGCTGGTCGTGGCGAGCACATTCGTCCCGAAGTACTCGGACGGCTTGCGCCGCAGCGGGTGCGGCACGGTGAGGGTCGCGTAGCGCGAGTCGAAGCGGGAGAGCTGGAAGGGGAGGAACTCGCCGGCGTGCCCGAGGATCATCGTCGCCTCCGGATGCCGGTCGAAAACCCCGGACATGATCACGCGCATGGCATGCCCGCCGGTGGCGGCCTGCCAGCTCCACAATGCGCCGTCCAGCTCAGGATGGGCGTCGAGAACGCGCCAGCGGTCCGCGGGTGGCATGCCGGGGTGCAGATACAGCGGTACACCGAGTTCGCTCAGCGCGGCCCAGACCCGGTCGAACGCGGGGTCGTCGAGGTACCGGCCCTGGATGTGGTCGTTGACGAGCGCTCCCTTGAACCCGAGGCGTTCGACGGTTCGGCGCAGCTCCGTGACAGCGGCGGCCGGGTCCTGGAGCGGGAGCGCCGCAAAGGCGGCGAACCGGCCAGGGTGGGCGTCGACGATCTCGGCGAGGTGGTCGTTGACGTACCGGGCGTTGTCCACCGCGCGGGCCGGATCTTCTTCCGCTTCGATGCCCGGGACGGTGAGGGAGAGCACCTGTACGGCGATGCCGTTGGCGTCCATGTCGGGCAGCCGCAACCGCGTGACGTCGGGCAGCCGGGCGGCCATGTCCGCGAGGAAGGACGGTTCGATGTTGGACGGCATCGGCAACGGCGGCCGCCGGTCCGCCAGGCCCGGGATCGCGATGGCCTCCTCGACGGCGACGTACCCGCGCATCAGACGCGTCCCACCGGGACGAGGATCCCCGCTGCGCGGGTCGGCCGCTCGGCCTCGTCGAGTATCAGCGCCGCGACGGTGGCACGGGAGGCGTGCGGCGGCAGGACGGGCTTCGCATAGTCCTCCAGCGGGATGTTGCGGCGCCGGGTGCTGACGCCGCCGGCCCACAGGTCGGGGGCGTGGAAGACGGTCGCGCCGCCGTCGAGGGCGATCGAGTCCGCGGCGGCCTTCTCCGCCAGCTCCTCGCCGACGAAGGCCTTCATGACCCGCTGGTAGATCCCGCCGCCGGCGCCGACGGAGGAGCCGGAACCGAGCGCACCGAGCCACAGCGTGCGCACCGGGACGTCGGCGAGGACCCTCGCGCCGGCGACGAGCGTTCCACGGCCGTCGCCCTTGCCGATGCCGAGCGCGGAGACCACCACGTCGACGTCCGCCAGGTCCGGGAAAGCGGCGGGGGCGGTGACGTCGGCCCGGCGGATCTCGACGGTCGGCTGCCCGGACACCGGGCGGGTCTCCGGTCGGCGGACCAGCGCGACGACCTCGTGCCCGCGCTGAAGGGCCTGCTCGACGACGAGGCGGCCGACCCTGCCGGTTGCCCCGAGTACGGCGATGCGCATGCTTCCTCCCGAATAACTGAACACCTGTTGGTTATGTAAGTGAACAAGTGTTGGTAACCAATGTCAAGACAGGGGGTTGGAGGCGGGCGCGCGGCCGGCGGTACAGTGAACGACTATTGCCGAACGCCCGGAGTACGCCTGTGAGCAGCGAAGAGGCCGTCCCCCGCCGACGGAACCCGCGGGGACAGGGGCAGGTCCTCAAGGCCGAACTGGTGGAGGCCGCCGCCCGGCTGCTGGCCACGCTCGAACGGCCCGAGACGCTCACCCTCCGGCAGGTCGCCCGCGAGGTCGGCGTCGCCCCCGCGAGCATCTACGGGCACTTCCCGGACCTCGGCGCGCTCGTCCAGCACGTACTGCGGCTGCGCTACGACGAACTCGCGGCGGTCATGCGCACGGCCGCGGACGGCGCCGAGGGGCCCCTGGCCGACCTGGTCGCCCGGTGCGCCGCCTACGTGCACTGGGGAGTCGACCACCCCGGGCAGTACCGCACGCTCTTCGGCGGCGGGATGCCCGCCGAGCTGGTGCCCACGAACGCACACGGCGCGGGCGAGGAACTGCTCGGATCCGTCGTCGCTTCGCTGGCCGGCGCCCGGCAGGCCCAACCGGAACACCAGGGCCGTCACGAACACCAGGACCGTCGCGGACCCGAACAGGAGTGGCAGGCCGGCCTGCTGCTCTGGACCGCCCTGCACGGCCTGGTCGCTCTGTACAACGCGCACGGGAACATGCCCTGGCCCGACCTCACCGACCTCATCGCGCAGACCCTCGCCCTGCACACCGGAAGGCCCGTCGACGAGATCGTGGAGCTCGCCCGGACGGCGGACCGCTCAACGTGAGCGGCTCATGCGGACATGAAGAAGACCACGGACAGGCCGGCCGGCGAGGAGTCCGCTGCCCTCCTACATGTCCAAGGCCTACCCGCAGAGGCGGGTAACGGGATCAGGGAGTGCACATGAAACTCGCCCGAAAGCTGGCAGCCTGAGCCATCGCGGCCGGCCTCACCACCGCTGGCCTTGTCGCTGCAACCCCGGCCAGCGCCACGGGCGTGAACTCCTCGTGCAACCTGTCCTCCGTCGTCAAGGTCTATTACGGCTCGGGCGGCGGCAACTTACTGCTATGTCCGGGACGGCGGGCGCACTGGCAGGGCGACACTGAACTTGATCGCTTTCACGGGCAACTGAGTTGCAACAGGCCGCGGCGCCCGTGGCCACATTACTGAACATCTGATGCAAGATTGACAGAGCGTCACATAGGCGCGCGCTGGGCGGACTGTGCTCTGCTCCGCGCGCGCCTTTCGTTTGTACCAAGGGTCCAAAAGGTTTGCGTTCACGCACCGAACTTGAGACCCGCAGGCGACGCGTGGAGATACTCGGCACACGCTCTGAGTTGCTGCACAACCCAGTTGCCGCGCTTTGCTCAGCGGCCAGTCCCTTCCGGGACTGTTCGTGATGGGGTGTCAGCGAGCCCGGCGGGCTGCACCCGGGCCGGAACCGGACAGGCCGCCCCGCCGGGCCCTCTCCTCCGGCGCCGCACGGCTGTCGCGCGAGCGCGATCCCTCACTATCTAAGCGCTTGTTCAGCCTGGTTGTCACGAGGGGCCGGGACGTTGTCGGTGGCGGCCGGTACGTTGCGATCATGGGTGTCTATCTGGTGAGTGTCGCCGCGCAGGACTGGTCGCAGCCGGGTGAAGACGGGTACGGGGACGTCGCCGCCGCGCTGAACACCGAGCTGGAGCGGCGCGGGCTGCCCCCTTACGAGCTGCGGCAGGCCACACGGCGGGCCCCGGGCTGGTTCGAGGAGAAGGTCAGCCCGTCCATGGACGGCTTCGTGGCGCTGTGCAGGACGCGGCTGACCGACGCGGAGCTGTCGGCCCTCCTCGACTGGAGCGTGCTGGTGCCGTTCGCGCTGGAGGAGGAGATCGTGCTCCCCGTCGGCACCGCATATTCCGGCGAACAGACAGCGGTCGTCGGGGCCCCGCGGGTGCTCGACCTGGCCGAGCGGCTGGCCGGTGCCGTCAAACTGCCCGTGGACGCGATACCGGCGGGCGAGAACCTCGCACTGACCCTGTGGTTCCTGGAGGGCGGGGCGGAGCGGACCGCCCGGGTGCGACCGGGACCGTGGGCCGAGGACCGGGACGCTGCCTTCTACGTGGCGCTCTACCTGCGCGCCGCGCAGTACTCCCTGCGGTACGGCTGCCCGATGACCTACTCCTGAGCCACGGAGGGGGCCGACCGGCCGAAGAGGCCGTACACGGGTCCGGGGTCCGGGCCGGGTGCCGTATCCGCCGCGCGTCCGAGCCCCCCACAGATCTTCCAGACACGCCCGCGTTGGGAGCCGTCGAGGGTCGGGCCGAGATCGGGCGCTGTCGGGGACTCGCTGTCTGCCGATGCTTGGAGATCCACTGCATGAGGGGTATTCAGTGAGCGGAGCAGGCGGCAGCGGGCTGCCTTGACCTCAGATGCCGCTCGTGCGGCGGCGTTGAAGGAGAGACGCGTAGCGATGGCAACGGGTGTAGTGAAGTGGTTCAACGCCGACAAAGGGTTCGGATTCATCCAGCAGGATGACGCCGGACCGGACGTGTTCGTCCATTTCTCGGCCATCCAGACCAACGGTTTCAAGGAGCTGCATGAGGGCGAAGCGGTCGAGTACGAAGTGACGCAGGGCCCGAAGGGACCGCAGGCGGAGAACGTCGTTCGTCTGGCGTGATGCTGCGGCGATGATGCTGTGGCATGCGTGAGGGGCTCTGTCCCGGCCAGTGGGTCGCCGGGGCAAAGCCCCACTGTGTGATGCGCCAACGGCGTCCGAAGCCGACACCGACCCTCTACGCATCTGGCTGTCCCGGGTCTTCTCGGCGCGTGCGCTCAGCAGGCGGCAGCCCCACCACCATGGCAGCC
Organism: Streptomyces sp. NPDC006739; assembly: GCF_042869815.1. Lineage (NCBI taxonomy): Bacteria > Bacillati > Actinomycetota > Actinomycetes > Kitasatosporales > Streptomycetaceae > Streptomyces > Streptomyces sp. NPDC006739. The sequence continues at coordinate 227,623 of NZ_JBIAGM010000013.1, forward strand.
CGCGACCGGATCGAATCGATCGTCTCGGCCAGCTCGTCACGCAGCTGCCTTCCCACGTCCACAGGCTCAGCCTCCGACGCGGCCGAGTCCTCGCACTCGCCACCGTTTGGGCCGAAAAGGTGTCCCTCCCGATACTGATCGTCGGCCACATCATGACAACGAGCAGCGTCGCCGCGCCGCTCGGCGAAGCCCTCGACCCGCGAAGACGTCGATGCCGTCGTCGCCCAGTGGTTCGGCTCGGCCCTACGTCGCCCGAGATTCCCACACCGAGCCCGCGGCGCGGCGGCCCCGTGGATCAGCAGCGTCTCGCCGGCGGTCACCTCGAGGAGGCCCAGCACGCGGTCGGCGGCCTCGACGGCGATGGGCCTCGCCGCGGTCGGCTCCCAGCTGAGGCCGGCCGGCTTGGGCGCGATGTCCGCAGCCTTGGCAAGGACGTACTGGGCGCCAGGCCCTGGATGCCGCGGCGGCACGGTCATCGATGCCATGCCGCCGCGTCACTCACCCCAGTGCCACCCGTCCCGTCGCGTGCCCGCACGGAGCCGGTGTGCACGCTCAGGCTCAGGTCTTGGGAGGAATGGCCTTGGAAGAAGGTGGCAACTCGCCGCCGGTGGGGTTGGGAAGCAAGCGCGGGGTCCTCCGGAGAACTGCTGCCGGGGGACTCACGCGTAGTGACGTGCTCAGGTTGAATGGTTGTCGGAAGGCAACTGGGGCAGACGTGTGAAGTCCGCTGTCCGCTGTCTCTCCCGGTGATCTGCCATGACCTCCTCCCCCCGTTCCCATCCACAGTTGACGCCCGCGTCGGTCGACGAACTGGTGGCAGAGCTGGAGAGAGTGCGGGCGGAGAACAGACAGTTGCAGCAGGCGCTCGCCTCGCATGCCGTCATCGACCAGGCCATCGGCGCCCTGACCGTCCTGGCGCAGATTGCCCCGCGCGACGGCTTCACGGTGCTGCGGGAGGTCTCCCAGCACACCAACACCAAACTCACCCAGGTCGCAGAAGAGGTCCTCAAACACGGCCAGGGCGCGGCGCTGCCCGATGTTCTCCTCGGCCAGCTGCAGGCGGCGCTGGCCCGCCACGCCGCCGACCCTCGCCCCGGCCTCTGACCGGCGGATGGCCCCCGGCGTCCTACAGGGGCGGGCGCCCGGCGACGGCTCCGCCGGGGTCGTCCACCAGGGCGATGCGGGCGGTGATGCGTTTGCCGACCGGCTCCCGGTGCGCTTCGAAGCCCTGGGCGATGGCCATGACGATCTCCAGGCCGTGCTGGCCCACCCGTCCGACGTCGGCGGCCCTGGCCACCGGCAGCACCGGATCACCGTCCCACACCACGACCTCGACCGCGTCGCCGGTGATGCGCAGGTCCATCAACACCGGGCCCGGCGCGTACTTGAGGGCGTTGGTGACCAGCTCGCTGACCACCAGCTGGGTGAGGTCCATGGCGCGCTCCGAGACGGGCAGACCGTGATCGGCCTGGACACGCGTGAGGAAGTCCGCAGCGAGACGGCGGGCACGGGCGATGCACGCGCCGTCGCCTTCCAGCGCCACCGTGGCCTGTATGGCCTGCTCATCCGGTGCCGCACTGTCCTCACCCACCGGCGCTGGCTCCATCGCTGACCCCCTTTGATTCCCCGTTCACACCCCGGCGCGTACCCACGCATGCGCAGTACACGCTTTACGCCCAACCCTGCAGCAATCCCAGCATGTGATCAGCCCGCCCCACGCACTGAGCACACGGCACGTCGGCCGACAGGCGCTGCCCAGCTCGGGCCGCGGTGGAGCTCACCGGGTACGGCGGGGACGGCTACGACCCCAGGTACGTCATGACGTGCTTGACGCGGGCGTAGTCCTCCAGGCTGTAGGACGAGAGGTCCTTGCCGTAGCCGGAGTGCTTGAACCCGCCGTGCGGCATCTCGGCGGCGACCGGATGTGACAGTTGATCCAGGCACAGCCCGCGTCGATCGTTGGCGAGGCGCCTCTTCGTCACCGCTGGACGGCTGGACGGTGATGACCGGCCCGAAGACCTCCTCCTGGACAGCCCGGTCCTCCTGCCGCAGGCCCGTCACCACGGTGGGCTGGTGGAAGTATCCCTGACCCGGCAGGGCCTCGCCCCCGGTGACCACCTGAGCGCAGTCGGTTTCTCCCCGTCCGGACGCACGCTCGCCGTCGCGACAAGCAGCGACATTACGTTCTGGACCAAGCCCAGCCCCGACTCCTGAACCAGGGTGGCGCCCACGCTACGGACGCCGTCGGCAGCGCTACGAACGCCCTATCGCGTGCGATCAGTCAGAACCGGACCGGCAACGCGATCACCCCGCGGGCCCGCATCGACGGCCGCCAACGCAACTCATCGCGCGGCACGGCCAGTTCCAGGGTGGGGAACCGGCGCACCAGTGTGCTCACAGCGATCTGAGTTTCCAGCCGAGCCAGGGAGGCGCCCAAGCAGTAATGGATGCCATGGCCGAGCGCCAGATGCCCCCCATCGCCTCGGTCTATGTCCATGTGGTCGGGGTCGGGGAAACGGGCGGGGTCACGGTTGGCTGAGGCCAGCGACAGCATGACCGTCTCCCCTGCCGGGATCGTCACCCCGCCGATCTCCACGTCCTCGACCGGGAAACGGCGGATGGCGAGCAGCGCCGGGCCGTCGAAGCGTGCGACCTCCTCCACGACATCGTCGATTTTGGCTGGATTGTCGCGTAACTGGGCGAGTTGCGCCGGGTGGTCCAGTAGCGCCAGCACGGCGGCGCCGATGAGTTGCACCGTGTTCTCGTAGCCGGCCCACAGGATGAGGAACGCGAGTGACGTCAGCTCGTCTTCGGTGAGTTTGTCGCTGCCGTCGTGCACGTCGATCAGATCGGACAGCAGGTCATTGCCGGGCACGCGGCGCTTGTCGGAAATCAGCTGGGGGAAGTACGCCAGCATGGCGGCCACAGCGTGCTTCGCGCCGTCGGGGTTTCCGGGATCCGGGGCGACCAGCGCGTCGGTCCAGGCGCGGAAGTCCCGGCGCGAGTCATGCGGCACACCGAGCAGATCGCAGATGACGGTGATCGGTAGCGGTGCGGCGAACTCGGCGACGAGGTCCACATGCCCTCGCTCGGCCACGCTGTCCAGCATCTGGTCGGCCAGGAGCTGAATGCCCGGGCGCATCAGTTCGACACGGCCGGGGGTGAACGCCTGGGCGACCAGCCGCCTGATCCGGGTGTGATCGGGCGGGTCCATGTTCAGGAGGTTGGCGTCGAGAGCCGCAGGCAGCGAGAAACCACCGTAGTGGCCGGCAAGCCGGTTTGTCTTGTCCAGCGAGAGCCGCGGGTCGGCCAGCAGCTGCCGCACATCGGCATAGCGGATGACGACCCATACGGGCAAGCCGTCCGGCCCGATGATCCGGTGAACCGGCCCAGCCTCCCGAAGCCGGGCATAAGCCGAATGAGGGTCAGTAAACAGCTCGGGCAAGTCAGGTAACGCAGTAGACATGGCCGGCAGCCTAGGCTGATCACTCCTGACACCGTGCCATCGCCCCCTCCGCGTACCCTCTCCGCGGCCGGAAACCCGAGCGGGCGGGAGAAAAAACTGGCGGTACGCCCGCATCCGCCTCGGGGAGCGCAAGGTACGCGCGCACAGCCGTGTTGTCGCCAGTGGCATCGGCGAGGTGGGCAGCGGCACCGAAGGCACGGGACTGATGCGGTCGAACTCCTCATGGGCGTCGCCGATGGGGTATCCGGCATCAACGAACATCCGGACGCCGGTTTCGACGGACAGCACTCCGGCGCCTTCACCCTTGACCACCTCGTCAAGGAAGGCGGCACGGCCGGTCGGGGTGTGAGGTCCCCACATGAGCCGGGCGGACAACGACTCCCCCGCTCGGTCGCGGACGACAGCAGTGCCCCACACACACAACGGCGCTCCGGTGTAGCCGGGCTCCGCCATCCCGCGAGTGCGGCGGCATCTGCCTGCACCGCCCGGGACCGTCGGCACCGGTGTCTTCCGGCACACGAAAGAGACCAGACGATCGATTCCAAGGGCTGCTGGGCTTCCGGCGGACGACGATGACGGGATCGGTGATTGGCGGTGCGGTGGGGTCGGACACCTACCTCATGGAGCTGTCGTCGCGGCTACGTGAGCCGCTGGTGGGTGACGCGTCGGTGAGGAAGCCGTCGACGATGGTGTTGAACACCTTGGCAGCCGTCACCGGCATCCCGTGTCCGGTGTGGGGAACGACGACGAGGTACGCGCGCGGGATGGCGTCGACCAGGAGTTGCGCGTCCGGCAGGCACTCCTTGTCGCGCGCGCCGCACAGGATGAGCGTCGGGGCGGCGATACGAGGAAGGAGATCGGCGATGTCGGTCTCCTCCGCTTCGTTGACCATGGTCAGGAGGGTCGGGCGGTCGTGGAGATCGGAGGCGGCTTTCATGTACCACCAGCCGGGGCGGGAGCGATAGAAGCGGATGGCACGTCGGCCGCGCTCGGCCGGGCGGATCGAGGCGCCTTGCAGGATCAGGCGGCACACACTCGCGGGGTGGTCGGCGGCGACCTGCGCGGCGACAAGGGCACCCAATGACATGCCGCAGAGGTGGACCGGCTGGGACTTGCCGATCAGGTCGGCGACCGCGTCGGCGCAGGCATGGAGGGAGAACGGTCCCGGGGACCGGCCGAAGCCGGGCAGGTCCGGCGCGATGACGTGATAGTGCTCGGACAGGCCGGACAGCTGCTTCTTCCACATGCGGGACGCCGCGCCACCGCCGTGGAGGAGGATCAGAGCCGGGTTCGAGGGATCGCCGGTTGTCTGCGCGTACAGAGTCCCTGCCATGGGTTCAGTCTGCCAGCGCGGCGAGCAGATGCTCCACAACGCCTGGTACATCCACGGGAAGTGGTGGTGAGGGCTTGTCAAGACTTGCGGATGAGGAGCGGTTGCCTGCTGACAGGCGACGGGACTTGAGTCTCCAGTAGGGGGAGACACAAAGGTGGGGACATGGACGGCGACACGCTCTACTCGATCGGTGAACTCGCTCGGCTGACCGGTCTCACGGTCAAGACCATTCGGTTCTACTCCGATCGCGGAATCGTGGCGCCGACGGACCGCAGCCCGGCCGGCTACCGCCTCTACAGCATCGACGCCGTCGCACGTCTGGATCTCGTGCGGACCCTGCGCGAGCTGGGACTGGACCTTCCCACGATCCGCAAGGTCGTGGACCGCGAGCTGTCGCTTCCCGAGGTCGCCGCAGCGCACGCCGAAGCACTGGCAGTGCAGATCCGCGTCCTGCGCCTGCGGAGCGCGGTGCTGACGGCGGTGGCCGAGCGCGGGTCCACACCTGAGGAGACCGAACTCATGCACCAGCTGGCCCAGCTTTCCGAGGACGAACGCAGACGGCTGATCGGCGATTTCCTTGACGCCGTCTTCGGCGGTCTTGGTGCCGCCCCCGCATTCGCGGGCGTCATGCGCTCGATGACCCCCGAGTTGCCCGACAACCCGGAGACAGAGCAGGTCCAGGCGTGGGTGGAGCTGGCCGAAATGTCCCTGGACCCGGATTTCCGCGCCGTCGTGCGGCGGATGGCCGAGGACCAGGCAGCCGAGCAGACTCGAAGCGACATGATGGTCCCGCGCCGCGACATCGCCGCAGCCGTCCGTGACCAGGCCGGCCCGGCCCTGACCGCAGGCATCGACCCAGCCTCACCCCAGGCCGATCCGATCGTCGCAAAGTTCACGGCGTACTACGCGCACCTCCTCGGCCGCCCCGACGACGTCGAGCTTCGCCGCCGGCTGGTGACTCGGCTGGAGAGCGTGAACGACCCGCGCTGGGAGCGATACCTCCAGCTGCTCGCAGTGCTCAACGGCTGGCCGGCCCCGGAGAGTCTGGCTCCAGTGCTCGATTGGTCCGTCCAGGCTCTGCGCGTGCGGACACAGTAATGACGGGGCGGTCGCAAGGCGGCAGGCGCCGGACGCGGCCGGCGTCGGGTGAAAATGCCGCCCCATATGATCGGTTGATGAGTGCCCCGGTCGTACTTCAGGTGGCCGCGTCGCCGGTCTCTCCCGCTCTCGTTCTGGCCGGGCGATGTCTTCCGACTCGCCCGGCTGCAATGGGCCATGGAGACCTCGATCAGCACCGACCGTCGGCTGACCCGGTCAACACCAAAGGCAAGGAGCTGGTTACCTGGTTCCTGGCCGGACGGTGCGAGGCCTGCGGACGCGTTGACGAGGTGGAAGTCCACCACGTCGCCAGGCTCGCCGACCTCGGACGATCCGGGAACCGGCCGCCGGGGGCAGCTCTCATGGCCGCCCGACACCGCAAAACCCTCGTCGTCTGCGGAAGTTGTCGTACGGACCTCCACCGGCTCAAGACCTGTGACAGCACTCACGGAGTAGTCGCTGGCGAGCGACGTGCGGCGAAAGTCGCAAGCGTCGTTCGGGCTGGGGGCCGTGGGAAAGGGACCTGCTCAGCGGGTACCTCGCCGACGGCCCACCAGTGCCCTGTTGCAGAACCTGTCCACCGCAGTGGAGAAGACTTGCCCCCGGCATCGGGACTGCCTGCGCAAACACGCCGAGGAGAAGACGGCGGCCGAAGCAGCCGAAGCGCCCAAGGTGACCCCGATGCTGTCACCGCCCGCGGAGCCGCCCCGCACCCAGATCATCGAGCGCACCCGCCACCGCTTCCAGGACATCCACAGTCTCCTGGACAAACGCTGGACGATCAGCGCGATCGCCCGGCGGCTGAACCTCGACCGCAAGGCCGTCCGCCATCCAGGCGCGCGGCTACCAGGGCAGCCGCCAGGTCGTCCGCAAACATCTCGCCGCCCTCCGCGCGGGTACCGCCGATCCGATCCGACATCCCGAGCCCTCGCAAGATCACCTCGTGGATCATGCGGCCCGGGAGACGAGCGGGTGAACGACTGGAAGCTGCCCTCCTCCAAGACCAAGCGGGAACGGCTGGCCCCGCTGTTCGGGTAGGACGACGATGTGAAAGCCGTTTTTCGCGGCATAGCGTCCCAGATCACCGACCAGATGCTCGATGAGCGCGTCGACGAGCGGGCCGGTGTGCATCGTCCACCGGATCCGGTCGAGCCGTATCCGCCACCGCGCTTCTCAGGGACTGGACCTCCGACGAGCTTGCCGAGGCCTTGTCCGGCCTTCACGTCAACCCGGTCCCAGCCGGCTCATGCCGCTCGTACCCGGGCCGCAGGGTCGAAGTAGTCGTCAGCTGACCCGGAGACCGACCGCCAGCGTCAGTTCAAGGACCCGGTGTGGCGATGCGAGATCCGGAAACAGCTCCCGCAGCTGCGACATCCGGTACCGGACCGTCTGGGGATGGACGAACAACGCCGCCGCCGCCTCGTCCCGCCTGCCCTGGTGTAGCAGCCACGCCCGCAACGTCTCCTCCAGCCGCCGTGCGGTCGCGACAGGCAGGGTCCGCAACGGTGCGAGGGCTCGGGCACGCAGGTCTGCGAGCGCGTCGACGTCGGCGCTCAGCACCAGCTCGGGCAGGTGGTCCTCGGTGTCGCGAATATCAGAGGAGAGGGAGCGCGCGCGTACGGCTCGTGCGTACGAGGCGGACGCACGAGTCCATGGCCGGGCCGGGCCGACCACAGCGGTGCGGTCGGTCAGCTGCCGCAAGAGATGTGCTCGGTCGGCATCGGGGACGAGCAGCACACCGGTGGCGTCCGGCAGATCGTCGAGGACGAGGGTGCCCGGGTCGAGTGCGCGGTAGGCAGGCCGGGCCTGGGGGGCGGGCAGCAGGACCGCGGTCAGTGAAACCGGAGGCTGCCACCCGGCCCGTTGAGCAGAGGCCAGCAGCACGTCCGGGCTCGCGCCGGCGAGGAGGTCGCGGGCCAGGTGTTCAAGGTGGCGCTCGTGGGCCCGGCCCCGGGCGGCCAGTTCGTCGGCGTGGCCCGCGGCGCTCGCGGCGGAGAGCTCGTCGATGTAGGCGAAGGTCAGCTCGGCGAACTTGGCGACCTCGGCGGCGGGCAGACCTGCGGGTACGGCACCCGCTGCCAGGCATCGCCAGGCCACGCGGGCGCCGACGCGGTAGGCGCTGAGCAGGGCGTCCATCGAACGGCCGTCGCGCACCTCGCCGCGGCCCAGCTCGTAGGCCGCGTCACCGGCGTCGCCGCCTGTGGCGTTCCCGCTCGCGAGGTCCAGGTAGTTCCCCAGGGCGGTGCGGACGGCTCGGCGGATGGTGGCGCCCATGTGGCCCGTGAGGGCGTTGGCGTAGGGCGGGACCTCGTCGATGATCGCTTGGACGACCTCGTCGGCGGTGGTCTTCAGCTCGGCCCGAAGTGCGGTGACCGTCGTCTCATCCAGGGCCAGTTCGCTGGCCCTCTGGATTGCATGGCTCATGTTTTTGTTCCCTGCAAACAATTCAGCCGACCAGATTCACATCCTGCGGTCAGGACTTTACGCCTTGCGGCGCAGCAAGCTGGAGTCATGACGAGTGCAGCCCTCCGCAGCAGGGCGTGGAAACTGCTGGAGATGGTCACGACGCCGCTGCTGCCGTCGGACTACCTCGACCTGATCAGCCCGCTGCGTGCGGGCGCCGACCTGCGTGGGCGCATCGAGGCCGTGCACCCCGAGACGGGCGACGCCGCTACCATCGTGATCAGGCCGGGGCGGGCCTGGCGCGGCCACACAGCCGGTCAGTACGTGCGGATCGGGGTCGACGTCGACGGGGTGCGCCTGTGGCGTGCCTACTCCATCACCTCGCCGACAAACCGCCAGGACGGCCGTGTCACGATCACGGTGAAGGCGATCCCGGACGGCAAGGTCAGCAACCACCTGGTCCGCAGGGCGAAACCGGGCACGCTGGTCCAGCTCGACCAGCCGACCGGCGACTTCGTTCTGCCGCAGGCCAAGCCCGCCAAGGTGCTCTACCTGACGGCCGGCAGCGGCATCACGCCCGTGATGGGCATGCTGCGCGACACCGAGTTCGGCGACGCCGTCATGGTCCACTGCGCACCACGGCCGCACGACGTGATCTTCCGCGACGAGCTGCACGACCTGGTCGCGGACAAGAAGCTGCGTCTCACCGAGGTGCACACCGACACGGACGGCATGCTCGACATCGGCCGTCTGGACGAACTCGTGCCCGACTGGGCCGAGCGCGAGACCTGGGCGTGCGGACCCGCGGGTCTGCTCGACGCCGCCGAGGAGCACTGGAACGAGCACGGCGCACAAGAGCGCCTGCACACCGAACGCTTCCGCCCCAGCATCGTCGTCACCGGCGACGGCGGCGAGGTCACGTTCAGCGCCACCGGCAAGACCGTCGACGCGGACGGCGCCACACCGTTGCTGGACGTCGGCGAGGAGGCGGGCGTGTTCATGCCCTCCGGGTGCCGCATGGGCATCTGCTTCGGCTGCGTCACGCCGCTCAAGGCAGGCGCCGTCCGCGACCTGCGCACCGGCGAGATCACCGAGGCCGAGTCGGGCGTCCTCATCCAGACCTGCGTGTCCGCCGCGGCGGGCCCCTGCGACATCGAACGGTAGGAGCACATTGACCGCCATCGACCCCACCGCCCACCTGACCGCGGAGCAGATCGAGGATCTTGGCCGCGAGTTGGACGCGATCCGCGACACGGTGATCGCCGGCCGCGGCGAGAAAGACGCCGCCTACATCCGTAAGGTCATCTCGGCGCAGCGCAAGCTCGAGCTGGTCAGCAGGGGCGTGCTGCTCTTCTCGATCTTCCCGCCGGCGTGGTTGATCGGCACTGCCGGGCTGTCCGTGGCGAAGATCATGGACAACATGGAGATCGGCCACAACGTCCTGCACGGCCAGTGGGACTGGATGCGCGACCCGAAGATCCACTCCACGACCTGGGAGTGGGATCACGTCTCGCCGGCCGACCAGTGGAAGCACTCCCACAACGAGCTCCACCACACGTACACCAACGTGATCGGCAAGGACAACGACCTCGGCTACGGCATCATGCGCGTCGACGAGGACCAGAAGTGGCACCCGTTCCACCTCGGCCAGCCACTGTGGAACTTCATCAACGCCTGCTTCTTCGAGTACGGCATCGCAGCGTACGACCTGGAACTCGGCAAGAATCTGCACCAACGCCGCCGCAAGGAACCGGAGTTCCGCGCGCGGGCCAAGGCCGTGGGCCGCAAGATCCGCAAGCAGGTGCTCAAGGACTACGTGATCCACCCGCTGCTGTCGGGTCCGTCGTTCCTCACCACACTCGCCGCCACGTTCACCGCGAACCTGGTCCGCAACATCTGGTCCCACTCGGTGATCATGTGCGGCCACTTCCCCGAGGGCGTACAGGTTTTCGAACGCCGGTCGATCAGGGGCGAGACGCGCGGCCAGTGGTACCTGCGCCAGATGATGGGCTCGGCGAACATCAGCGGCAGCAAGGCCATGCACTTCATGACCGGCAACCTCTCGCATCAGATCGAGCACCACCTGTTCCCGGACCTGCCGAGCAACCGGTACGCCGAGGTCGCGGTGCAGGTGCGCGCGCTGTTCGAGAAGTACGAGCTGGAGTACGTCACCGGCCCGCTGCCCAAGCAGGTGTTCTCCGCGTGGCGCAAGGTTTTCCGGCTCTCGCTGCCGAACAAGAAGCCCAAGGTCGAAACGCCGGAACGCGAGCAGGAGCTCGTCGCCGCCTGATTCCCCGTATTGGTTCAGATCTCTCGGCCGTACCGGCGGCACAGCCGGGTTCGGTGAGATCCGTTGCGGACGGTGGGCGGCAGCGCCATCAGACCGTACGAGGGATCCGGGCAGCCCAGTGTCCGGCTGCGCTGCAGATTCCTTACTCAGCACGGCGGTGGCTCCGGGCGGGGTTGCCGCTGTGTTCGAGCCGTGAATTCCGTTTACGCCTTCTTCGAGCTGGGCCGGTGAAGCCTCTCGTTGGAGCGCCGGCGGGCCTCGCGTTTGACTGTGGCGGCGGTCGCGTGGACGTCGGACGGATGCCTACTGCGCTGCTCGCTCTGATGCCTCTGGGTAAACCGGTGGCGCCGAGCGTTCCCACGGCCGCCACCACGGTGCGGATGTTGATGCTCACCGGTCCTGGGGGTACGCCTGCTCACCGGCCCGACTCTGATGCCTATCCGAAGATCCGCGTCGCCCAGCACCGAGGAGCGTCAATACCGACCGACTTGATCCCACGTTGGGGTTAGTGGGACCGGTTCCCGCCTCTGCACGACAGTCGCAGCGGCAGCGGCAGCGGCAGCGGCTGGCAACTCAAAACCGCATCCCACCCCGACAACTGAGTGCCGGCCGCGGCCGTCAGCACGACGCCCTGGGTGCTCGCACGGGTGACTGCCACCGGCAGCTCAGAACCGACCCACCTCCATACCGGCATTAGATCGCTTGTTTGCGTGTCACTCCGGACACGCCCCGACCGGAGCCGTGGTCGGGATCGCAAGCGTCGGCCGGGGAGCAATACCGCCACGCGGTTCTCACGCTGTGGGGCGGCCACACCGGTGGTGGGAACGGGGCGGTGGGCTGCCCCCGACGGCCTCGGCTCCTACCAGAGCGGCGTCACCTTGCAGGAAGGTGAGCTCGCGGCTACCGTGATACTCAACAATGCGACTAAGTGCTAATTTTAGTAGCGGTGGCCGTGCACCACTGCCATCAACAGCGTTGACGAGAGGCGGTCGGCCCCGTGTCGAGCAGCGGATATCTGCGCTACGTCGCCCTGGGTGACAGTCACACCGAGGGGCTCGGGGACGGCGACGATGTCCGTGGTCTCCGGGGCTGGGCGGACCGGCTAGCCGAGCAGGTCGCCCGCCACAGTCCCGGCCTGCTCTATGCCAACCTCGCGGTGCGCGGCCGTAAGGCCGGTCAGGTGCGAGCCGAGCAGCTCGGTCCGGCTCTCGCGATGCAGCCCGACCTCGCCACCGTGGTGGCTGGGGTCAATGACGTGTTGCGTCCGAGCTGGGATCCCGACGAGGTGGCCGGCCATGTCGAGGCGATGTTCGCCGCCCTCACCGCGCAGGGCGCCACCGTCGCGACACTCATGTTTCCCGACGTCGGGCGCATCACGCCGTTGGCCCGCCCGATCGGTCACCGTGTTCTCGCTCTCAACGCGCGCATCCGGGAGGCCGCCGACCGCCACGGCGTGGTGGTGGCGGAGACGGCCGCACACGCGGCGGCGACCGATCCGCGGTTGTGGAGTGCCGACCGGCTGCACGCAGGCCCGCTGGGACACGCGCGCATCGCGGCTGCCGTGGCCCAGGCGCTCGGTCTGCAGGACAGCGACGACAAGTGGACCCTTCCCCTTCCGGCCACGGGGACAGACATCTCTGCCTGGAGGGCCATGGGTGCCGAACTGCGCTGGGCCGGCACCTTCCTCGGCCCCTGGATCGGCCGCCGCCTGCGTGGCCGCTCCTCCGGTGACGGCCGCCAGGCCAAGCGGCCGACGCTGCTTCCAGTGGTCGTGCCCGCTGGGAACACCTCCCCAACGGTGTGATGCTCAGGCTGTCGACGACGCGGGTGGCTCCTCGCGCTGAACTCCCTTCAAAGCAGTCGGACATTGCAAGCCCACCCAGGTCGAGCTGCCCGCTGCCTGCTCCTGGTGTCGGCCAATCCTGCCCGGTGGGGCAGGTCGGGGACGGGCATCGGCTCGACTCGCACAGCGGTCCGGGCCTGAGTGCCTTGTAGCACTCGCTCCGGGGAGACCGCCGCAGGTCAGCCGTCGGCCCGGAGCGCGGCCGTGCGTTGTTCGAGCCTTCGCAGTGCCATGTCCGCCCACTGGAGGTTCTCCCGCTCGAACGACATGCCGCGCAACAGCGTGAGATACGGACCGATGCGCTCGGCCTCGGCAAAGTACGCTTCCTCGGAGCGCCCGTCGAGCAGACGTTGCCGGAGCCGCTCGTAGCGGGCCAGCTTGGCGGTGGACCACTCCATGCGCGCGGCGATGGCGGTCCGGACGGCTCCTATGTCGCCGGCGTCCAGGCACTGCACCTTGACCATCAGCTCGTCGCGGATGACCGCGGGTTTACCCAAGGGCTCGGCGGTGTAAGAGTGGACAGCCTTCCGCCCGGCCTCCGTCAAGGAGAACAGTCGCTTATTGGGGCGTCGCTCCTGCTCGACGACTCGAGCCGTGACCAGGCCCTCGGCCTCCATGCGCTCCAGCTCCCGGTAGAGCTGCTGCGGCGTCGACATCCAGAAGTTGGCGACCGTCGCGTCGAACGCCTTCGCGAGGTCGTACCCGGACGCCTCGCCCTCCAACAGCGCGGCCATCACCGCGTTCCGCAAAGCCATGGACACACGCTAGCACCGCTGTGATTACTCAATGAAGTGAACGGTGGTCACCCCTGCCCTTGTGGACAAGGGCTGGCAGGCTCTCTATCCTTCCTTACGTCTATTCAATTTTTTGATTACCAGAGGTAGGCTCATGCATCCCTTCCGCAAAGCTGTCGAGAGCGGGGACCTGGAGGCCGTGGCCGCTCTGCTGGCCGACGACGTCGTCTTCACCAGCCCCGTCGCCTTCAAGCCGTACCCGGGCAAGGCCATCACCGCCGCGATCCTGCGCGCCGTGTCCCGGGTCTTCGAGGACTTCACCTACGTCCGCGAGATAGCCAACCCCGACGGCCGCGACCACGCCTTCGTCTTCACCGCCACCGTCGCCGGCAGGAAGCTCCAGGGCTGCGACTTCCTGCACTTCGACGACAACGGGAAGATCGACGAGTTCACGGTGATGGTGCGTCCGCTCTCCGCCGCCCAGGCGCTCGCCGAGGCCATGGGCGCCCAGTTCGAGCAGATCCTCCGAGAGACTGCCGAGCAGTGACGCGACGACGGACTTCGACGCGGTGGTCGTCGGCGCGGGCAACGTCGGACTGACCGCCGCCGGCCACCCTCCAACGCGCAGGCCTGCGCACCTTCTTGGTGGACGCCACGATGTCCCCGGGGACTGCGCCACCTCCTTCCGACGCGGCCGCTTCGAGTTCGAGACGGCGTTGCGCCAGCTGTCCGGAGTCGGCATGGAGGACCGGCAAAACACACTGCGCGGGCTGTTCGAGAAGTCGGGCGTCGACAACTCACTGGATTTCGTCCAGGAGCCTGACCTGTACCGCGTCGTGGTAGCGGCCGACACGATGTGCCCCTGCCCGCCGACCGGGCCGGCGCCGTGGACGCCCTGGAGGGCACCTTCCCCGGCGGCCGCGCCCGGGACGAGCGTTTCTTCGCGCTCGTCGGGACGTGGCCTTCTGGTACTTCGCCGCCCTGCGCAAAATGCCGGCCGACGACATCGACCCCCTGGACTAGATGGCTCTGATGCTGTACGGCTGGCGGCAGGCGGCCAGGTCCACTTCCCGGTGTCCACTCCCAAGGATCATCCTCACTCCACGACGTCGCCCGACCGGGAGGCGCGAGCGTGGCCTGGCAGGCAGTCGGCCCAGGGAAGATCCCGGGGAAGGCGTGGCGTCCCGGATGCGCCATGGTCTCCGCGCGAAGCGCCGGGCCACGTCGATCGCCTTACTCGAAGTCGCTGAAGTCGTCGTCCTCGTAGTGGTTGTTCACGACCGTTGCCGGTTTGTCACCGCTCATCGCCTCGTTCAGGAGCGCGCCACCGACCAGACCGGCCGCGCCGGCGCCGAGCAGCGCGCCGGCGCCGAAGCGGCGGCCTCCCTGCTGCTGCGGGCCCATGGCCTGGGCCGGGTAACCCTGTTGCTGGGGGCCCGTGTTCTGAACCGGGTAGCCCTGCTGGGGGTAGCCCGGCGCCTGCGCGTATTCAGTCTGCGGATGACCCGGCTGGTACGGGCTGTAGTAGGGCGGCGGGGTGGTCTGCACGCGCTGCGCACAGGCGCCGCACACCTGCACAGGTCGGGACACACCCCACTGGGGCGACCAGGTCACGGTCGTGGCGGCGGGGCCATGGACCGGGTCGAAGAAGCACGTCATGGAGGATCTCCCTGTTGCTCGTGATGGTGTGGTGGACCGGCAGCTTCAGACATCGACCGCGGTCGGCGTCCGCGCGGGCGGCGCAGAAGTGTTTTTCTCGAAGTGGACATGTGACAGTGCCGGCACCGGTGAGGGTGGAGGCACCTTGCTTTGGGTTTCCGTGCGCTAGCCAAGGCGGCGTTCGGCACATCGGCTACAGCAGATCCGAGAAGTGACAGTGGCGCCGTCGGCAGGTACCCCGAGCGGCGGGAGTCAGCCATGTGGCCGCGCCGCCGTAGGTGAATGCCCCGATCTCGAAGAAGACTTCTCGTCGCCCTCCGTCGCCGTTGCCACTCGTCGTCGTCATGATCCCAGTGTCCGGGACCGACGGCTGGGAACCCATCCGGCACTCGGCCGGTTCGCCCCCGCCGGTCGGCTGGGCACCACCCGCCAGCTGGGGGAACGAACTGCCCCGGTTTCGCAGAACTCAATGATCTTGTTTCAGGCGGACTGTGTGGTGCTCCTGGTTGTGCGAGCGGGCTTCCTCGTACTCGGCGGTCGTCAGTAGCCGAGCGCGGAGTACAGACGCTGTTCGTCGTACCACGTGGCGCCCGGGAAGATCGCCCACTTCACATGGCCGGCGTCCGTCCAGGTCCCTCGCGTCACGAACAGGTCGGCCAGGTGCTGTTCGGGACCTGGGCGATCGTGTTGGCGACAGTCGTGGCTGTCCGCGACCGAGGCGGCCGACCCGGTAGCCGAGACCGGCGGACCCAACCCCCGGACGAGAAGGGCTTCGTTCCGCGCCCGCGTCCTGTGGGCGATGACGTCCGCCATGAGCCGCCGCCTCGCCGGGGCCGACCACGCCTCCTGGAGGACCGCACGAGCGAGAACCCACAGGCCAAAGTCCTCCTGGAACACATGGAGCCCTGCGGGCGCGGACTACTGCAGGAGCGTGTCTCAGTGACCAGCGGCACCCGCAACGTTTCGAGTATCCGCTGTGTTGTCACACGTCGTTCCCGGTGAGGGCCAGACGGACGCCGAGGCCGACCATCACCGTTCCGGACACTGCACCAATCGCGGACAGGCGGTGGGGCGACCCGCGAAACCAGCCACGCGCCGTACCGGCGAGGAGCCCCCAGGCCGAGTCGGAAACCAGAGCGACAGCGGCGCAGACGATGCCACGCTGAACTACACCACGATGCTCGACCAGTGCGCGGCGAACACCGGCGTCCACCCCGAGCAGGCCCTCGTCGACGTCGGCTACTGCTCTCCGAGACCAACCCTGAGGCCGCGCGAGAGCGCCAACTGGCCTGCGGCACCGACACGTTCATGGCCACCGGCGGGCTCACGAAGGCCGCCTACGGCCGCCGCAAGGCCATCGTCGAACCCGTCTTCGGACGGATCACGACCTGCCAGAACGGCCTTCTGCTCCTCCTGCGCGGCGAGGACGGAGCCCGCGGCGAGTGGCGGCTGCTGGCCGCCTGCCGAAACCTCCGCAAGATCTTCCGGCACGCCAGGACACCCGGACTCGCCGCCCTCGCCGGCTGACCAGCCAAACATCCCCGCCCACGTCACGGGCCCTGTCGGCCGAACACCCGCCGGCAGGACCCGGCCACAGCTGCACAGGTGCTGGCAAGACGACCACGACCGATCCCGTCGATCACGGCCAGCGGGCCGCTTGCTCGTTACTGAGACACGCTCCTAGCCGATCGGACCTGGCAGTTCCGCCCCCGCATCGTAGAACTCACCTTGCAGAGATGGATGTGGCGACATCCTGCGTGTCACCCGCAAGACCCTTCTTACTCTCCTCCTGTGCTCGCCCGCCACCGAGCCGGGCCGCCCCGCCGCGTGGCATTCCGGCGACCATGTCGGCGGGCACGGTCACTCGGTTCACGGCGAGACCGACCCCCGCCAATCGGAGGGGGCCGGCTGGCCGACCGGCGGGGTACCTCCCGAAGCCCGATGGATGGTCGACCGGCGGTGCCTCGGCAAGGTTGTCGCGGTGACCGAGATCGACAGCGCCGAGAAGGCGCCTCCCCGGCCGATACCGTCACCTCGCGTCCGCCACGGCGACGGAACGCCCCGCGCCGATGGCACGGCTGGTCGGTGTGGATCTCGCCCGTGCACTGGCCGTGTTCGGAATATCCGCCGCGCGCCTCGGCACCTTCCCCATGCCATGAGCGGCAGCGTGAGTTGGCCTCCGGCATGCGGGTTCCGGAGGCCGCAGCCCCCTCTCCACGCGCATCTCCGGTCTGTCGGGCGGCGTACTTCCGGAGGGCACGCGTGTGCGGTCCCCGCGGCTCCCGCGCGGTCTTCCGCCCCTCACCCGCCGTCGCGGCGCCTCAACACCGATCAAGGACCTTCGCCATGGACCCCATTTCCACCGCCCAGACCACCGGCTCCCACGGCCGCTGCTCGGAATCACACCGCCGCGCCGACCGGCCTGAAGCTCCGGCGCGCTGGGAACGCCCGGCGCTGGCTGCGGTGCTGGGCGTCGCCGCACTGCTGTATGCCTGGGGCATGGGGCACGCCGCGATCCACCCCTACTACAGCGCGGCGATACGGTCGATGGCCACCAGCTGGCGGGCCTTCTTCTTCGGCGGTCTCGACCCCAGCGGTTCGATCACCCTCGACAAGTTGCCCGGCGCCTTCTGGCCCGATGCCGTCTCCGTATGGATCTTCGGGCCGCATTCGTGGGCGGCCGCGCTGCCCCATGTGGTCGAGGGCGTGCTCACCGTGTGGCTGCTGCACCGGATCGTACGGGCATGGGCCGGGCCGTTCGCCGCGCTGGTCGCCGCGCTGACGCTCACCTTCACTCCGGTCACCGTGGTGTTGAACAGGGCCACCATCCCGGACACCGCGCTCACTCTGCTGCTGGTGGCAGCCGCCGGATCCCTGCAGCAGGCGGCGCGCACCGGGCGGCTGTTCCCGCTGATCACGTGTGGCGTCTGGGTCGGGCTCGCTTTCCAGACGAAGATGCTGCAGGCCTGGCTCGTCCTGCCGGTCTTCGCCGTGGTTCATCAACTCACAGCGGTCAACTCACCGTTGCAGAGGGCTCTGCGCCTCCTGCTGAGCGCTGCGGTCACGCTGGCCGTCTCCTGTTCGTGGGCGCTGATCGCGTGGATGACTACCGCAGCCGACCGCCCGTATGTCGACGGTACGTCGAACAACAACCCCTTCAGTCTGGTCTTCGGCTACAACGGCATGAGCCGCTTCAGTGACGACGGCACCGCCTTCGGCGCCGTCTCGGGCACCGCCGCCAGCCGTACCTCCGAAAACACCGGCTGGTGGATGCTCGTCAACCACACCGTCGGCCCCCAGATCGCCTGGTTCCTGCCGCTCGCCGTGCTCTCCGCCGTGACGGCCCTGGTCTGGCGCGCCCGCGCGCCGCGGACCGATCCGCTGCGTGCGGGCTTCCTCCTCTGGGGCGGTTGGGTTGCCATCCATGCCGTGGTGTTCAGTGTCTCCAACGGCAATCACGCCTACTACACGGCCGTGCTCGCACCGGCGATCGCCGCGCTTGCCGGAGGCGGGCTCGCGCTCTTCCGGTGCGCGTACGAGGCGGGCGGCCGGCGACGGCTGTGGCTGCCGTCGGCGATCGTGCTGACGGCAGCCTGGGCGCTCGTACTCGACGGGACGACCTGGTTCGTCTCCCGGCTGCTGGTGTTCGCCGTGATCTTCGCGGTGTGCGGGACGCTCGGCCTGTGGTCCAACCGGTCGCACATCTCCCTGAGGCTGGTCCAAAGCTCTCTGGCGACCGGAGTCGCGGCCATGCTGCTCGTACCCGCCGGCTGGGCCCTCTCGTCTCTCGACCCGCGCTACGCGGGAGCCTCCACATCCCCGACGGCGGGTCCGGTCGGCGAGGCCTACCACAGGGCCCTCCACTTCCCGTCCGCTCTGCGCCGGGCCGAGCTCGGCCGGCCCAGCACCCGCGACACCGCCCTGCTGGACTACCTCATCGCGCACCGCGAGGGCGAGAAGTACCTGCTCGCGACCCAGGCCGCCTACCCCGCGGAACGTCTGCTGCGCGCTCAGGCCCAACCCATGCTCATCATGGGCGGATTCACCGGCAACACCCCCTTCCCCGGCGTCCCGCAGCTCGGCGATCTGATCGCCACTCACCAACTCCGCTACGTGCTGCTCACTCACCTACGGCCCACCACCCCCGCCACGGCCTGGGTGAAGTCCCACTGCAAGCGCGTCCGCTCCGGAGCCTACGGCTGGCGCACGAGGGGCAACTTCGGCCTGTACGACTGCCGTGCGCAGGGTTGAGCGGAACGCGCACGCACCCCCGCCGATCGGCGGGGGTGGAGCAGCCGACTGCGGGATGGGCAAGGCAGCAGAAATGCAAAATAATCCTTGCGGACAATTATCACCTCGCCCACACGTGACCCATCGCAATTTGTCCACATTCCGCGATGCGTAAATTCACCATTTTTACAGGCGTGCCGAACCGAGTGTTCGAGCCATCGGCTCCACTCCTCAAGCATCTCAAACCAGCAGTTCAGAAGCATGATGCAGTGTCTTCCGCAAGCGTGAAGCGGTGCTTTTTCGCCAGCGGGTGAGTACCGTCACACCTCCCCGATAAACCGGCGAAGCATTCCCTTCGTCAGGCAGGTAAAGAACTTTTGCTCATTGCTTCGCGCGACATCTGCCAACCCTGGAAGGGATGTTTTTTGACCACCACTCGATCCACGATATCCACGCGGGGCCCGGCTCGGCGTCGGGCGGACATGGCCGTGTTGGGAGGTGTGCGGCCGCCACTGGCGGCCCTGCCGGTTCTGTTGGCGCTCCTCGCGGGCCTGACGGTGTTCGCCGTCGGAAGCGATGCCGAGCGGGGCGTTCCCGAGGCCGTCCTCAGCTCCCAGCAGCACATCGCCGAGGACGGGGCGGTTGCGCTGCAGGGTTCCGTCGACCAGAGCGTCACCGATCTGCGGGCAGCGGCCGCGGATTTCGGCGGCTCCAAGTCCATACCGGCGGACGGAATGCTGACCCGCCTCGACCGGGCCTACCGCAAGTGGCGCGGCACCGCCGTCGTCGATCTGTCCACCGGCCAGCTGCTCGCCTCGCAGGGGGAGGCCGTACCGCTCGGGAAGGCGGATCTCCGCGGGTTGCCGGCGAACCCGCCTCCGAAGCTGGTGCGGGACGACTCGGGCATCACCCGGCTGCTGGTCCTTGCGACTTTGTCGCAAGGCGGCAGGCAGGAGTTGCTCGCCGCTTCCCAGAGTCTGAAGCTGCCGGGCATCTCCGTCGGCAGGAATCACACGCTCAACGTCGTGGACCGTGACGGGGCCACTCTCACTTCGGCCGGACCGGGATCCGGCACCGACCAGGCCAAGGCGCTGGCCGGCACCGCCGCTCGCGAAGCGCAGCGCAAGGGGCCGTCGGACACCGCCGCTGCCGACGGCTTCGACGGTCCGAGCGGCAGTCTCGTCCGGACAGCGGACGGCAACGCCCGTACCGCCGTCGGGTACGCCGCGGTGGCGCGGGGGCTTGCCACGAAAGAGAGTCCGAGCAGCGCACTCGGGCTGACGGTCGTCACGACGGTGCGGACCGAGCGTCATGGGGCCGGGACCGGTGACCTTCGTCTGGCCCTCCTCGCCGCGGCTGTCCTGGTGACCCTCGCGGCCGGGGTCACCGCGGTCCTTCACATGCTGGTGCGGCGGCCCGTGCTGCGGTTGCGTCGCGAAGCGCACAGGCTCGGCTCGGGCGACCTCACGGCTCCCGTCCATGTGGCCCGCTTCGGGGAACCTGCCCGGGTCGGCGCCGCGCTCGAGGCACTGCGCCTTCAACTCCGCGGCGGGGGCGGACCGTCGCAGGGGAAGCCCGCGCGGCCGCCGGCCAAGAGGCGCATTCCGCTCGGGACCGGCAAGAGCCGGCACCGGCTCGGACTGCGCACCGTCCTGGTGATGTGCGCGTTCGCTCTGCTGGCCTGGCCCGCGTCGATGCTGCTGGCCCTCGGCAGCACCTGGCCGCACCCCGCTGCGGTCGTACCGCGAGTGATCTCCGACGACCAGCGGCAACGCACCGAGACGACGGCGGATCGCGTGCGCAGGGGGATCAACGACGGATACGCGGATCTAGCCCATCTCGCCACCGTGGTCGACGCTTCCCGGCCGCAGGAGGCGCGCAAGGTCCTCGACAGGTCTCTGGAGCAGCACGGCCGGTATCAGTCCCTGTACGTCGTCGACGGCGCCGGCGAGATCCTCGTCCGCGCCGGCGGTGAGCCCCGTACCCCGAAGACAGTCCGCGTCAGGCCCGGCGTCATGCAGACGAACACCTCCGGCACGGTACCGGTGCTCGCCGCCGTGGCCGCTCAACCGGCCGAGGGTACGCCGAGGAGGTCCGGACGCCGTTATGTCGTGGGCGAGTTCAGGGTCGGGTATCTGACCGGCATCCTCAACCGACCCGGTCTCGGCTCGGTGTGGCTGGTGGACTCCGCGCATCGGGTCATCGCGTCCAACAAGGGGTTCGTGGCCTTCGGGCGGGTCTCCGACGGTCGGCTGCGGGCCCAGCTGGAGGCCGCCCGCGCACCCAAGGGCTCCGCTGAACTGCTACTGGGCTGGAGAAATCCGGCGGTCGCCGCAGTGGCGCCGTTCAAGGACAAGCGAGGCGTCGCGAGCGCACTCGACTGGAAGGTCGCCTCGATCAGACCGGTGTTCTGGATCGGCCTTCCCGAGTACGAGGCCCAGCGGCGGATCATGCTCGTAGGTCTGCTCGGACTGACGACGGGCGCCCTCTGCCTCGGCTGGCTGCATCTCGTCGTCGTACGTCCGCTGCGGGAAATCGCCGCAGGTGCGGAGGCGTTGGCGGCCGGGGACCGCACAACGGTGCTCTACCCGCGCCACCACGACGAGGTGGGATCCGTCGCCCGCAGCCTCGAACTGATCAGACAGCGACTCCCCCGCACCGACGCACCGCCCGCACCGTGTTCCCCGGACGGGGCGCCCGCCCCCTCCGCTTCCCCGTCCGGCCCCGGTCCCAGGAGCTGACCCGCCGTGCTCTTCCTGTACTGCGTCCTCGCGACGTGCTGCGCCGGCCTGCTCGTCGCAGGCATCGTCGAACAGCGCCGCCATGACGCGAACCTCACCGCCATACCCACCCGAGTGCTGGTCAACGGCATTCGCGGCAAGTCCTCCATCACCCGGCTGTGCGCGGGCGCGCTGCGCGGCAGCGGTCTGGTGACCGTCGGCAAGACCACGGGCACCGCTGCCCGGTTCATCCACCCCGACGCCACCGAGGAGCCGGTCTACCGCAAGTTCGGCATCGCCAACGTCGTGGAGCAGATCGGTATCGTCCGACGGGCCGCCGCCTACCGACCCGATGTCCTGGTCATGGAGTGCATGGCCGTCATGCCCGCTCTCCAGGAGATCAACCAGACCAAGCTGATCCGCTCCACCATCGGCGTGCTCTGCAACGTCCGTGAGGATCATCTCGCCGAGATGGGCCCGACGCTGGACGACGTGGCCCGCTCCCTGTGCCGGTCCCTGCCGGAAGGCGGCGTCTGCGTGACAGCGGAGAAGGAGCGCTTCCACATACTCGAAGAGGAGGCCGACGCCCGGAACTGCAAGCTCGTCTACGCCGACCCGGAAACCGTCACCGATGAGGAACTGCGTGGCTTCAGCTGGTTCACCTTCAAGGAGAACGTCGCCATCGCACTCGCGGTCGCCGAACTGCTCGGCGTCGACCGCGCGACCGCGCTGAAGGGAATGTACGAGGCGCCCCCGGACCCGGGTGTGCTGTCCGTCGAGCGGTACCGCACCCCTGACGGCAAGCGGCTGCGCTTCGCGAACGTCTTCGCCGCCAACGACCCCGAGTCAACGCTGATGAACATCACGCAGCTGCTCGAACTGGGCGCGATCCAGCGTCCGTTGCACGTCGTCATCAACTGCCGTCCCGACCGTGTGGAGCGCAACGGGCAGATGGGCGCGCTCATCCCCCAGCTCGACCCGGAGACGGTGTTCCTCATCGGCCACCCCACCAAGTCGGCCGCCGACGCCGTACCCAGCCACTGGACCGGGAACGTCGTCGATCTCGGCGGCGACCGCCGCGACCCCGACCGGCTCACCACGGATCTGTTGGCTCACCTGGGGCCCGACTCCTCGCTCGTCGCCATCGGCAACATCCACGGCCAGGGCGAACTCTTCCTGGATCGGCTCACGGCACTCGCGCCCGACCACCTCGATGCCGGCGCCGACCCAGCTCACCCGAGCGACGCCCCCACTTCTCCCGGTGTCCACCACAACTCCTCCCATGGAGAATCCCGTTGATCCCCGCAGTAGTCACCCCCCAGATCGCCGCCATCGGCATCGCGCTCGGTCTGGTGTTCTCCCTCCTGTGCTACCTGACCACGAACCTCTCACCGGGCGGCATGATCACCCCCGGCTGGCTCGCCCTCACCCTCGTCGACGATCTGCGGCGCGCCGCCATGGTCGTGGGCGTGGCGGGCCTGACCTACCTGCTGACCAAGCTGCTGCAGCGCTTCGTCATCCTCTACGGCAAGCGGCTGTTCGCCGCCGTCGTGCTCACCGGCGTCCTGCTCCAGGCCGGGCTCTCCCTGTCGCTCCAGCAGAAGTTCCCCCTGCTGTTCGCCCATCAGGCCCTCGGGTTCATCGTCCCCGGCCTCATCGCCTACCAGCTCCAGAGGCAGCCCAAGACAGCGACGGTCCTGTCCACCGGCACGGTCACCTTCGCCACCTACGTGATTGTGGTGTCCGGGCTGCTGCTCGGTGCCCTGCCCACGACGTGAGCCGGCCCCTCCCCCACATCCAGCGCCATCTCCACTTTCCGTCAACGGAGTTGACCAGTGAAACGTCTCCTGTCCAGAATCCGTGGGTTCTCCCTGACCAGGAACGCGGCCCTGTTCCTGGTGACAGCCGTCCTGCTCGCGGCGAGCTGCGTGCTGACCCTGCAGCTGAGGCAGCGCACCGACCATCCGAAGCCATCACCGGCATCACCGGGTGCCGGAATCCGGACCGGGAGCGGTCCGCTGCACTTCGAGCGGATCGGCAACCCCTCCCGCACGATCGCCCGAGACCCCCGCGGCACCGTCATCGCCACATTCACCGACGGCGCCCGTACGGCCGTACTGGCCGGACCCAGCAGGACCTTCGCGGAGCCGCGTACCACGGATGCCCACGTCGTCACCAGGAGCTGGGTGCGGCTGCTGCCCAAGGCATGGGCCCGTGGCGCGGAGCGGAGTGAATGGTTCAAGACGTGGCTCGGTTCCCGGCGCGGCAGCCGCGATCCCGACGTCCTCGCCACGGCTTTCGACTACATCGCAGGTGCCCCTGCCCGGAAGACGGCGGCGGGAGTCCCATACAGCGGTGCCGCCCGCTACACACCCAGCACCACCAGCGACTCGGGGCGTACCCGGCAAGGGAAGCCGCGCACGGGTTCGGACTTCTACGACTACCTGGGCATCCCCTGGACCTTCCCCGACGCTGTCACCCGCCGCCCCGAAAAGGACCGCGCGCGCTCCGTCGACAGCTCCGGCTATGTCCGGCTGGTGTACGGATACCGCGCCGGGTTCCCGCTGAACAGCAGGGACAGCCCGGCGGGCAGCGGACTGCAACGGACCCCCGACGCGATCGCCCACGCGCGGCTCGGCGTACCCGTGATCCCCCTCACCGACCGCCGCCCTGCTGTCATCCAGCAGCTCCAGCCCGGCGACCTCGTCTTCTTCAGTACACGGGAGCTGCCCGGCGCACGGATCGGCCACATGGGTATCTACCTCGGCCTGGACACCGATGACCACCCGCGCTTCATCTCCAGCCGGAAGAACGCGGACGGCCCCACCATGGGCGACAGGGGCGGCACCTCACGGCTCGACGGTGACGGCTACTACGCTCAAGGGCTGCGCGCGGCCCGCCGTCTCTGACCGCGCTCCGACCGGGTCGACGCCTCCGCCAGCCGAGGAGGCGTCGGCATGCCGGGCGCCGAGCGTAGCTGACGGGGTCCGGAGAGCGCCGGCCCACCGTCACCGCGCTGAACGCCAGCGTCAACTACACGGGCGACACCCACCACCCAGCGAGGTGGTCGTAATACGCGCCGGCTGTGCCGGTGGTGAGCTGGGACGCGGGGGTGGTCGCGGCGGGCCGGGGACAGTCTGGCCGCCGAGGGTACAGGGGCGGCCTGGGCGTTGGTGAAGGTGAGGGCCGTGGTGATGGCGAGCGCGAGTGCACCGGCACCGGCACCGGCACCGGCACCGGCACCGGCACCGGCCAGCATCGTGCGGCGGTGGCGTATGCGATGCTGCTTCAGCTACGGCAGGCCCTGGCGTCGAACGCGCCGCCCGAAAGACAATGGCTTCTCAGGCGGGCCGGGTGGGGGCCCGTAGTTCGATCTTGTATCCGCCCTGTGGGGTGGGTTCGGCGGTGAGGGTGCCGTCGAGCAGTTCGGCGCGTTCTCGCAGGCCGATCAGGCCGTGCCGGGCGCTGGGCAGGGCGACGGACGGACGGGTGGGGGCGGTGTTGGTGACGGTGACGCCGAAGTGCTGCGCGTCGTGCCACAGGCGCACCTCGGCGCGGGCGCCGGGGGCGTGCTTGCGTACGTTCGTGAGGGCTTCCTGGACCGTGCGGTAGACGGTGCGTTGGGCGGTGGTGCTGATGCCTGCCGGAAGGCCTCCGGTCACGGTGGTCTCGATGCCGCTGTTGGCGATCAGCTGCTGGAGGTCGGCGAGGGTGGGCTGGGGGGTGAGTTCGGTCTCCTTGCCGCCGGAGGCTCGCAGCAGGGTGACCATGTGGCGGAGTTCGTCGAGGGTGTTCACGCTCAGGGTGCGGATGGTGCGGGCGGCGTCGCGGGCGTCGGGCTCCTTGGCGGCGACCTGCAGGGCTCCGGCCTGTACGGCGATGAGGCTGACCTGGTGGGAGACGACGTCGTGCATCTCGCGGGCCAGTTGGGCGCGTTCGCGGGCGAGGACGGTCTGGGCGTACAGGGCGCGTTCGTGTTCGCGGGCGTCTTCGACCTCGGCGAGCTGGCGGGCCACGTCGTGTCCGGCCTGTACGAGCTGGCCGAACAGGATCGGGGCGAAGGCCGTGGCCAGCGTGTAGACGAACTGGATGAGCGTCCAGGTCCGGTCGCGGGAGAAAGTGTCGGACAGGGGCCAGGCGAGGGTGGCCGCCGCCGCGTTCAGCAAGGCACAGCCGGCCAGCAGCGGGCGGTTGCGGGTCCGCGTGGCGAGTGCGTACAGGGCGGCGATCGGCGCGACCGCCACGTCCATGAACAGGGTCATGGGCAGTGTCAGCAGGAAGACGACCAGTGGAAAGCGCCTGCGCAGGAACAGTCCTGCGCAGCCGAGGGCGGCGCAGGCCCACATGAACGGTGTCGCCTCGCCGTAGAGGTTGACCCAGGTGTCGAGCACGGCGAGCGTGACGAGGCCCGCGTCGACGGCCCAGGGCGGCACCCGCCGCCACAGCGCCTGGCCCGTGCTCATCAACCGTTGCCCCGTGCCGTGTCGGCGCCGTCGTCGCTGAGCAGTCCGGCCCGCTCCGCGAGGAGCGCCGCCTGGACGCGGCTGGAGACCCGGAGCTTGGTCAGGATCGAGCTGACGTGGTCCTTGACGGTGCCCGCGCTCAGATGGATGCGGGTGCCGATGTCGGCGTTGGACAGTCCTTCCGCGATCAGGACGAGGACGTCACGTTCGCGGTCGCTGAGCAGATTCACGCGCGCCACGTCCGCGTCCTGGGGCGCGCCCGCCCCCGGGTGACTGCGCAACAGAGCCCGCGAGGCCTTCGGGGACATCACCACCCCGCCCGCGGCCAGGGTGCGGACCAGCTGGGCGAGTTGTTCGGGCTCGGTGTCCTTGAGCAGGAAGCCCGCGGCTCCGGAGCGCAGCGCGGTCACGATGTACTCGTCGGCGTCGAAGGTGGTCAGCATGGCCACCGCCGGCGGCTGGGGCAGCGTCTGGATCTCCCGCAGGACGGTCAGGCCGTCCACGTCCGGCATGCGGATGTCGAGGAGCACGACGTCCGGGTGCTCGCGCCGGATCACGTCGGCGGCCTGCGCTCCCGCCGCGGTCGCCACGACCTGGATGCCGTCCGAGGCGTTCAGGATCAGCTCGAACCCGGACCGCACCAGTGCCTCGTCGTCGACCACCACTACCCGGATCACCGGCGTTCCGCCTCACACTCGTCTGATCTGTCCAGCTTCTCGGCGACCCGCACACCCCGCACCGGGGCGTCCACTGCTCGTACGGTGATCGCCTGCTGTCGACTCTACGTCCGGCACGGAGCGCGACGGTGCCGCCGCTGTGGACACCCGCCACCCGGCAGGCCCGTTCCAGCCGGTCGGGGGGAGCGCTCCGGGCCCGTCGGCGGGCAGGTGGACGAGGCTCGGCGGATGGCGCCGGCCGGTTCTCGTCCGGTGGGATCGGCCCGTGGGCCCGCCCGGGTCCACGGGCCGCAGCGGTCTCCCGGCGACGGCGCGGCGACGATGCGGTCGGCGTCCGTGACCGTCGACAGGCGGTGCGCCACCACAAGGACGGTGGTCTCGCGTGCGGTCTCGGCGATGACGTCCCGCAGTGCCTGCTCGTTGACGGCGTCGAGCTGGGCGGTCGCCTCGTCCAGGAGCAGCAGCCGAGGCCTGCGCAGCAGCGCGCGGGCGATCGCGATGCGCTGGCGTTCGCCGCCGGACAGTTTCGAGCCGCGGTGCCCGACCAGGGTGTCCAGGCCGTGCGGGAGACGCTCGACGAGGGTGTCGAGCCTGGTGCGGGCGAGGACCTCGCGCATGTCGTCGTCGGTCGCGCCGGGCGCGGCCAACACCAGGTTCTCCCGCAGCGTGCCGGCCAGCACCGGCGCGTCCTGCTCGACATACCCGATGACCGACCGCAACTCCGGCAGCGGCCACTGCGTCACGTCCTCACCGTCGACCAGGACACGGCCGCCGGTTGCTTCGTAGAACCGCTCGACGAGCGCGAAGACCGTCGACTTGCCCGCGCCCGAGGGGCCGACGAGGGCCGTCATCCCGCCGCCCGGCACCTCGAAGTCCACCTGCTGGTGGATGTCCGGCAGCCCGGGACCGTACCGGAAGGACACCTCCTCGAAGCGCACCGACGCCGGACGCGGGTACACCGCCTCGGATTCCGCGGGCCGCACCGGCCGATGCGGGTCCTGTGGCTCCGTCGCCAGGCCGTCCACCTGCGCGATCCGGGCGATCGCGGCCGCCCCCTCCTGGTAGTGGGACGCGGCGTCGACCAGCTTGTACACCGGCTCCATCAGGAAGAAGAGGTACAGCAGGAACGCGACGAGCGTGGACACGGGCATCGCCCCGGACGCCACCCGCGCCCCGCCGACGGCGAGTACCGCGAGGAACGCCAGCTCGACGGCGAGGTTGTCCGCCGACCCCAGCACGGCCTCCCACTTCGCGCTGCGCACGCCATGGCGCCACGCCCTGCGCGCCGCCGCCTCGACGCGAGCGGTCTCCCGCTCCTCGGCGCCGGACGCCTTCACCGTACGGAATGCGCCGAAGACCCGCTCCAGGCCCGTGGACATCTCCCCGACAGCCGCCTGGGAGCGCTCGGTGGCCTGCCCGATCTTGGGCATCACCAGCGCTGCGCCCACGCCGAGCACCGCGACCACAGCGAGGGTGACGCCGAGCAGGACGGCATCGAGGAACGCCATCACCACGACCGCCGCGACCAGCGTCACCGCCCCCGTCGCCGCGGAGACCACGGCCTGGGTGCTGACCGCCCGCAACAGGGTGGTGTCGGAGGTCACCCGCGCCATGAGATCGCCCGGCTGCATCCGGTCCACCTCCGCAAGGCGCAGCCGCAGCAACCGTCCGACGAGGCCGCGGCGGGCGGCGAGCACCACCGACTCCGCCGTCCTTTCCAGCACATAGGCACCGAACGCCTCAGCCGCCGCGCCCAGCAGCACCAACGCGGTCAGTGCCAGCAGGACGGTGCCGATCGTGCCACCGGACGAGAGCCGGTCGACCAGGGTCTTCGTGGCCAGCGGCTGCAGCAGTCCCCCTGCGGCCCCGGCCAGTGCGCACAACAGACCGAGCGCGACGGCCCACCGGTGCGGACGGATGTACCCGTAGAGCGCCTTGAGCGTCTCGCGGGCCCGTAGGGACTCGGCGCCCGTCGGCTCGGAGGCGGATGCGGTGTTCACAGAACTCCCTTTCCTACGGGGTCGGACGCGCGCCGCGTCAGCGGCTGCGGGCACCGGCCCGCACGAGTACTTTGGGCCGCGGCTCAGGGGGCCGGTGCCACAGCCCTCGTAGCGAGCGTGTGTGCAACGGCAACCAGGAGATCAGCCGGTGACCGCGGAGACGCCCACACCGGAGAGGTCTCCGATCGTCGGCTCAGTGGAACAGTGAGGCCGTCTGCGTGGCGAAGATGTGCACCCCTGCTTCGTAGAACTCGGGACGGACGACGAACAGGACCCCGGCGCCCGCTGCCAGCGTCAGACCGACGAACTCCAGCAACCCGCCTCCGCCCGGTGTGACATCACCGCGCGGCACGTCGGTGTCGGCCGATGCCCCGAGGGTGGTCTCGTGCTCATTGTCGCGAACGTGCTGTGTCATGCCTCCAGACTGGACGCCCGCCCGCTCTCCGCACATCCGGCGACTGTCGGGTCCACCCCCGCCGAGTGGCTGGAGAAGACCGGCCTGGAGCAGGAGCCGCCGGGGCCGCGAGGCGGACGCGTCACCAGCACGGCAGCACCGCGGGACATCACAGCACCGCGAGGCACGCGGTACCGCCAGGCACATCACCTCCGCTTGGCGACGACCCGCGAGTCCGGCTCGTCGGTCCCCGGGCAGGCAGGGCCGCCGGCAGCCGACGGGGGCGGGCCGGTCAGGGACCGGGCGATGACCATCGAGCCGCCGCCGTGGAGCAGAACGCTGCCGAGCACCGTCAGGGTCATGGCGTACAGGGCGGTGTCGGCGTACAGCCCGTCCGGCAGAGCGTTGAACGCGAGCAGGCCGAACACGATGGAGGTGGTGCCGCGTGGTCCGAGCGCGCCGACCATGAGCCGTTCTCGCCAGGTGAACGTCGAGCCGAGGAAGGCGAGCATGATCGGAAGGACGCGCACGACGGTGAGCGCTGCGACGCAGAGAACGACGGTGGGCCACTGGACGCCCTCGCCCACGGCGAGCACCACGGCGTTGCCGAAGAAGAACCACATGCACATCGTCATCATCGAGTTGGTGTCCTCGATGAGCTGGAAGTCCGAGGCGTGGGGAGCCGAGACGCCCCGTCGGCGGACCGGCGCCTGCCTGACGTAGCGGAAGGCGATCCCGCACACGAACGAGGCCACGAAGCCATTGCCGTCCATTGCCACGGTCACGGTGTAGACGAGCAGCGGTGTGACCAGCACGACGATCCGCCGGGACTGCTCCGTCATCCACTCCGCGCGGTCGGCCTTGTTGATCAGCCACGCCACCAGCGCCCCCACCACGAAGCCGGCCACGACGGCCTTCAGCGCGAACGGCACGGCCGTGCCGAGGGCCTGCTCGGGCGTGCGGGTGACGGAGTTGGTGCCGACGAGGATCAGTGCGAACAGGAACAGGGGCGAGACGATGCCGTCGTTGTATCCGCTCTCCAAGTTGAGCACGCTGCGCACCCTCGCCGGGATGCGCCGGTCGCGGACCAGCGTCTCGGCCGGGGCGAAGTCGGTCGGTACGACGATGCACGCGATGAGCAGCAGCAGCGCCACCGGCAGCCCGGGCAGCAGCCACATTCCCAGCAGCACCGCCGCGATCAGGCTCAGCGGCAGGGCCACCAGCAGGGCCCGCGCGGCGGAGCCGGGGTCGTTTCCGAACAGCCGCCCGCCCGGCAGCTCGGTGGCGTCGACGAACAGCAGGACGGCCAGGATGACCTCGGCCACATGCTGAGCAACCTCGGAGTTCAACGTGGCGGCGATATGGCTGTGCGTGAACACCCCGGTGACGACTCCCGCGAGCACCAGCACCAGAGGAGCCCTCACGTGCCGTTGTTCCAGCCGGCCGGCGACCAGCGACCAACCGGCCACCACCGTGGTGATCACAATCAGGACAGAGATCATTCGAATCCGCTTCAGAACTCGGAGCAGACCGGCGGCCGCTCCGCCGGGACTTGCACAAGGACGTCGACCGGCGTGACCACCGGCAGACGGTACGACGCACGAGGCCCGGCACACACGGCGCTGGACCCTACACCGGGCTCACCAGCACCGACAGGGCCCTGGCCCCGCTCTGTCAACGCAGCAACTCCTCGTGATCCCGCCGCCCGTCTCATCCCAGCGCGCCGCTCACCGAAAGTCACCCCGCCGATCAGCGGGATCCACCCCGCCGACAGGCTGGAAGGAGGGGGTAGGACGTTCAGCAAGTATCACACTCGGTAGTCAAAGTCCTGATTCGCGCGACTAGGTGCGGCGTGTCCTGCGTCAAGCCGGTGTGCAGGTGCAGACCAGCACCAGCCGCGTAGTCCTACGCCGTCAGCAGGCCGGTCAGTCGTCCGTGCGAGTCGGTGACCGGCAGCGCGTCGACGTGCTCCTCCGTAATGACGGCTGCCGCTCGGAGTGTCGATTCCTCCGGATGGGCCGTGACCATGCGGCGCCTTGGAGCAAGACGCGCCCTGCGGGACCGTGTCACCGCGGGTCGGCGCAGGCGACGGCGGGCCTCGCGCGGCCCAGCACACCGGCGCAGCAGCCGTTCTCGTATAACACCGGCAGATGACGCTGCCCGGATCGCTGCACTACCTCCCAGGCCATCAGCAATGTCTCGTCCTCGTCTACCGCACTCAGGGCGAAGCGTTTAGCAAGGAGCTGCCCTGGGGCGGGGTCCATCGGCTTGGCGTCGGCTCTGTCACTGCTTTCTCCCCGCCTCACCAGGGCCCGGTACAGGATGATGCCGAGGGTGACGCTCAGGGTCCAGAAGAGGATCAGGCCTACCGGACATGGCGAACCAGCCCCATCGGCCCACACCTTGGCCGTACTAGATCATCACAGTAACTCACCTCCTCGCGAGCGACAGCGGTAAGGGTTCGGCGCCTGCGACTTTCGAAGTGCCTGCTTCTCACCCTCGCCCAAGCTGTGCGTCATGAGCCGGTGCGGCCAACGCGACGGCCGTCGTGGTGCCCCGAGCACGCACTCGTCCGGAGACTCTGATCGCCGCTGGCACGCACATAGTCCCAGACAAGGTCCGGACGGCCCTGGCAGAGAGCCATTCGTCCCCTGCCAGGGACCCGGCGCGCCGGGGTGTGGTGGACGCGGACCGGACCGGGCAACTACGCCGGGCAGACAGAGGTGGCCATGAACCGCTGCGCCTTCATCACACGGCTGCGCTCTCCGACCGTGGCCGTTGCCTCGGCACGGCTGGAGCCCGCCCTCCTGGCCGTCACGGCAGCGGCCTTGACAGCAGGGGGTGCTGCCTGGCTCGCCGGTGACGAGGGTCTCGCGGACTTCCTGTGGGGTCTGGGCACCTCGGCTGCGGTCCTACCCGCGGTGGGCTGGGTAGTCGCCGCACTTCGTCATGGCCGTGCGGGCGTCGACCTGATCGCGGTTCTCGCTCTCGGTGGCACCCTCGCCGTCCATGAATACCTTGCCGGTGCGCTGATCGCGCTGATGCTGGCCACCGGTCGCACGCTGGAGGCGGCAGCCCAGCGGCGTGCCTCGCACGATCTGCGCGCGCTGCTGGAGCACGCTCCCCGCTCGGCGCGCCGCCGGACAGCGCAGGGCGTCGCCACGGTCCCGCTGGGCGAAGTCGCCATAGGTGACCTGCTCGTCGTTGGTCCGGGCGAGGTCGTCCCGGTCGACGGGCGGATGGAGGGCGCCGTGGCCTGCCTCGATGAGTCCGTGCTCACCGGCGAGTCCCTGCACGTCGAACGGACGGCGGGTGACACGGTCCGCAGTGGGGTGGTCAACGCCGGCGGCGCCTTCGAGCTGCGGGCCACGGCGACCGAGCAGGACAGTACCTACGCCGGAATCGTGCGACTGGCCAGGCAGGCCGGGGCCGAGTCCGCACCCGTGGTCCGGCTGGCAGACCGCTACGCGGCCTGGTTCCTTCCCCTCACTCTCACGGTGGCGGGACTGGCCTGGCTGCTCAGCGGCTCGGCGGTCCGAGCGGTCGCGGTGCTGGTGGTCGCCACCCCCTGTCCGTTGCTGCTGGCCGCGCCGGTGGCCATCGTCTCCGGGATCTCCCGCGCCTCACGCCTGGGAGTCGTCATGCGCGACGGTGGCGCCCTGGAGAACCTGGGCCGGGCACGCACCCTGCTGCTCGACAAGACCGGCACCCTCACCCGCGGCTGCCCTCGCGTCCTGGACGTGGTGGCCGCACCGGGGTGGCAGCCTGCGAAGGTGCTGAGGCTGGCCGCGTCGCTGGACCAGTACTCCCCGCATGTTCTGGCCGAGGCGATCGTCGACACCGCGCGCGCACGCAAGCTTGTCCTGTCGGTGCCGT
The DNA here is from genome assembly GCF_042869815.1 of Streptomyces sp. NPDC006739. Lineage (NCBI taxonomy): Bacteria > Bacillati > Actinomycetota > Actinomycetes > Kitasatosporales > Streptomycetaceae > Streptomyces > Streptomyces sp. NPDC006739. The sequence continues at coordinate 260,809 of NZ_JBIAGM010000013.1, forward strand.
CCGATGTCACGGAGGAGCCCGGCCGGGGTGCTGCGGGCACTGTGGACGGTCACCGGGTGTCCGTCGGCCGCATCGGCGCGTCCGGCGCCCGCCCGGCCTGGACCAGAGCGGTGGACAACCGGGCGCTTCTCGACGGCGCGGCGGTCGCCTGGCTGACCGTCGACGGATGTTCGGTAGGTGCGGTGCTGCTCCGGGATCCCCTCCGCCCCGACGCCCCGCGCACCCTGCGACACCTGCGGGCCGCCGGCATCGAGCGGCTGCTGATGCTGACGGGCGACCGCGCGGAGCCGGCCCGCGAGGTGGGCGCCGTCCTCGGTCTGGACGACGTCCGCGCCGGACTCGACCCGGCCGGCAAGGTCGCCGTCGTACGGGCCGAACGCGAACGCGCGGTCACCGTCATGGTGGGCGACGGCGTGAACGACGCCCCCGCGCTGGCCGCCGCGGACATCGGTGTGGCGATGGGCGCCCACGGTTCCACCGCCTCCTCGGAGGCCGCCGACATCGTGCTGACCACCGATCGCGTGGACCGGCTGGCCGACGCCGTCTTCATCGCCGTACGGGCTCGTCGGATCGCCGTGCAGAGTGCCCTGGGTGGGATGGCGATGTCCCTGGCCGCGATGGCCGCGGCCGCCTTCGGACTGCTGCCGCCCGCCGTCGGCGCCCTCCTTCAGGAGGCCATCGACGTGGCGGTCATCTTGAACGCCCTGCGCGCACTGCGCGCGGACCAGGCCGCGCGGCCGGCACTGACGCCCGCCGCCGAGGCGCTCATCCACCGCTTCGCCTCGGAGCACGACGACCTCCAGGACGTGCTCGAATCGGTGCGAGGTGCCGCCGATACTCTCTCCGACGATCCCGGACCGCAGGCTCTGGCAGCTGTCGAAGAGGCTCATCGACTGCTCACCGAGCGGCTGCTGCCCCACGAACACGCCGAGGAGCACGAGCTCTACCCCGCCCTCGCCCCCGCGCTCGGCGGCCCAGAGGCCACGGCCACCATGAGCCGGGCCCACACCGAGATCGAACGCCTCTCCCACCGCATCGCCACCCACCTGCAGCTGGCCCGCGCCGGGGGCGGTCTGTCCCCCAGCCAGCTCGACGACCTGCGCTCCTGCCTGTACGGACTGCACACCGTCCTCCTCCTGCACTTCACGCAGGAGGAGGAGAGCTACTTCTCCCTGGCCCAGTGAGATCGTGCAGGTCTCGGCCCGGGAGGGCCGTTCGGCCCGCGCGGTGCCCGGTCAGCCCCTGTGCCACCGGGACCCGCCGCCGGACGCTGAACGCGGGATCGTCCGGAGGGAGAGTTCGTGATGACCGGTATCCAGGAGGCCCCGCTGCATGCCCTGCTGGCCGACGGAACCACTGTCCGCATACGGCAGGCGGGTCCGGCGGATCGGGAGGAGGTGCAGCGCCTGTACGAGGCGATGGCACCGCAGAACCTGCGGCTGCGGTTCTTCTCCGTCAGCCCGTCCTCCGCCCGGCAGGCCGCCGAGCGGGTGGCCAGGGGCGGACGCTCCGGATACCGTGCGCTGGCTGCCGAGTGCGGGGGGCGGCTTGTGGGGCTGGCCGAGTACGAGGTTCTGCCCGGCGGTGGCACCGCCGAGATCTCGGTGGCCGTGGCCGACGACTGGCACCACCGTGGTGTGGCCACCCTCCTGCTGGAACACCTCGCGGACGCCGCGCGTACGGCGGGCGTCACCGCCTTCAGCGCCGACGCCCTGGCCGAGAACCACGACGTGCTCAAGGTCTTCCACGACCTCGGGTTGCGCGTCACTCGCCACTTCGACGGACCGGAGGTGCACTGCTCGGTCGAACTCACCGAGGACGAGACCTACTTGAGCGCGGTCGAAGCCCGGGGCCGGGTCGCCGACGTCATCAGCCTGCAGCCGCTGCTGCGGCCCCGAACGGTCGCGGTGATCGGCGCGGGCCGCAGGCCGGGGTCGGTCGGGCGCGCGATCCTGCGGAACATCGACAACGGTTCCTACGCCGGGCGACTGTTCGCCGTGCATCCGGAGGCTGCCGCGATTGCCGGGGTGCACGCCTGCCGGTCCGTCGCCGACCTGCCGCAGGTGCCTGACCTGGCCGTGATCGCCGTACCGGCCGCGGCCGTTGCCGAGGTGGCCGAGGAATGCGGGAGAGCCGGCGTACGCGCCCTGCTCGTGGTGTCCGCGGGCCTGGACACGCACCAGAGCAGCGCTCTGATGGGCGCGTGCCGACGCCACGGCATGCGACTCGTCGGCCCGAACTGCCTGGGCCTGGCCAACACCGAGGACGACGTCCATCTGGACGCCACCTTCGCCGCCCGGCACCCCGGAGCCGGGACGGCCGGTGTCGCCGTGCAGTCGGGTGGTGTCGGCATCGCGCTGCTGGACGGGCTGGCCCGGCTCGGCGTCGGGGTGTCGACCTTCGTCTCGCTCGGCGACAAGTACGACGTCAGCGGCAACGACATGCTCCAGTGGTGGGAGAGCGACGGGCACACCGACCTGGCGCTGCTGCACCTGGAGTCCTTCGGCAACCCCCGCGCCTTCTCGCGCACCGCCCGCCGGGTGGCCCGGACGATGCCCGTGCTGACCGTGGACGCCGGCCGGTCCGAGGCCGGGCGGCGGGCCGCGGCCTCGCACACCGCGGCGGCGGCCACCCCGACCATGACCCGGCAGGCCCTGTTCACCCAGGCCGGCATCACCGCCACCCGCACCATCGGCGAACTCCTTGACACCGCGGCCCTGTTGCATGCCCAGCCGCTGCCTCACGGCACGAAGATCGCCGTCGTCAGCAACGCGGGCGGGGCCGGCGTCCTGGCCGCCGACGCGTGCGTGGACGCCGGACTGGTGATCCCACCACTCGCCGCCGACCTGGTGGACGCACTCCTCGCCCTGCTGCCCGACGGCGCCACCGCGACCAACCCCGTGGACGTCACGGCGGCCGTCGGCGAGGAGCAACTACAGGCATGCATCAGCCTTCTGGCCCAGCACGACGCCGTCGACGCCGTCCTCGTGAGCCTGGTCCCCACGGCGGTCGCCACGGCCACCGGAGAAGACCTGGTGCGCGCCCTGACCTCGGCTCCTGGCCCTCTCGCCCGCCCCGTCGTCGCGGTGCTCCCCGCGCAAGCGGCCCGCGTCGAGCTGCTGCCCACCGCCGGCAGAGGCACCCTGCCCGCGTACTCCGACGCGGAGGACGCCGCCCGTGCCCTGGCCCACGCCGCAACGCGCGCCGACTGGCTCGCCCGGCGGCCGGGCGCCGTACCGAAGTTGCCGGACGTGGAAACCGCACGCGCGAAGGACCTGGCCACCGCCTACCTGGAGGCCCATCCGGAGGGCGGCTGGCTCGACCCTCAGAGCACGGCCGTGCTCCTGGGCTGCTACGGCATCCGACAGATCCCCTGGGGGTGGGCGCGAGACGAGAACGAGGCGGTCGCAGCGGCCGAACGGCTCGCCGGACCGGACGGACGCGTGGTCATGAAGGCGTACTGGCCGGGTCTGGTCCACAAGAGCGAGCAGCACGCCCTCCACCTCGACCTGCAGAACGCCTCCCAGGTCAGGGCGGCCCACCGCGATCTGGTCACCCGGTTCGGCGACCGGATGACCGGAGTGGTCGTCCAGCCGCTCGCCGAACGGGGCACCGAGCTGTTCGCCGGTGTCGTCCAGGACGAGGTCTTCGGGCCGCTCGTGGTGTTCGGCCTCGGCGGTACCGCGACCGAACTCCTCGCCGACCACGCCGCCAGGCTCGCGCCGCTGACCGACCTGGACGTGCACGACCTGCTCACCTCCCCACGCTGCTCTCCCCTGCTGTTCGGCTTTGCCGGCAGCCCTGCCGTCGACCTCGCCGCCCTGGAGCAACTCCTGCACCGCCTCTCCCGGATGGCTGCGGACCTTCCCCAGCTGGTGGAGGCCGACCTCAATCCTGTGCTGGCCGGGCCACGCGGCGTCACCACCCTCGACGCGCGTGTACGGCTGGTCCCGCGCCGGCCCCACGACCCGTACCTGCGCCGACTGCGCTGACCGGGTCACGACCGTCGAAACGGAGGACCGCCGTGAAGCCCACGAAGATCGGCGACGTCATGAGTGGCGACGTCATACCGCCCGGTACGGCACCCCGTTCATGGACCTCGTCCGCCTCCTGCGTGACCACGACGTCAGCGGGCTGCCCGTGATCGACGAGGACGACAAGGCCACCGGGGTCGTCTCGGAGACCGAGCTGATGCAGCGACAGGCGCGGTCGAGTGAATCCGGCGGCCGTCTCGACGACTTGGCGTGCAAGCTCCGCCGCCGTGCATGTGCGAGTTCCGCCCGGAACCGGGCTCGTACGGCCGGCGGAATCATGTCGGCGCCGGCGGTGACGGTCCGTGCGCAAGCCGGCTTGCCGGAGGCCGCCCGGCTGATGACTCGGCACGGCATCGAACGTCTGCCGGTGGTCGACGAGGAGGACCGGCTCGTCGGCATCGTCACCCACCGCGATCTGCTCCAGGTCTTCCTCCGCGCCGATGACGAGATCCGGCGGGCCGTGCAGCGCGAGGTGCTCGTCGACGCGAGGTCGGTGAGGCCCTGGGAGAGGCCGCAGTCGATCAGGACCCGGGCGTGGTCGCTCTCGGCCAGAAACTTGCTGCCGGTGACCGTGCCCACGCCGCCGAGGAAGGTGAGCAGCGCGGGGCGGGACCCTACGGCGGGCTGGGCCGCTGAGTCGTGAAGCGCGGTTCTCATGTGCTCGGGCTCCTCGCGATCACCGCCGTATCGGGGCCGATCGGCCCTGGTGGGCGAGCGGCTTCGGTGGTGTGCTGGTAGTGGCGGGAAGGACCCGTAGGAGACGTGGAGAAGCGGCCGGCAGCCGCTCACCGCGCAATCGGGATCCGCGAGAAGCGGGAGACGAGCCCTTCCCGTCCAGTCATGCCATGGCCGCGCCGTCGGCCCCACGCGCCGCGGCGACCCTATGCCGGACGATCTCGTCCTCCACCCGCTTCACGAGGATGTCCACCACGGCGTTGACGGGTGGGGACAGCCCCGGTCCGACCGAGGTGTCGGCGGCCTCGACGGCGTACGCCACCAGGTGACCGGGCAGCCAGCCGGTTTGGCTCCCAGGCCACCTCGACGGCTTCGCCGAGTCCGCGTGCAACCATGGCGTTCGGCCGGTGCAGTCGGCGGGCGCCTAGTTCCAGGCGGGTGGATGTGGCCGGGGTTCCCCGGTCGGGTGCGCGCGGACTCCAGGACGACGGTCAGCTCCGTGTGGTCCCACAGCTGGATCAGCCGTCCCGGATCGAGGTCGCACTCCGCGAGTACGGTGCCCGGCCGGAAAGACCTCTCCAGCGCCCGCTCGCGCAGGCGGGACAGCACCGCCCGGCTGACCCCTTCGTCGTGCCGGGACGGGTCACCGACCGCCATGACGGCGATGCGCGTGGAGACGCTCATGATCGTTCTCCCTCCACTGCGGGTGCGTCCAGCGTGCGTGGACCAGCGGGCGGGACGCACGGGGCCGAAGAGTCCCGACAAAGGGCCGGGGCGGCCCATTCGAGTGAGCGGCACCGGCTCGGTTCGTACGGGGGCCGACCCGGCGACGCACCGCGCGGTATGAGCCGAAGGGCCCACGGCCCGGTCCGGGCAGCCCGTGGCGTCGGCGGCCGAGGTCGCGCACGCTGGGATCGACAGCCCAGGAAGGGAGTCGGTGCGATGACCTCCGCGACCACCATGAGCACGGCGCTCGAGCCCGTGCACCGCGAACGGCTGATGCGCCTCGCCCGCGAGGTCTCCTTCGAGGCCGGGACCCGCCTGTTCGAGGAGGGCCGGCACGCCGACCGCTTCTGGATCGTCCGCACCGGAACCGTCGCCCTCGATCTGCAGGTGCCCGGCCGCCGCCCGGCCGTGGTCGAGTCACTCGGGCACGGCGAACTGGTCGGCTGGTCCTGGCACTTCCCGCCGCATCTCTGGCATCTGGGCGCCGAGGCGATGACCCCGGTGCGGGCCTGGGAGTTCGACGCCGAGGCGGTGCGCGGGATGTGCGCCGCAGATCCGACGTTCGGGCGGGCCGTAGCGGTGTGGGTGGGACGCGTGGTCGCCCAGCGGCTGCACGCCACCCGGGTCCGGCTGCTCGACCTGTACGCCCCCTACGGCAGCGGTGACCTGTCGTGACCGCGCGCACGCTCCGTCCGGCCGGACGGTCATGGGAGGACAGCATGGACAGCACCCCCCACCGGGTGAGCGACGTGATGACGCATGCCGTCGTCGCGGTGGGCCGCAAGGCCCGGTTCAAGGACATCGTCGAACGCATGGAGCAGTGGAAGGTCAGTGCCCTTCCCGTGCTGGAGGGCGACGGGCGGGTGATCGGGGTGGTCTCCGAGGCCGACCTGCTGCCCAAGGAGGAGTTCCGGGACAGCGATCCTGACCGGTTCACTCAGCTGCGTCGGCTGCCCGACCTGGCCAAGGCCGGGGCGGTGTCCGCCGAGGAGCTGATGAGCAGCCCGGCCGTCACCGTCCATGAAGACGCCACGCTCGCCGAAGCGGCACGGATCATGGCGCTGCGGCATGTCAAGCGGCTGCCCGTGGTGAATGCCGAGGACGTCCTCGAAGGCGTGGTCAGTCGCGGGGATCTACTGAAGGTGTTCCTGCGTCCCGACAACGACCTGGCGGACGAGATCCGACGCGACATCATCGATGTTCTCTTCCCGGCCCCGGTCGAGCCCGTCCACATCGTCGTCAGCGACGGTGTCGCGACCCTGACGGGACGCGTCGGGGACGCCGCGCGGATTCCACTGGCCGAGCGCCTGGTCCGGGGCGTGGAAGGGGTCGTGGGCGTGGACTGCCGACTTACCGCCGCCGACTCCGACGCCGGGTGACGCCCTCGGCGCAGCCGATCGGCAGGCGTCGATGCGTCCGACCGCCCAACTCACTCGACCGTGGGGCTGAGCTTTCGCTGCGTCGGTACCGTGGGACTGCGCCTTGGGCCACGGCCCCGTGCCTGCTGATGCCGGGCCTGCCGCGGCCGGCATTGCCGATCAACCTCTGCCGCCGCTCCGCTTACGCCACTCGGGTCCGACCTGCTCCCACTCCTCCTCCCACTCGGCCAGGCGCCGCCGAAGGAGCCGCGTACGGATCAGCCAGCCGCCGGCCCAGACCGTCGCACCGGCCAGCGGTGCCACGAGGGCACCGGTCAGAACCACCTGCAGCGTCGCCCCTGTCCCACTGGGAGGCGGGGAGACGATCCCGCCAGTACGGTCCGCCCACACGGTGAGCCTGCTGCCCACATGGGAGCCCGGGAGGACCTTCGCCTGCCCGGTGTGCACGTTGCCGACCGCGTCCGTCCAGCGCACGGCGGCCCACACCCGGCCGTTGTCGTATCCGCTGCCGCCGGAGGGGGTCTTCGCCGCGTCGTCGGTGAGTACAGCCGACACGGCGTGCACCTGAGCCCGCCGGGCGGCGAACGCCGAGTCCGTGGCCTGCGCCGCCACCACGCCCGCGAGCACTCCTCCGAGGAGCGCCAGGGCCCAGGTGACGAGCACGATCCAGGCCTCGACGACGTCACTGTGCCGCTTGAGCGGGTTGTGCCCCCAGCGCCACAGCCTCACCCGTGTCACGGTCATGGGAGGTGTCCGTGTCATCGGCCCGCCCTCCTTCGCCTTGCGATCTGCCTCCGTCAGGCAGGGGCCGGCCGTTGCGGGTCCGGCAGGTCCGGGTCGAGGTCCGGATGGCGGGGCGTGCCGCCGAGCGCACAGTGCACGTCCACCACGCCCGCGACGGATCGCGCGAGGCGGGCGGCGAGCGGAATCAGAGCGGTTTCGCGGACCCGGCCGGTGAGGGTCACGACACCGTCGCGCACCTCGATCCGGATCGCTCCGGCGTGTGCGCCGAAGAGCCGTGCGACGACCTCGTGCCGGACGTCCTCGGCGATGTCCGAGTCGTCCCGCAGGAAGACGCTCAGCAGGTCGGACCGGCTGACGATGCCCTGCAGAGTCCCGTCGGAGCCGACCACCGGCAGCCGCTTGACCCTTCTGCGAGCCATGACGCGCGCGGCGTGGGCGAGGGTGGCGTCGGGCGTCACAGTGACAGCCGGAGCGGTCATCAGCTCACCGGCGGTCACCGCGTCCGCCTTGCGGCCCTCCGGCCCGTACCGGCCCGCGTCGCCCTCGCTGTACTCCTCCTTGGGCAGCAGATCGGCCTCGGAGACGACGCCGACGACGTGTCCACGGTCGTCCAGCACGGGGAGGGCGCTGACCCTCCACTCCTGCATGGTCCGCACGATGTCTTTGAAGACCGCGCCCGTGCGCAGGGCGACGACCCTGCGGGTCATCACGTCACTCACGTCGGTGGGAGTGCCCTTCATGGCGTCCTCCAGGGAGCCGAGGTGCCGTCTTACGACGCCTTCAGGCTGCACCGGCGAGCGGTCGCGGAACATGGGCCGAGTGGGCCGTCCCTGGACCCCTTGCCCGTGTGGTCCGCCAACACGGCCTGCCGGACTCCGCCCCCGCGCCAGGGAAGTGCCCGCTTCCTACGTGGGGGGCAGGGGTACCCGCCAGTGCAGTGTGGCACCGCCCCCGTCGGGGCTGGACACGTGGAGGTGCCCGCCCGGCTGCTCCGTGCGCTCGGCCATGTTGCGGGCCCCCTATCGGCATGGGCATGGCGAGCGATGTTGGTGAGGACCTCGGAGATTGCCGACCACGAGGTGGTCGGCAATCTCCAGCGGGACGCTGGTGTCGAGCAGGCTCTCGAGGCGGACGCTGGGCGTGAAACCCAGCACCGAGGTCTCACGCCGACAACGTCTACGGCCCGGGCCCGCAGCCCGAAGATGGTCGAACAGATGATCCTGATGGTCTCGTCCAGGTTCTCCACGGCCCGCAGCACCCGCTTGGCGGCCTCGGGATGCTTGATGAAGCGGCCCACACTCTGGAGTGTCATGCCGGTCGAGGCGCTTCCAACTGCCCGTGTCTGTGATCCGCCAGGAAGGGCGCCGCAGTCGTGCACCCGAAAAGCTCTCGGTAGCGTCAAGCCACTCCCGGCCGTGACCGGCCGCCTGCTTCCGGGGCAGAACGGGGGACCGCCGAGATCGCAGCCTGTTCCCGGAGTGGGAACGCACCACCTCTGCGAGCGCCGCTTCCGAGACGGAGCCGGCAACTGAGGGCACGGCTGACCTGCCGTCCGCGCATCGCCTGCCCCGCCACAGGCGCCTCGCACGTTTGTTCGCGGAAGGCGCGCGGCTCGCTGCCAGGTCAGGCCGGGCCGTGGAGTGCCGACCGAGTCGATGGTCGTCCTACCTGCTCGATTCGAACATTCAAGCGGGGTCCTCCTCCGTGACAGGCCGATGGCGGCTTTTCGGGCGCATGCTGGAGGGACCAAAGGGAGTTTTCCGCCCGAAGGGAGTCCGCGTGGACGAGGGCACGGGCGCTACGCGGCGTACCGGAGACCAGGTGGCGCCCCACATCCGGTTGGACGAGCAGCTGGAGGAGATGCAGGCCCAGATCACACGAGTGCGTACCGCCCGGGAGCGGGTGCTCGGACTGCTGGAGGCGGTTCTGGCTGTCGGGACCGAGCTGGATCTGGGTGCGGTGTTGCGGCAGATCGTACGGTCCGCGGTCACCCTGGTCGATGCCGAGTACGGGGCGCTGGGCGTACTGGGCGAGGAAGGCGGCCTCAAAGAGTTCATCACGGACGGGATGGACGAGGAGACCCTCGCCGCGATCGGGCACCGTCCAGAAGGTCGGGGAATCCTCGGGCTGTTGATCCGCGAGCCGCACTCGCTGCGGTTGGCCGATCTCAACGAGCACCCGGACGCCGCTGGTTTTCCGGCCGGGCATCCGCCGATGCGAACCTTCCTGGGCGTTCCCGTCCGGGTGCGCGAGGCGGTGTTCGGCAACCTGTACCTGACCAACAAACGCGGTGGGGCCGAGTTCGACACAGATGACGAGGCGGTGCTGGCGACGCTGGCCGCGGCGGCCGGGGTGGCGGTCGACAACGCCCGGCTGTACGAGGCGGTACAGCGCCGCGAACGCTGGCTGACGGCCAGCAGCGAACTGACCAGCAGCCTGCTGTCCGGCACCGCCCCGGCCGAGGTCCTGAACTCCTTCACCGCCACCATTCGCGAGATGGCCGACGCCCATCTGGTCGCCCTCGCCGTGCCCGTCCCCCGCACCGGCGACCTGGTCGTCGAAGCCACCTCCGGCCAGGACGCCGACCGCGTACGCGGGCTGGTCCTGCCGGCCACCACGCTGGCCGCGAAGGTCTACACCTCCGGCGAGACGATCACGACCGACGACTGGAACTCCGACCCCCGAACCGAACACGACACCGCCCTCATGTCCCTGGGGCCGGTCTTCCTCGTCCCGCTCGGCACCCCCGAACACGTGCGGGGCGTCTTGCAGGTCGCCGGTCTTCCGGGCCGATCCGCCTTCACCGACGCGACCGTCGCCATGATCGCCGGATTCGCCAACCACGCCGCTCTCGCCCTGGAGATCGCCGAGCACCGCCGCGCCGCCGAACAGCTCCTGCTCCTCGGCGACCGCGACCGTATCGCCCGCGACCTGCACAACCTGGCCATCCAGCGCCTGTTCGCCGGAGGAATGACCCTGCAATCGGTCCTCGCGCAGGTCTCCGATCACCCGCAGGCCGCGGAGCGCATCCAACAGGTCGTGGACGACCTCGACGACACCATCAAGATCATCCGGTCGACGATCTACGCTCTGGGACAGCGTGACAGCACCGGGCATACGCGCCTGAGGACGCGTCTGGTCGCGGAGGTCGGCGCGGGCGCCGCGACTCTGGGTTTCACTCCCGCCCTGCGTATGACCGGCCTGCTGGACACCCTCGTCGCCGACGCCATGGCCGACCAGCTGCTCGCCGTGCTCCGCGAAGCCCTCGCCAACGTCGCCCGGCACGCCCACGCCACCGCCGTGAACGTCACCGTCGAGGCCACCGCCACACACCTGAGGCTGCAGGTCTCCGACAACGGCCACGGCGTCGACCCGGCTCGCAGCACCCGTCGCAGCGGACTGGCCAACCTCCACACCCGTGCCACGGGACTCGGCGGAGTCCTCACCATCGCCCCGCACCGGCCCACCGGCACCACCCTTGACTGGACCGTCCCCCTCCCCGCGGACAAGGGCTGACCCGGCGTCGTACGGAGGCCGGCACGGTGGGGGCCGTTCGACCCATGCAATCCCAGTCCCCGACGAGCGATGCTGGAGACACGGCCGGTCCTCAGGTCGTCACGGCCTTCGGTGCCCGGTCCGGTGAATCGCGCTCCTCGCGACGGGCCACGAGCACATCACAGAGTGCTCGCTCCCCTTGGCGTCACGTGCTCCGCCGACCCATTTTCAGGACCTCGCGCGAACGCCGTGGTCCTCGTCCCGAGGAGCCTTCCATGCAAGTCCTGATCGTTCTCATCGTGGTGGTCGGCCTCCTGGCCCTCGTGGCGCTCGCCATGGCCGTGAAGGTCGTCAAGCAGTACGAGAAAGGGGTGCTGTTCCGCTTCGGCCGACTCGTCGGAACACGCTCCCCCGGGCTGCGGTTCATCATCCCGTTCGTCGACGCCCTGCACCGGGTGTCGCTGCGGGTCGTCACGATGCCGATCCAGTCCCAGGGCATCATCACCAAGGACAACGTGAGCGTCGACGTCTCCGCCGTGGCCTACTTCCGCGTGGTC
>NZ_JBIAGM010000014.1:0-268348 GCF_042869815.1 Streptomyces sp. NPDC006739
GCAGTGGCTGCACACCTACAATCACCACCGCGGACACACCGCGCTGAAGGGCCAACCACCCGCCAGCCGCGTCCCCAACCTCACAGGGCAATACACCTAGTCGTCGCGATGGTGAGGTGCACCAGTCTGCCCACGGATCGGTGCGGAAGAAACCACTCCGTCGCAAGTGGATCAGAGCGCTTCCACCTGCGACGATTCGAAGCCAAAGCTTTTCGCCAATCCGCGTAAAAGCTGGACACGACCGGTCCGTTCACGGTCAAACTGTGTCCCGGCTCCAACCGGAGCCACGCCGCTCTACAGCAGGAGACCAGCGCCATGCTCGAGGTCCGCAAGATCCGACGCACCATTGGCGTGACGGGTGCCGCCGTCGGACTCATGGCCGGTCTCGGCGTCGCCAACGCCTCGACCGCGTCCGCCACCAGCTACGTCTGCAACGTGCTGTCGTCCGGCGCTGACCGCTCGCAGTGCACCCACTCCTCGACCCTGTACACCGGCAGCGAGTGGAGGCCCCAGACGACATTCAACAGCGCCTTCACGTACCTGCGGTTCCAGTACGACGGCAACCTCGTCCTGTACTGCAAGAACAGCGGCTACTCGTTCGGACTCGGTCGGAATGTTTCAGCGGGGCAGGCCGTGTGGGCCTCGGGGTGGACCAACAGCGGCGACATCGCCAACGACAAGTGGGACTTCTGGTCCGACGGCAACATGGCCACCTACTACCAGAATTCCGCCGGGTGGCAGGTCGACTGGAACACCCAGACCTGGCACGGGGCGGGCACCATCGCCATCGTGCAGACTGATGGAAATTTCGTCCTGTGGCAGAACGGCCAAGCCGTCTGGGCGTCGAAGACCTACCACGACTGCCCCGGCAGCGAGAACTATTGGAACGGCTACCAGTAAGCCCTGCTGATGGCGCAACGCAGCGTCAGTGAAGAAGGGCTCCAGAGGCAGCCGGCCCGTCAGCCACGCCGCCGCCCTCGACAAGGAGAGGAACACTGTCGAGCAGCTGATCAACAAGCTGAAGGCCTGGCGAGGCATCGCTACGAGCGACGGCGCGCGGCCGTCCCCGCCGACCAGGGCCCCGCCTCAACACAAGGCGGGACAACAGTCGCGCGCAGCCGGCGTGCGGGCAATCGCGTGCAAGGGGCCGTACAAGTGCCTGGTCATCCGGCCTGCCGTCCGGCGAGACGCGCAACGCCAGTGCCAGCCACCAGAAGCCGAGCATCGGGTGGCCCGAACTCGCGATCTGCGACTTGCGTAGCGTCCGGTGCGCCGACCCGGACACCCTCAGCGTAGGCGCCGCCCCGGTCCCGACACACGATCTCGACGCCCGGATGCGCGGCCAGCCAATCGGCCGGCGTCTGGGCCTCGCGGTCCGGCAGCACGTCGATTGGCCGGTGCGTTTCCATGTCGATCAGGATGGTGTTGTAGGAGTGACGGCGCCGGATCGCGAAGTCGTCGACGCCGAGCACGGTCACCTTCGGGACCTCGGGCGCGGGCTGCGCGCGGATCAGCTTGATGAGCAGGTCACGGCCGCACGGCATACCCAACCGGGTGGCGAGCCGGGATCCGGCCCGGCCGGCCAGCGCCAGCGCGATCGACACCAGCGCCTCGCTCAGCGTCGGCGTCCGCCTGGCGAACGGCGAGGTGAGGCCCGGGACCTGTTCGCTGAACGTCGTTTGGCAGCACGCGTCGTTGACGCATTTGAAACGGCGCACCGTCACCACAACCTTCACCCCGCGCCCGGCGACCGGCGAGTCCGCCAACGAACGGCGGTAGCGGCCGTGAACCCGCGCGGACCGGACGCCGCAGCCGGAACACGCTGCGGCCGGCGCGGAAGACCGTACGGACAACGTCGCGGACACACCATCGGACTCCACCCGATCGACGGCCACTGCGCTCAGGTGCGGAAACAGGGCCCCAATACTCTGCGATAAGCACGTCGATCATGCTCCCCGATCACACATAGTCCTGTGGGTCGCGACGCGTGCAATGGCAGGGAACGTCACGTGACCCGCCAGAACCGAGGGAACTTGATCGCTTGTGGCTAACTCGGGTATTCAGCCTTGAGAGATCGTGACCCGCCACAGGGAAAAAGGTTCACCGCGTAAGCCTGGTCCGGGCATGATTCCCTCCGTGCAGGAGGACGAGAACCATCGCGGGCCCACGCGGTACACGCTGACGGAGACCGAGCATGGCCATGCCTGGGGAGTCTGCGTCGAGGCGGAGGGGCTGTTCGGGGAACCCCGGAGTGGGACGTACGAACTGCTGGACTGGGTCCCGGTAGACGGCGAGGTGCGGGACTGGGTAGGCAGCCGGGTGTGGCTGGTGCCGGACGACGAGGGACTCGAACCTTGGCTGCTGGAGGACGCGGAGAGCTCAGGGCAGTTCCCCGGAACAGACAGTCTGCTGCTCACCGGTCTGGACGACTACGAAGGCCCGCCCGAGGGCCACAGGGGCTCCGTCCGACTGCACGACGGCCATCGGTGGCTGGGCTCGTGCCGGGAATTTGCCCGCATCCTGCCACCCGAGCAGGTGGCACCCCCGCTCGTCCTGAGGGGACTCGCCCCGAGTGATCAGCTCAGGACGGCACTGCTGAAGGGCACCCGGCGGGCGCTGGATCTGGAGGAGGCCGCCCTCGAGATACGGGACGACCAGGGCGAACCCCTCACGGAACGACTGCTGTGGACCAAAGTCACCGCCTGGCAACCGTCCTCCAACGGGACGGACCTGATCGACCTGGAGCTCGAAGGAAAGCTCTTTACGCCCGTCCCCGAATACGCCCGGCCCATCTGGGAACGGTGGCTCGCCGGGCCACCGAACACCCTGGGCGCCTGGGCCTGCCTCGACACCCGGCGCCGCGGGGCCTGGCTCGATCTCGTCCGGGAGCGGGCCTGCCGACGCGCCCACCGTGACCGGCCGGCTCGTCACGCCTACGAACTCGACGGTCGGCACATCACCGACGAACCTGGCCTCTACCTGGCGCTCGGCGAGGCGGTGAACGGACCGGGCGGCTACTTCGGCGGCTGCCTGGACGCCCTCGACGACTGCCTGGGCGGCACCTTCGGCTACACCGCCCCCGCAACCCTGCTCTGGCGAGACGCCGTCACCGCACGCGAGCACCTGCCCAAGACCTTGACACCGGACGGCCAGCCCTACGACCTGTTCGCCGAGGTCCTCAACGTCCTGGCCGAAGGCGACATGCACGTCACCCTGGCGTGAGCTGCACTCCGCCACAAGTGCGCCGCGACGCGTCGGCCAGAGAACATCACGTGATCGTCGCCAGAGCCGAATTCCGTGATGCTCAACCCGTCACAACTGGGGAATTCAGTGACTGTCGACAGACCTCGATCATGCAAGGGACCTTGGGGTGTCTCCCCCTCCTGGTACCGCGCACTGCTGACGACGCGCGCTCGCAGCTGTTCCACGCGGCGCGTCGCCCCCGCACGTTCTGCCAGTGCCTCGACAGGCTTCACTGTCGCCACCTCCCCCTCCATGGGCTCGCACGTATACGAATGAGAATCCGACAGCACGAACGAGAACGGGTGGGAATCCGACAGGTTCAGCGCGTGCCCGGCTCATCTTCGGCGAGCAGACAGGCTGACGTGGCGCGATGACCATCCTGCTCGCCAGTTGCGGGATGTCCTGCTGGCCTTCGGCACTGATACCCGAGCAGGAGGCATTGACCCGCTTCGCGGATTCCTGTGCGCGCTCGCCTCGGCCGCAGGTCGGCCGCGTTCAACCTGCTACCCCAGGCTGAACACGGAGCGGCCGGGCGAGGCAACCCTACAGCCGCGCACTGGCCGGCTTCGCCGTCGGCGCGGACGATGAGAGCGGAGCCGACGGCGTACGGCGCTCCGACCTGCGCGGCGCCGGAGGGCCCGCCGAGGCGCTTGAGCCGGTTCTCGCGGGCCCTGGCCTGCTCGTAGTCATACCGAGGTCGCCAGCTCGCCTTGCCCCCTGTCGGCCTCGTCTGCAAGACGGGCGAACTCCTCAGCGGGCGGCGGCCGGTTTCTCACCGCCGCCTTGGACGCAGCCCCTGCCAGGGGCGGCGCGCGCCGAGGAGCAGGTGCGCACAGGCGATGCCGGCCAGCCCGGCGATCCCTCAATGCTCGCTCTGAGTAATCACGCTACGCCGTTCCAGTGATGCACAGCGAAAACGAACTAGCGGTGGTCGGTGGGGCAATCACTGGTCCGACCTGCCACTTTGTCAGATTTGATACATATTTCAACCGAGTGGGCATGCACGTTGGACATGCCGGTCCGCCGCGCTCGGGCCAGCCTGGATGCGCGAGCCGTCCCGGATGGCCGACTCGCTCCCAGGGGGGAACTTCGATCCGTCCAGGAGACCGACATGAGCGTCACCCGAAGCCATCACACCCGCGCACTCGCCGCCGGTGCCCTGTCCGCCGCCCTGCTGTCGACCGGTACGGCCGGAGCCGTCGCAGCGACCGGGACACCGGCCCCCAAGCCGACCATGACTCACACCGGCATGCCGAGCATGAAGCCGTCGCGGACGTCGGCCGCGATGGGCTCGATCACCGTCTCCGCCGACCGCAAGGCCGTCAAGGTGGGCAACACCGTCGTGTTCACCGGCCGTGTCAAAGGCATCAAGACCGGTTCCACGCTGGTGCTTCAGCACCGGCACAACGGCAAGTGGACCACGCTGAAGACCACAGCCGTCGTCAACAAGAACGGCACCTACACGATCAAGCGGACGTTCACCAAGAAGGGCACCGAGCAGGTGCGGGTGGCGACCAAGTCCGGTACGTTCCACTCCTCGCCGCTCACCGTTCAGGTCAGTTGACGGCGAGCTGAGGCGGGTCTGCAGCCGATCGTGGCGCAGCCGACTTGAGCGGGGTTGGGCATGATTGACCTGTCCGGCCCCGCTGTCGCGTCAGCACGCCGATGATGGGCATGCGCCTGGTGAATTGCGCTCCTTGTTTCCTGTCTGTCCGGAACGGCAGTGTCACCGACCGGCGTGGGCGGGCCGCGGACCGCTACCGTACCGAGCACGCCGAGGCGCGGAGCTGTGCGACGGTCGTAGACCGCCTCACGTCCAACGCCACCTTGAATCCCGCAGCAGAGAACAACCGGACCAAGCAGTCTTGCCGGCCACGCAACTTCGTTGGCGTCCGCACTGACAATACCCGAGCGTCGCCCAACCGAGGCCCCGGCGACAGCGCCGCCGACAGCTCACAACTGGCGTCAATCACCTTCGGGAAGGACCGTGGGCCTGCGCAACAGCCACCGCCAGGACGCCCAAGGCGGGGGCCGCACCACGCGGCCGTGAGCCTTCTGACCGACCAGCTCAACTCGCCAACTGACCGGTGCATCGGGATTCGCCGGAAGCCGACGGTGCTTGACCCTGCTGTGTATCAGCTGCAGACCATCAATGTCGACGATCCCCGGCTTCGTCACCGGCGTCAGGGTCTTCCCCGTCATGCTCACCGTAAGGTGTCATGCGTGACCACAGCGTCGGTGAAGTCGAGCGTCACCTCGCAGTACGTCACCGCGAGCTCCAACTTCCGCGGCCCACCCAACGCCCCACGCGCTCGACCGCGCCGCTGTGCTTTCGATCCGGACCACGTCCTTGACCTCCGCCCCAGCCGCACCGGCGGCCGGCAGGTCGACGGTGAGCGCGGTCAGTTCGCTCACCGTCCACGCCGACAGGGCAGCTTCCAGGCGCTCATCTAACTCGTCCGCGGTCAGCAGGCCGCACATCCACCACCCTGTCCCGGTCCGCATGAGAGGCCCGCAGCTCGGGCGGCGAGCCGGGGCCGGAACGCCTCCCGATGAGCGAAATCTCTCCCAACATGCCTCCGCGTATCGCGACATGCACCCGGCCTCGCCCGACGAAGGGACAGGGACGGCGCCGAACCGACCGACCGGGGCGGTGTGAGCGGATCGAAAATCCAAGGTGACAACGGCTGAGTGATCGCTTTGCTGCACGACAGTCAGGCCCTCGGCCCCTGGTCCGCGGGACGGAGCACGAGCACGAGCACGAGCAGGAGCAGGAGCAGGAGCAGGAGACAGCGAAGCTCGGCGCACTACCGCGTCACCGGTGCTGCGGACGCCATTCGAAGAGCAGGATGGTCGCGTCGTCGCGCAGTTCGTTGCGCTGGTAATCAAGGATGGCGTGGATGAGCAGCCGCAACACCTCGGCCGGGCGCTGTCCGGCGGAGGAGGAGCGGATGATGAAGTCAGTGAACCGGTCAAGGCCGAACTCCGCACCGTCCGTGTCACGAGCCTCCACGACACCATCGGTGTAGAGCAGGACGCAATCGCCCGGTTCCAGGGTCGTCTCGTGTACTTGCCGGGCTGCCGGGGCGAGTGGGCCGGCCAGGCCGATCGGCGGCTGCGGGGGGCTGTCCAACGCCCCGGCGAGCACCCGCTCGGCACGGATCAGCAGCGGCGGAGGGTGACCACAGTTGACCCAGTTGAGGACCCCGGTCTCGGCGTCGAGCCGGCACACCACGCCGGTGCAGAAGGAGTCGGGCAGCCACTGGGTGAGCGCCTGATCGAGGGAGCCGACGACGTCGGCCAGATCGCAGCCGCCGCGGCGGGCGTTGCGCGCCGCCGCCATGGCGACGGACGTGGTCAGGCCGGCGCTCAGATCGTGGCCCATGGCGTCCAGGATCATGGTGTGCAGCAGGTTCTTGACCACCGAGTGGTCGAAGGCGTCGCCGGCGATGGCGTACGCCGGTTCCAGGACCGCGGTGGACACGCACCTGATGCTGCCTATGGTGCGGGGCGGCAGGAAGGCCCGCAGCATCTCGGCGGGCATCAGCATGGTCGCGGTGCGGGTACGGGCGGCGAGCCAGTCGCTGTAGGCGCGCTTGGAGGTGATCAGCATGGCGAGCAAATGGGCCAGCATCCGGCTACGGCGCATCCGCACCCCGTCGAGCGAGGCGGTCCGCACCGCCAGCACGCCCAGCCGCTCCGCGCCATCGATCATAGGGATCCAGAGGTCCAGGCCGTGGTCCACCTCGGCCACCCGTGGGGAGACCGTGCGGTACGCCCAACCGGCCGACGAATGGTCCACCGGCAGCGGCTCCAAAGCCTCGTCGAGTGGGATGAGCAGCTCTTGCTGCAGGTCGGCGAGGTAGATCCGCGCGGTGTCCAGGCCGAGGGACGCGGCGCACCGGTTCGCCAGGGCGGGCAGTTCGACCGGCAGAGCGGTCTGCGCCTCGATGATCAGCTCTTCCAGCCGGTTCTCGTCGACGCCGGTGTCGGGACCGGAGGACGCGCGCGCTGGGTCCGACACGGGGATCACCCCTTCCGTGCCCAGTTTCACACCGATCCCGTCCTCTTTCACGTCAGCCCCGGCGAGGGCGAGAGGCCGTGTCGCCCGTCATCGATCCGACGACCGTCGGTCAGCCTCGCGTCGCCCACGAAGATCCCGATTTTCACCGAGGGCAGTACGACGGAGATCAACCGAGAGCGCCTCGTCAGTCACTGACCTTCTGGCCGCGGTCCGCCTTCGGGTTGCGGTCCTCAACCGGTTTCAGAAGCGCGCGGGTTTCGACCGCTCGATGGCCGTGGCGTAGCGCCGTGACGGCCCTGATCCCGCTTTCCATCCTCCTCAACGCCGCCTTCGTACATTACGGCGCCGGAGAGCGGATCATCAGGCGCTACAACCTCACCGGAGCGGGCGCCGCTGCGATCAACTCGCTGTTCTCTCCTGCCGGAGGGTCCAATACGAACTGGGGCGTCTGCAGTGTCCTCTCCTGCCGATCTTCTGGGCGGCGTCGGGAGTGTGGTTGTACGGCGGCCCGTACTCGGCCGTGCCACTGAGCATCCCGGCCGTCACCGTCCACGCCGACGCCTCACTCGCCGAGAGTGTGACGACACTGTCGTGCACCTCGATCCGGAGCGCTCCAGGGTGCGTGCCGAAGAGCCGTACGACGACCTCGCGCCGCACATCGCTCCCGGTCCTCGTGGGCATCATGACCCATCGACGTCAAACCTAAGCCTCGATCTTTCGTGAGGGTCCGCTGACGGGGTCGGCGGGCCTTTTCGGTTTTCGGGGCGGGTGGTGGGCAGGCTGGTGGCCCGGTTGTCGCGTCGGCCGAGCGCCGGGTTCCACTTCCCGGGGCGGGTGGTGCTGTCGTCGGGACGGGAAGTTGGCAGGTCAACCCGGGCCAGGCAGAAGTGCGAGTCGTTCGGGGGCGTCCGTGATCTCGTGGGTCCAGGGCCAGCGGCGGGCGAGGCGGAGCATCCTGTGCCGCCTTGTGGTGACGAGCTGGGCGGCCGCGGAGAGCAAGGGGAACCGTAGGCGGCGGGGTTCCCATAGCCTGGCTTTGCCGGTCAGGGCGAGCATGGGCATCCATGCCAGCAGGTCGAGGGCGATCTGGACGATCTCCAGCCACACCTTGTTCTGGACGGTTGTATGCGGGGGCAGGTTACGCAGGCCGGTGGCCCGGATCCGGTCCTCGTCCCGCGTCCGCAGCCGATGCCGGAGCTCGAGGGCGGGGATCGGCCGGTCAGGGGTGTTGGTCGCGAAGCACGTGATCCGCATGCCGTCCGCGTCCGTGATCCTCAACTGGGCGCAGGATGGGGCCGTTCCTTCCGGACGATCAATCGCATGCCCTTGGGCCAGCCGTCCAGGAGCTTGCCGGTGAGAGCTCCGCGGCCCAGGCCCCGTCACGGGCCTCACCGTCGGTCTCGACGGCCGGAGTCCAGGCCGAGGCGGGACCTTCAGCACGTGTTCATGGATCCCTTCGGTGATCACCATGCCGACCAGTAGGACAGCCATCGTCCTCGCCTGGCGAGCCAGGACAGAAGTCGTGGGTGCCGCCCGCGGAGTCCGTGCCGATCAGCGTCTGGCGCCCTCGCCAGTAGTGCTTCGGCGTTTGGGCCAGGGCGAGTTGAGCGGTGGTGATGTGGTCGGCTGCCGTATTGGAGCCCGCGTATTCCGGCCGGAGCAGGGCCGCGACGGGCTCACCGGTTCCACCCGGGCCATGGTCGACGGAGGCGGTCAACACCGTCGAGATCGACGATGACCTGGCTGTCGGCGTCGGGGGCGTTCTTGCCGGCCAGCGGCCAGGCACGATGGCGGACTTCGGACTGCGCGGACCGGATGGCTTGCAGGGTTTTCTCGCCGGAGGCGGCGAGGGTGTCGATCAGGTGGCAGATGGTCGGGTCGGAGGCGACCGGACCGAAGACGGCCGTCTCACATCTCAGCATCGCGATGTCCGCGAGGCAGTCCCCGCCCAGTGCGACCGCCAGGGCGACGTCCAGGAGGGCCTTGCCGGGATCGTGAACGGCCCGCGGTTTGCGCCACGGAACAGGACCGCCCCGGCCTTGGAGACGACTTGGTCGTCGTCCTGGACACGGAGGCGGGGATAGGACCCGATACAGTGCATGCACCCCTTGCAACTTGGCCCAACTTGACCAGCCTTATCGACGGTTTGCCGTAGGCGCGACTGCCAAGCCGTTGGCGCGCCGCCCATGGGTAGGGACGGCGTACCGTATCCGATGCAGTGCACGGGACAGCCACCCCGGGCAGCGCTGGGAAGTGGTGAACAACGGTCATCGGGTATCGACGGGCGTCTGAGCCGGCCGTCGAGCGTGACTGGAAGTAGCCCCGCCCACTTGCGAATTTCGGGTAGGAGAGGAGTGGGCCAGCCTGGGCTGCCCCGTTGCCTGTCAGTGCAGTCCACTGTAGGCGGCCATGATGATCTCCATGCCGCGGTTGTCCTCCTGCTGGTCCCTGTCAATCATCTGATTCATGACATAGGCCACCGTCATGCGTGAGCCGGGATCGCTCGCGACCAGCGAGCCACCCCAACCGCCCCAGCCGAAGGTGTTGCCGAACTTACCGAAGCCCACCGTCCAGCACATCGAGGTGCCCAGCACGTGGTCCTCGCCGCGGAACACTTCCTGCCACGCGGGCTCGCAACCCCGGGGGGACAGCAGCCGCACGCCGCCGGCCGAACCCTGGTTCGCCAATACCGACTGGGCCAGTGCGACAGAGCGGGCGTTGCCGAAGCCGTTTACCGCAGGGATCTGGGCACGGCGCCAGGCCACGCAGTTGATGTCCTTGACCCGGATCGCCACACCGGTGTTTTCCCGGCGCGTGCCATCCCGTTTGATCGGTGCGCTGGCAGCGTACTCGTCGGTCAGTGACGGCGGCGGGATGAGCGGTGCGACGCGGTGGTCATGCTCGGTGGAGAGTCCGATGTGGAAGTCGGCGCCGAGTGGTTTGGCCACCTCTTCGGCGAAGAACTCGCCGAGACTGCGGCCGGTGATGCGGTGGACGATCTCGCCCACAAGGAAGCCGAAGGTGAGCGCGTGGTAGCCGGCGGCCTTTCCCGATTCCCATTCGGGCGCTTGCGCGGCCAGCCCTGCCGTCACACTCTCCCAGTCATAGAGCTCCTCCACCGTTGTCGGCCCGGACAGGTCCGGCAGTCCCGCGGTGTGTGACAGTACGTGCGACACCAGCACGTTCTCTTTACCGGCCGCGGCGAACTCGGGCCAGTAGGCGGCAACTGGCGCAGACAGATCGAGCTCGCCCCGGTCGGCCAGGATCAGCGCGCACAAGGCGGTCATGTTCTTGGTCGTCGAGTTCACGCCGGTGAGCGTGTCGCGCTCCCAGCTGACGGAGCGGTGCGCATCGACGTACCCGCCCCAGATGTCGACCACCGGCTCACCGTCGACGTAGACGGCCGCAGAGGCACCAACGTCGCCCTTGCCGAGTAAAGCTGCAAGGGCCGCCCAGACTGCGTCAAACCGCGGCTCACAAAATCCCTTTACATCAGTCATGGGCGTAAGCCTCGGTTAACGCCGGGGCTTTCCGCCCAACAATTCCCGCACTGGTTTTGTCGGGCGGGGCGTGATCAAATCTTCTCTACTGCACAAGGGGCCTGAGGGCCGCGCGGTCGGGCCGCCGGCCCCATCGCTCGACCGCTCCTGTCTTCGCCCCGCGGTCGGCCGATGGCTCGGTCGGCGCCCCAGACCGCAGGGCCGATGTCCGCCAAGGCGCCGCGTGCGGCGAGCGATTCCGGCTCGGGCTCCGGCTCGGGCTCCGGCTCGGGTGCCGACCGGTGTGGCCCCTGCGGACGCGGCCGGCTGGTTGGCAGGGCGAGCGTGCCTACGGTGGAGACGCAAGGAGAAAGGACGGATACGCGTGCTGGAAGGGCTGAATCGGGCGCTGGACCATCTGGAGTCCTGCCTCGACCGGGACATCGACATGGCCGAGGTAGCCCGGATCGCCACGGTGTCGGAGTACCACTTCCGGCGCCTGTTCTCCGCGCTCGCCGGGATGCCGCTCCCTCTCTACGTGCGACGGCGACGAATGACGCTCGCCGGGGCCGAGGTACTGGCCGGAGATCTGACACTGCTCGATGTCGCAGTGCGGTACGGGTACAGCTCGGGCGAGGCGTTCGCCCGGGCATTCCGATCGGTGCACGGCGTCGGGCCGGGCGAGGCCCGCCGCACGGGTGCGGTGCTCACGGCACAACCACGCATGTCCTTCCGTGTCGTCGTCGAAGGAAGTACGACCATGCGCTACCGGATCGTGGAGAAGGAGCCGTTTCGGGTTCTCGGCAAGAAGGCCCGGCTCCCGCTCGTACACGAGGGGCTCAACGCAGCGGCAGCGGCGCACCTGGAAAGCCTGGACAACCAGGCGGTCGTACAGATGAAGGAGCTGGCCGGCCAGGAGCCGGACGGGGTCCTGTCGGCGGTGGTGTACCTGACCGACAGCCGGGAAGAGGGGGCCCAGGCGGATTACTGGATCGGCGTGGTGACCGCTCCCGAGGTGGCCGCCGAGGAGCTCGACGCCCTCGACGTGCCTGCCGGGACCTGGGCGGTCTTCGACAACTACGGGCCCTATCCGAGCGCCCTCCAGGAGCTGTGGCGAGACGTGTTCACGCAGTGGTTCCCCTCGAACCCGTACACGAGCCGGACAGGGCCAGAGCTCCTGCGGACGCAACCGGTGGAGATCGGTACGGAGACCGACTCCCAGCTGTGGATCCCGGTCGAGCGGGCCAGCGGGAGCACCGGGGCGTGAACACGGGAACCTGGACGTTGGCCTCCGCGCAGCCGCCTTCACAAAAGGCGGTTTTCTATCAGTGGTTGCGAATCAACCTGGTCAATGGGCCTGTGAGGCATTCTCGCATGATCTCGGCTGGGCCCTGTCGCCAAGGACGAGTGGGGTCGCCGGTTGAGCTGATACGCCACTTCGCGGAGGTCTCGTGCACCGTGGACGGACAGGTTGGTGCCCTTGGGGGCCGGCCTGTCGCAGGTCTGCCCGGTCGATATGCCAGGTGCGATAGCGGGCAACCTCGCGTTCGACGAGACGGCCGTGCGTCGCCACAAGGCGTTCCCGTTCGGCGTGCTCCGGTTCGGCCTGGTGTCTGCTCACTGCGGTGATCTCCCGGGGATCGACGCCCATCAGGCTGTCGCTGTTACGGATACCGGTCCGGGCATGGAACGCGAGGTTCGCACTGCGGCCGATTGCCGGTATCCCCTCCGGCGACCGAGCAACGCCCGAGCCTGGAAGGCCACCGCATGTCTGATCTCAGCACTGCCACCTGGCAAGCAATCCCGATCGTCCCCTACGGGGCTGTCCTGCACGTGCCGGCGGGTTGGGAGGCGCTGCCTCCCGTCCCGGCGAACGGTCCGGAGATCCTGCGGGCCACCGGGGGCCCCGGCAAGAACCTGATCGTCTTCAAGGTGCCCGCCAAGGGAAAGACCGCAGCGCAAGTGGCGGACACCGCCCAGGAGAAACTCGAAGCCCACGGCTACGACGCCTTCACGCGCACCGAGGCCCGGTTCGCCGGGCAGGCGGGGGTGGCGCTGGACTTCGTCGCCCGCCGCGACAGCAAGGGAACGGTCATCTACCAGACCCGGGAGTACTTCGCCGTGCGCGGACACGCAGCATTTGTACTCGGCATGGGAAGCGCCACCTGGGAGAAGGACCTGCAGCTCATCGAGCAGATCGCCGACCGATTCGAACTCACGGAATGAGCCTTGCCGCGGGCGCCGGACTGCGTGAGTTCCACGAGCCCGGCCGGCTTGCGCGGCCCCCTTCCAGGTCCAGCCGGTTGCACGCCTCGGCGAAGCGGGGGTAGGTGTCGCCGCTGGCGACGACGATCCGTAGGTCGATCTCGAGTATCCCGATACCGAGAAGGGAGACCCGCCGTACGCGTCGATCAGCAGCCCGCGGTCGAGAACGAGTTCCAGTATGTCGTAGAGGCCTCTGGATCGCCTCCGCCGCCCTGTTGTGTCGCGACGGTCATCGCGACCAACCCCTTGTTCGTTTGCCTCTGCGCGGTCCCGTCGACGCCGTCCCTCGCTGCGACGGCAGGCTTCCGGGGCCGAGTAGCCGCCGCCACCTGCGAGCAAACGCACGTACGAGCGGGGCGAACTCCGCAGCCCCGCGCCCGTCCGGGGACTGTGATCAGTCCATACCGGCCGCCCTGAACTCGCCCGCTCGGGGTACTCGCGAGCCCATCGGACGGTCGGGCCCATGAGAGAGCCCGGCCTGCGGGAACTCAAAGGGGACAGGAGGTGAGCGTCGTGTCGAGCACGCAGCCGAACCATGCCGGATTCGGCCAGAGCACGGACCGCCCCGGCCAGGAGCCGGTGGGCGAGCTGGTGCAGCGCGCCTCGCAGCAGCTGACCGAGCTGGTGCGCGGCGAACTGCGCCTGGCGCAGGCCGAGATGAAGGAGAAGGGCAAACGCTACGGCAAGGGGGGTGGTCTGTTCGGTGGCGCCGGCGTGGTCGGCTTCCTGATGGCGCAGGCGCTGGTCGCCACCGTGATCGCCGCCCTGGCGGTGGCGCTGCCGGTGTGGGCAGCTGGGCTGATCGTCACAGCGTTGCTGGGTGTGATCGCCGCGATCATGGCCATGAGGGGGAAGAAGCAGGTCGACCAGGCCGCGCCGCCCACGCCCGAGCAGACGGTCGAGAACGTGAAGGCCGACGTGGCCGAGATCAAGGAGAGCGCACACCGATGACCCAGCCGCCTCACGACGAACCCACCGCCTCCAGCCCCGAGGAACTGCGCGAGCAGGTCGAGCAGACCCGGACCGAGCTCGGAGAGACGGTCGAAGCGCTCGCAGCGAAGACCGATGTCAAGGCGCGCGCCCGCGAGAAGGCCGAGGAAGTCAAGGCGCAGGCTGCAGCGAAGACCGGCGAGCTTGAGGAGCAGGCCGCCATCAAGGCCGGGGAACTGAAGGCGAAGGCGGCCGACCTGGCCCACCAGGCACAGGACCGGCTGCCCGATCCGGTCAAGGACAAAGCCGCCCAGGCCGTCGGGCAGGCCCGGGCCAAGGCCGCCCAGGCCGGTCAGCTATGGGGGGAGAAGGCGCCCGAGCCAGTGCGGGAGAAGACCGCCCAGGGGGCGCAGCTGGCACGGGACAACCGTAAGGGGCTGCTCGCGGCAGCAGGTGTGGCCGTCGTGGTGTGGCTGGCCTGCCGTCGCCGAAAGGGCTGAGCCGGGTAAAGGCATCCGAAATCGCCTACGAGCCCGTCGGTCTCGCGCTCGGTGCCGTCAGCGGCATGGCAGCGGGAGCGCTGTGCAAGCAGACGCGGAAGATGCTCGGCCACGATGAGGACGCCCCGGACGCGACCGACGAAGAGCGCTCCTGGCGCGAGGTGCTGCTCGCCGCCACGCTCCAGGGCGCGATCTTCGCCGGAGTCAAAGCGGCCGCCGGCCGCCGACGCCACCGCCGTTCGCCGCCTTACCGGAACCTGGCCCGGCCGGCGCGCATGAGGAGGTGGGAGGGCTGGTAGGACACGCATACCGGCCCTCCCACCGCCCCGGCCAGTACCCGCACAAAGGCCACTCACAGTCATGTCCGGTCAGCATGCTGCTGCCACGCTGACCGTCGCAGCAGCAGTCATCGCCACAATCCTGGTTGCCCGGGCAGCCGTCC
The DNA here is from genome assembly GCF_042869815.1 of Streptomyces sp. NPDC006739. Taxonomy (NCBI): domain Bacteria; kingdom Bacillati; phylum Actinomycetota; class Actinomycetes; order Kitasatosporales; family Streptomycetaceae; genus Streptomyces; species Streptomyces sp. NPDC006739. The sequence continues at coordinate 14,884 of NZ_JBIAGM010000014.1, forward strand.
TCCACCAGGGCGAGCGAAGGCGTATCGCGCCCGCAGCAAACCGCGTGTGCCCTCACACCCTGCCTCCCGCCGACACGAGCGCGTCATCTGCCGACGCGCTCTCGGACGCCGCCTACTGCGCCGTGCGTGAGGCCGAAAAGCGCATGTCCACCACTGCTGGCAGCAACTCCAGACACGCGCCGACCCATCCGAGTGACCCGTCATTACCGCAGCACCCGCCCGCCGCCTCGCTGGGCGGATGCCGTGCGCTCTGCAGTGGCCTCCCGGCGGAACACCAACTGCACCCCCTGGCAGACGGAGACGCTGAGCACCCGGGTGCGGGCGCTGATCTCGACGCTCGGCCTGACCAGCGCCGCGCAGCGGCCTCGCTGGTCCCGAACAGCAGGCCCGGGCCGTCGCGTTGGCCATCCCTGTCACCATCCAGCAGCCGCTGCTGCACGACGCCGCCGGGCTCGAGGAGGACTCCGGGCCCCGAACGCGTCGCCCGCCTCTTCCCCGCCCGCAGCTGGATCGACTGGGAGCCCAGGTCGACGCCGGATCCGACTCCCCCGTCGGCCAGTTCGGCGCCATGCGCTCCGCATGGGGCATGACCACCCGCAAGACCGACCATGATGAGGCGATACGACTGATCCACACGGCGCTGGACGGCGGAATCAACCTCATCGACACCGCCGACCAATACTCCGGCGGCGAGGCGGAAGAGATCATCGGTAAGGCCTTGCGTGGCCGCCGCGAGGATGTCGTGCTCGCAACCAAGGGCCACTTCCCGGTCCGGATGGGGGACCGCGATCCGAACCGGCGCGGCAACTCCCGGCGTTGGCTGACCCGCGCTGTCGAGGACAGCCTCCGGCGCCTGGACACCGACCGCATCGACCTCTACCAGGTGCACCGTCCTGACCCGGCCACCGACATCGACGAGCACCAGGCGGAGATCGACGTGGACCGGATCCGCGGAGGGGTCCGCACGATCCAGGGCTACGTGGCAAAGCGCATGAAGGACCTCGCTCCGGTCCTGGGGCCCGTCAGAGGGCGCACCCTCCGGTGCCCGCAGTGCCAGCAGTTCGCTCTCACTCCGAGACTCATCAGGGGCTTCCGGAGTGGTGCCAGTCGGACGCAAGGTTCTCCGCCATGCACCGCCACCTCTGTGTCCAGGGCTACGGCGCTCGGGCCTGGCTCTGGGCTATGCCCGTCCGCGTTCTCAACCACGCCGTTCCCGATGCCCCGTACGACGGTGACGCTCCGGACCGGTGCCCCGTCTGCACGATGAGCACCCTGGTTCGAGGAGCCTCGACAGCTTCCGTTCCGGAGACACCCATCGACTTCTGCTTCCATGGCGCAGATGTGATCGACGGGCTGCAAGAGTGCCAGCGCTGCGGCTCTGCCTACACCAGCCAGCAGGGTCATCTGGCCCGCTATGCTGCGCGCCGCGCCGAGTTGAAGGCGATCATCTCGTCTCCCCGAACATCCGACAACGAACGCACCGCAGCCCAGAGGGAGCTGCGCCGGCAACCCCGGGACACCAGCGCCATACGCCTGCGCAACCGAGACTCCGTGGACGGACGCCCTCGCGGCCACCTGCGCACCTTCGGCCTGTCCCGCATCCACGTGCGCGAGATGGTCCACGCGGGCGAACTCCCCGGCGTGACCAAGAGCAGTTGGTAACCCGTCTGTTCCGTAGCCCTCAAGGGCCGCACCACAGCCTGACCCGTCGAAGACCTTCCTCCCCTTCCCCGACGGGACCAGCCCGTGCCTACGACAGGCAGGAACCCAACCGTGCAAGGCTGGGCATTCGGCACTGCGCCCCTCGGATTCGTCGCTCAAAATGCCCCATACGAGAACCTGTCGGTTTCAGGCCGTCGGTGACTCCATGATCGAGGCCGCGATCTGCGACGGCGACTGGGTCACCGTCCGCCGCCGGCCCGGCCACCGAAAACGGCGACATCGCGGCCGCGAAGCTCGACGGCGAGGCCACGGTCAAGCGCTTCAAGCGCGAGGACGGCCACGTCTGGCTCCTCCCCCACAACGCGGCCTACGAGCCGATCCCCGGCGACGACGCGACCATTCCGGGCAAGGTCGTCGCGGTGCTGCGGCGCATGTAACGGCTGCAGGAGGGCGCACGTCAGCTCGTAGCCGAAGGTCTCGGCGTCGGCGGGCGAAGCCAAGTACCTGTAGTCCTCCCCGGCCTTCCGGCACGTCTTTACGATGCGGTGGATCAGCTGCTTGAGGCCGGTCTCGCGCTGCGGAATGCCGGTCAACCCGTCATCGGAGATCATCGCCCTGCGCGACGGCGAACTGGAAGGATGCCGGCCGGAATGCCGGGAAGAGTTCCGGATCCACCACACCGAAAACCACCTGTTCGACGTCACCGGCGCCGAGCCTGGCTACGCGACGGCGCCTCGCCCGCATCTACAGCAACCGCCCGCGCCCCACCGAGTGGCGCCCCCCGTGGGGACGCCGATCATTCGTGCACCGCCTTGACCGGCGCGACCACCGCCTACACGTCCCCCTCGCCGGCGACATCGGGAGCACCAGAGCCGACCTGCTGTACGCCGACATGCCGACTATCACCGTCGAGGGGCCCGGCGCACAGGCCCGGCTCGACCAGCTGCTCGACGAGGGTCGCGTTCAACAGGTGATCCTCGGGGCCGCCGAGCAGGCCGCTCCACTGTCCGGCTGTTTCCTGTGCACCGCGTGGGGGCTCCACCGAGTGGCGACACAAAGCGACTCCTCCCTTACTGTGTGTTGCCTCATTTGCCACTGCAGGCTGCCGCTCATCCTCAGTACCTGAATGACCAGACGATCTCAAGAGTGTCCGTCCAGGTATATTGAGTAAACAGGTGACTTAGATCAGCCGGGAGGTGCGCACCTCTCCTCTTTCCCCGCATAGATTTCACCGTCACCCTTCCAAGGGATGGGCAGCTGATGTTGCGGGACCCAGCACGAGGATGTACCGATGAGGCTCGAAAACCTCCTCTGTTCCACCGCTTCCGCCCTTTCCGCACTGGTGCTGATCAGCGCCTGCAGCGGCGGTTCCGGCACCTCCGCGCCACCGAGCGACGCGCCACTGGTCGGTGTCGACTACCCGCGCTCCGACACCGACTTCTGGCGCTCGTACATCAGGTACACGCCGCAATACGCCAAGCAACTCGGTCTCTCACTCAAGACCACCAACTCGCACAACGACATTTCCGCACTCTCCGCCAATGTGCAGACGCTGATCGTCCTGGGCGTCAAGGGCATCGCGATGGCCCCACAGAGTACCTCTGCCATCGCGCCGATCCTGGCGCAGCTGGAGGGGAAGAAAATCCCCGTCGTCACGGTCGACACCCGCCCGGAAAGGGGCAAGGCCTTCATGGTGGTGCGTGCTGACAACCGTGCCTACGGCGAGAAGGCCTGTAAGTACCTCGGTGCCAAGCTGCACGGCAAGGGGAAGGTCGTGATGCTCCAGGGTGACCTCTCATCGATCAACGGCCGTGACCGCACCGACGGGTTCAACGTATGCATGAAGGCGAACTACCCGGGCATCGAGGTGTTCGCAGAGCCCACCAACTGGGACGGGGCCGTCGCCGCGGAGAAGCTCCAGAACGACCTGGCGATCCACCCCGACATCAGGGGCATATACATGCAGGCCAGCTTCGCCCTGTCCGGAACGCTCCAAGTACTCAAGCAGCAGGAGCTGTTGGTCGGCCCGAAAGACAAGCACCACGTGTTCGTCGTCTCCAACGACGGCACCCCCAGAGAGCTCACACACATCTCCAAGGGCAGCATCGACGCAACGGTGTCCCAGCCGGTCGACCTTTATGCCAAGTACGCCCTGTACTATCTGCAGGCCGCGATCGACGGGAAGAGGTTCCAGCCCGGCAAGACCAACCACGAGAGCACCATCGTGCGGGTCCGCGACGGACTTCTCGAGGATCAGCTCTCCGCACCCCTCGTTACCGCTGACGGCGGTACGTACGACGGCGTCCCCAGCCTCAAGAGCACCGACCCGCGTCTGTGGGGCAACAGCCTGGGCTGACGGCGTGCCCAGACGGTCAGCTCAGGCATCAGAGGATCGTCCGCGAGGGTGACCAGGGCGACGTGGGGCGAGCCAGGGAAAACAGGACCCACGTCGTACGCAACACTTTCCACGGTGACGCGGACACGGTCATCCAGGCCGGCTCCATCGGCCGGGTGCATCTTTACGGGATTCCCTTTCAGCTGGCGCCCTCGTCCCGCTGGGCGGTGGTCCGGCGGTGTGCCGACACGGCGTTCCTCGTGGCGTGCGGCGGCTTCCTGCTGAGCACGGGGCTCACCGTCGCGAGCGGCCGGAAGCAACCGTGGCTGGTGGTCGCCGGACTCGCGCTCCTGATGACGGCGCACACGGTGGGGTGGGTGACCTGGCAGTGCTGGCGCTGCTGTCCCGCGGCCGCCACGAGAACGTGCTGCGCGCCACGGTGAACGGCGTGCTCGCCGGGCTCGCCCGTGAGCAGACCGCGCAGTGGCGCGGCGAGGCGATCGGGCGCCGCGTACAGGGACCGCGGCTGCTTCCCGTGCTGTGCGGGACGGCCGAGCGAGACCTGTTCGACCACTGGTCCCGTATCCGTACCGGCGAACGGAGCGACCAGCCCCATGCCCTCGACGGCGACGTCGCGGAGATCGACCGGCTCTACGCCCTGGTCCCCTCCGGGCGACTGGTGATCCTGGGCGAGCCGGGCGCGGGCAAGAGCGTCGCGGCACTCCGGCTGGGCCTGCGGCTCCTGGAACGACGGGAGACCTCCGACCGGGCCCCCGTGATCATCCCCCTCGCTTCCTGGAACCCGGCCGACACCGGCCTGTGGCGGTGGGCGGCGCAGCGGCTCTCCACCGAGCATCCCGAACTGGCGAAACCGACCGGCTTCGGCACCGTACTGGCCCAGGAGGTGGCGAGGCCGGAACGGCTCCTGCTGATCCTCGAAGAGCTCGACGAGATGCCGGCCGAGCGTCGGGCCGCGGCACTGCGGGCGCTCAACGAGGGTCTGGACGAACACACCCACCTGATCCTCACCTGCGGCGCCGAGCAGTACCGCAACGCGGTGCGCCAGGCCGACGTACTCAGCGGCGCGGCGGCCGTGACGCTCCAACCCCTGAGCTTGCGGCAGCTGAGCGAGTACCTGAAGGCCAGCACCCGGCGGGCGCGGACGGACGGCACCGCACTGTGGGAGCCCGTTCTCGCCCGTATGCGCGACGGCGACGATCCGCACGCCCGGCGGCTGCGCGCGGCGCTGTCGTCGCCGCTGATGCTCGGGCTGGCCCTGGCCGTCTACGGCGAGACGGCCGCCGACCCGGCCGAACTCCTGGACGCAGCCGTGTTCCCGACCAGAGCAAGGATGGAGAAGCACCTCATCGCCCGGCTCGTCCCGGCCGTCTGCACAGCCCTGCCCGGCGTGGGACAACCGCCCCGCTGGCGGGCGCGGGACGCCGCACGTCACCTGAGCCTGCTGGCCCGCGACGCCGCCCGGCACGGCGCTCCACCACCCCTGGGAGAGGCCGGCCGGACCGGCACGGCACACCCGGCCCGTGTCCGCCGGGAGTTTAGGAACCTGCGCCCGCACCTGCCCTGTCCGGCACGCCCGTCGCTCCCACCAGGGCCCGCACCGGCCACCGACAGTACGGCAGGTGACCGGCTGGCTCACCCGGCACCGCACCGGGCTGGCCGAAGACGACCACAGCGCCCTGAAGAACGTCCTGGCCCGCTGTCCCGAACTTGACACGGCCGGCCCGTGCATGTCCGCGACTTCGTAACCTGCTCCAGTGACACGCCGCGCCCTTCGACGGCCGGTCTACCGTTGAGCCGTGACATGGAACGAAGCCGAGTATCTCGACTGCCTGCGGTCCGAGCGGCGTGGCTACGCATGGGTAATGCAGCATCACGGCGGGCTGACGCCGAAGGTGGCCACGGAGGCCGCTCTGGAGCGTTACCCGTACGAGCCGGCCGAGGCGCCGTACCGCGGGCTGATCTTTCACGACGAGGCGTGGCACTGGGCGATGCTGGCGATCCACGGGGATCGGTACGTAGCGGAACACCCCGAGCTAGCCCATCCGTCACCTGACTACCGAGCCTTTGAGTAGCCAATCAACGAGTCATCCCAACACCGAGGTGACACTCCGCGATCGCTCCCCCAGGTCTGTGCCGGAACCCATATTTCCTGAACATCCACGGCTCCGCCGACCGTCCCTCAAACAGAGCCGCACCCGTCGCGGACGGTCGCTCCGCCCCTGATTTTTGTTACACGCGGCGGTAAGGGGCTGCGCAACAACCGATCGACTCCCAAGACTCGACACACGACGGACGACAGGGCGCTACCGGTCCGAGTCCGCTTGTCAGACGAGGAGGAGACCCGAACTTGACTTCCTCCCGCGCCTAAAGGCGGGGGGTTCCAGCGGTCGCCCGCTGGGGTTCCTGTTTCACCGACGACTGCCCCGTCCGGGAGGACTCCCGTTGAGGTCTTGCACCGTCTCCACAGGCAGACGCCGCCAGCCCGGCGGCCAGGATGTTGCGCGCCGCGTTCACGTCGCGGTCATGCACGGCGCCGCACACGCACGTCCACTCGCGGACGTTCAGCGGCATCTTCGCCGCGACCGAGCCGCAGGCCCCGCACAGCCTGCTGGACGGGAACCAGCGGTCGATCACGACGAGTTCGCGCCCGGACCAGACGCACTTGTACTCCAGCATCGACCGGAGTCCCGTCCACGACGCGTCACTGATGGCGCGTGCGAGCTTGCCGTTCTTCAGCAGGTTGCGGACGGTGAGGTCCTCGATCACGACCGTTTGGTTCTCACGGACGAGCCGAGTCGAAAACCTGTGGCGGAAGTCCCGCCGCCGGTCGGCGATCCGCGCATGCACGCGCGCAACCTTGCGGCGGGCCTTCTCCCGCCTCGCCGAGCCCTTCGCCTTCCGCGACAGCTCCCGCTGCGCGCGGGCCAGGCGGACGCGGTCGCGCCGCTCATGCTTCGGGTTGGCGACCTTTTCCCCGGTGGACAGGGTCACGAGGGAAGTGATCCCGTCATCCAGGCCGACCGCCGCGTTCGTGGCGGGAGCCGGGGTGATCGTGTCCTCGCACAGCAGGGACACGAACCAGCGTCCCGCCACGTCGCGGGACACGGTCGCCGTGGTCGGCTCCGCTCCCTCGGGCAGCGGACGCGACCAGCGGATGTCCGGGGGCCGCGCCATCCTGGCCAGAGTCAGCCGCCCCTCACGCCACTTGTAGGCACTGCGGGTGTACTCGGCCGACGCGCGGGACTTCTTCCGCGACTTGAAACGCGGGTACTTCGCGCGCTTGGCGAAGAAGTTCCCGAACGCCGTCTGAAGATGGCGCAGCGCCTGCTGGAGCGGAACGGAGGACACCTCCGTCAGGAAGGCGAGCTCCTCGGTCTTCTTCCACTCGGTGAGGGCGGCGGACGACTGAGGATGGGAGACGCGGCGCTGCCCGCCGTACCAGGGCCGCGTGCGCTCCTCCAGCGCCTTGTTGTACACGAGACGGACGCAGCCGAACGTACTCAGCCGCCTGCTCGTCCGGTGGAGGGCGGACGGCGGTCCGCCCTGGCGGCGAACCGGCTCTTCCTGCCCTGCTCCGCAGGAGCTTCGTTTCCTCCCCGGCCTGAAGGCCGGGGTACCCACCAAGGAGTGCCCCGATGAATGCACGTGAACGTCTCGCCGTTGCTGCTGCCGCAACCTGTCTCGCCGGGGGAGGTATCCTGGCCGGCCCCGCTCCGGCCCTGGCTCAGGCGCAGCCGGCCGAACACGTGGCCCAGGCTGCGGCCGCCAAGTCCTCCTGCGGCGGCAATGTCGTGGTCACGCCAGTGAAGTACACCTACGGAACGGCCAGCTGTTCGGTGTGGGGAAGCCCCGGACTGAAGATCACCTACCACTGGACGGCCAGCGACGGCTACGCAGCGATGCAAGCGTACGGGATGGACGCCACGGGTGCGGGGCACTGGTACAACTGCGGCTCCGGCGGGGGAAACTGCACCGTGCCGTGGGGCAATGAGATCGCCAGGCCACGGGTTCGCGGGTGGGACGCGGTGCGGTTGGCCACCATTTACTTCACCATTGGCTGACCGGTCGCCACAGGGCTACGGCGCGAGCGGGCACGCGTGCGGACAGGGGTGGACGCAGCCGGGGCCGCGCTGAGGGCTGAGCACGCGGCGCACGAACGCCCCCGCGAGCGGGATCCGACCGGTGACCTGGGTCCACGGCGGTGCAGGTCACCACGCGCCGTGGCCCGACCGACCGTCAGCCTGGCCCCGAGAGCGCGGGGCCTGGTCGAAATGCCGATGTCAGTCCTGGCAGGGAGAGGCGTAGGGGAGTTCCGGTATGTAGTCCGACCACTGAGCCCGGGTGAGCGAACCGGCGGTGCTTGCGCAGATCCACCGGATGGCCTGGTCGAGTCCGAGGGGGGTGAGCTGGATCGTGCCGTCGGGTCCCGCTGTGGCCAGGAGGCGGCCGTCCGGGCGGTACGCGGCCGTCTCTATCGCTTCGATGTGTCCTGCGGTGAGGGCCCTGCCCGCCGAGGCGGGATGAGCCGGATCGGTCATGTCCCACAGCAGGACGGTCCGGTCTTCGCCGGCAGCGGCGAGCGTGTGGCCGTCAGGGCTGAAACCTGCCCAGGTCACCGGGCCGGTGTGACCGGTCAGCGAGCTGCCGATGGCTGTGGCGTGCTCGGGGGCGCCGACGTTCCACAGGCGTACGTCGTGGCCGACGCCGGCGGTGGCCAGCAGCTTCCCGTCGGGGCTGAACGCGCCCCAGAGTGTGCCACCGGTGTCGCCCGTGCGTATGTCCGGCAGGGGATGTGGGCGTAGCGGATCGCGGATGTCCCACAGCCGGACTTTGTCGTCGTCGCTGGTGCTGGCCAGGGTGTGACCGTTGGGACTGACGCCCGCCCAGTGGAGGAAGTTGATGTGGCCGGTCGGCAGGCTTCCGAGGGCGGCGGGGTGTGCGGGGTCGGTGACGTTCCACAGCCGCAGGCTGTGCTGGGGGCCGCCGGTGACCAGTACGCGCCCGTCGGGCGTGAACGCCAGCACGTTGTCCTGGTCGGTGCCGCCGGTGCGGGCTGTGCCGGCGGGCCGGGGGCGGCGCGGGTCGGTGACGTCCCACAGTCGCACGGTGCCGTCAGTGCCGGCACTCGCCAGCAAGCGGCCTTTCGGCTGGAACACGACCCGAGTGGCGGAGTGTTCCGTCGGCAGTTCGCTCAGTTGCCTGCCGCGCGTTGGTTCGCGGACGTCCCACAGCCGTACCGTTCCGTCGCCTACGCTGGCCAGATGGTGTCCGTCCGGGCTGAAGGCGATGCTGGTGACGCTGCCGAGATGGCCGGCCAGGACGGCGCGCGGCAGGTGCCACAGACGTACGGTGTGGTCGTCACTCACGCTGGCCAGCGACTGACCGTCGGGGCTGAACGCGAGCCAGTTGACGAATCCGGTGTGCCCGATCAGCGGCTGCCCGAGCGGAGCTGGATGCCGGGGGTCCGAGACGTCCCACAGCCGGATGGTGTGGTCCGCGCCGCCGGTGGCGAGTGTCCGGCCGTCCGGTGAGAACGCCACGGCGAGCAGGGTGCCGGTGTGACCGGTCAGCGGGCGGCCCAGCGGCTCGGCGTGCGCCGGGCTTGATACGTCCCAGAGCTGTACCTTCTGGTCGTTGCCCACGCTGGCCATGAGCTTGCTGTCCCGGCGGAAGGCGACCGCGTAAACGACGTCCGGGTTGCTCAGCGGCTGCCGCCACAGACGTGGTCGGGTCGGGTCGGTGACGTTCCAGAGGCGGATCAGGTGATCGTGGCCGGGGGCCGCCACCATGCGGCCGTCCGGGCTGAAGGCGGCCGAGGCGACGGCCTCCCGTGCCCCGGTGAGCGGGGGGTGAAGGGCCTTGGCGTGTGCCGGGTCGGAGACGTCCCACAGCCGCACGGTGTGGTCCTGGCTGGCGGTGGCCAGGGTGCGTCCGTCGCGGCTGAATGACACGGAGAAGACCATGTCGCGGTGACCGGTCAGGGGCCTGCCCAGGCTCCTGGGCTGCGCCGGGTCGCGGACGTCCCACAGCCGGGCGGTACGATCCCGGCTTGCGCTGGCCAGGGTGTGACCGTCCGGTGAGAACTGAAGCCAGTACACCCAGTCGGTGTGCCCGGTCAGCGGCCTGCCGAGCGGGACGGGGTGTGCGGGGTCGGCCAGGCTCCACAGCCGGATGGTGTCGTCACCGGCCCCGGTGGCGAGGGTGCGCCCGTCGGGTGAGAACGCCACCGCGTACACCGCCTGGGAATGGCCGGGCAGTACGGAGGACAGCGCGATGTTCTGCGTGTCCAGCAGGCCCGCGGCGGCTTCACGCTCCGACCGCAGCCGGTACGCCGCCACGTACATCCGTGCCGCCAGAGACGGATCGGTCGCATTCAACTGTCCTGCCTCGGCCACCAGTTGCTCGGCAACTGCGCGGTCACGGCCGGCGCGGGCCAACGAGCGCTGCTGGACGGCGATGACAGCAACCGTCGACGCGAGCAGCAGTAGGGCGGACACCGCGGCCAGCAGCGCCCTGATACGCCAGGCGGTGCGAGCCGCCACCCGCCGCTCCTCCTCGCGGGCGGCGATGCTGGCGTCGAGGAACTCGGCCTCGGACGGCGTGAGGTCCGCGCGATGCCCGGTCAGGCACTCCTCGGCCGTGACCAGGCGGGTGCCGCGGTACAGGGCTCCAGGATCCCGGTCGAGCGCGGCCCAGGCCCGGGCGGCCTCGGTGAGCTGGCGGTGGACCCGAAGCCGTTCGCGGGCACCGTCGATCCAGGACTGCAGTCGCGGCCAGGCGGTGATCAACGCTTCGTGCGCCAGGTGCACCATGTCGCCGTCGAGTGCGACCAGGCGTGCGCGAGCCAGTTGGTCCAGGACCGAGGCCGTGTCGGCGGACTGGCCGGTGGCGCCGAGCGCCTGCAGTTCGGCGTGCTCGGCGGGACGACTGGTGTCCTGGGCCCCCTCGCCCGGCGTGATCAGGCGCAGCAGGATACGCCGGGCGACCTCGGCCGGTTCCGGCGAGAGCCGGGTGTACAGCTCTTCGGCGGTGCGGGTGAGGGCGCCGTGCACACCGCCTGCGGCCTCGTAGGCAGCGAGTGTGAGGGTGCGGCCTCTGCGGCGGCGCCAGGTCTCCAGCAGCGCGTGGGACATGAGTGGCAGTCCGCCGGGTTCCTCGGCGACGTCCTCGAGGATCCTCGCCGTCAACGTGCGCTCGACGATCAGCCCCGCGGCGGCGGCGGGTTTGACGATCGCGTCGCGCAGTTCGGCCGGTCCCATGGGGCCCAGCAGGAAGGTGGCGTCGGTGAGGGCGGCGGCGAGCGGACGATGGTCGGCGCAGCGGCTGAGGAAGTCCGCCCGTACCGCGATCACCACCCGCAGTCTTCTGTCCGGTTCCAGCGCGCTCACCAGCAGGTCGAGGAAGGCGGCGCGCTCCGCTGGGTCGGAGCACAGGGTGAAGAGCTCCTCGAACTGGTCGACCACGACCACCGTGTCGCCGGAACTCCGGCGTGCCGTTAACGCGGACGCGTAGGTGGAGGCCGGTCGCGGCCCTGGAGTGAGGATCCGTATGGCCGCCAGTCGGCACTCCGATGCCTGCTGGTCCTGGAGGGACGGGAGGAGCCCCGCGCGCAGCAGGGAGGACTTGCCGCTGCCGGACGCGCCGACCACGGCGACCATGCGGCAGGCCCGCACCCGCTCGGTCAGTCGGGCCACGAGCTCGTCGCGCCCGAAGAACAGATGCCGATCGCCGGGTTCGAAGCGGGTCAGCCCCCGGTACGGAGCATCCGTGTCATCGGCATCCGCCGGCTCGGCGGCCACTTCCCGAGCCACCGCCCGCCAGCGCGGCTCCCATTCCTCGGGGGGCGCCCCGCACGCCCGCACATAGGCCAGTGCCACCTCGAGCGACGGCAGTTGGCCGCCTGCGGCCGCCCTCGACAAGGTGGCGACCGAATAGCCGGTGTGTTCCGCCATGGCCCGGTAGGTCAGGCCCCCGGCCTCTCGGCGCAGTTTGCGCAAGTCGAACGCGAAACGCTGGACGGGCCCGGCCGACGGATCCAGCGGTCCCTCACGACGCCCCATCCCGTCCCCCTGGCCAACCTCGGTGGTGAGGAAGAACAGTGGCACCTTCTTCGTCACCTTTGCATCCCTGACCAGCTTGTTTCAGCCGATCGACGCCTGCGGCCGACCTGCCTCGATTTTGTTGCACTCGGTGATGGCGGCCTGCGTGACAACGGGCCGGACCAGAAGCATGGGGCGGGACGTCAGCCGGCAGGTCAACCGCGGGTGCTGCCGTCCCAACCCGATTGCGGTCGGTTCAATGCCGCTGCAGCAAAGGAGACAGAGAGCATGCGAACAGGGATCGACGCCATTGCGCGTAGGGCTGGAATCGCCGTGGTCGCCGCGGGCATGGTGGCCGGTATCGTGACCGGTACCGCCCACGCCTCGACGACCGCAGGCTGGATCGGCCCCGGTCAGACCAACAACTCCCACGGCGTGTGGTGCGTCCAGGCCGCCATCAACGCCTCGCCCGTCCCCACGCCGATCCTCGACGAGGACGGCGCCTACGGTCCCAAGACCGAGGCCGCCATCAAGGCGTTCCAGCAGTACTACCACCTGTCGGTCGACGGCATCGTCGGTCCGGGCACCGGCGACAAGATCTGGAAGTGGGACGGCTACTCGTCCTACTGCTACACCTACGTCCCCACCACCTCCTGAAGCGGACGGGTGGATAGCCGCCCGCGTATGCGCTCCTCGGTGTGACTTGCCGTCCTCCAGAGCTGAGCAACGGGTTCCCGTCGCCGACAGCGCCGGGAACCCGGACGGCGGCAACTGGACACGGCGCTTGTCGCTCGGGGGGGCTGTGCCCGTCCGCGGGCAGTGCAAACTCTGCGATTCGGCCTACGGCTCTCCCAACGGGTCCCGCCACGGCGCTCGCCGGTCAGTCCAGCGGCTCTCCCTTGAGCCGGGCAGCGGCCAGAGGTGCGGTACACGCAACGAGTGAAAGGAATCCAAGAATGACGCTTCTTCCCAGCGCTCCTCGCCGCCTCCGGGGTCTTTGCCAAAGACGCGGCGTGCGGGCGGGGGTGCTCAACGGGCTGACCGCGGTGACCGTCACGGCGGCACTGCTCGCCGCCCCGGTCGCGGCATCGGCGACGGCCCGGGAAGCCCGGCCGCGGCAGACCACGGACGCTGCTGTGCGAGGACTCGACGTCAGCGCCCACCAGGAGAACGTGGACTGGTCCGCGGTCGCCGCCGACGGAGCCTCGTTCGCCTACGTCAAGGCGACCGAGGGCACCTCCTACATCAGCTCCCGCTTCTCCCAGCAGTACGACGGTGCGGCAACGGTCGGCCTGATCCGGGGCGCCTACCACTTCGCCAGGCCGGACAAGGCTTCCGGCACTGCCCAGGCCGACTATTTCGTCGACCACGGAGGCGCCTGGCAACCCGGCGGCACGACCCTCCCCGGCGTCCTGGACATCGAAGCCACGTCGGGCCTTCCCACCTGCTACGGGGTCGGCCCTGGCGCGACGGTCAACTGGATCGCCTCGTTCGACAACGAGTACCGGCGACGCACCGGTCTCCACCCGGTGATCAACACCAACACGTCGTGGTGGTCGCAGTGCACCGGCAACTCCTCCGCCTTCGCCGCCACCAACCTGATCTGGATCGGCAGTTGGACCGGGACCCCGCACCCGCTGCCCAACGGCTGGTCCACGTACGCCTTCTGGCAGACCTCCGACTCCGGCACGTTTCCCGGTGACCAGGACGTCTTCAACGGCACCGAGCAGGATCTGCGGAACCTCGCCGCCAGCGGCACCTACACTCCCCCGCCGCCGCCTGCGGCCGGCGCATGGCCGGTCGTCCAGCAGGGCTACAGCGGTCGCCAGGTGACCACTGTCCAGTACCTCCTCAACGCCCATGGCGCCGCACTGTCGGTGGACGGCTCCTTCGGGACGGACACGCATGACGCCGTGGTCGCCTTCCAGACCCGCAACCACCTGACCGCCGACGGCATCGTGGGCCCCAACACCTGGCAAGCCCTCATCACCACCGTCAAAGAGGGTGACCACGGCCCGGCCGTCAGCGCGGCGCAGGCCGAACTGAGAGCGCACGGCGCGGCACAGTCGGTCGACGGCTCCTTCGGCGCCGCCACCCACGACGCCGTCGTCGCCTTCCAGACCCGCAACCACCTCACCGCCGACGGCATCGTCGGGCCCAACACATGGTTGGTGTTGGTCAACTGACCAGGCCGATGGCGAAATGGAAGGCGTCCGTGCCGCCGCCGCAGAGGGCAAGAGCCTGAAGCAGTACCTGCACGACCTCGGCGTGCGCGAGATGCACCGCAAGCGTTTTGTCGTCGGCGGCGTCGCCTGGGCCGACAGGCTGCGCGGTGAGTTCGACGACGCGTTCCCCGCGAGGTTCCTCCCGCTCACCGTGGTGACGGCACTGCGGCTGCCTGATGAATCTGCACGTCGATGTCTCCTGGCTGCTCGACGTCCAGGGGGCCGCCCTCGGCCACGAGGACGTGACGGTAACGGACTACTCGGCGCTGGTCGCGGCGGTCGCACGACACAAGACCAAGCTGCCGACGCTCGGGACGGCCGACCCGGATGCCGCCTGGCGCACAGCCGCCCTTTTGCACATGATCATCCGAGTTGAGCCGCTTTCACACTGGAACAGCCTTTTCGCCGCTTTCGTCGCCGCTCAGTACATGGACCGGTCCGGCGAGGGCATCGATCCGCCGTACGGCGCCCTGTCCGACCTTGTCCGCAAGGTCCGGGATGCTCGCCTCAGCGTCTATGCCGTCGCCGAGACGCTGCGTTCCTGGAAGCTCTGACTGTCCTGGGTTCCTGAATGAGGTCAGGCACCACGGTCGCCCTCCAGGCCGGTCTACGGGCCCTGGCGGCTCCGGGCGTAGCGCTGCCGAGACTCGGGCCAGGCGGGCGGCCCTCCGCCTGCAGGCGTATGCCTGCGGGGGGACGTCCAGCGATGGGGCCGCTGGCTACGATCACCGCATGGAGCGAGACCTGCCGCCCGCGCCGTGGCTGAGGCGATTGCCGTCGGGTGTCTGGACGGTAGTGACCTGGTGCGCCGCCGGGCTCCTTGCGCTGCTGCTGTTCGCCTCGACGACGTATCGGATGGTATGGCCCTTCGGGCTCCAGCACCCCGCTTTCGCACCGGCACTCGCATTGCGGGCGGCCCTGGCCGTGATTTTGGCGCTGGCTGTCGGCTGGGTCCGGCGGTGGCCGGAGCAGGTGTTCGGTGTGCTGCTGGCCGAGTCGGTCGCGGTGGTGCTGCTCCGAGAGCGGACGTGGCCGCTCTTCCTGGCGATGGGCGTCCTGGTCGGCTATCTCGCGGCCGTCCGTCCCCGGCGGATCTCCGTCCTCGCGGGCGTCACCGAACTTGCGGTCTGGTGGGGCGAAGCGCTGGCCGTGAACGACGACCTGGTGGAGTTCAGCGACTTCGCCAGCAGTCTTCTGGGTGCCGCGGCGAGCATCGCCATTCCGTGGGCGATCGGCAACTCGATACGCCAGCAACGTGGTTACAGCCAGGCCCTGCGTGCGTACGCCGCCGGCCAGGCGGTCACGGCCGAACGGCTCCGGATCGCCCGGGAGTTGCACGACGCGGTGGCCCACAGCATCGGCGTCATCGCGATCCAGGCCGGTGCGGCGAGCCTGGTGCTTGACGTGGAGCCGGCCGGGGCCCGCCGGGCACTGGACGCCATCGAGTCCACCAGCCGCGAGACGCTGGCGGGCCTGCGACGGATGCTCGTCTCCCTCCGCCAGGCCGAGACCGGCGAGGCCCCACCGGCCCTCGCGCCACTCGCCGGCCTGGAGGCCGTCGACCGACTGGCCGAGACGATGGCGCGGGCCGGCGTCGAGGTGGACGTGCGATGGCAGGGGCGGTCGCGTCCGCTGCCGCCCGAGGTGGAGCTGGCCGCCTTCCGGATCGTCCAGGAGTCGGTCACCAACGTGGTGCGCCACTCGGGCGGCCGCCGCTGCGAGGTGCGCATCACCTATCAGGAGGAGGAGTTGACCATCGAGGTGCTCGACGAGGGCCGGGGTCCCGTCCTCGGTCGCCGTACCGGCCAGACCGGCTACGGGATCTTAGGGATGCGCGAGCGGGTCGCCCTGCTGAACGGCCGGTTCAGCGCCGGGTCCCGGCCCGAGGGCGGCTTCCGGGTCGCCGCGAGGCTGCCCGCATGACGGCCTCCGACGCCACCGGCCCGGCGATCCGCATCCTGCTGGCCGACGACCAGGAGCTGGTGCGCACCGGGCTGGGCATGGTCATCGCCCACTTTCCGGACCTGGAGCTCGCGGGCGAGGCGGCCACCGGCGCCGAGGCCGTCCGGCTCGCCAAGGAGATCCGCCCGGACATCGTGGTGATGGACATCCGGATGCCCGGCATGGACGGCATCGAAGCCACCCGGCTGCTCACCGCGGGCGCGACCGACCCCGTGCCGCGCGTGCTGATCCTCACCACCTTCGACGACGACGACAACGTCTATGCCGCCCTGCGGGCCGGTGCGAGCGGATTTCTGGTCAAGGACATGGCGTTGGTGGACATCCTGGCGGCGATCCGCGTGGTCGCCGCCGGTGAGGCCCTGATCGCGCCGAGTGTCACCCGCCGCTTGATCGCCGATCTCACCGCGCGGCCCGGACCGGCCGCGCCGAAGCGCCAGCTGCCGGGCGTCACCGAGCGCGAGCGCGAGGTCCTGACCCTGGTCGGCCGCGGCCTGTCCAATGCGGAGATCGCCGAGCAGCTCTTCATCGGCCCCGCCACCGCCAAGACCCACGTCGCCCGGCTGCTGACCAAGCTCGACGCCCGCGACCGCGTCCAACTCGTCATCGCCGCCTACGACGCGAGCCTGGTGTCCCCGTCCGGCTGAGCCCGAACGAACCGGAACTTCAGGACGGGAACTCCAGGACGGGAACCCCAGGCACGGCGCTCTTACGGGAGCTGGACGGTGACCTCCGGCTCGTTCGGGGAAGGACCGTCCAGCAGCGGCTCCGGCTGGCCTTTCAGCTGCAGGTCGAAGAAGTCCCCGAGGTACGTCCGGGTGATCGCCAGCCCGCGCAGCGGTGCTATCGCTCCGGGTCGGCTGGGCCGGCCCACCGCCTGGGAGAGCAGCGGCAGGTCGCTGAAGGTGCCGTGTTCGGCGCCGGCGATCGTGAGCCGGCGCTTCCAGCCGTCCAGTCTTGTCCAGGCGTCGTCCCAGCTGGAATCCATGCCCGGGCTCTCGTCGGACTGGGCGCCGAACAGGAGGAAGGGCCTGCCGTTGAGACCGGCGGCCGGGACCGGCTCATGGAACGTGCCGTCCATGTTCACCCCGGCCCGCACCCGGCGGTCGGCGGCCATGGTCACCGCGGCGGCGTCACCGCCGATGGAGTGCCCGGCCATGCCGATCCGTCGTCGGTCGATCAGGTGGGCGTAGATCCAGGGCGAGTGATGGGACGTCAGCTGGTCGATCACGAAGGAGGAGTCCTTCGCCCGGCTCCTGGCGATGGCCGGCAGCCCGCCCGTCGGCGGCTGGTCGCAGATGGCGCAGGGCAGGGTCCGTCCGTCGGGGAAGGTGACACCGGGGGTCTCGTAGGTGTGGTCGATCAGCGCGACGACGTACCCGCGGCTGGCCAGGTCCTCGGCGATGCTGCTGAACAGCGCCCGTGGGAAGGTGAAGCCGGGCGAGAGCAGTACCAGCGGGAACCGGCCGTGCACCGGGCGCGCGTCCGCACGCGCCCAAGTACGGACGGCGGTCAGCGCCTCGGGAGGAATACCGGAGCCAGGGACCCTGTCCTGCAGGAACAGCCGGGCCTCGTCGGTGGTCATGTAGGGGGCGGGTGTCCCGCTCCCGGGCCGGGCCGGGTAGTACATCGACACCATCAGCTGCCTCGGTCCCGCAGCCGGCACCCAGGGGTCCTGGCGGCTGTCGTCGACGAGGTGGAGCATGTTCCGGCCGACCGCGTACCGGCCGGTCGGGCGGGGCAGTGCCGCCGCGAACCCGGTTGCCGCGGGGTGGGCGGCGGACACGGCGTCGGACGGCGCTGCGGCGAAGGCAGGTGCCGCGGCCGCGATCGGCAACGGCAGGACGAGTGCGAGCGCGGCGGTCAGCGCCGCGCGGCGGATACTGGTCATGCACGAGAAAGTAGATCGCAGACACACCCCCCGACATCAGCCCACGAGCAGACAACTGCCTCCGCTTCCGGGCGGACCCGTCGTCCCCTCGCAGGCGGACCACAACGTGGCCGGCCTGACTGCGAAAACGGTGCGCCGTGCCGGTACCGGGCCCGGGATGCAATGGCTGATCCCCGGGGCCTACGGCCGTCGCGGTGCCGCAACCCTCGTTGCCGAGAAGCTGCAGCGCTCTCCCGGGGCCGCATGATCCATGAGGTGGTCCTGCGAGGGCTCGGGATGTCGGCCCGTATCGGTTCGGCGGTGCCCGAGTGGAAGGGGGCGAGCTGTTTGCGGTCGACCTGGCGGCTGCCGCAGTGCGGGACGCCGCCAGCGAAGCGGACATCAAGTGCCTGAAGCCATGGGCTGCCGCGCTACGGCGACGGCGACCGAGGCAGGTCGTGAGCGGTCATTTGTTTACGCAGAAGGTGCCGGCCGCGGGGTTCAGCACCCCAACGACGTTGATGGTGTTGCCACACACGTTGGCGGCCACCTCGACGGGCACCTGGATCACATTGCCGGAGACCACTACAACGAAAGAGTGAAACCCGGCAGGCTGGCTTGCAGAGGGCATTGGTGAACGGCACAAGCTGGCCCACGGTGCTTCGAGCCGGCCGGCGACGCGGTCGCCGCGGTGCGCGCCATCGCCTGGCTCGTAGATCAGCTCGGCGGTGGCCTGGTGCTGAACAGCGCATACGGCCTCAGCGGGAGAGGCACCGTCATCGTCCGACCGCAAGGCACGGCGACCAGGACCGATCCACCTCATTGTGTTGGCCGTTGTGGTCCGTGGCCGGGTCGGCCGTCCCGCCGCAAACCGGACCCGACTGGGCACCTACCGCTGGCTCGTGGAGAGGAGCTTTGCGGGGTTGCACGGTGTCCGACGCTTGTGGATCCGGTGGGAAGGCGGAGCCGACATCCACGGAGCATTCCTGAAACTCGCACGCTGCCTCATCGCCCACCAAAAGCTCAAGGCATGGCGCTGACGTTGGGGTGCAAGGTCGCTGGTCACCCGGTGGATGTCCGTGGCTGGTGGCATGATTCGGCTTCATGAGTGACCGTTTGCTTTCACCCGCCTGGCTGGCCTCGTGGGCAGAGAGGGTCTCCGGGACCCTCACGGCAATGGCAGGCGAGTTCGAGCGGCGGCACGGCTTTCCACCTGGCACCAACGAGGTCCGGTCGGCCAGTCGTGACGATCAAGCTGTGGCTCGCACGCTTGCCCGAGTGAGCCTCATTCCGGCTGACTTGGTCACCTTCTACGACAGCGTCGGCGACGTCACCTGGGAGGACGTCGGCAATGGCTACTTCATCGACCCGGCAGGTGACGTCCTTCTGCGACTTCAGGAGTGCGGCGTCGTCACCGTCGGCGCGGACCAGAAGGTCCAGGGCCTGGCCATCGGCTCGAACGGCGGCGGCCTGTCCTACGTGGCGGGCGCTGATGGGTCGGTTCATCGGACACGGACAGCGTCGCTGGACGAGCCTGAGCTCGACAAGGTAGCCGATGACCTGCGGCAGTTTCTGGAACTACTGGAGCGATCGCTGACACGGTTCGTGGCCGACGGCGAGCCGGGATCTCTGTAGGTCAGCCTCCAGCATTCCGTTGGCCGCTGTTACGCCGCTCTTGTGAGTAGCGTGCAACCTCGGCTCAGCGTCCGGCCGCGGCCTTGACCACAGCCATGTCCTCGCCGGTGAGTTCCGCGACGCGGTCGGGTGGGAGGCCCGCGGCCAGTGCCCGGGCGAGCAGCTCGTCACGGCCGTGGGCGCAGTCACGGTATGCGAGGAGTTCGGGCTCGACCGCTGCCAGGGCTTCGGGAGCCGTCCGGTGACGCAGTCGGCTCAGTTCCTCGTCGGTCAAGGGAACCGGCAGCCGCTCCGCCTCCTCGGGGATGGCCCCGGTGTGCTCGGGCGGCACGAGCCGCAGCCGGGGCGACGCCTCGGACGTATGCTGCGCGCCGAGCCAGGCACGCACAGCGGAAGTCTCCATGCAGTCGAGTGAGCCAACGGCGGACGGCGGCACGCCTGGCGTCTCAGTGGGTTCGTCTACGAGAAACAGGTACGCGTCGTCAGTCATGGCACACTCCTCGTCCCAGGTTCCTGAACCTGTGGCATCTCTTTACCCCGTTCGCCTCCGAACAGCCCATGCATCGTTCGGATGTCGGCAGGTCCCGGGAGGCGGCTCGGTCCAGGTCGATCGCGCCGGAGACGGCGGCGCCTGGCGCGGCCCCAACGCCCGCTGTGGTGACGGCGTGCCGGCACCACCACACCAGCCCAGGCCAACTCCGCCGACCGGCAGTCGCGTCCGCATCAGGGCAGTAGGTACGCAGATGAAGGGCCCGGTGCCGCCCGCCCCACGCTCTGCCACCAACGCTGATCAGCGCGTACCCCTGTGCCGGCCCGTCCGTTCCAGGCCGCCCATCACTGACCCTGCGGATCTGGGTACACGGACAGGGTCGAGTAGGAAGAGAAGGGGAGCTTCATGGACGGAGCGTCGCTGCGTGCAGTGGGGTGGGCACGGTCGCTGCCGCTGCACAGTGAGGTGAAGGCGGCCCGCGACTGGGCGCGCGAGCATCTGGAGACCCTGGGCTGGACCACGACCGCTCCGGAGACGGCGGACGCGGTCATCCTGGCCGTCTCGGAGCTGGTCACCAACGCCCACCTACATGCGCACAGCAGCGCACAACTCGTGCTGACGTGGGACCAGAAGTGCCTTCATCTGGCCGTCCACGACGCCTCTCCCGAGCTGCCGACGCCTCGTCGGCCGGGCGACGAACAGACCGGTGGACGCGGAATGCTGCTCCTGGACGCACTGGCCGACCGGTGGGAGGCCCGCCCCTGCCCGCACGGCAAGACCGTCATCGCCTGTTTCACCCCACACCGCGGAAGCGAGGACGGTCGAGATCTTCCCGCCAAGTGATGGTGAGCGAACCGCACGGAGATGCGATTCTCGGCGGAAGCACGGAGACACCGGGTATGGCTTTCGCAGGGTCGCCCCTCGATTGCTCCCCCAACCTGGTCGCCCGGTGTCGCACGACGGCCCGACCGCTGATCGGGAGCCGCGAGTACCGCGTCGTACATCGCTGTCCGAGGCAGCAGCTGGCACATGCGTCGCGCTCCGACGGCTTGACCACGGCATCAGGAAGCGTAGAACTCGTGGGCGTGGCCACCGCGCCACTCCCCCGCTCCCGGTTGTCCGGGATGGCCGCATCTCGTCCTGGCCGTGGCTGTGCACGGTGACTCCCCGGTCACCTCCCGGCGGGCCCCGGACCGGACAGGTGGGCGCGTCGGCCTGGGCCGGTCGGGGACCGACCTCATGGCCCGCCGCCTCACCATCAGCGGCCCCCGGCCCGGGTTCACTCCACGTCCGCGACGACGGATCCGACGCGTTCGGCCAGACCCGGATCGCGGCGGACGAGGAGGGCCGCGTAGCCGACGGCGAGGACCAGGGCCGCGAGTGCCGCGACTGGGAACCAGTTGTACGGCGCGGGCTGGCCCGGCTTGGCCAGGTAGTAGAGCGGCACCAGGATGGCCAGGGCGCCGAGTGCGGGCAGCACCAGGTGGCGCACCGTGTGGAACTCCTGCGGACGGTAGCGCCGGTAGTACAGGGGCAGCGCGATGTTGGATGCCAGGTAGACGACCAGGATCAGGATGGCGCCCAGGGTCGAGGACTCGGTGAAGAAGACCACGGGGTCCATCGGGCCGCCGTCGGCCCCGAGCAGGTGGCCGAGACCCCAGCCACCGATGATCAGCAGGGCGGTGACGGCGAAGGTGATGATCGCGTTGTTCGGCGTACGGCGCACGGGGTGGACGTAGCCGAAGAAGGACGGCAGCAGTCCCTCTCGCCCGGCGTTGAACACCAGCCTCGCCTGGGAGTTGATGCCGGCGATCAGCACGCCGAGGGTTGAGGTCAGGCCACCGACGTAGGCGAGGAAGGCCAGCGCGCCGAGGGTGTGGTGGGCGATGTCGATGAAGGGGATGGGCGATTCGCCGAGCCGTTGGACGTCGTAGTCGAAGCCGGTGACCGTGGCGTAGGAGAAGAGGATGTAGCTCGCCGTCATGATCCCCACCGAGGAGAACACGGCGCGGCCGACGTTACGCCGCGGGTTCTCCGTCTCCTCGGCGAGGGCCGCGGAGTTCTCCCAGCCGACGAAGAGGTACACGGCGAGCGGGAAGCCGGCGGCCAGGCCTTTGAGGCCGTGGTGGATGTGGTCGGGCAGGAACGGCGCGGCGGAAAGGTTGCCGCGGTGCTCGACGAGTGCCGCGACCGAGACCGCGACGAGGACCAGCATCTCCACGGCGAAGAAGTAGCCGGCCCACTTGGTGGAGAAGGCGACGCCGCGCAGCATCACCACCACCGAGGCAGCGGTCAGCAGCAGCGTCCAGATGATCCACGGAACGTCGATGCCGGTGTAGTGGTGCAGGGTGATCTGCACGAAGCCGCCGGAGATGGCGATGACGGAGGCCATGGCGATGATGTAGCCGAGGCCGGCCAGCAGGGCTGTGGTCACGGCGCTAACCGGGCCGAAGGTCTTTCCGACGAAGGTGATGAAGCTGCCCGCCGAGGGATGCGCCCGGGAGAACTGGGCGAGGGTGTTGCCGAGCAGCGCGACAGCCACTCCGGCGGCGAGGATGGTCAGCGGCGAGGCGACGCCGGCGGTGGTGGCGAGGAAAGCGAAGCCGAAGAAGAAGCTCATGGCCGGGCCGACATTCGCCATGGTGGCGGCGGCGATGTCCGCCATGCCGAGGACGCCGCCGTGCAGCCGCTCGGGCGGACCGGCGGTTCCGGGGTCGGGCATGACGGCGGCTCCTTGCGCGGGGTCGGTGCGGGATGAGGGCGTGGTTGAGGCTCAGGCCGTTCCGATGTCGCGGTGGGCCTTCACGGCGGCCACCGCCGGGGCCATCGCGCCGCGGGTGAGTTCGTCGAGCAGGTCGGCGTGGTGGCGGTTGCGTGCCCGTACGACCTCGGGGGCCGGGGCGGGCAGCAGTAGGCACTGGCGGCCGAGCAGGTCCGCGGCGAACTCGCGGATTCCGGGGCCGCCGAGTGCCTGGGCGAGGTCGAGGTGGAAGCGGGTCTCCAGTTCGAGCAGCCGTTCCGGTACGTCGGCCCGCTCCAGTTGGTCGACCAGCGTCCGCAGCCCGTCGAGCCGGCCCTGCGGTATCTCGCCCACCGCGTGGGAGACGAGACCGCACTCCAGCAGCGAGTGGACGGAGTCCAGTGAGGCTGCCTCGTCGGGATCGTGCATGGCGGCCACCACGGTGTCCCAGTCCTCGGCGACGAAGGTTCCACCGGACCTGCCTCGGCGGCGGTCGAGCAGGCCGTCCTGGCACATGCCCTCCAGAGCCCGGCGAACGGTGATCTCGCCGATGCCGAGTTCCTCGGCCAGGGCACCGACGTCGGGCAGCCGCTCTCCTGGCGCCTCGGACCTCAGCCGCACCCGCAGGGCGATCCGCGAGCGGACCAGTTCCGATCCGGTCTGTCCCCTGCCGGGCAGGACACGAACGTCGAGCACCCCGGAGACGAACTTGCCCGCTGCCTTGACCACGACGTCACCTTAACCGCCTGCTGAGCGGGGTCACGGCCCGCGTGAGATGTTCATGGAGGCTCCTACGGACGTAGCGGCTCCGCGATGCACGCAAAATAGAGCATGATGAACAGTTAAACAAGTCTTGTTCTTTTAGATCGCACTGAACTAATTTCCCGGTCACCGTCCCCACTCCTCTCATGGATGTCGCGATGACCTCAACGCTCACCCAGAGTCCGCCCTCCGAGCCCGGCCTGAAGCCGGGACTCAAGAACCGGCACCTGTCGATGATCGCCATCGGCGGTGTCATCGGTGCCGGCCTGTTCGTCGGCTCCGGCTCCGGCATCGCCGCCGCCGGCCCCGGCATCCTCGTCTCCTACGCGATGGTCGGCGTCCTCGTCGTCCTCGTGATGCGCATGCTGGGCGAGATGGCCGCGGCCAACCCGACGTCCGGTTCCTTCTCCGCGTACGCCGACCGGGCGCTGGGACGCTGGGCCGGCTTCACCATCGGCTGGTTGTACTGGTTCTTCTGGGTCGTGGTGCTCGCCGTCGAGGCGACCGCCGGAGCCAAGATCCTCGCGGGCTGGGTGCCGGCCGTCCCGCAGTGGGGCTGGGCGCTGATCGTCATGGTCGTCCTGACCGCCTCCAACCTCGCCTCGGTCAGCTCCTACGGCGAGTTCGAGTTCTGGTTCGCGGGCATCAAGGTCGTCGCCATCGCCGCGTTCATCGTGCTGGGCGGTCTCGCGATCTTCGGTCTGCTGCCCGGCTCGGACCACCCGGCGTCCGGCTTCTCCTACCTCACCGCCCACGGCGGATTCCTGCCGCACGGACCGGGCGCGATCCTCACCGGCGTCCTGATGGTGGTCTTCTCGTTCATGGGCAGCGAGATCGTCACGCTCGCGGCCGGTGAGTCCCAGGACCCGCGGGGCGCGGTCACCAAGGCCACCAACAGCGTGATCTGGCGGATCGCGGTGTTCTATCTGGGCTCGATCCTGATCGTGGTGTCGCTGCTGCGCTGGGACGACCCGGCGATCCTCAAGGACGGCTCGTACGTCGCCGCGCTCAGCTCCATCGGCATCCCGCACGCCGCCCAGATCATGAACGCGATCGTGCTGACCTCGGTGCTGTCCTGCCTCAACTCCGGTCTGTACACCGCCTCGCGCATGGCGTTCTCACTCGGCGGCCGCAGCGACGCCCCGGCATCCTTCGCCCGCACCACGCAGCGCGGCGTACCGCGTACGGCGATCCTCGCCTCGGTGGTCTTCGGCTTCGTCGCGGTCGCCTTCAACTACCTGTGGCCGGACACCGTCTTCCAGTTCCTGCTCAACTCCTCCGGTGCGATCGCCCTGTTCGTCTGGCTGGTGATCTGCTTCTCGCAACTGCGGATGCGCAAGATCATCCAGCGGGAGTCGCCCGAGAAGCTCGTCGTGCGGATGTGGCTCTACCCCTACCTCACCTGGGCCACGATCGCCCTGATCACCTTCGTGCTGGGCTACATGCTCACCGACACGGCCAAGGGCGGCGGACGCGATCAGGTGGTCCTGTCCACCCTGGTGGCACTGGGCGTGGTGGCCTTCGCACTGGTTCGCCAACGGGTGAGCCGCAGGCGGGACGAGTTGGTCACGACGTCGACGTCCTAGTCCTAGGAACCACCTCCGCGTCGGCCCCGGGAGCGGTATCGCCGCTCCCGGGGCCGACGCCGTGTCTCCGACGCCTCACCGGCCACCCTCGCGCGCACCGCCAAACCGCGCTGGCGCATCGAGCACGCCTACCGCGAGATGAAGCAGGCCCGGCCTTCTTCGAAGGCTGTACCTGCGGAGGCCGGCACCGCCACGTCACCGTCGTCTCCGTCAACTGACCAAGCAATGCTAGGAGCCGGCGACGTTCCAGGCATGGAGGACGCCACCATGGTCGATGCCTTGGAGGAGCCGGCCGGTGTGGTCGAACGTCAATGCCGTGACGTCCTCCTCTCCGACGGAGGTGATCTCGCTGTACAGGGTGCCGCTGGCGACGAGAATCGCGCCGTCTTCGTAGGCGATGGCCAGTGCGTGGTTGTCGGGACCGAAGGCCATCGTCACGACGCCGTCGTGCCCACGGATCTGGGGGGTCTGGATCCTGGCGGGCCTGTGGACCTTGGTGATGTCGTAGAGCTGGACGTCCCCCTCGTATCCGGCGACCGCGAGAACACCGCTGTCAGGCCCCAGGGCCAGGCCGGTGATGTCATGGTCGGCTTCGGTGGTGAAACTCGACACCTGGACGGGATCGCGGGGCTCGGTGAGACTCCACAGACGCACGGTCCCGTGGTAGTCGGCGGTCGCGAGCATCCTGCCCGTGACAGCCGACGCGGTGAGACCGGGCAGGGCGAGGAATTTGACGGCTCGCCCTGTGCGGACGTCCCACAGCGCGGCCGTGTCCCGCTCGTACGTGACGGTGAGTGCCGTCCCGTCGGAGGTGAACGCCAAGGAGCCGACGTGGCCGTGGCCCTCGCTCGTGAGGACTCCCCGCGAAGAAGGCTTGTCGGGCGTGGTGAGATCCCACAGCCGGACGGTCCCGCCGGCGTCACCGGCCGCCAGGATCCTGCTGTCGGGGCTGATGGAGAGCGTCCGTACAAGTCCCGGATCTTTGATGGTCGCCAGGGTGTCGCCGGTCGTGGTCGAGCGCAGCCGGATCGAGGAGGGGCTGGTGGTGGAGGCGATGACCTTGCCGTCCGGGCTGAGCGCCAGCGCGGCAAGGGAGCCTTCCACTCCTTCGATGGATTCAGGGGCGTTCACGGTGAGGAGGGCCACCACGGCCCCTGCACAAGTGATCAAGGCGGTCAGCAGGGCAACGACGCCTCGGCGACCGCCGCGCATGCCCGCGGCCTGGGCGTCCTGCAAGGGCCGCTGCGCGCCGACGACCGTGGCCTCGTCGTTGTCGGTGCCCGCCTCGGCCTGGGGTGCCGGGTACGCCGGAGAGAGCGGTGCGGCAGTGGTCGCCTGCCGGGTGCGGCGGGCACGGTAGTACCCCTCGGCGGGGCTGCGAGGTGCCCCGGGTCGGGGTTCGAAGGCAGGAGCGCGGCGGGAGAGCAGGGCGATGACGCGGCCTGTCCGGGTTCCTGTGTCCATCACTCGACCCCTCCTTCAGGCTGCGGCTGGTGCAGGCGGGGCGGAGTCGGCGAGGCGGCATCCGTGCCCGGAATGCCAGAGCTCGTCCCCTCGTGCTCCGCGTCGCCGCTGGTGTTCTGCGGAGGCGGCGTGCCGGACCGGAGGGCGCGCACCGGCTCCTCCCACGTCTCCTGGAGGTGGGACGGCTCCACGCGGCCGGCAGCCGGGGGTTCGGTCAGGGGGATCTGAGCCGTGGCCTTCTGGAGGGTGGCCATGCCGCCGGCGCCCAGGCCGACAGCTACCCAGGGGCTGATGCCGTGCGGGTCGGTGAGGCCCATGGCACTTGCCACGAGCCCTCCGACCGCCGCGTTGATGAGCACCATGACGATGTACTCGGTACGCCACAGCGGCTCTTTGGTCTCGCGGTCACGCCAGGGAAAACAGTGGTCCTGGCGAACCGCCTTGGCGATGTCCAGCCCGTCCATGGCAAGCGCGCCACACATGCCCCACAGCAGGTTCAGCCACACCATGGAGTGAGCGTAGGGGCTGGTGATTCGCCGTTGGTGGGATTCGGTCGTGCTCGTAGCAGGCTGCCGTCCAGACCTGTGCAGGTGCTGGTCCAGTCCCGACGAAGGCGTGGGCCATCAGGTGATCACCGGTGCCCGAGGTGGGAGCGATGTGCGAAGGAGAGCACCGCCTCGCCGCGCAGCTGATAGCCCGTCTGGCCGGCAAGCGTGATCACCGACGTCACCACCATCAAGGCCCCGTCCACGACGCCAAGGCCCTTGCGGGGCCGCGACGCCTGAATTTCCCCGCCTCCCTGGCTGGGAAGCCTGCTTTCGGCCACACGCCTTGTCACAGTCGCTGATCATGATAGGGAGTACGGATGCTTGGTCGACTCCCGCTCGTTGAACAGCTCGATGGCTTGCGCACCGCACTCTCCCAGAACAAGGTCCTGACCGAGGTGATGAACAGGGCAGCGACGTTGGAGCTGCCCGGCTGGTATGTGACGGCGGGATGCCTGTTCCAAACGGTCTGGAACGTGGTCACCGGCAGGCCCCCGACCAGCGGCATCAAGGACTACGACGTCTTCTACTTCGACGGCACGGACCTGTCCTGGGAGGCGGAGGACGCCGTGATCAAGGCGGGGCAGGAGGTGTTCGCCGGGCTGCCGGCCGAGGTGGAGATCCGCAACGAGGCGCGCGTGCATCTCTGGTACGAGCAGAAATTCGGCGTGCCCTGTTCGCCGTACGAGTCCACCGAGTCAGCGATCGACTCGTTCGCCGCGACGACGTGCTGCCTGGGGGTGCGGCTGGAGCCCGGTGGAGGGTGGCGCGTCTATGCGCCCCACGGGCTGTCCGACGTCTTCAACCTCGTGATTCGGCCCAACCCGGTGCTTGCCCCGCGGGGAGTCTATGAGGCCAAGGCAGCGCGCTGGAAGGACGAGTGGCCGGAACTCACCGTGCTGCCGTGGCCGAGCTGACGCCCGATGCGCATGGCCGTAGGGCGAATCCCTGTCCCACGGGCAAGTCGCCCTTGAGGCGGCCCGTAATGGCCGCGAGATCCATGCGGGCCGCCGGCCGCGATCTGCGCGACGGGGGCGGTCGGGAATAGCCTGGGAACAGCCTGGAAAAGGGCGGCATCGGGACGGCACGGGCCCGCCCCGATGCATTCCCTTCGCGGAGAGGACGCGAAACAGGGAGGTGGAGCCATGCCCTGGAATCTGAACGGCACGTACCTGGAGAGCTGCAACTGCGACGCGGTGTGTCCCTGCACCACCTCGGGCCTCACCGCTCCGGCCGACCACGAGCGCTGCCAGGTGACCTTCGCCTTCCACGTGGACCGTGGGGACGTGGACGGCGTGGATGTCTCCGACCGCAGCGTCGCCCTCTTCATCGACGGGCCCCGGGTGATGGCCGAGGGCGGCTGGCAGGTGGCGCTGTATGTCGATGCTTCGGCCGACGACGGCCAGGCGGAGGCGCTGGGCAGGGTGTTCTCCGGACAGGCCGGCGGGCCGATTGCGGCGCTCACGCCGCTCATCGGCGAGGTCCTTGGTGTGGAGCGTGTACCCATCGACTACCGCGACGACGGCCGCCGCCATGCCGCGCGGGTGGGCGACACCATCGACATCGAGGTCGAGGACCAGGTAGCTCCCCAGTTCGGCGAGGACGGTCCCGTGATGCGCCTGAGCGGCATGTTCCACCCGGTGAACACCACTCTGACGATCGCCCGGTCGACCCGGGCGACGGGCGTCGGCGTGTACGGCCGGTCCTGGGACTTCACCGGCGGCAACGCCCACTCGGCACCCTTCACCTGGTCCGCGTGAGAGTCAGTCCGCATACCGTCCACTACCGGGCGGCCCCCGCCGGGCTGCTGCTCGTCGCGGCCGCAGCCGCTTGGCTCTGGGTGGTGACGCGCTGGGCCGGCCTGCAGGGCATGCCGGGCACCATGGGTCTGGGCCTGCCCGCTTTCCTGGCGGCATGGACGCTGATGATGGCCGCGATGATGTTGCCCGCTACAGCGCCCGTCGCCGCGCTGTACGCACGCACCATCACCGTGTACCGGGCGCCGCGCATGGTCGTTTTCACGCTCGCCTACCTGCTCGTGTGGGTCTTGGCGGGGCTGCCGGCGTACGCGCTCGCCGTCGGTCTGGGCCGAGCGGCGGTCTTGCCCGGTGTGGCCGGAACCGCAGTGGCCGCGGTCGTGTTCGCAGCCAGCGGCATCTACCAGCTCACGCCACTCAAAGACCGCTGCCTGGCGAGGTGCCGCTCACCGCTCGGCGTCATGCTGCGTTACGCCTCGTACCCGGGGCCCTCGCGCGATCTGCGTGCCGGAGCCCACCACGGAGCCTTCTGCCTGGGTTGTTGCTGGTCGCTGATGGCGCTGCTCGCGGCCTTCGGTCTGATGAACCTGTGGGCCATGGTGGTCCTGGCCGCCGTGATCACCGCGGAGAAACTCGTTCCGGGCGGCCGCATGGTGGCCCGTGGCGTGGGGGTCGTCTCGATCGCCCTGGCCGTCGCCGTCTTCTGGGTCCCGGCGCTGGCCCCGGGCCTCACCGGTGGCGGCATGGCCGGCGCGATGTGAGGACGGGACATGCCCGACGATCCCGGCGACGGTGCGGGGCACCGCTCGGAAGCGTCCCAGCGTGGCTGCGCCGGTCCGTGCCGGCAGAGGTGACGTGACGGTCGCAGTGGTGATCCTCGTCCTCACGACCGTTGTGGGGGCCGCCGGACCGGTCGGGCCGCGCAGGACACGCCGCTTCCGCGGACAGGGTGTCCGGGCAGCCAACGTCTCGCCGGCCCTGATGCCGTTCGACACCGGCGAGAACATCGTCGCCGGACGCGGCAAGATCCAGGTCAGGCCCTCCCCCGGCAGAACGGCCGGACCGGCCGGAACGGCGTCGAGGGCCGGTCCGCGGCCTCGACAACAGCCCCCTAAATGAGTCGACGATCCGGCCATGACCGCGCTCGCTAACGGTGCTCGGGGTTCTCGTAGTCGCGGCGGCAGCCGGCGTCCCAGGCCGTGCGCTGGTTGCCGTAGGCGGGAACGCCTCCAAGGTCCTTCAGCGCACGGGCCAGGTGCAGCAGGTTCCAGGTCATGAAGGTGGTGTTGCGGTTCGTGAAGTCGTTCTCCGGGCCGCCGGAACCGGGGTCCAGGTACGAGGGCCCGGGTCCCGCCTCGCCGATCCAGCCCGCGTCCGCCTGCGGAGGGATCGTGTACCCCAGATGCTGCAGGCTGTAGAGCACGTTCATGGCGCAGTGCTTGACGCCGTCCTCGTTGCCGGTGATCAGACAGCCGCCGACGCGGCCGTAATAGGCGTACTGGCCCGCCTCGTTGAGCAGGCTGGAGCAGGCATAGAGACGTTCGATCACTCGCTTCATCACGGAACTGTTGTCGCCCAGCCAGATCGGGCCTGCCAGCACCAGGATGTCGGCGGCCATGACCTTCTGGTACAGCTCCGGCCACGCATCCGTCTCCCAGCCGTGCTCCCGCATGTCGGGCCACACACCGGTGGCGATGTCGTGGTCCACCGCTCGCACCACATCGACGCTCACTCCTTGCGCGTCCAGGATGGCGGTGCTGCGGTCGATCAGCCCGTGGGTGTTGCTCGTCTCCGGTGAGCGCTTGAGGGTGCAGTTGATCAACAGCGCACGCAGGTCGTCGTACCGGGCCGGTGGTGCGTCGGTGGCAGGCGACGAAGCGGTCACACGATCCTCCTGAAACCCCGGCCGTCGCATGATGCGCGGCGAGTGGTCCTTCTCAGGGCTCCAGCCTGTGGGGCGGCCGCACCGAGCGCCACCGCGGCTCCTCCGAACGGCCCCGTCGTCCTCAGGGCACCGGACCCGCAGCGCCTTGGACGGGCGCCATGGACGTCGGTCACGAAGGACCGGTGGCCTGGATGCCCGTGCCGTCCTTGGTCTCTTTCACGGCGAGCGTGCTGGAGCGTTGTTCGACGTTGAACTGACTGTGCTCGGGCCGCCGGCCAGGGGACGGGCGCGAGTCCCGGAGCCGGTCCGCACGCAAGCGGACGAGCCCGGTTCGCCCTGGACCGATCGATTTACCGCTGCTTCCCGCCGCGCCGACGGTCCAGGCCGAGCCAGTGTCAGCGGCTCGTCAGACGCCTGTCAGTACCAGTTGGCACAGTTGTTCACGTGAACGGCACCCACCACGGAGGCCGGACACGAGGAGAGGTGCCCGGAGTGGTTTATCGGGGACCAGAGCACAGCTCATGGCCGGGCCCCTTGGGACCCACGCAGGTTCGAATCCTGCCCTCTCCGCCCACATCTTTGGCCAACGGTATGCCTTATGCCCAGAGATCGTCGGTGTCGGCGTTCTGGAGATCCGAGGTCGCAAC
This sequence comes from Streptomyces sp. NPDC006739, assembly GCF_042869815.1. NCBI lineage: Bacteria > Bacillati > Actinomycetota > Actinomycetes > Kitasatosporales > Streptomycetaceae > Streptomyces > Streptomyces sp. NPDC006739. The sequence goes on from NZ_JBIAGM010000014.1 coordinate 46,506, forward strand.
CAGGCCTTGGTGATCATTCGACCCGGCCGGGGCGTCGAGCAGTCGGTAGGCCATGAGCGTGCGCTGTGGGATGCGCGTCAGGGTTGTCCGCGCCCAGCCCCCCGAGCAAGCGCAGACCATCCTCGGCGGGGCTGCCGGGGGCCGCGGACAGCACCAGTAGCTCCAGCCCTGATTCGTTGGGTAGCGCGAAGTTCTCCTGGTGCAGTTCCAGTGGTCCGACCAGCGGGTGCCGGTAGGCCTTGCGCCCATGGGTGCGGGCGCGCACGTCCGCGCGGGCCCAGAGGCGGCGGAAGCGCTCGCTGCCCATCGCCAGCTCGCCGATGAGTGAGGCCAGGCGGGGGTCCTCGGGGTATTTGCCGGCGGCCAGGCGTAGGTGCCCGACCACGTCGAGGGTGCATGTCTCCCAGTCCGCGTACAGGCCTCGCTCGGCCTCCTCCAGGAAGATGTGCCGGGCGGTGTTCAGGCCCGGCATCGGCCTGCCGTAGAGGAGCCCGGCGAGGCGGTTACCGGCGAGCACGTCCAGGCGGTGATTCATGATCAGCGCGGGTGCGTCGGTGACCAGGTCGAGGACGCGCGACAGCTCCGGCCGTACCCGGCCGCCCGGCGCCTTCGCGCGGCGGCGGCGCTGCCGGGCGAGCCGGTAGAGGTGCCCGCGTTCGGTCTCGTCGAGGCCGAGGACGCGGGCGAGGGCGTCGAGGACCTGCTCGGAGGGCTGGGTCGCGCGGCCCTGCTCCAGGCGTATGTAGTAGTCGACGCTGACTCCGGACAGGTGTGCGACCTCTTCTCGGCGCAGCCCTTCCACCCGGCGGCGGCTGTCGGTGGGGATGCCGACGGCCGCCGGGTCGACCCGGGAACGCCGGGTCCGCAGGAAGCCCGCGAGATCGTCCATGTCTTCAGTATGACTGCGGCAGTGCCTGTGAAGGTGGTCCTGCTGTTACCAGGAAGTCCCGTCCTACGGAAGTGGAGCCCCTGAACGCCGGGCGCCGTGGCGTCCAGGATCGAAGGCATCCGATCCGAAGGAGTTCGCATGAAGACGCTGATCGTCTACGCCCACCCGGAGCCGAAGTCGCTCAACGGCTCGCTGAAGGACCTCGCGGTGTCCGTGCTGGGAGGCGCCGGGCACGAGGTGCGGGTGAGCGACCTGTACGCGATGAACTGGAAGGCGGTCGTGGACGCCGCGGACTACGGCCCCGACGCCTCACGTCCGTTGAAGGTCGCCCGGGACTCGGGCCGGGCCTTCGACGCCGGATCGCTCACCCCGGACGTCCTGGCCGAGCAGGAGAAGTTGCTGTGGGCCGACACGATCATCTTCCAGTTCCCGCTGTGGTGGTACACGATGCCCGCGATCCTCAAAGGCTGGGTGGACCGGGTGTTCACCTACCGCTTTGCGTACGGCGTGGGTGAACACAGCGACACCAGGTACGGCGAGCGCTTCGGCGAGGGCACTCTCGCCGGGAGGAAGGCCCTGCTGTCGGTGACCGTCGGCGGCCCGGAGGCGCATTACGCCGCTCGCGGGATCAACGGACCCATCGACGATCTGCTGTTCCCGATCCACCACGGCATCCTCTACTACCCGGGCATCGAGGTGCTGCCGCCGTTCGTGCTGTACGGCAGCGACCGGATGACCGGCGAGGACTACTCGGACGCCGCCAAGGCCTGGGAGCAGCGCCTGCTCACCCTGGAGTCGACCGAGCCGATCCCGTTCCGGCGGCAGAACTTCGGTGACTACGAGATCCCCTCGCTGCACCTGAAGGAGGGGCTGGAGCCTGCGGGCCGCACGGGTTTCCGGCTGCACGTGCGCGGCTGACCGCCGACGAAGGCCAGGAGGAGCCGGGGCGCGAACCCGGGGAGCAGTCCCAGGCCATGGCAGCGGCGGCGATCGTGGCGATTCCGGACCGGAGGGGGGCGACCCCATAGGCTGAGCCCCCATCCGCACTGTCTGGGGGAGCAATGACCAGTAGGTTCACCGAGTTGGTCGTCGACTGCCACGATCCGGAGCGGCTCGCGGCCTTCTGGTGCGCGGTCCTGGGCTTCAAGGTGATCGACCGGAGTGAGGACAAGGTCGAGATCGGTTCCTGGGAGCCGACCGTCGAGGAGGTCCGGGCCCGCCAGATGCCGCCCACCCTGCTCTTCATCCGGGTGCCCGAGGGCAAGGCCGTGAAGAACCGGCTCCACCTGGACGTCAGCCCGGTCGACGGCAGTACCGACGACGAGGTGGCCAGGCTGCTCGGCCTTGGCGCCGTCAAGGTGGACGTGGGCCAGGAACCTGGCCAGAGCTGGGTGGTCATGGCCGACCCCGAGGGCAACGAGTTCGACGTCCTGCGCACTCTGGCACCGTCCAACTAGAGGACTACCCCGACGGGTTAGTGGTCGCAGGCGGTCAGTGAGCGCAGGACGGGCGGTCCGCCGTGGTCGTTGTGCCAGATGGCGGCGGTCAGTGTGAGATCGCACGCCCGGCCGGCGTTCATGAGCAGACGACATTGGGCAGCTGCATGGCCGAACTGGACCCGCCCTCCTCCGCCACCGCATCCGGCTCCCGTGACCGCCACAGGGCGTTCCACCGATTACGGGACAGAGCCGAAGACCGTACAGGTCCGAGCCGAACGGCAAGCAGTCGTCCGAGCGCCTCACACGGCGGGGGCGCCGCCGGCGAAGGTGCGTTCTGTCGGGGACGCCACGAGCTCGACCATGGTTCCGGTGCGGAGGTCATCGCCGACGACGCGCGTGATCGCGTCGGTGAGCGCGGTGCCGAGGCGCGCGGTGATCTGGGCGGCGTCGGGGCGGTCGAAGACGCCGGCGCGGAGGCCCAGGATCACCGAGGCGCTTGTGTCCACGGCCTTGCCGCCCCGCGCGAAACGGCCTGCGGGGACTCCAGCCAGGCGGATGCTGACGAGGTCGCGAGCCCATTCGCCATAGACGTCGACAATCGCGTCCGTCAGTGCGGCGACGAGCACAGGTTCCTTACCTGCCAGCCTGCTCTCTGGAAGGTGGACGGTCAGATGCGGCACAGTGGACCTCATTCCCTTTGAATACAAAGGCTTTGTTCTTAAAGGTATCTGCAGGAGGTCGCTGATGTCCACGGAATCGGACGGTCCAGCCGTCGACGAGGCCGTCCGCACTCTGCTGTTGCTCATGCCACGGCTCGTCGGCCGCGCCAAGCGCCTGCCGATCCCTGCGGCGCTGCAGGGCCTGGACCTGGCACCGCGACATCTCGCGCTGCTGGCCCACCTGGAGTACGACGGTCCCACCAGCGTCAACGACCTGGCCGCCCGGCTGGAGGTGGCCCCGACGACCGTCAGCCTCATGGTCAGCGAGCTGTCACGGCTGGGCGTCCTGCAGCGCACTGCCGACCCCGCCGACCGCCGCCGCCGCATCATCGCCATTACCCCCGCCTACGCCGCACCGATCGGCGAATGGCTTTCCGGCAGCGCCTCCGCCTGGGAACGCGTCATGCGCGGCCTCGCCCCTGCGGAACGCGCCACGGTCATCACCGCCCTGCACACCTACGAAGCCGCCTTGGAGCAGGCAGGCGACCCGCATCGGAACACGCAGTCACGTTAGGGACTTGGCGGAGCCGGCATGGCGCTGCCCGCTGCCACAGCCGCTCTCGCCCAGTTTCAGCACCATCACGGGCGTCGTCAGCGCGGGAGGCCGACCGCTCGGGAGATGACGGTGCCGAAGGCACGGTCGGGCAGGATCCGACGCAGGGCGATGAGCGGGTGGGCACCGAAGCCCTTGGCGTAGCGGGTCTCGGGGCGGCGGGCGGTGTCGGCCTTACCGCAGGCGTCGGCGACGACGGAGGGCGGGGAGTGGCGCTTGGCGTTGGCCGCGGAGCGCAGGGAGGATGCGACGGCACCGGCGCCGCTGCGGCGCGGCTGTTCGCCCGGGAGGGCTTGTCGTGGACCGGCAACAGCCGCCAGCCCTTCCGGGCCAGGAACTTCCCAACGGTCACCCACCCGACACCGGGCTGACGTTCGAGCAGTTGCCAGGCCCGGTCCGCCTGCGCGTCGTCGACGAGGACCGATACATCGGCTCAGCCATGTCGATGTCCCTGGGAATGGCCTGCACCAGACCGGATTGCCCCACGCGGCGGCCCTGCAGAATGTCCAGCGCAACAGGCGCCGGAACGGTGACCGACAAGGTCTGCACTGCGACCATGCGCGTAGCCGGACCCACGGTCACCGCACCTCAACTCATCAGGGCCGGCATGACGGCCGGACGCTGAGCAGCTCGGTTCGCAGCGCGGGCGTGCCGTCGACAGGCGCGGGATCCTGCGTAGTCGGCTCGATACCGCCGGCAGCGATCTTGTCGAGCGTCTTCAGGCCGGCGGCACCGACAGTGCCGAACACCGTGTAGTTCGGTCGCAGTGCGGAGTCGCCGTAGACGACGAAGAACTGCGAACCGTTCGTGTTGGGACCGGCATTGGCCATCGCCAGCAGACCGCGCCCGTAAAGGCGACGGACGCCGGTCGGATCGCTCGGGGCCGGCGGCAGGTCCACCGGCAGCTCATCCTTGTACGCGTACCCGGGACCACCATCGCCGGTGCCGGTCGGATCACCACACTGCAGGACCTTCAGCGTCGGATACGCCGTCAGCCGATGGCACACCGTACGGTCGTAGAACCGGTGCCGCGCCAGGTGCACGAAGCTCTGGACCGTGCACGGCGCCTCCCCTCGGTCCAGACGCAGTGGGAGGGGGCCCTGGCTGGTCGGGACAGCCATATCGATCGTGCCGTGGCTGGGGGTGTGCCGCGGGTCGGGCGGCATGGGAACCGGTCGCGCCGCCGGCTCGTCCGGGGTCTGGGTGTACTGGCAAGGACCGTGCGTGGTCCGCGGCGGGGCATCGGAAGCGGACGCGGTGGTGCTACCCCCGGACACGACCAACGCCGCTGCCGCCAATGCGGTCATGAGAACTCGGTTCATCCTGCACACCCTCCAAAAGATCGTCAGATTTCGGAGCCGTCGCAGTCTAAGGCGCGACCCGACGGGCGAGAACCCGCCCGCAAGCCACATCCGCCTCCCAGGTTTCGGCCCACGGCCGCGGGCCGCTTCGTTCGGGTGCGGCACGAAGTCGGCTGGCCGGTCGGGGAGTCCACCCGCTGCATGCCGGATGCTCCCCGAACCCGGTCGAGCGAGCTTCCCGGTCCACGCAGAGGCCACCACCGAACACTGCCCTGCGCATGAGGTGATCTCACCGGGGTGCCGCTGCCGTCGTCTCCGGTCTCTCCGGTCTCTCCGGTCTCTCCGGTCTCTCCGGGGGGAAGCGTCGCTGGTCGGCCAGCGTTCCGGCAGACCGAGAGCAAGGGTCGGTCGTGCGGGCGACCGCCAGCCTGTCCGGGCCGCGATGGTGCGGGACGTCGCACGCACTCCCGGTTGGGCGTCTCGTGACCGAACGCCCGCTGGTGGGACGGTCGTTGGTGAACGGGCTCCGCCTTCGCCGCTTCTTCTGCGAGCGGGCCTCGTGCCGTCGGCGACGCTCGTCGAGCAGGCCAGGACTTGAGCGAGCGGTGCCGCCGCCACAGAGAAGGACTGCGGCGATGGAGGCAAGCTGTCGCGACGTCCCTGGACTGCCGTACCGGTGAGCGGCTCGTCGCCTCGAGGCGCTTTCACAGCCCTGCGGGCGCGGTCCCCACATCGCTGCGCAGTGCGTGCTCTTCCGCGTCGGCCAACCAGAAGAAGATCGGGGGCAGGCCGAGTTCGATCACCGCCAGCACGACCTGAAACCCCTGCGGCCAGCCGTGGACGGCGAGCGAGAGCAACCGGCCCATGCCGCCCAGCAGGAAAACGCCGGCCAACCACCGGACCGCCCGAGCCGGAATCGGCCGCTGCTGCGCGGCCCACAGCCACGCCAGCCCGTAGCCGACGAAGCTGGCCCCCATGAACCGGCCCCAGCTGTCGACCGTCGTGCCGGCAGAACCGGCTCCGGGGATCGCCGCGTTGCCGAGGACCACGTGGTACAGGCCGATCACCACGCTGGACCAGCCCATCAACTGTGTGAGTGTGCGCAGAGTCCTTGCCACGATCCCTCCGGGCTGTCTCGGCGGAGCTTACTTGACGCGTGTCTACTAGACTGGATGCGTTAGTAGACACATGTCAAGTAGTCTTCGTTCGTGCCTCCCCGCCAACGACTCAGCCCCACCGACCGCCGCGCCCAGCTCCTCACCGTCGGAGCGCGCCTCTTCGCCGCACGCCCGTACGACGAAGTCCTGATGGAGGAGGTCGCCGAAGAGGCCGGTGTCTCTCGCGCCCTGCTCTACCGTCACTTCTCCAGCAAGCACGCCCTCTTCGCGGCCGTTTACCAGCAGGCTGCGGACCAGTTGCTCGCCGAGACCCGGCTTGACCCCACCGACTCCTTGGTGGAGCAGCTCATCCAGGGCATGGAGGTCCATCTCGACTATTTCACGAAGAACCGCAACGCCGTCCTCGCCGCGAATCGTGTTCTCGCGGGCGATCCCGTGATCCAGACGATCATGACGAACGAGCTGGACGCACTCCGTACGCGACTGATGGCCGTACTACCACTCGCGGACGAGAGTGTCCGTGAGGCCGTGTCCGGCGTCCTGAAGAGCTGGCTGGCCTTCGTCCAGATCCTCTGTGTCGACTGGCTCACCCACGAGACCTGCACCCGCACCCAGTTGCGTGACGTCTGCATCGGCGCGCTACTCGGCGCTCTGCGGCCTCTGCTCGCCGAGGATCCCGTTCCGGACTGGCCGCCACAGCGGCCCAACGCAGGCGCATGAGGTCCGCCGTACGACGAGGGCGGGATGCCCGGCGCGGTCCCGGTCGGGCTCGGACGTCTGAGCGGGGACACCGACGCTGTCGGCGGGGAACAACGTGGCGTTCGGCAGAAGCCGCGGTATGCCATCTGGCCCTTGGCTGCCCGGTCGGCGATGTCGGCGAACTCGTGACGGATCGAGGGCAGCCGCAGCAGCCGGCAGGTGGTGTCTATGGCCGTGGTGTCGATGGCCGTGGTGTCGGCCCGCTCTCGCCCCGGAGCACCCTTTCCCCGCCGGCCCGAAGGACCGCTACTCGGCCCTCGTGTGGACCGCGAGGTCGGCGAGCGGACCGGGCATCGACCCGACCGGCTCCGGCATCGGGAGGTCGGCCACCGGCAGCGCCCGGTGGGTGATGCGGGTTCCGGTGGCTCGGGGAGAAGGGGCCTCACGGAAGAACGCGTTGTGGGGTACGTCGTCGTTCCGGGGAGCGTCTGCTCGCCGGAAGCCAACGACCGGACAACCTGGCCAGGGTCGTTGGGGGTTTTCAACGCCGTAGAGATCTCCTGCTTCGCCCTCGCGCAGAAGGACCACTTGGAGAATGGGTAGTGACCGGGCCGCAGAAGAGGATCTGACCGATGGAACGCATGACCAACTCACATTTGCCCGATACGGAGCGAGCACTGATCGTCCTCGACACCGACCAGCTCGAACTGGCCGGCTTCCCTGACGGGAGTGTGTTCAGGACGCTGCACACGACGGCCAATCTGTACGGGCACACCCTCGCGGTGCCGCAGGTGGTGGCGATGGAGCACCTGACACAACACCGCCTCGGCGTCCAGCAGTTGCCAGGGCGTTCGCCGGAAGCGGCTACGCAGCGCCGATGTGAAGCTCTGCACGCGCTCCTCACGGTCCTGCCGACGCCCGAAGGCGCCGCGGAGGAGGCCCTGGACCGAGTGGCCGGCCGCCGTCTCCCCGCCGGAACCATGTCGGTCGACGGGGACGAAGGCAAGGTCGAAGACCATGCCATCCGGGACACCATTGCCTGGCTGACCCTGCTCGACGCCTTCAACTCCCGGAATCAGATGCTCTGGTTCCTCTCCGGTGACCAGCACTTCGCTGCACGCTCCGCGTTTCACCCCGATCTGCGTACCGAAGCAGCACAACGTCTGGGCGCGGAAAGATCACTTTTCCTGTGCCTGATGAAGAACGGTATTCCCGCGCTGTTGAAGCGATGGGGTACCCAAGTAACGCTCGACACCGCAGAATTGAGCCTTCTGGCGCGGTCGGATTCGGTTACTCAGCAGGTGCGGAGCGTGATCACCGAGCCTGTGCGCCCCTTCGCCCCGGACTTCCCGGTGCCCAGCACGAGCCTCCTGGCCTTTGACGGCCGGCTCGGAAGGCCTCTGGCCTACCAGGTTGACGACAGGCTGTGGGTGCCCAGCCGAATCCGCTATCGGGTCTACGGGGAGGAACACACACGGTTCGGCTCCTCGTTCATCATGACGCGGGTGCTACTGGAGGTCAGCGGCGAGCCCAAGCTCGTGCGGGGCGTGACGGTTCTGGACGTCAGCACCGTCGAACCGCCCACTGCGCGAGGGCGGTATGAGACCTGATCCTCGATTCTTCGTCTCGTCCGGGGTGAGCGAGCAGGTCGTAGTGGTGCCGGACGGCTGTAGCCGGGACCGAGCGGACAATCACTGCTCGCTCCCGACCCCCCGCAGCGGCGCGTCATGTCGCTGACGACGTCGACGATCGGGTCATAGCCACTTTTATGGCCCTCGGGATGCTTGTCCGGGGTGCTTCGCTTGTGACGTTTGGCGTCGCTGACGCCTTCGGTCCCTCGATGCGCGGCGACAGCTGCCGTGTGATCCGGCGGAACAGGTCCTCCAGCGGCTCCCCCGACGTCCCGACCGAACTCGGTCAGCCCGGTAACTGACTTGGGGCGGCATCGCCTGGTCGACCACATCGCGCGCGAGGCAGTCCGTGCGAACCGTCGCGACGCCGGCCAGCACATGGTCGTACGTCGACATCGCCCATCGGCCCCTTGTAGCCGCAGGAGACGGCGTTCAGCCGCTTCTCCTTGCCCATCACAGAGGCGGGCTGCCACATGTCCCTCCTAGGCCCTCCATCCCCGTGCTCGCGGCGGTAGTGACAGCTGTCCGCGGCCGGCTGCTGCTGCAGGGTGAAGCGACGTGACGGACAGAACCCATGAAGATCCCTCAGACACTGACAGGCAGCTGAGCGAATGCTGCCCCGCCCGTCCGCCGACGTACCCCCGGGGTACGGCGCCCCGGTGCACCCGCTCCAGCGGCAAAGAGCCTTGGGCAGACAGTGTCAGCGGCTCATCAGGCGCCTGTCAGCGCCAACTGCCAAAGTTGTTCACGTGAACGGCACCCACAACGGCCGCCGGACACGAGGAGAGGTGCCCGGAGTGGTTTATCGGGGACCAGAGCACAGCTCATGGCCGGGCCCCTTGGGGCCCACGCAGGTTCGAATCCTGCCCTCTCCGCTCCTGTTCAGCTCGCCTTCAACACCGGACTGCTGACATGCCACGCCGGTTCTTCACCAGCGCGGGCGACACGTCCGGAGGCCTCCGACGAGACGGCGAGGCGGCGGACGGCCTCAAGGAGACTGTCGACGTCGCTCTCGGTGGTGGAGAAGGAGGTGACGAAGCGGCAGACGCCCGGCTCCCAGCGGTTGTCGTAGATGGTGAATCCTTCCGCCAGGAGCCGGTCGATGACCGGCTGGGGAAGGCGGCAGAAAAGGATGTTGGCCTCGACGGCGTGCAGCAGGTCGGCGCCGGGGAGCGCCTTGAGCCCGTTGCCCAGGCGGGCGGACATCGTGTTGGCGTGGGCGGCGTTGCGCAGCCACAGGCCGTCGGTGAGGTAGGCGTCGAGCTGGGCGGACTGGAAGCGCATCTTGGAGGTCAACTGGCCGGCACGCTTGGCTCTGAAGGACAGTTCCGGGGTGAGGGCGCGGTCGAAGACGACGATGGCGTCGGCGGTCATGACGCCGTTCTTGGTCGCTCCGAAGGACAGGACGTCGATGCCGGCCTGCCAGGTCAGCTCGGCGGGCGTGCAGCCCAGCGCGGCGACCGCGTTGGCGAAGCGAGCCCCGTCCATGTGGACGCGCAGGCCCGCGTCCTTTGCGACACGGCCAAGGCTGCGGATCTCGTCAAGGTTGTAGAGGGCGCCGGTCTCGGTCGCCTGGCTGATGCTGACGACCGAGGGCTGCACGCTGTGCACATCCCCCACCTTCCGGGTGGCGGCTGCGTGCAGCCGATCAACGCCGATCTTGGCGTTGCCGCCGGGCAGAGGGACGAGCTTGGCCCCGCTGGTGAAGAACTCGGGGGCGCCGCACTCGTCGGTGTTGATGTGGCTGTCGCGGTGGCACAGCACGCCGCCCCAGGGCGGGGCGAGGGCCGCCAGGCTCAGGGCGTTTGCCGCGGACCCGGTGGAGACGGGCAGGACGTCGACGTCGCGTTCGAAGATCTCGGCGAAGCGGGCGCGCATGCTGCTCGTGTGACGGTCGGCGCCGTAGGGCAGGTCCTGGCCGACGGCCGCGGCGGTGACGGCCCGGACGATCTCGGGCGAGGCGCCGGCGGTGTTGTCACTGGTGAATATCCGCTGGGTGCCGGGCCCGGTGGAGTCGGTGACGGTCATGTTCAGGGGTGTCTTTCAGCTGATGATGGGGGAGGCGATGACGACGGTGACGTCGGCCGCCTCGTGGCCGGTGCGGTAGATGTGCGGGGCGTCTCCGGCGAAGGCGAGCAGGTCGCCGGAGTGCAGGTCGGTGGGGGCGTCGGCGGGCCCGGCGATGAGGTGGCCGGAGGAGACGAGCAGGTGCTCGATGGTGCCGGTGGCGTGCGGCACGCCGTCCAGGTGTGTTCCCGGGGGCATGCGCAGCCGCCAGATCTCCAGGCTGTTGCCGCTGCTGATGCGGCGCAGCAGCTCGCGTCCCACTTCGCCGTCGGCCAGGTCGGTGCCGGGCACGAACACTGGTCCGGGGTCGATGTCGCGGGCGAGCAGGTCGGTCAGCGGGATGCGCAGGGCGATCGCGAGCGCGTCGAGGGTCTCGATGGTCGGGTTGCCCCGCCCGGCCTCCAGCTGCGAGAGCGTCGCCTTGCTCAGACCCGCCCGGCGGGCAAGCTCGGCACTGCTCATGCCGCGCTGTTCCCGGCGCTGGCGGATCTGGGCCCCGACCGCGATCGCGGTGCTGCTGGCGGGCCGACGCTCCCCCGGCGGCGTCATGGCCGCTCCCGGTGGGCGGCGCTGTAGGAGACGCGGATCCGGCCCTTCTTGACCTTCAGTGTCGGCAGCACGACCTCGGCGAGGTCGCCGAGGCTGCGCACGTGGGTCCCCCCGCACGGAGCCGAGTGCAGATGGGCCAAGTGCACCATGCGGCGCCCCTCGGCATCGTTCTCCCAGGTCACGGGCCAATTGTGACCGGCGGGGGGCGCGACAACGGCATGACATTCCATTGCCGTTTTGAGCCGCTACCCCTGGCTTTCCCTTTGGCGGACGGTCAGGACGCCTGGCTGGATAGTCTGCAGGCATGAGCGCCGCACATCCTGCCGGGGCGGCGGCGCCCCCGTGATCGGGTCGAGGCGGCCGAAGACCTACGCCCCGGGACCCGCGTGGCGATCGTGGCCACAGCAACCAGCATGCTGACCCGCCCCGACACCCCGACTTCTGGCGGCGAGCCTCCGGAGTGTGCGTCCTCCAGTTGATCGCCGTCCGAACGACGGCGTGTGGTACATCCTCGGCGAGGCGTTGCCGTACCCCCGGTGTAGCGTCCGGACCGGAGTGGGGTTCATGCTCTGCGGTCAACGGAGGCGCGCGGATGACGAGTACGGCAGGCGAGGCCGTGGTGGTTGCGTCCCGGCGCATCGGAGCCCCGGCGGAGGCGATCTTCCGGATCCTGGCCGACCCCGGACGGCATCCGGATTTCGACGGCTCGGGGATGTTGCGCAGTGGCGCCTCCCCCGCCGTGGTCTCGGAGGTCGGGGACGTCTTCGTGATGCGGATGCACTACGAACGGTACGGCGACTATGAGATGAACAACCATGTCGTCGAGTACGAGCCGGGCCGCCGCATCGGCTGGGCGCCCAGGCCCGGTCGCGGGCACCCGGACGCCACCGCGCCCGGGGGCGCATGGGGCCATCGGTGGATCTTCGATCTGCTCCCGGACGGAGCCGAGGCGACGGTCGTGATCGAGACCTTCGACGGTTCGCGCATGCCGGAGGACAAACGCGCGGAAGTGGACAGCGGGCGCGCCTGGTGGCAGAGGCAGATGGCGAGCACCCTGGAACGCCTCGCCGCACTGTGCGCCGCCCGGTGAACGCCGAACTCGGCGCCCTCAAGAACGCCCTGGACCGTCAGCGCGAGCACGTCCTCGGAGTCCTCAAAGGACTCTCGGAGGAGGACCTGCGGCGGCCTGTGCTGCCCAGCGGCTGGAGCTGCCTGGCACTGCTGCGTCACCTCACCCTGGATGTCGAACGCTTCTGGTTCCCCGGGGTGATCGCGGGCGAACCGGATGTGGCCGGACAGCTCGTGGCCGGCGCGGAGGCGCACTGGTGCGTACCCGAGGGGATGAGCAGCGGGGAGGTCTTCGCCGACTATCGGGCGGCCATCACGCGTGCGGACGCCGTGCTCGTCGTCGCCGAGCCCGCGCAGGAGCCCGCCGCCTGGCCCGTGGAGATCTGGCCGACCTGGCGGCTGCCTGACGTCCGGCACATCCTGATCCATGTGCTCACCGAAGACGCTTGCCACAGCGGCCACTTGGACGCGGTGCGCGAACTGATCGATGGCAGCACCTGGCTCGGCGGCCATCCCTACGCCGGATAGTTCTGTCCCCCGTACGAGGTTCGTCGAGTTCCTCGGGCCGCTGTGGTGAGAGGGCATCCACTGGGGCGGACGTCCCTTCAAGATCGACCACCGCCACCTGACCGCGCTCCGGGAGTGCGGTGTATCAGTGGGAAGACCGCTGTCAGGCGACCTGCGGGCGACGGCTGCGGGACTGGAACGAGGCCGGGGGCTGGCAGCCCTGGCACGAACTGCTGCGTCAGATCGCATAACCAGCAGTCCGGTCGGCGGACCAGCCTCACATCCGGGATCTCAGCACGTCGACCTCACAGCCCGGCGCGAAGGGGTCGAAGCCGTGCTCGATCAACCAGCGAACTGCCAGCAGGCTTCGCAACGACCACCACGCGTGGATCACGTCGAGGTCGATGTCGGTGCCGTAGCCGGCGATGACGTCGTCCAGGTGCTCCTCATGGCCGAGCGTGAAGGTGGCGAGATCGTAGAGGGCATCACCCTGGCCTGCCTCGGACCAGTCGATGATGCCCGTGATCTCGTCGCCGTCGACGAAGACGTGCGCGATCTGCAGGTCGCCGTGCGTGAACGCCGCGGTCCACGGCCGGAGCGCGGCCTCGGCGACCTCGCGGTTGCGGGTGACCAGGTCGGCGGGCAGGACGCCGTTCGTCACGAGCAACTCGCACTCGTCGTCGAGTTCCGCCGCCAGCGCGGCGGTGCTCCGGCCGGCCCGGCCCGGCCAGGGTGGCAGCGGCGCGTCGTGCAGCTCCCGGATGGCGGCGCCCGCCGCGGCCCACGCCGTCGGCGAGCCGGTCGACGGGCCGCCGAGGCGCCCAAGCGTCGTGCCCGGGAGGGCGGCGATCGCGAGCACGGGCGGCTTGCGCCACAGGACCTCCGGCGTCGGGACCGGCGCGAGCGACATCGCCTCGACCTCGGCCTCGATGCGGGCCTGATCGCCGTCCACCTTCAGGAACACGTCACCGACGCGCAGAGTCGCGCGCTCGGAATGGGCGACGACGACTTTGACCTCATCCATGGGCGACCACTATCCCGGGGGTGGTCGCCGATGTCGCCGGGTTTATCACGTGCGATTACGCGGCTTCCTCCGACCAGGTCAGGCCCACTACTCTTTGAGGAGCCATTCCGAGCCGCCGCTGAGAGCGCCGACCAGCTGTGGCGCCACGTCGAACTGCTTGCCGCGCCCGCGCGGCCCGGCCCGGTCCGGCCCCAGGGCAGTTCGGGCAGTTCCTTGCCCCAGTCCTGGACCCCGTCCGCGTGGTCCATGTGGTCTCGTCAGCTCGCCGGGCTCGCCGATCATGTGCTCGCCCTCCCTCATTCGTAGCACTTGACGGTGTCTCTGATGCCGGCCGCGTCGCCGGTGCGCCCGTGCACCTTCCCGTCGCGGATCCGGTCGGATGCGCGCCGCCCAGAACGGCGTTGGCCGCGGTTCCGCGAAAGTGCACCCCAGGTGCCCCCGCGTTGGCATGCTGGATGCCCCGGCACAGCGAGAGGACTCCATGCCAACACGCCCTGACGCCGCGGTCGTGACAGACGAGCGGCTCTGGTACACCGCGAACGAACTCCTGGCGTTCCTGGTGGAGCTTGCCGCTCTGGCGTGCCTGAGCTGGTGGGGATTCACCGTCAGCCGTGACGAGGCCCTTCGTGTCCTGTTCGGTGCCGGAACGTCCCTGCTGGCGATGGTGCTGTGGTCCTTGTTCGCGGCGCCCAGGGCCCGGCTGCGACCCAGCCTGCCGCTCGTGCTCGTCGTCAAGGCGGTAGTGCTGGGCGGTGGAGCAGCGGCTTTGTACGACGTCGGGCATCCTGGTGCCGCCATGGCCATGGCGGTCGTCGTCCTCGCGAACACTGCTGTGGCCGAGTTCTTTCGCCGCAGGCCCCATTTCCCGGCCGGTGTCGTAGGTGGAGCCGGTGCAGACGAGGAGTGAACCGGACCCGGCCGAGGAACACCGGGACGTGGCGAGCAGATTCGAAGCCGGCCGGGCCGTACAGATCATCGCCCGGCCGGCTCAGAGCGTCGTCGCCGGCCGAGCGGACGGGGCGGTCTTGTCCGGGAGGCGCGGTTCGGGGTATCAAGTCGCCGAAGGCACGGTGCTGACCGCCGCGCACGTCGTACGTGACGCAGGGGAGATCGCCGTGCGCTTCGTGCTTGACGACGGCTCCGTGCGCACGTCGCACGGGACCGTGGTCTTCTGCGACCGGGAAATCGATGTGGCCGTCCTGCGTATCCCAGAGGGCGATTCCCCCGTAGGCCGGACCGCGGACCGGCTCCCACGCGCCGCGTTCGGCCGGATCGACGAGCCCGCTCCCTGCGTTGCCGTGGGTTTTCCCCGGTTCAAAATGCGCCGGACCGTGCATGCCGACGACTCGGTGACGGAGTACCGCGACAGCCGCTACGCGGACGGCACCGCCGTCCCGGGCTCCAACCTCCGCGACGGAGGACTTGAACTACGTGTGGCTGCTCCGGAGTCGGATCCCGACCCGGCGCGTTCGCCGTGGGAGGGCATGTCCGGAGCCGCGGTCTGGAGCCGTGGAAGGATCATCGGCGTGGTCAGCGAGCACCGGCGCGCCGACGGGCTGGGAACGTTGACCGCCAGCCGTGTGGACCGTTGGCAGGCGCGGTTGACGCCGCCGCAAGCCGCCATGCTCCGCACACTGATCGGCTTTCCCGATGTGACCGCCCGGCCGCTGACGCTGGGCCCTCACGCTGATGTCCTGCAGGACTATCTGGCGGCTGCCGAGCGTGCGGTCGCGGCTCAGCCCTACTTCGGCTCATCCGCCGGTTTCGCTCCGCCGTTGGCCGCCGTCTACCTGCGACAGCTCGCCCGCCGCCTCGACGACGCGGCCGCGACGGGGCCGGTTGGCCCAGAGCATGAGCTGGTTGTCCCCGGCAGGCGGCTCGAGGCAGCCGACATCCTCGGTCTGGCCGGTAGCTGTGCCGTCGTCGCGGGGCCGGGCGGGGGGAAGTCGAGCCTGTTGCGGACGGTGGCCGCCGCCTCCTTCGCCCGCTGGCGCCGTGATGCCGCGGACACCGCGGTGCCGGTCCTCGTCCGGGCCGCGGACCTGGTCGGCGGCGGGACTCTGCTCGACGCAGCAGCGCAGGCGGTCACTGCCGAACTCAGGTGGCACGGACTTGCCGCCGCTCTCCCCGCACAGTTGTTCCGGAGTCCCCCGGGGCCGCAGGTGCCCTGGCTGTTCCTGGTCGACGGCCTCGACGAGATCACCGATCCGGCTGCTCGTCGACGCTTGCTGACCGCTCTGTCCGCCCTGGCCGGAGGGCCGCAGGGGGCGCACGTGCGCTTCGCCGTGGCCACTCGGCCGCTGCCGTCGGGGGAGCTGGAACAACTCGGCCCAACCGTACCCTGGTACGGCTTGCAACCGTTCACCTCCCAGGACGTGCGGGACGTCGCCGCGTCCTGGTTCAGCGCGAACGGCCGACCTGATGCGCAGGAGGCGGCAGACCGGTTCGCGGCGGCCCTAGCCCGGCGCACTCGGCTCGCCGAAGTGGGCTCCACACCGCTGCTCACCGCGATGCTGTGCCGCCTCGCCGCAGACCAGCACGGCCTCGGCGCGCAGCAGGACATCGAACTACCGGAAAGCCGCGGCGAGATCTACGCGCGGTTCACCGACCTGCTCTTTGCGCGGCTTGCCGACGAGGGCCGATCCGGCATTCTGGCCCAGGCCGACCACAGCCTGCGGCGGCACAACCCGGCGGTGACCGACCATGTGCACAAACTCCTGCTCAGCGTGGGTCGGCTGCTCGGCGAGCTGGCCCGGCTGCGCCGAAACGGATCCTGCGGGGCTCGCACGGCCGTCGACATCATCGCAGCGCTGCCCGGTGGCGAGGGTCCGGCCAGAGTCCCCGCAGCGCACTGGCGCGACTTCCTCGACTCCTTGCTGCGGCGCAGTGGCCTGATGACCCCACGCGGTACGGATCATGATTTCCTGCACCTGACGATCCGGGACTACCTGGCCGCGCGCCAAGCTGTCACGGACCCGCAACAGCGCGTCCGCATCCTGCACCAGGCTCTGCGGGTCCGCCGCACGATCCCGTCCGTGCAAGCCCGCTGGACCGCGCCGGACGCGCAGGACCTGTCCTATTTCGGGTTCATCCTCGACCCTGGCGGGTGTGACACGGCAGACACGACGACGGATCTCCTTCGGCTCCTCGGCACCCGGCGCACTCAACTCGATACGTGTCAGATGCTGGCGGAGCTCCAGAAGTTGGGCGTCGGGCTGCCGGACGCGGTGCGGCAGGAGGCGCTCACCCGGCTGGCAGCCGCCGCCAACCAGGTCAGAAAGAACGACGAAAGCGGCCGGCAGCGGTTCGAGGCCGCGCGGATCCTGGCCAGGATGGACCGCGATACCGGACTGGCGGCGCTCGAAGCCCTCGCCACACAGCAGACATACATGGGTCACCGGTTTGAGGCCGTTCGCGAGCTGACCTCCTACGACCTGACCAGGACGGCGAACGCGCTGACCGCTATCGCCGAACAGCAGGCCATACGCGAGTACGACCGTTTCAGAGCCGCGCGACTCCTCTACCAACTGGACCCGGCGCGCGGACTGGCCTGGTTCAGTCAGCGTTTCGGTGAGCGATCCCTGGACGATCCCCTGCGAGAACGCCTCAGACACTCAGACGTCCAGAAGTCCGTCGCCCGCAACCTCGCCCTGGTGGACCGTGACGCGGCCATCGGCCTGCTCGAATCAGCTCTGCGGGCCGCAGGCACCCGGTTCACCCCTGTCGAACAGCGCCTGGCCGAGGTCCTCGGTGAAATCGACCGCGATCGGGCCCAGGCTCTGCTGCGGGAACTGCGTCAAGCAGCCGACCTGCCGGGCATCGCCCGCATCTACATCGTCAGCGCGCTCGCCGCTCTGGACGAGGTCCCCGACGCCGACACACCCGAAACCCACGTCCGCGGCGACGACGACGGCTGGCTGACAGTTCAGATCGCTCACCTGCTGCCTGAGATGACGAGTGACACATGGTCGATCGCCTCCGCACCTGAACCTGCCGTCCGGCTGAACGACGCGCCCGGAACGACGCTGCCCGAGGGGCTCATCAACAGTCTGGACGATCCAGCCGCAGCGAACCTCCTGTTCGAGGTCGCCAGCGGCGCGCGACATCGACGTGAGTACCGTGACCTGTGGCGGGTCACCGCGGCCTGGCAGCTCGCGCG
Source organism: Streptomyces sp. NPDC006739 (assembly GCF_042869815.1). Lineage (NCBI taxonomy): Bacteria > Bacillati > Actinomycetota > Actinomycetes > Kitasatosporales > Streptomycetaceae > Streptomyces > Streptomyces sp. NPDC006739. The sequence continues at coordinate 64,229 of NZ_JBIAGM010000014.1, forward strand.
GCTGGGCGTCCCACGCGCAGAGGAGATCCTCGAGAGGTTCGCCACGGACCCGGCGGTGGACTTCCGCTATCGACGCTACGCTGTCAGGGCTCTGACGCTCGTCGACTGCGACCGCGCGCTCACCCTCGTGGACCAGATGACCCTCGAACCCGGGCGGAGCCGCTCCGAACGCCGGAACCTGGCCAGAGTGCGTGCCTGGGTCCACAGGCGTTCGCTCGAACAGGACACTCGTCCCTGACCGGCGGTGATCAACTGCCGCTGTGCAGGGCCGGCCCGGCGGACGGGCTACTCCTCGTCGGCTCCGGCGTGGCCCGAGATCTGCGGTGCCTGGTGAGTTCCGGCCAGTCTCGGGGTGAGGGAGAGCTTGATCCTCTGGGTGTTCGACACGCCCTTCTTGTGCTCGCCCCCCAGATCGACCACCCAGAAGCGGACCCTGCCCGCGCCGCTGTCAGACCGTTCCACAGCGACTGAAGCCTCGAGCTCGATCGGCCCGAGCTCGAAGCGAAGGTTCTCGTCCTTGCCCGCCTCGATCGCGGCCTGCAACTCCGAGCGCAGGTCCTTGATGACGCTTCCCAATTCGATCACGAGTCGTCCCCCTCTGGAACCGCTGGCGCAACTGCCGTCAAGCGTAGGGCTCGCCACCTGACGGCCGGGGGCAAATCGGGTCGCGGTCTTCGAACACCCCTGCTGTTCGCCCAAGAGGCGAGAAGGTCGAGCCTCCCTGGCTGCCGTGCGACCGGGCCGACCTGCCAAGAACAGCGGGCAGGAAACCTGGCAACCGCTTCGCCCGCATTCCCCACGTGGATTTGGTAAGGGAATATAGGCCAACGCTCACCTTCCGAATTGAATGGGGGAGCGGCCGCCCCTCGTATTCACAGGCGTACCTCAGGATGAAGTCAGCGACGGGCAACGATGATTGACTGTCCGTCAGGAAGGGAGCCACGATGTCCTTCGCCAAGATCATGCTGGCCAAGAAGGCCAAGAAGAAGGAAGCCGGTGCCGGCGTCAAGGCCAAGCACCACAAGAAGAAGCACCACCGCAAGCACAAGAAGGCCGCCGCCAAGTAGTACGGGCCGCAAGAGAACCCGTCAACACAGGCAGGGCGCCGGGGTCCGTTCGCGCAGCACGATACGCGACGGGCCCCGGCACTTCGTCGGATCGGGCAGTGCCCAGGAAGCGTCGGCCATGTACCCCGCGACACCGATCACCATGTCCGTCGCCGGATCCGATGCGGGAGCCCCGGCCGGTACCAGCTCCCGGATGCGCCACGCGCGCATCTCGCCGCTTGCCGCGTTCCGCACGTTCTGGCCGCTGGTCAGCGTCAACCGTGCGGTCGTGCTGATGTCCGCTGTGCTGCTGGTGGTCTCCGCCGGGTGCGACGCGGGCGCGATCGGCATCGTCGGCGTCCTCACCGACGACGTGCTCACACCCGGGGACCTCGGCGCGTTTTGGGGGCCCGCCGCCCTCTGGCTGGGGCTCGCCTCGGCGGGCGCGGTCGCCTCGGCGACAGGCGGCTATCTCGCCGGCTGGACCAGCGAGCACTTCCTGCTCGGCCTGCGCGACCGGATCTTCGACCATGTGCAACGGGTGCCTCCGGACACCCTCGACCGCTTCGGAACCGGCGACCTGGTCTCCCGGCTGACCGGCGACATCGAAACCGTCGAATCGCTGGTGGCCTCCGCGCCCGTGGAACTGATCACCTCCGCCGTCGGGGCGCTGGTGTTCGCCATCGCGGCCTTCTGGACCAGCTGGCAACTGGCCCTGATCACCCTCGCCGTTGCCCCGTTGATCTGGTTCGGCGCCCGGTGGTTCGGCACCCTGATGCGCTCCGCCACCCGCGCCGAGCGCGACAGCAACGGACGGATCGCCTCCTTGCTGGAAGAGAGCCTGGCCAACATGCCCCTGGTGCAGGCCTACGGCCGACAGCAGGCCGAACACACCAAGGTCCACCGCGAAGGTCGCAACTGGATGCGCGCGGGACTGCGACAGATCCGGCTGTCGTCGCTGTACGGGCCGACAGGCGAGCTGCTGGAGACGCTCAGCGTGCTGGCCGTGATCGGCGCCGGCGCCTGGCAGATCTCCCAGCACCATCTCAGCGTCGGCGGCCTGCTCTCCTTCGCCGCCTTCCTCGGCTACCTCCACCCCAAACTGGAGGAACTCGGCGAACTCGTCGTCAACGCCTCCTCCGCAACGGCCGCCTGCGAACGCCTCATCGAGGTGCTACGCACCGGCACGGTCCCCGAGACCGCCCCGCGGCCCGACGTCCCACCACTCGCCGAGCCGGTGCGCGGCGCCATCACCCTCGAGGACGTCAGCTTCTCCTACCCCGGCAACGGCCACCCCGTCCTGCACCGCGTGCACGTGGACGTCGTCCCCGGTCAGCTGGTCGCGGTCACTGGCCCGAGCGGCACCGGCAAGTCCACCCTCGGCAAGCTGCTGTTGCGCTTCAACGAGCCGTCGCACGGCCGCATCCTGCTCGACGGCCGCGACATCGCCGAACTCCCCGTCGACGAGGTGCGCCGACACATCACCCTGCTCCCCCAGGACAGCATGCTCTTCGACGGCACCGTCCGCGACAACATCACCTACGGCCGACCCGACGCCGCCGAAGCCGAGATACTCGCCGCCGCAATCGCCGCCGACGCCCACGATTTCGTCAGTGCGCTGCCCGACGCCTACGACAGCCCCGTCGGCAAACGAGGCAACAACCTCTCCGGCGGTCAGCGCCGCAGAATTGCCCTCGCGCGGGCCATGCTCCGCACCGCGCCCGTGCTGATCCTCGACGAACCCACCGCCGGACTCGACGACGAATCGACACAACGCATCATGGCCCCACTTCGCAGCCTCACCGCCGGCCGCACCACCTTCCTCATCACCCACGACCTACGCCTGACCGCCCAGGCCGACCTCGTACTCCACCTCACCGACGGCACCGCACTCACCACGGCCCCCACCCGGTCACCGACAACGGCAGCGCAGATCTGACGGCGGACTCCAGCACCCACCGACGGGTCAAGGCAGTGGAGATTCGACGGGCACCGATCGATCGGGCCGGTCCTCCCTGACGGCGGTTTCGTCCGCGTACAGATGCAGCTGATCGCTCTCCAGCCGCACGAACGGATTCGTCCATGTCTCCGAGGCATCCGGGACGAATACGCGTGTCGTCCCCCGCCAGGCGTCGTGGATCACGAGCGAGAGAATCGTGTAGCCGAGCAGACCAAGCGCGATCTGCTGGTCGGGATGGTCTTCCGGGCCCGCCGCCTGCAGCACGTAAAACCGATCGCCCACCCAGTAGCCGGACTGATCCAGCCAGGCATCCGCCATCAGCCGCACGCCGTCCACCCACACGCCGACCTCGTCCCAGCGGTTCCGGTCCGTCATGTGCACGGCTCGGTGGCGGTCGTCGGCGGTGAATTCCACTCGCAGTTTCACATCGCTCCAGCAGTCCACGAATGAACCGCAGGCCCCCGGCACGGGGCCCACACGATGCGCAGCGGCACCGTGGGGGCTGAGACCGATGGGGTCCTGGCCGCAGGTCTCCGGCTCCCGGCACGACCGGTCGACACGGCGAGTGCAGCCCAGGCCCATCGCGGCGCAGTCCCGAGGCGAGGCCCGGGACAGCAGGTCGACAAGGCGCTCCTGATACGGCAGGTCACCGATACGGCTGCGTATGTCACCGCCGTCCCACCACGCGACCAGGTCGACGCCGACCCGTGAACGCCGCAACCACTCACGCCAGCGCTCATCCCGGACACCCCACGCATGCGAGACCGTCTGCGAAGAGGACGCCCCCTCATAGGGCCCACGGCCGTCCCCGTTCCCGTCCCGGCGACGGCCTGCCTTCCTGCCAGGTCTCCAACGCACGCTGGACCTCCCTCAGCCAACTGGATGATCTGTTCCAAGGTGGCACGTTCTGAAGGGCCACCGGTTCCTTCGGCTTCCGCACGCGGCCAGGCAGCTCAAGCGCCGCTCAGGCCGCCGTGACTAGCCTCCCACAGCACGGCTCACCGCCCCGACAACCAGTCCGAGGAGATCGACATGAGCACTGCCACCCTTCCCGCCCCCGCCGACACCCAGCTCGAAGACCTCTTCGACCTGGACGTCCGCATCGAGCTGGACGACACCCACTCGGCGGAGGCCGCGTTCACCTCCATCACCTGCTCCTCCTGCTGGGCCACCTGGTGCTGCTGAGCACGGCTGCCGACCGGCGCCCGCACCGCTCCCGGCGCTCCCGTAAGACCGACAGCGCACGGCTCACCGCCCCAACAACCAGTCCGAGGAGACAGGCATGAGCACTGCCACCCTTCCCGCCCCCGCCGACATGCAGCTCGAAGACCTCTTCGACCTGGACGTCCGTATCGAGCTGGACGAGGCCGACTCCGTCGAGGCCGCGTTCACCTCCGTCACCTGCAGCTTCACCTGTTGGTCCACCTTCCCCACCCAGTGCGGCTGCTGAACAAGGCCGCGGGCCGGCTCCGTCCAGGGCGTACGCCCGGCAGAGCCGGCAGCTGAGGGCCCACGGACCGGCGCCCCGAAGCTGTCGGCCCCGGCCCACCCGCGCGTCCGGCCACCACCGCGCCCGACGCGCCGACCACGCCAGGGACCGCCACCGAGGGACTGCCACCGATGCCGTTGCCGCCCGCCCCCCAGCCGCTCTTCCGCACCGCCCCGGTCGCCCTCCTGCGAGCCCCGAGCCGCAGCTACGAGCACCGCGCCGCCTGGGCCGCCGCCTCCCCCACCGACCGTGCGGCCTGCGAGCGACTCCTGAGCGGTGCGGCCGGCGACGGCGTCTTCATGGACGCCCTACGGGTCGCCAGCCCCAGCCTGGCGAACCTCGTGGCCGCGAGCACCGACCCCACCTGGCTCGCCGGTCGCACCGACGCCCAGCTGCGCCGGGCCGTGGTCTCCGTGCTGCGTTACGAGATCCGGCTGCGCTCCCGCTGTACCCCGTTCGGACGCTTCGCCGGCGTCGCCCCGGTCCGCTTCGCCGCCGTTGCGGACGGCCCGGCGGCGAAGGTGTCCTGGTCCGGCCCGGCCCGCAGCCGTACCCGGGTCGATCTGGACTGGCTGCTGCGCGTGGTCCAGCAGCTTGAGCAGGACCGCGACCTGCTCCCGCACCTGAGCCTGCACGTCCATGCCGGGACCATCCCGCGCGGCGGCCGGCTGGTGGCGGCCGCGCCCTCCAACCCCGGTGCCACGGCGGGCGACAGCACCCGCAGCGAGGTCTCGGTCAGGCTCACGCCGGTGGTCGCCGCCGCGCTGGAACTGGCCGCCGTCGGCACGACCGGCAAGGAGGCCGCCGCCGAGCTGGAGCGGCGCTACCCCACCGCGCCACCCGGCGCGGCCGCCGCCCTGCTGGCCACGCTGGTCCGCCAGGAGTTCCTGATCACCGGGCTGCGTCCGGTGCTGGACGGCGGTGACCCGCTCAGCCGGGTGATCGACGTACTGACCGCCGCGGAGCGGTCCGCCGGCCGGCCGCTGCCGCTGCTGGCGGCCCTGCGCGCGATATCCGCCGACCGCGACCGCTACGACGCCGCCGTCACCCCGGGCGAGCGCGGCGCGGTGCTGGCCGCGCTGGAGGAGAGGATGCGTCAGCTGGCCGACGCCGACCGGCTGGTCCACGTCGATCTGGCGCTGGATGCCGAGGTGCGGCTGCCGCACACGGTCGCCGAGGAGGCGGCCCGCGGGCTCGGCGTGCTGTGGCGGCTGTCCGTGCCCGCCCCGGCGCCGCTGCGCGGGTACCACCGGGACTTCCTGGAGCGCTACGGCCCCGATCGGGTCGTTCCGGTGCTGGAGGTCCTGGACGACACGGTCGGCCTCGGCGCGCCGGCCGGCTACACCTGGCCGCCCTCGTCCCGCACCGAGGACCCGGCACCGCGGCCGGCCCGTGAGCTGGAGTTGCTGCTGGGCCGACTGGCCGCCGAGGCGATGCGCGACGGCGCCCGGGAGGTGGTGCTGGACGACGACCTGGTGGCGCGACTGGCCCCCGGGGAGCCGGACCGCGAGCTGCTGCAGCGCTCCTGCGAGCTGTTCTGCACGCTGGTCGCTGCCGACGGACAGGCGCTGGCCGAGGGGGACTTCCTGCTGGTCGGCGGTGGCGGACCGGGTGCGCTGGAGGCCGGCGCCACCTACGGCCGGTTCGCCGGACTGGCCGGCTCGGTCAACGAGGAGCTGGCCGCCTTCGCCTTCCCCGAGCAGCCGGACGCGATCCACCTCGCTGTCGCCTACCAGCCACGGCTCACCCGGGCGCTGAACGTCGCCAACAGCCCGCGCACCGCGGAGCACGAGGTGACCATCGGGCTGCCGCCGGACCCCGCCGCGACCGCCGTACGGCTGGACGAGATCGGCGTGGCCGCCACCTTCGAACACCTGTATTTGGTGCACCTGCCGACCGGGCGCCGGCTGCTGCCGCACGCCCACCACGCGATGGACGTGCGCGGCCAGGCCCCGAACGCCGCCCGCTTCCTGATCGAGGTCGGCCGGGACGCTCACCGCTCGTACGCACCCTGGAACTGGGGACCGGCCACCAGCGCGCCGTTCCTGCCCCGGGTGCGCTACGGCCGGGTGGTGCTCGCCCCCGCCACCTGGCGCCTGGACGAGCTGCGCGAGCACACCGGGCTCGATCCGGCCGGCTGGGCCGAGGCGGTTCGGCACTGGCGGGAACGCTGGCGGGCGCCGCAGCAGTTGGTGCTGACCCGCGCCGACCTCCGGCTGCCGGTGGACCTGTCCGAGTCCTGGCACCGCGAGCTGCTGCGCGACGCGCTCTCGAAGGACCCCCATCTGCTCGCCGTCGAGCTGCCCGGCGGGGAGGAGCGGGCCGACGGCTGGCTGCGGGACGCCCAGGACGGGGCGCACCACTGCGAACTGGCGCTGGCCTTCGTCCGGGAGCCGACGGCCGCGGCGCCCGCCCCCGCCGCACCCAGGGTCCCGGCGGTGCGCCCGGCCGAGCCGCGGCTGGCCGAGCCGCGGCTGGCCGAGCCCGGCGGCGAATGGCTGTACGCCAAGCTCTACCTCGCGGGCCGGCAGGCGGACTCCTTCCTGACCGAGCGACTCGACCCGTTCTTGGCCGAACTCCCGGAATCAGCACGTGAGTTGATCGACCGGTGGTTCTTCATCCGGTACCGGGATCCCGACGACCACCTCCGGCTGCGGTTCCACGGGCCCGCCGACGGCCTGTGGCGGGAACTGCTGCCGCCGCTGCGCACCGCGGTCAGGCAGTGGACGGCCCAGGGACTCGTCGGACGGTTCACGCTGGACGGCTACGACCCCGAGTGGGAGCGCTACGGCGGCCCCGAGGCCCAGGCGGCCGCCGAGCGCTTCTTCGCCGCCGACAGCCGAACCGCGCTCACCTTGCTGGGGATCGCCCGCCAGGCCGAGGGCGGGAGCGGTGACGTGCCGTGGAACAAGGAGACGCTGGCCGCGCTGTCCCTCGCCGCCATCGCGCACGCCTTCGGCCCGCCGCCCGCGGTGGACGCGCCGACCCGCTACCGGGAGCCGGGCGCGGCCTGGCTGGTGGGCAGCGCCGCCGGCGAACAGCCGCCCGCAGGATTCCGGACCCACCGGGCTCAGTGGCTGCGACTGATCGACCCGGCCGGCGGCTGGCCCGCTCTGGCCGAGCATCCGCTGGGCGACCGGCTGACGCAGGCCCTGGCCGACCAGGCCGGACATCTGCGCGCCTACCGCGAGCAGTTGGACGCGCTCGCCGCCCGCGGCGCCGACTGGTCGCCGCTGCCCGGGGTGCTGGCGAGCCTGCTCCACATGTCCTGCAACCGGCTGCTCGGACCCGACCGGAAGGCCGAGCTGCGCGTACACGCCCTCGCCCGCGCCTGCGTGACCGGAAACGCCGACCGAAGGAAGCACCAGCGGTGACCACAGCAGCAGTGCCCGGCAGCACCGAGCGGATCGCGGCGGTCGTCGACCGGGTGGCCGCCGCCCTCACCGACGAGCCGCGCCCGACCGGCCCCGCGGTCGCACTGGAGGGCGGTTCCGGCGTCGCCCTGCTCCTCGCCGAGCTGGCCCGCCGCGATCCGGGCCGGCTGCCCGCCGCGCACAGCCGGCTGGCGGTGGCGGCCAAAGCCCTGACCCGGACGGCCTCGTTCGGCGTGCATCACGGGCCGGCCGCGGTACTGACGGCCGTTCAGGCGGCTGCCCGGGTCGGCGGTCACTATCCGGGCCTGCGCCACACCCTGACGGCACACGTCGCGGCCGAGCAACTCGCCCGCCTCGCGGCCGAGCCCGACGGACCAGGGGTGTCCTGGTCCAGTTACGACGCCATCACCGGCACCGCCGGCGTCGGCCGGGTGCTGCTCGGTGCGGTCACCGACGGCGACGCCGAGGAGCGGGCCGCGGCCGAGCCCGCGCTGCGCGCCACCCTCGCCCACCTCGTCGCGATCAGCCGGCCTGTGCTGGTGGACGGCCGTGAGGTGCCCGGCTGGTGGGTGCCCGGGCACCGCCAGGTGACCGAGGCGGACCGGGCCCGCTTCCCCCGGGGTGACCTCAACCTCGGGACGGCGCACGGCATCGCGGGCCCGCTGGCGCTGCTCGCCCGCAGTGCCGAGCTCGGCGTGGCGGTCGACGGGCAGTCGGAGGCCCTGCGGCGGATCGGCGGCTGGCTGGCCGAGCGGGCCGACCGGGACGCCTACGGGCCGTACTGGGAGCGGCGGCTCCCGCTGGACGAGGAGTTGGCCCGGACCCGAGGCGAGCGCCCCGTGCCCTCCTCGCCCCGCTCGGCCGCGGGGGCGGCCTGGTGCTACGGCACGGTCGGCATCGCCAACGGCCTGCTGCGCGCGGCCCGGGTGACCGGCGAGGAGACCTGGAGCCGGCTCGCGCTGGCGAGTACCCACGCGGTGCTGGCCCGGCCCGGGAGCCTGGACGATTTGAGGGGCCCCACCGTCTGCCACGGCGAGGCGGGCTTCCTGCAGACCTTGTGGAGACTCGGGCAGCAGGCCGCCGACCAGGCGCTGCTCGACCACTGCGACCGGCTGGCCGACCGGCTGGCCGCGGCCTGGGACGAGCGGGCCGACTACGGCTACCGGCACCTGGCGGGGCCCCGCGACGCCACGGGCCCGCGGCACGGCCGGCCACCGACCGAGGACAACCCCGGGATTCTGGAAGGGGCGGCGGGTGTGGCCGCCGCACTGCTCTCGGTGCTGCCGGGTCGGGGCGGGCCGGGAGGCGAACAGCACGAGCCCGTCTGGGACCGCGTGCTGCTCCTGTCCTGATCGTGGACCGCGCCGTGCGGGCACCCCGGGGCGCCTGCGCCGCTCGTCCGGGATACGGGTACGGCTCCGCACCGGGTGATCCGTCGGCGGGCTGAAGAACGACTCTCGAAGTGCTGGAGGAGTTCAGGCATCTGAATGCGCAGCCTCACGCCGGGACGCGGTCGCGGCGCCCGTCCGACGAGCCGGACGCCGCAACCGCGCACGTCAGGCCGGCGAGACGATCGGCCGGCCGAAGTGCCGGGCGAAGAACCGGACGGCGCTGTCGGCCTCGAACCTGGGCAGTTCCTTGTGCTTGCCCGAGTTCACATGCAACGACTTCTCCTTTGAGGCGAAGGCGTCGAACAGCGCGAGACCCTCCTCGCGCGAGATGTGCTCGTCGTCCCACTGCAGGGCGAACTCGATCGGGATGGTGATCTGCTTCGCCTTCTCGGCCAGGACCTCGGGCCAGTGCTGGCCGAAGACCGCGGCGGTGATCCTGGGTTCGTCGGCCACGAACGGTATGCCGATCGCGGTGCCCATGTTGAGGCCCCAGAAGCCGACCGGCCCGTCCGTGCCGATCTCCGGGAGTTCCTGGAGGGCGTCCAGGGTCGCCTGATACTCGGGCACGGCGATGTCCGCCAGGTGCGCGTTGTAGCGGACGACGATCGGGCCTTCCGGCTCACCGGCCGCCCGCGCCCGGAACAGCTCGGCGATTTCCGCCTCGTCGTGCGTGGTGCGCGGACGGTCGCCGTGACCAGGCGCGTCGATGACGGCGACGTGCAAGCCGCAGCCGGTCACGAGGAGACGGGCGCGGCCGGACATCGCCGGATGCTTCTTGTGGTTGCCGCCGCCATGGGCCATCAGGACCAGCGGTGCGCGGTCGGCTGCGCCGGAGACCGGCGACCAGAGAACGCCGGGGACGCCGCCCACGATGAAATCGCGTTCGACCATGCCGTTCGACGACGACTCGTCCGTGAATCGCAGAGAGCGCATAGGTGTTGCCTTTCGGGAGTGCCTTGTTGTCGAGGCGCTCCCGGCGACATCTACGTCAGTCGCCGGCCGTGAGGTAAAGGGGGAGCACCCACGTTGATACAGCGTTCATGGGTCTCACCTCCTTGGGCGGTGTCACGGTCGACTGAAAGCTATCAGCCGGGTGGTCACCACTCAACCCATCAGGAACGCCCAGTCGCCTGCCTGCCCGAAGCAGACGCTCTCCCAGGCGATGTCCCAGGAGTCGCGGCCGGCTGCGTCCATGTCGCGCTGGTCCAACAGGCGTGTCCCAGTGGCGACCTGGTCGGGGTCGGTCCCGTGGAGCAGGGCGATTTGTTCGGCGCTGACGCCCCCGCCGCGTGGTCCTGCTCGCGCCATTCGCCAACTGTCCAGGCGAGGCGTTCCAGGGGGTCGCGTCCGCACGGTTGTGCGGTCTGTGCAGGGTCCGTGCCGCCGTTGCGGAACCGGTCGGCTTCCTGGAACGGGTGCGTCGCCGGCATGCCGGCGACGCACCGGTGGGGCTGGTGCCTTGTGCACGTGAGATTCGACGCCGCGTGACGCGTGGTCAGGGGCTCTCCAACCAATCGGTGTACCAGGTGCGAAAATCGGGGCTCGCCGGTACGAAGCCGCCCCAGTCCGGATCGATCTGCCAGATCTGGCCGGCTCGCGGGCCGTTCAGGACCAGCCGGGTGAAGATGCCGCAGCCCTGTTCAGCCAGCATGAGCGTGCCTCGGGTCAGCACGTCGACCGCTGCGCCTGCGCCGATCCGGCCGGGCAGTGCTTCGGTGAGAGGGAACGGCTCGGCGAGCCGGCCCGGCAGTCGGTCTTCCCGCCACTCGCCGTCCACGGCCCACTCCTCATCGGCCTCCGGGCGAGCGACGGTCAACGGCATCAAGCCGTGGGAGGGCCCGGCGGGGCCGTTGCCCACTTCCGCGACGAAAGACCGGTATTCCACCGGCACATGGATACCATGCGATTCCTCGAAGGCTCGGATCTCCGCCTCCGGCAGCCGCGGTGCCAACACATACCCGTGCGTGTCCGCCCCGAAGCGCTCCCGCCCCGGGTCCCGTGCTGCCATCTCAAGTATCCGTGCGCGTACGCCGTACCCCTCCCAGCTCTCCACCTAGCGACCCTAACTACCGGCGGGCCCACTTCTGGTTGGCGCCGCCGGTGCAGGTCCACAACTCGACGAGGGCACCGTCGGCGGTGGAGGCGCCTGTCACGTCCAAGCACAGGCCGGACTGGGCGCTGGTGACAGTGCCGTCGTCATTGACGTTCCACTTCTGGTTGGCGCCGCCGTTGCAGTCCCAGATGACGGCCTTGGTGCCCGGCGAGTTCCCGGAGCCGTACGCGTCCAGGCATTTGCTTCCGTAGACGCGCAGTTCCTTGGCGGAGGTGAGCGTCCATTGCTGGTTGGCGCCGCCGTTGCAGTCCCATATCTCGGTCTGCGTGCCGTTGGCGGTACTGGCGTTGGGTACGTCCAGACAGCGGTTGGAGCCGGCACCGCGCACTACCGCGCCGTTGCCCGCGCCACCTCCGCCGCCCGGATTGCTACCGGTGCCCCATCCCCACTGGAGGCGGTCGAGGCCGGACTGGTTGGTGACGGCCAGGGACAGATCGGTGCCGCTGCCCTTCAGGGTCGTGATGGCGCAGGAGGCGTTCTCGCACGGGCCCGGACCCTGCGTCTGGGCCGTCTCCTTGACACCTGTCCACAGTACGGAGCCCATGCCGAGGCTGCGTACGGTGTCGGTGATGGCGTAGAGGTAGGACAGGTCGTTGTTGCCGTCCTTGGGGCCGTTGTAGTCGGCCCCGGTGTTCATGGGCACGCCGAACTCGGTCAGTACGGCGCGGTCGGCGTAGCCGCACAGAGCGCCGGTGAAGTCGTTGACCCAGGCGGCTTCGGTGGTGTGGGAGTCGCCGAACATGCCGTAGATGTGGATCGACAGGAGGGTGCCGGACAGCCGGGAGTCGGCGCCGACGGAGCAGAGATTGGTGTCGGACCACAGGCCCGGCACGATCACGTGACCACGGGGCAGGCTGGGGTAGCGTGCCAGCCAGGAGGCCTCGAAATTGGTCAGGTCGGTGGCGCTGTAGCCGTACGGCTCGTTCATGATGTCGAAGTAGAAGTTGCTCTTCGTACCGTACTTGTTGATCATCGTGTCCCACATCCGGTTGAACGATGCGGTGTCACTGACTTTCCCGTTCTGCAGCCACGGTGCGACGATGACGTTCATGCCCAGCGCGGTGGCGGAGTCCAGTGCCGCGGTATAGCTGTTCCACCAGGTTCCGGACGTGGTCGCCGCGTTGAAGCCGAGGCGGACGGTGTTGGCGCCGAGCGCCTGGAACCCCTTGAGGATCGCCGTGGACTTCGTGTAGGTCGTCGCGTAGTTGTCCGATGTCGACAGGCCCACCGGCACGTTCGGGCCGGTGATGAAGTTGTCGTTGGGGTCGGCCCAGTTCACACCGTGGAACTGACTGGTGGCCGATGCTGCCAGGGCTGTCCGCACCGGCGAGGCGGCCCGCGCCGTGCCGGCGGTCAGCAGCCCGGACAGGGCCAGGGCCGAGACCGCCAGGCCGGAGATCAGGCGCCGGAGGGTACGCGGGCGGCTGCGTCCTGCCGGCTCGTACGGGTGAGGTAACAGGCGCGATGTCGTGCTGTCCATGCGGTCTCCTTGCCAGAGTCGGCGGAAGAGGCGATCCAGCTGCTTGTGAGCGCTAACAACACCGGATACGAATACCCGTCAGAGCACGGTGGCGAGCGGGATTCCGGAGGCGGCAGCAGCGTGCCCCCCTCCATGCGAGGTGTCAACACCACCTAACGCGATCATCGGTACATAGCGGGATGAACGCGGATGATCCGCAACTCGGCAACTCTGTCCGCGCACGCTTCTTGAGCATGCACCGCAAGATGTGACAGTCTTATTACGACTGATGGTCGGCACATATGTCGACGAGATGTCATGCACCCGTCCACCCCTAGTCGTGATGTGAGCGCTCACCGCAGCTTTCTGCGATCACGTCTCCCTCCCAGGAGTGCCATCGTGCAGCCATCAACGCCCCGCGCCACTCCGGGCTGACCCAAGTCCCCGCCGTCGCGAAATCGGGGAGATGTGTATGAGTACTACTCATCAAGCAGTCAGAGCCACCCCGCTCGGATGACCCGCACTGACCGAGGCGGTTCCCGGCACCGCTCCCGGTGCTGGTCGCCGTCCGCTGCTCGCGCCCAGTCCCCCGCCCCCTTTTCCCAAGGGCCTTCGACGATTACCTCGCCGAGGAGTCAGATATGCCCACCTTCTTAGCCAAGGTGCGCCATGCAAGACCATTCGCGAAGCTGATGCTCACGCCGGTCGCGGTCGCCTCCGAAAGCCAGGGAGCAGACGGCCCAGCGCCGGTAGCTCCTCCCGCCGGCACCGGCCACCGGCCACCGCGCCGGCCGGGCCCCACCGCGTCGCCACCCTGCGAGACCCGCGAGATCTGCCACGAGCTGACCGTCCACTCGGGCAGCTCCCAGCTGCGCCTGGACGGCTTCGACGCCCAGACCACCGCGGGCACCAAGGTGCCGGCCCGGCCCGGCCCGGCGACTGCGACGCCAACCATCAGTGGAACCTCCACCGACCGCACCCTTCCCCAGGGCGGTCCTGCCGGAATCCCCGCCTCCCGAAGAAGGCAGACGATGACCTCCTCCCCTCCCCCGCACACCGGCGGTGGCCGGCCATGAGAGCAGCTCTCACAGCCGCCTTGGCCCTCGGCGCCGTCCTGGCCGTGCCGGCCGCGGCCTCGCAGGCAGCGACAACAACCACCTTGTACGTCTCCCCGAACGGGAGCGGCACGGCCTGCTCGGTGTCGCAACCGTGCTCCGTCGCTCAGGCCAAATCCTCGGTGGAAACCCTGAACAGCGGTATGAGCGGCGACATCGTCGTCCAGTTGAGCGGCGGCACGTACCGGATGTCGGCACCACTGGTGCTCGGCGCCGCGGACTCGGGCAGCAACGGCCACAGCGTGATCTGGCAGGCCGCGCCCGGCCAGAGCCCGGTCCTGTCCGGCGGGCAGCAGGTGACCGGTTGGTCGCCGTACGACCAGGCGGCGAACATCTACGCCGCGGCGATCCCCGCCGGCACCGACTCCCGGCAGTTGTACGTCGACGGCGCGCTCGCTCCCCGGGCCTCGATCACCATTTCGCGCGGCGACGTCAAGGTCACCCCCAACGGGATGACCATCGTGAACTCCGGGCTGAACTACTTGGCGACCCTGCCACAGCAGAACCGCATCGAGCTGGAGAGCCAGAACTCCTGGACCGACCGGTATGCACCGGTGCAGAGCATCAATGGCACCAGCATCACGATGCAGCAGCCCGCCTGGCAGAACAACAACTGGGGCTACGACACGATCGCCAGCCCCTTCGCCGGGGGACAACTGCTGCTGGAGAACTCGTACGCGTTCCTGAAGACCACCGGGCAGTGGTACATCGACCCGCAGGCCGGCCGGATCTACTACAAGGCACCCGCGGGCTGGAACCCCGCGGGTCACGACATCGAACTGCCGCGCCTGACGTCCCTGCTCCAGATCGGCGGCAGCTACAGCAGCCCCGCACACGACATCGCGTTCCAGGGCATCGGCTTCCAGCACACCACCTGGCTGACCCCGGGCACGTCGATCGGTTACGCCGACCAGCAGAGCGGCGCGTTCATCCCCCGCGTCTACACCCAGCCGACGGACTATCCGAGCTCCTGTCAGTCGGGCTGCCAGCTCTTCGAGGCGACACGCAACGGCTGGAACCAGGCCCCGGCCGCCGTCCAGGTCTCCGCCGCCCACCGCATCTCGTTCACCGCGGACACCTTCACCCATCTCGGGCAGGTCGCGCTCGGCATCGGCAACGACGCCGACGCGAACGCCTCCGGCACGGGGCTCGGCGCCTCCGACGTCACCGTCTCCGACAACACCTTCGCCGACGACTCCGGTTCCGGCATCGTCGTCGGCGGTGTGCAGCCCGACGCCCACCATCCGTCCGATCCGGCGATGGTCGACCAGAACATCACCATCCAGAACAACCTGATCACCGGCGTCGCCGAGGACTACAAGGACATGGCCGGGATTCTGTCCACCTACGTCACACACGCCGTCATCACCCACAACGAGGTGACCAACCTCGCCTACGACGGTATCGACGTCGGCTGGGGCTGGGGCGCCAACGACCCCGGCGGCAGTCAGGACTACCGCAACCGCGGGCTCTACAACTACCAACCGGTCTACTCCACACCGACCACTCTCAAGAACACGGTCGTCAGCTACAACCGGGTGCACGGCACCAAGAAGGTGTTCCACGACGGCGGGAGCATCTACCACCTGTCCTCGGACCCCGGCGCCAGCGTCGACCACAACTACGTGTACGACAACCAGCACACGGTGGGCCTCTACCTGGATGAAGGTTCCCGTTACCTGACGCTCGGCGACAACGTGGTCCAGGACAGCGGCGTCTGGGCCTTCACCAACGCGAACTCCACCAACAACACCAACGACAGCACTTTCTCCCACAACTGGTACAACTCGGGGGCCACCAACGTCGCCACCGGTTCCCCGCACAACAACGTCCTGACCGGCAACGTCCAGGTGTCCAACACCAACTGGCCGTCCGACGCCCAGCAGGTCATCGCCCAGGCCGGCGTGACGACCGGCGGCGGCAGCAACACCGGCACCGCCCTTCGCGCGGTGGGCGCGGGCAAGTGCCTGGACGTTCCCAACGCGTCGAGCACGGCGGGCACCCAACTGCAGATCTGGGACTGCTCGGGCGGCTCCGGCCAAACGTTCACCCGGACCGCCGATGGGCGGTTGACGGTGTTCGACGGCAACAGCCAACTGTGCCTCGACGCCGCCAACCAGGGCACCAGTCCGGGTACCAAGGTCATCGTCTGGTCCTGCAACGGCGCCGCCAACCAGCGGTGGAACGTCAATGCCGACGGCACGGTGACCGGCGTGCAGTCCGGACTGTGCCTGGACGTGACCGGCGCCTCCACCGCCGACGGCGCCCTGGTGGAGCTGTGGACCTGCAACGGCGGCAGCAACCAGAAGTGGGCCCTCGGATGAAGACCCCACTCCACCCCGTGACGCGCAAGGAGCCGTGATGCCCAGAACCACCCCTCCATTACTGCGCGCGGCCGTGGCGGCCGTGTGTTCACTCGGCCTGCTCGGTACGGTCGGCGGCACGGCTCATGCCGCACCCCGGTCCCCGGTCAGGGCGTCCCCGCCCATCTATCTCGACACCTCCTATTCGTTCCCCGAGCGGGCCGCGGACCTGATCTCGCGGATGTCGCTGGACGAGAAGATCCAGCAGCTGCACACCAACAGCGCGCCGGCCATTCCGCGCCTGGGCGTGCAGCAGTACACCTACTGGAGCGAGGGACAGCACGGCATCAACACGCTGTTCGCCGACACCAACCCGGGCTCGGTGACCGGTGGCGTCCACGCCACCAGCTTCCCCACCAACTTCGCCGCGTCCATGTCCTGGGACAAGGACCTGATGTACAAGGAGACGACGGCGATCTCCGACGAGGCCCGAGGGCTGCTGGACAAGTCGCTGTGGGGCACCGGGCAGAACAACCTCGGGCCCTCGAAGGACGACTACGGGATGCTCACCTACTGGGCGCCGACGGTCAACCTGGACCGTGACCCGCGGTGGGGGCGCACCGACGAGGCGTTCGGCGAAGACCCCTATTTCACCGGGCAGATGGCGGGCGCGTTCGTCAACGGCTACCAGGGCCAGAATCCCGACGGCAGCCGGCAGGGCAAGTACCTGAAGGTCGCCTCGACCGCCAAGCACTACGCGCTCAACAACGTCGAGCAGGACCGCACCGGCATCAGTTCGAACGTCTCGGACGACGACCTGTACGACTACTACACCGCGCAGTTCAAGAGCCTGATCGAGAAGGCCCATGTCGCGGGCCTGATGACGTCGTACAACGCGATCAACGGCACACCGTCGGCGGCCAACACGTACACCACCAACCAGATCGCGCAGCGCACCTACGGATTCGGCGGATACATCACCTCGGACTGCGGCGCGGTCGGCACCACTTACCAGTCCTTCCCGGCCGGCCACGACTGGGCGCCACCCGGCTGGACCACCGACCACAAGGGCGCCAACGCGACCTGGACCAACACCGCCACGGGCCAGAAGGTGTCCGGGGCCGGCGGCGGTCAGGCCTATGCACTGCGCGCGGGCACCAACGTCAACTGCACGGGTGCGGAAGCCACTTCACCCAACCTCGAGCAGGCGATCAAGGCCGGCGCCCTCAGCGAAGGCGTCATCGACAACGCGCTGGTGCACCTGTTCACCATCCGGATGCGGACCGGTGAGTTCGACCCGGTGAACCAGCAGCCGTACACGAAGATCACCAAGGATGTCATCGAGTCCCCGGCGCACCAGGACCTGGCCCGCACCGTCGCCGACAACGCGCTCGTCCTGCTCCAGAACAACAAAGTGACGGGCACCGGCAGGCCACTGCTGCCGGCCGACCCGGCCAAGCTCGGCAAGGTCGTCATCGTCGGCGACCAGGCCGGGAAGGTCACGCTCGGCGGCTACTCGGGCGACCCCACCAAGAAGGTGGACGCCGTCCAGGGCATCACCGCCCAGGTCAAGGCGGCCAACCCCGACGCGAAGGTCATCCACGACGCGGCCGGCACCTCCAGCACCGCGACCGGCGAGGCGACGCTGAGCGCCCAGACCCAGGCCGACATCAAAAGCGCGGACCTGGTGGTCGTCGCGGTCGGCACCGACGATGCCACGGCAGGCGAGGGCAAGGACCGCAGCGGGCTGGCCCTGCCCGGCAACTACGGCAGCCTCATCGACCAGGTCACCGCCCTGGGCAACCCCAGGACGGTGCTGGACATCCAGTCCGACGGACCTGTCGCCGTCGAGCCCTACCGCACCAAGGTGGCCTCGATCGTCTTCGCCGGCTACAACGGCGAAAGCCAGGGCGACGCCGTCGCCGACGTCCTGTTCGGCAAGCAGAACCCCGGCGGGCACCTCAACTTCACCTGGTACAAGGACGACTCCCAGCTGCCCGCCATCTCCGACTACGGCCTCGCACCCAGCGCGACCGGCGGTCTGGGCCGCACCTACCAGTACTTCACCGGTACACCGACCTACCCCTTCGGCTACGGTCTGAGCTACACCACCTTCGCCTACTCCCACGTCCGCGCCGACCGCTCCTCGGTGCAGGCCGACGGCACGGTGAACGTCCGCTTCGACGTCACCAACACCGGCACCGCGCCCGGAACCACCGTCGCCCAGCTCTATGCGGCCACCGACTTCACGGCCAAGGACCGCGCGCTGCCGAAGAAGCGGCTCGTCGGCTTCCAGAAGACCCGGGTCCTGAAGCCCGGCACCACACAGCACATCGCCCTGCGCGTCCGGATCCCCGACCTCGCCTTCCACGACGGACAGAAGGCCAGGCAGGTCGTCCACGACGGCACGTACCGCTTCCAGGTCGGGCCCGACTCCGCCACCACCGCCGGATCCGCCCGGGTCAGCGTGCACGGCAGCCTCACCCCGCACGTGAAATACGTGACCGTACAGCCCGAAGCCGTGGTCTACCGCGCGGGCGACACCGTCGACCTCACCGCCCGCAACCAGTGGATCAAGGACGACACCGATCCCACGGCCCAGCCCGGCCGCAACCTGAACGTCACCGCCGACCACGTCGTGGAGGCGGTCAACGACGACGGCTCCTTCGTGAACCTGTCCAAGGCCCAGGTCCGTTACCGCAGCAGCGACCCCTCCGTCGCCACTGTCAGCAGCAAGGGGCTGGTCACCGCGGTGGGCAACGGCGTGACCACCATCAGCGCGACCGTGCGCGGCGTCACCGGCTCCGCGGCCATCCGCGTCCACCACCCCCTGACCCTGTCCGCCGACCCGATCGTCAAGCCCGGTTCCCCCGTCACAGCGACCACCACCTACACCAACACCGGCCACAACGCCCTGCCGAACGCCTCGGTCACTCTCGGCGTGCCCGAGGGCTGGAAGGCCACCGCGACCACGCCGGCCACCTTCCCGCGCATCCCGGCCGGCGCCTCGGTGAAGACCACGTGGACGGTCACTCCCCCGGCCGGCGTCAAGCCCGGCACCTACGCCCTCGCCGCCTCGGCCACCTACCGGGCCGCACGGGCCAGCGACGACGCGGCAGGCCAACTGTTGGTCCCGTACGGCTCCATCAAGGACATCACCACCAACACCGGCATCAGCGATGACGCCACTCCCGGCACCGGCAATCTCGACGGCGGCGGTCAGAGCCTGTCCCAGCAAGCCCTCGCCGCCCGGGGGATCACTTCCGGCGGCACCGTCACCCACGACGGACTGGCCTTCACCTGGCCCACCACCGGCACCGGCAAACCCGACAACATCGTGGCCGGCGGCCAGACCGTACCGTTCACCGGAAGCGGCACCAAGCTCGGCTTCCTCGGCACCGCCGACTACGGCAACGCCTCCGGCACCGGTCTGATCACCTACACCGACGGCACCACCCAGAGTTACACCCTGTCCTTCGCCGACTGGTGGAGCAACAGTGCCGTGGACGGCAGCGACATCCTCGCCACGACCGACTACATCAACGGCGGCAGCGGCAAGGTCCAGCAGAAGGTCAGCGTGTACGGCGCCACCGTGCCGCTCCAGGCAGGCAAGACCGTCGCCTACCTGACCCTGCCGAACGTCGGCTCCGGCGCGGTGTCAGGCCAAGTGGCCCTGCACATCTTCGCCACAGCGATCGGCTGACCACCCGCCCGGGCGCCGCACCCAGCGGCGCCCGCCGCGCGATCCGGCGGCGCGCGGCGCTCGTACGGCCGTTCAGCGGTAAATGTACGGCTGCTTCGCGCGTCCTGGCTTCGCCGATCCTCATCCGCGCCGTCGAAGCTCGGCATCGTCCTGGTGGGCCGTCGGCTTCAGGCGAGGCCGGTGGCGGGCTCGGTCGCGTAGCGGCTCATCGCGTCGACGTTGGCCTGTGGCGTCAGCGGCCGGCCGCCGGCGAGTACTTCCTGGAGGTCCCGGAAGTACTGCACGTACAGGTCGGGGGTGAATGTGCTGAGCATGACGGCGGGTTGGTCGGTGAGGTTGGCGAAGGTGTGCGGGGTACCGGGCGGAACCATCACGAGCGTGCCCGTGGCGGCGTCGTAGTCCTCGTCCCCGACGGTGAACCGCACGGTGCCGGACAGGACGTAGAAGCCTTCGTCGTGTCGGGCGTGGCGGTGCTGCGGCGGTCCCTGGGTGTGCGGAGCGAGGACGGACTCCGCGATCGCGAGGCGGTGCCCGGTGTGGCTGCCGTCCTCCAGGACGCGCATGTGGGTGGCGCCGAGAACGATCGTCTCGCCGTCGCCGGGACCCACCACCGATACAGCGGGGTCGGTCTGCGGCTCGCTGGTCTTCGCTTCTTCGGTCATGCTCACGAGTTCACCGCCGGGCGCCGGCGCTGTCCAAGACCTGTTCCGCGGCGCCGATACCTCGTGGGTATCGTGGCAGCGTGGAGCTACGGACCTTGCGCTACTTCGTGGCGGTCGCCGAGGAACTCCACTTCGGCCGGGCCGCCACCCGACTGCACATGAGTCAGCCGCCGTTGAGCCGGGCGATCAAGCGGTTGGAGGCGGATGTCGGAGCCCGGCTCTTCGCCCGCTCGCCTGCCGGCGTCACCCTCACTCCGGTGGGCACGGTGCTGCTCGACGAGGCGCGGGCCCTGCTCGACCATTTCGATCGCGTCCGGGTACGCGTGAGCGCGGCGGCCGGCGTCGCGACCCTCACCATCGGCATCCTGGGCGACGGCACCGACCCGGGAGTGGTCAAGCTGGCCGCCGCCTACCGCCGACACCACCCCGGCATCGACATACGCGTCCGCGACACCGATCTGACCGACCCGACCTGCGGGCTGCGCACAGGACTGGTCGACGTCGCGCTGACTCGGGCGCCGTTCGACGAGACTGCCCTGGCGGTGCGTGCGCTGCGGACCGATCCGGTCGGCGTGGTCCTGCGGGCCGACGATCCGCTGGCCCGCCGCGAAGGGCTGCGGCTGGCCGAGCTGAGCGACCGCCGCTGGTTCCAGTTCCCGCAGGGCACCGACCCGATCTGGCAGTCGTACTGGAACGGTGGCAGTCCGCGCGAGGGCCCAGTGGTGCGCGTCGTCCAGGAATGCCTGCAGGCCGTGCTGTGGAACGGCACGGTCGGCCTGGCCCCGCTCGGACACGACCTGCCCGCGGAGCTGGCCGTGGTGCCGCTGATCGACATGCCGCCGAGCCGAATGGTGGCGGTGTGGAACGAGGGTGACACCAACCCGCTGGTCCGGTCCTTCATCGACATCGCGGCAAGCGCGTACCGCCACTGAGCACCGGCAACAGGTGCTGCCGCAACTCGTGAACAGTTCGAACATCACGTTCCAGGGACTGTTTTCCCCACTGATGGGGCAGGTGGCTTTGCGCTGGAGGCCCTGCCGGCGAGGAGGGCGCGCAGGGGGGCGGTGTCGGGTGTGTCGGCGACGGCCGCGTCGAGCGCGTCGTCCATGGCCTTTTCCCACTCCTCGGGCAGGGCGAGTCCGGGGTGCCCCGACCACGCCATGTCGGGAGCGGCGTGTCCGGCCTCGGCGAGGCGCAGATGGATCATGCCCGCGAGCCCATCGAAGACCTTGGGCCGGATGAAATTGCGGGCCGACTGCCCAACCAGCCGCGCCGCTTGCGGGGGTTTGGGTAGACGGTCGGCCACCGCCATCCACAACAGGCCCCGGTCGAATGCGTCGAGCACCTCCTCCAGACCGGGCGATTCGGCGTGCTCCTTCTCGCCCGGAGTGCCTTGGCCCGCGGGCGCCGTCTCGCCGGCGCCACGTGCCTCGGAACGCAGCGCTCTGGCCACGGCGAGCCGCAGTGGCCGGGACCAGCCCTCGGCATCGAGGACGGCACGGGCCATGACGAGGTCGTCCCAGCTCAGGCGACGCAGCTGTGCCGCCTCGTGCGGCAACGTGCGCGCCTCCAGCGCGGTGAACAGCCGGGCAGGATCGCGCAGCAGGGTGAGCGCAGGCGGGCCCTCGGCCGACGTGTCGGCCGGCTTCTCAGCGGGGAGTTTCTCGATCAGGGCGATCGGTTCCGCAGTCGGCGGGTGCGAGTCGTACCGGTGCGGCCTCGACGGACGCTGCCCGGCGGAGAGGGCGGCGAGGCACTCCCCCGGCCGGGCGGCGAGCAGCCGCAAGAAACCGCCGTGCACTTCGCCGACCGGCGGCAAAGCCCCCAGCGGCCTTCCCATCTCGGCGTACGTCCGCACGTAGTGGTCATGAGCGGCGTCGAGGACCCGGAAATGCGCGCAGCGCTGCGATCGTCGCGTCGCGGCCCGCGTACCGGGCGGCCATCCGGTCGGCAGCACGTTCCTGGTGGCGGGCCAGGGACTGCGAGGTCCGCATGAACATGCGGGCGTGGGCCACAGTGGTGGGAGCTGGGGGCCAGATGGCCTCGTCGAGAAGCTGGTTGCGGCGCGACCCTTGTGCCAGCGACCTTCGGTCGCCTTCAGCGGCGTTCCCCCGAGGTGGCATGAGCCGGCGTTTCCCGGACACGTCAACGGGTGGATGCTCGGCGCCGACGGCTGCGGTACATCTGCGGTGCACCTGGGCGCGACACCCGTACGCTTCGACATGCCGATCCCCCGTGATCTCCTGGCCAGGTCGGGGTGCCGGTAAGCGCCGTACCATCAGCCGCAATCCAACCGCCGTCGGTATGCGCGGCCTCCTGTTCGGCTTGTGTTTTGTTCAGGCAGTCCAGCGCACCACGGAGCAATTCGTAGTCATTCTCGCAAAGGCGTGGACCAGTTGCACCTCGACCGATTCTTGCGACAACGCATTACTTGCATACGGGACTTGAACTGATTCAAAGCCAGGAGAAGATCGCCGGTTGCGGCTGGTGGCACGATTCTTGGGCAGCACCCCGGGTCGGCGACTGAGCGGCCTGGTTCGCGGAGCATTTCGAGCTCTCGATAGCCTGCGTCACCATGATGCGTGTTTGGATCTTGCCAATGCTGTTCGTGTTCTGCGGCTCAGCCATCGCGATCGGGCTGCTCTTCGAGGGGAGCCCGGGCAGAGCCGCAACACTCCTGCTGGCGTTCCTGGCTCTCGCGGGCCTGAACTCGCCGCTGATCTTTCCGAAGTCGATCGGTGCGGGGGAGGCCCAACACCGCAGCACGATCGACGGCCGACCAGTCGTCTTCTGGCGTCCCGGCTGCACGTACTGCATACGCCTGCGCATCCGACTGGGCCGCAGCGCCGGCCAGTTGTACTGGGTCAACATCTGGCGTGACCCGGCAGGAGCTGCAAGGGTCAGGGAAGCCAACGACGGTAACGAGACCGTGCCGACCGTCGTCGTGGCAGGCCAGCCGCACACCAACCCCGATCCCCGTTGGGTGCGCGAACAACTCTCCCCTTCCGCCTGATCAGAAAGCGCGCCCTACGGAGAGGCGCGCGCAGAACCGAGCGGGCTGAGCGGGGTGGCCGGCTCGCGCCGTTCAGATGACTCCGAGCAGTCGGTTGCCGCCCAGGAGGGTGCGGTCCTTCTGCGGGAAGGCGACGAACGGGGCGGTGATCATGCTGCTGCCCTTGGCGGTGACGCCGTCGCTGCGCGTCCTCGGCCTCGCCTGCTCCGAGGATCACCGCCACCGGCCCGGCGTCGCGCTTGTCCGTGTCCTCCAGCGACGAGCCGACCACGATGTCCGCCAGACCGTCAGGTTCGGGTCTGCCACCGCGAGGACACCACCGAACCGCCACGGTGTGCTTCGTCATAGCCAAGCCCGCTGCCTGCTCAGCCCAACCGAAGGCCAAGCCGGGCCTCGCCTCGGGTGCCGCCCTCCGGGAGCGCTCGGTCGCGCCGGTGGGCGGACACCTCGTAGTGCCAGCCCACCGAGAAAACCCGTTGCGACTGACCCGCATCGGATGTCTGATTGGTCGGCCACCGATCGAGGAAGGGAAACATGAGGATGCCGCTCCCCACCCCCTCCTTGCACACCGCTCGCCTTCGGCTGCGTGCCTTCGAAGACGCGGATGCCAACGACCTCTTCGCGCTGCACACTAATGCCTACGTGCTGCGCTACTGGGACTCGCCACCCTGGAGCGAACGCGTGCGGGCCGAGAAGTTCATCACGGACTGCCGGCAGATGGCACAGGAGGGCACCGGGGCGCGGCTGGCCGTAGCTCGTGTCTCCGACGGGGCGTTCATCGGCTGGTGCAGCCTGAACAGGTGGAATCCGGACTACCGCAGCGCGTCTCTTGGCTATTGTTTCGACGATGCAGCGTGGGGCCACGGCTACGCGACCGAGGCCGCGCGCGCTCTGCTGCGGTGGGCATTCGACGCACTGGACCTGAATCGCGTTCAAGCCGAGACCGATACGCGCAACCTGGCTTCTGCCCGCGTGCTGGAGAAGCTCGGCTTCGTGCGTGAAGGCACGTTGCGGGAGGACTGTGTCGTCAACGGCGAGGTCTCTGACTCGTGGGTGTACGGGCTGGTCAGACGGGAGTGGCAGCCGTCGTCGCCCGGGACCGGGAGCAGGAGAAGGAGTCGGGCATGAGGGTCGGTGACACCGACGACGCCGGCCGGTGCCTCCAGGAGGGCGGCGAGCTCGGCCGGCACAGGCCCGGGCCGATGCGGTCCTGATCGTCGCCGGCCAGGGCGAGATCCCTGCTCCAGTCGGGGTGGGTGAGGACATAGTCCGTGCTCGTGAACTCCTCACCACTGTTGTAGTGCACGACGATCGTGAAGCCGCCGGCCGACACCGTGAACACGGGCCACGCCGACGGGTCGTGGAGCTTGTCCAGCATGGCGTTCGCGTCGCCCGCGTCGGCACCGAACGCCTCCGGCGGGAAGCCCTCAATCAGGTCCGCCAAGTGCGCGGGCCAGAAACCTGGCTCGTACAGGAGCGGAACCCCGTCCACGACGGGCGACGAGGAGTACCAGTGCCGTGCCATCACCATGGGTGGATTCTCCCCCTGCCCAGTCATGGCGGTCGCAGACGTCACCGAGGCGGCGTTCAGACCTCGTTGAAGACGTGCTCCGCAGCACCTGGATCGGCGAGGTCCGCGTCCACGGCCGCCGTCTCGGCGCCCCGTTCCGCCAGGGTCTTGGCGATGGTGTTCGCCGCATACGCCTCGATGCCCCAAGCCGATCGGCGCTCCGTCCGGCTGGGCAACACGCCTCCCGATGCGACTCGGCTTCACGGCAGCAGGACGACCTTGCCGAGGTTGGCACGGGCTTCGATGATCTCGTGCGCGCGTGCCGCCTCGGCAAGCGGGATCCGGGCGTGGACGACCGGCTGCAACTGTCCGGACATGGTCAGCTTCCACAGCTCGTCACGGTGCTGGTCGTAGAGTTCGCGCTGGGTGTTCGCAAACCTCGCCATGGTGAGCCCGGTGATGGTTTTCGATCCTGCCAGGAGCTCGAAGGCGGGGACAGTGCCGCCGCCCGAGTTGAAGAAGACGAGCCGCCCGCCGGGTGCAAGGGCCGAGACGGCGCGCGGGAGTAGGTCTCCGCCGACTCCGTCCAGGACGACGTCGACTGGTTCCCCCCAGTCCTCGCTGTCATAGGTCACGATCTCGTCGGCGCCCAGACCGCGGAGGAACTCGGCTTTGGTGGGCGAACTCACGGCCGCGACGACCCGTCCAATTCCCTGAAGCTTGGCCAATTGGACCGCGAGATGCCCCACTCCGCTCGCGGCGCCTGTAATCAGGACGGACTCGCTCACGAGGGGACGGGCCGTGGCGAGGGCGGCGAGGGCGACGTGTCCGCTGCGCACCAGCGCGACGGCCTGGCCGGCGCTCGCTCCGTCCGGTATGCGGCTCGCCATGAAGCCGGGGGCGATTGCCAGTTCGGAATAGGAGCCGCCACGGAAAGTGAGCGACGTGATGCGGTCACCGACCTCGAAATCCACTACGTCCGGACCGAGTGCGATCACCGTTCCGGCGACCTCCCCTCCAAGGACCCCTGGTAGCGGTGTCCTGCCACCTTCTCCGCGAACCTTGCGCACGGAGGGAAGGGTCACGCCGATGGCTTCCGTGCGAACCAGCAGTTCCCCAGGGCCGGGCTGGGGGTCCTCCGCGTCTTCGACACGGAGCACTTCCGGACCGCCGTACTCATGGAAACGAACGCGCCGCATGCACACCTCCAGGTCATTGGGATCCCCAACGATAACGAAAGGTCGTAGGGAATCCCAATGATTTTGTGGTTAGTCTGGCCCCATGTCCGAGACCACCCGCGCTCCCGCCCGTATTCGCTCTCTCCCCAGCTGGCTCCTGGGCCGTGCCGCGGCTCGGGGGCACCGGCTCGTCGCCGAGGCCCTCGCTCAGGTGGGCATGCGGATGATGCACCACGCCGTCCTGTCGGCCGTCGCCGAACTGGGCCCCGTCTCGCAGGCCGAGCTGGGCCGCAGCCTGAGCATCGACCCCAAGGACATGGTCGCGATCCTCAACGACCTCCAGGACGACGGCCTCGTGACCCGCACGCCGGACGCCAGGGACCGTCGCAAGAACGCCATCGCCCTTTCGCCGAGCGGGAAACGTCGCCTGCTCCAGACGGAGAAACTGGGTCGTGAGGCGAACGATGAGCTGACCGCAGTCCTGACGCCGGACGAGCGGGCCCAGCTGATGGGTCTCCTCGCGCGCATAGTCCAGCAGGAAGAGCCCTGCGCCGAGACCGGTCCAGGTGGCGTATAGCGGCTCGTACGCATAGAGCACGCAGCCTTGCGCCGCGGCCAGTGTGGATGGCGCAGGACGCCGGCCAGCCCCCTGGAGCCGCCTTCCTCACGGATCGGGAGTTCTTACCCCGTCACGACCTGGGGCAGCGGTTCGCAGGCTGCGTGCCAGGCGGGAGGGAGGGCAGCCACACCCGTGCGCGCGGCGATCACCCCGCCCGCAATGGCGCAGGTGGTGTCGATGTCGCCGCGCCCAGCGACCGTGAACCACAAACCCTCGTGCAGATCGTCGAGGTGCCCCGCCGCGCACCACAGGGCGTACGGGACGGTGTCGGGCCCCGACATCCGGTAGCCGGAGCCCAGGACCTCCGCCGCGTGCCGAACCGAGGTGCGCTCCGGCATCCGGGCCGCGACCCGCACTCCCGACCGGACGTCGCTGTCGGGGAGTCGTTCGGCGACTGCCTGAAGGAAGTCCGACCTGGCCGGGGCGTGCCCGCCCCGGCTGCGGGTGGCCAGCGCCGCGGCAAGAGCGACCGCCACCGCTGCGGTGATCGCCTCCGGGTGATGATGGGAGACGGCGCCCTGGCGGGCGGCCTGCTCTGCGACCGCGTCGAGGTCGCCGGCGTGCCAGGCGCCGAGCGGGGCGGCGCGCATGGCTGCGCCGTTGCCCCAGGAGCCCTGGCCACCGAACTGTCCGACGACCACTTCCTGCCAGGGCTCGCCCGCGCCGATCCGGCGGAGCACGTCGTGCATCGAGGCTCCGTACCCGCGGTGCGTGTCGTCGGCGTAGGCCGCCGCGAAGCGTAGGGCGAGGCGGTCCTGGTCGACGGTGCCGCCGCCCTCGGCGAGTTCCCGGACGAGAACGAGCGCTTGGGCGGTGTCGTCACTCCACCGCCACAGCGGCTCCGGGGGCAGCGTCCGCGCCTCCAGGCCTGCCGGACCGTCCCGGCGCAGGATGCCGAACCATCGGTCACCGAAGGCGTCGCCGAAGGCGAGCCCGGACAACGAATCCAGAACGGCAGTAGGCACGTTGATCATCGGGACAGTTTCGCAGCGCGACGGCGCTTCCACGCACCGTTTTTGGAGCGGACAGGCTTCTGATCCGCGCTGGGAGATTCCCGTCGGCTGGCCGGGCGGGTTCCCGACCAGGCGTGGAACGGCCGGCCGGAACGTGGTTCCAGCCATGAACGCATGACCAGAACTCATTGCCGTCGGGATCGTGCATCGGTGATGAGGAGGAGCCTGCGCGACCGTGCTCCACGGGCATCGCCGGGGTCAGTTGCCGACGGAGACGACGTGTCCGGCGCAACCGGGGTCGGCGGCGGCGTCCAGCATCGCCGTGGCGAAGTCGGCCCTGGTTATCTGGAAGCCGCCGAGGACATTGCGGTCGACTCCGCGACGGTAACCGCCCTTGCTCTCGCGGTCGGTCAGCCGTCCGGCCCTGACGATCGTCCAAGGTACGCCGGAGGCGCGGACGATCTGTTCCGCCTGGTGCATGTCTTCGATCATGTGCCGGAGCAAGGGGGCCAGGACGACCGGCTTGACGAAGAAGCGGGTGAGCGGGTCGTCGCCGGGGCCTGGGGCCATCGCGCTGTTGCTCGCGAGGACGAGCCGCGGTCCGTGGTGACCACTGGACCGGATCGCAGCGGTGAGGAGGCCTGCCGTGTCGGCGCACACGCGGGTGGGGTGCTTGAGATCGCGGGTGCCGATCGCGCTGATGACGGCGTCGCGTCCAGCGATGGCCGCCTTGACGGCGGTGTCGTCCGCCGAGTTCGTCTCGACAATGGCGATTTGTTCCCGCAGGTCGGGGGGCAACCTGGCCGCGTCACGTACAGCGGCGGTCACCTCGTGTCCCGCGTCGAGGGCCTGGCGGACGATCTGGCGGCCGGTTCCGCCGGTCCCGCCGAAGACGGTGAGTTTCATTGAGAACCCCCTGGGGTTAGTAAATATTCACTCACCCATAGAGTGGGTAAGCACTCACTCACCTGTCAAGGGGGAATCATGAACGCGCGGGAGCGGATCCTGGACGCGGCTGCCTCGGTGATGCGGGAACATGGCGTCGCCCACGCGACGACCAAGCAGATCGCGCGTGCGGCGGGTTACTCCGAGGCGCTGCTGTACAAGCACTTCCGCGACAAGGAGGAGATCCTCCTGCACGTCCTGCAGGAACGGATGCCCACTTTCCCTGGCGGGGCCGTTCCCGGCGAGGAGACCGTGGAGGCCAACCTGGTCGCGGTGGCCCACGGCGCGCTGCGGTTCTACCTCCACGCATTCCCGATGATGGCGTCCATGGTGGCTCAGCCCCGACTGATGGCGGCGGCCCGCGAAACCCTGACCCGTTACGGCGCCGGCCCACAACGCCCGGTCCGCATGCTGGCCGACTACCTCCAGGCCGAGCAGAACCTTGGCCGCGTCTCGACTGACAGCACTCCCGAGGCCGCCGCGGCACTCCTCATGGGCGCCTGCTTCCAACAGGCCTTCCTGCGCTACTTCGGCGGCGGGCCCGACTTCACCGAATCCGCCGCCGCCGACCTCGTACGCGGCCTGCTCCCCGCCCTGCTGCCCTGACCGACCAACCCCGCACCAACAGGATCGCCACCTGACCACTCAAAACGAAGCCAAGACTCGGCGGACTGCCCATCCTGCCCGCAGCGACTCACAGCGCTTCACCACCCGCGCTGGGTCCTCGCCGAGTCCTGGCTGAGTCCTGGCTGAGTCCTGCGGTCTCACCGATGAGCACGCCCATCTCTCCCGGGGCGACAGCGCCCGGCTCGGCGCCACCTCGGTCGATCTCGCAGCGGGCCGCCTCGCACGGCATGCCGACCGGCAGACCCTACGCGTGGCCACCTCACGGCAGCACGCGCGGTTCCACCAGATCGCGACGTCGTCCGGCAGCAGCGCCCCGCCCGCTGCCGACGGGACCCGGCCGACCCCGCTCAGCGCACGATCCCCATCGTGCGCCATCGGAAATGCGCTGGGCGTACCCGAGGCCATCCATCCCACTTCACCCGCGCCTTCCGCGCCTCCACAGGCATGAGTCCCAGCGAGTACCGCGCCGCCGAAGGCTGAACACCGCAACGACGGGGCCGGCGCTCATGCAGCATCGCTGCGATGCCGCACAGCGAAGTCAGGCGATGGTGAAGTAGGCCAGGCTGCCGAGCCCGGCCAGCGTGCAGTAGACGGCGAACGGGATCAGGGTTCGGTTCTCGAAGTACCGGACCAGGAAGCGGGTGGCGAGGTAGGCCGCGACGAAGGCCGCGACACTGCCCGCCAGCAGCGGACCGCGCAGGCCGTTGCCCTGGGGACCGAGGAGCGGGGGCAGCTTGAGCAGCGCCGCTCCGCCGATCACGGGGGTGGCGAGCAGGAACGCGAAACGGGCGGAGTCCTCGTGGTTGAGGCCCTTGAAGATGCCCGCGCTGATGGTCGAGCCGGAGCGGCTGATGCCAGGGAGGAGGGCGAGGATCTGGGCCGCGCCGATCGCCACGGCCTGGCGCATGGTCATCCGGGTGATCCGACGGTCCGACAGCTCGTCCGGCGCCAGGTGTTCCTCGTCCGCGGAGACGGCGTCCTCCGCCCGCCGCCGGCCGGTGCCGCCGCGCCGCAGTTGTTCGGTGACGAAGAGGACGATGCCGTTGAGGGCCAGGAAGATCGCGGTCGGAACAGGCCGCCCCAGTGTCGTACGGAAGACCTTGTCGAGGGCGACGCCGGCGATGCCCACGGGAATGCAGGCAGTGATGATCAGCCAGGCGAGTCGCTGGTCCACGGTCTGGATGCGGCGTTGCGTGATCGACGTCGTCAGCCCGCGGATGATTCGGACCCAGTCGCGCCAGAAGAAGACCACCAGCGCCAGTGCGGTGGTCAGGTGGAGGCCCACGAGTTCATTGAGGTACAGGGATCCGTCGGCGGAGACGTCCAAGTCGTGCTTCCAGTGTCCGCCCAGTAGAGCGGGTATCAGGATGCTGTGCCCGAGGCTGGAGACCGGGAACAGCTCGGTGACGCCTTGCAGCAGGCCGACGCCAATGGCTTCGGGGTAGGTCAGGAGGGACATGGATGGCTTTCGGCTCGGAATGCAGGGGTGAGGTTTGGGGCAACGCTCGCGGCGGCTCCGACCAGCCAGAAAGCTACTACATCTTGTAAAATTTGATGTCCTGAGTGCGAGGTGTTCATGTCGGCGCCCCGCAAGGTTCACCTTCACCGGTCGACTGTGGCTTCGGCAGCTGTGACCAGCGCGTGTGCCTGTCGCCGGTTCGGCGGCCCTGGTCGGGGAGGGGATCAACCCGGTGCGCCCGACGGCGTACTACGGCGCCGGCCACCGGCGCCGTTCTGCTGCAGCCGCCCGCCCGCCCACAGATCCGCGTCTTGATCGTCAGACAGCAAACCTTCGGCTCCCCCAGGACTTGAGACCGGCCCGCGCCAAGATGCCCCGTCGCGCCAGCGCGACCGACGCCTCCGGCTGACCGGCCAGGGAGACGAGCCCTCGCGAAGTTCCCACAGGCGGCGCGAGTACCGCGACCGGAAGACCGATGAGGAACTGGCGGTCGGCGTGCCGTCGGCTGCCCTCCCGCTGTGCCAGGTGCCCTGCGAAATCCGACGTCCGGCCGGTCGAGTTGTGCCTCCGGGAGAGATCGGGCCTGAAACTCGCGGCCCCGTGGCTCGCGGCGGCGCGGCAGGTTTCACTTCCACAACCAGCATGCTCATGGTGCGCACTCGTGGGCGTTCGCATGGTTGTGAATCGGACGAGTACACCTTTTTACCGCGTGCCCGGCAGAGTCCTCTGTCACAGTGCACAGACCATGACAAGTCAGCCGGAGCAGCAGTCACCGCCGGACGACGCCCCCGCCATCGGCCCCGGCGCCCCTGTGGGGGTGACCGCTCCGCTGACGGTGGGGGTGGAGGAGGAGTTCCTCCTCGTCGATCCCATCACCAGGGCCGTCAGCCCTCACGGCCCGCAAGTGGCCACCACGGCTGCCGGTGAACTCGGCCACCGCGTCGGCACTGAACTGACCCGCTACCAGGTCGAAGGACGCACCGAGCCGCACACCCGCCTGGCCGAGGCAGCCGAAGAACTCCGCGCCACCCGAGCGGCTCTGTCACGCGCGGCCGCCGGGCGTGGTCTTCGCATCGCCTCCAGCGGATCCCCGATCATCGGCCTGGCCACCCCCGTACCCCTCACGCCAGGCCCGCGGTACGCGGAGAGCCTGTCCCTCTTCCGCGCGCTGGACGACGAGCAGAGCGCGTGCGCGTGTCACGTGCACGTTGGCGTGGCCGATCCCCGTGAGGCGATCGAAGTGAGCAACCACCTTCGTCCCTGGCTGCCCACACTGACCACGCTCACGGCGAACTCGCCGTACTGGGCTGGCCGCGACACCGGTTATGCCAGCTGGCGCACCATCAACTGGGGGCGATGGCCGGTAGCCGGACCACCGCCCTACTTCGAGTCCCCCGCCCATTTCCAGGACCTGGTAGAAGAACTCATCCTCACCCGCACCGTAATGGACCGCGGAGGCCTCTACTGGGACATCCGCCCCTCCCACCACCTGCCCACCGTCGAGGTGCGCGTCGCCGACGCAGGACTCACCACCGAGGACACCATCCTGCTCGCCGCCGTCATCCGCGCCCTCGTCACCACCGCCCTCGCCGCCGTCCGCGCCGGCGAGGAGGCACCCCGCCCCGCCCCCGAGCTGCTGCGCGCGGCCTGCTGGCGGGCAGCGCGCGACGGTCTCACCGGGCACGCCCTCGACCCCATCACCCGCCGACTGATCCCTCAGACCACGCAGGCCGAACGCATGCTGCGTATCCTCTCCCCCGCGCTGCGCCGCAACGGCGATCTCGACCTCGTACGCACCCAATGGGGCCGCCTGCGCACCCACGGAAGCGGAGCTGACCGGCAGCGCGCCGCCTACCGCCGCCGCTCCAGCCTCCACGACGTCGTGGACCATGTCATCGACGCCACCTACACCCCGCCAACCCCCTGGTGAATGCATCCCTACGGGCCCCGCGAGCGGTCCGACGACTTGCCGTCGCTTCCGCTCGCAGTCGAACCTCAGCACCTCCCGCTGCTGAACCGTCGCGGCGCCTGAAGGAGTCGGATGGGGCATGCGCTGCTCATGCAGACGGGTCAGCCAGAGGCTTCATCAAAGAACTCCGCTCCGAACGCGGTCAGCTTCGAGCCGCTATGCGGTAGCACCTCGGGCATCGGCTCGACCGGATCAGCAACCGGAGCCCTGACCGAGCGAATCTATGAACTCACCGGAGTCAGCAGGAAGTTCGAACCCGAGATGGCCCAGCTCCGGCCACTCGCAGATCACGTCCAAGAACTTCAGCAGGACCTGGCAGCGGCTCGCACAGGCCTGCGTCAGATGATCCGGGACGGCAATCAGCGCGACTTCACCTGAAGGAGACCGCTTGCCTCTGTCACGACGCGGAGGCGCTGTGGAAACTCCCCAGGGCCTGCTCGATTCCCCGCTTGGTTGAGCAGTAAGCGATGAAGTCGAGGTCGCGCCCCGGACCGCCTTGGCTCAGCCCAGCGCGTCCATCAGGGCGGTGACATAGGCATCCAGCCGCTCGGCCGCGGCCGCGGCCGGCGTCCCGCCGGCCTCCTGGTACGCCTCGGTGAAGCGCAGGCCCCAAGCCGGGCCGTGCAGCAGCGCGAGACTGGTGGAGCAGTGCGCCACGTCGAGGTCCGCCGGGCCCCACGAGGCCGCGGCCCAGTCGACGACGCCGGTGATCCGGGCACCGACGGCACCGGCCGGGTTCCCGGGCGGCAGGTCGCCGTGGTCGTGACTGCCCACAACGGCGCGCTCGCGGGCCGCATCGGCGACCTTCACATCGACGCGCTCCACGTCGGCCAGGGACACGAACAGACCGCCCGTGACTGGGCAGAGGCGTGGTGCGCACAGCGCGGTGCGCGCCGACTGGACGTACGACTCACCGAGCCCGCCGGTGAACTGTTCAACGGTTACGACGTCCGGGGCCAACTCAGGGCACGGCGCGCCAGTTCCCCGCCGGAACCACTCGACGGCGTCACCGCACGACCGATGACACCCGCCGAATATCCCGAGTGGCTCACCTCCAAGAAGGCGGCATACGTCGGCGACATCGTCCGGGCAGGAGCCCTGAGCCCGGAGGAGGCCGTACGCAAGTCCGACCAGGACTTCGCGAAGCTGATCCCCAACGGCCTGGCGACGCCCGGCAACACGTTCCTGGTGCTCGAAGCGGCGGGCGAACAGATCGGCACCGGCTGGCTGA
This sequence comes from Streptomyces sp. NPDC006739, assembly GCF_042869815.1. Lineage (NCBI taxonomy): Bacteria > Bacillati > Actinomycetota > Actinomycetes > Kitasatosporales > Streptomycetaceae > Streptomyces > Streptomyces sp. NPDC006739. The sequence goes on from NZ_JBIAGM010000014.1 coordinate 98,348, forward strand.
AGCACGGGTACCTTCCGGAGGTCACCTACGGCTACTCGCTGTACATCGAGGACCAGCACCGCGGCAAAGGCTACGGGCGGGCCGCGATGACGGTCGGCGAACAGGCAACGCTCGCAGCCGGCGACTCGACGCTGATGGTCACCGTGGGGCGGCAACGAGGTGGCGATGAACCTCTACACGAGCGCCGGCTACCGAGTCGTGGTGGACAACCGGTCCGTCGACCTTCCCCGCTCCGTGGCCTGACACGACTCACCACGGACGGCAGAACCGCCGTGCGGCCGGCTTGTCATGCGCAAGAGACAGGCGCAACGGCGCCCCGCTCAGCAGTCCAGTGGGGGCAGGTGGGCCAGGCCGGTGTCGAGCATGATCCGGTCGATGGTCTCGTGCAAGGCGCTCTGGGCGCCGATGACGGTTTCGATGCCGCCGGGCAGTAGATCGCGCGGCCCGTACCAGTCGCGCAGTTGCGCCTCGTTGACGTCGTCGCCGATCGGCTTGGTGGCGTGCCGGGCGAGGGTTTCGCCGAACGGCACGTCCAGGTAGTAGCCGTGGGTCGGGCCCCGGTGGTCGACACGCAGCCGGGTGAGCATGTCGCCGTAGTGGTCGGCGTGGAGGATGCCTTCGACCACGACGTGATAGCCGGCGTTCAGGGCGTAGCGGGCCGTCAGGTCGATCAGTCCGATGTTCGCCGCCCGGGGCCGGTCGTGCTCGCGCAGCACGATGCGGCGGAGGTTGTCCTGGCTGACCAGGGCGAGGCCGCGGCCGAACCTCTCACGGAGACCGGCCGCGACCGAGGATTTCCCTGAGGCGCTGTTGCCGCGCAGCACGACCAGCCGGGTTTCGTCAGTGCCCACCATCACGACGGTCACGTTATCGACCACCGGTGACAGCGCCTGGGGCTGCGGGGCACCGTCGACACCTACGCCCGGACAAGCGCAGGCCGGGGCACCGCACGATCCGGTTGCCTCGGGCCGGTGGCTTGATCGGTTCGCGCGTCTTGATCGCTGTGAACCTGCTGGCTAGGTTGGCCGACATGACCGATCCGAGACCCCTCGCCTGGCCACCTGCCCCGATCAAGACCGAGCGGCTCGTACTGCGCGATTTCGAGGCCCGGGACCGCGCGACGGTCATCGAGCTGAACGCCTCGCCAGAGGTGGGCACCTACCTCGGCGGCCCCCGACCGCGCGACGAGCTCGAACGCACGGTGCCTCAAGTACCCGGTAGGCGCCCTGGCTGGTTCGCGGTCGAGCTCGACGGAGCGATGATCGGCACGATCCAGCTCAAACCGCATGCCCCTGAGCTGCCCGGCAGCAACCACCGTCGGGAGGCCGCGGGAACCGAGCTCGGCTACTTGTTCCTGCCGGAGGCGTGGGGGCACGGGTACGCCGCGGAGGCGTGCACAGCGGCACTCGGCTGGTTCGCCGGCGCGCTGCCCGATGAGCCGGTGGTGCTCTACACCCAGACCGCCAACGTCCGCTCGATGCGCCTCGCGGCGAAGCTCGGATTCGTCGAGCTGGAACGCTTCGAGGCGTACGACGCCGAGCAGTGGCTCGGCTTGTGGTCTTCGGTCACTCAGCCCGCTTGAGCTCGTGCTCGACCGAAGCATCGGCACGGGCCCCTACTCCGCCGGATCCTCCTCGGCGTGCCGAACCGCCTTCTTCACCGCCTGCTCCAGCTCGTACCGATCACTCCCGGTCTCCTCGGCATGAGCGGTGATCGCAGCCTGCACCGCTTGCGACGCCGTACGCCAGCGCCGCCACTGCGCGTCGTACTCCTCACCCGACAGGCCGGCCAGGCGGGCACGCTCCGTCTCGGCGACGCGTTCCAGCTCGATCAGATTTTCGGGGACGTCTGCCACGTGCACGGATCCTAAGCGGCTCGTGCGGTATGCCGACCTTCAGACTTGCCGCCCAAACGGGTACAACCACCGTCGGATCCGGCAGGTCATGGGGCAGCCACAAACCGCAGCTCCGGAGGTTGATGGCTCGGCCAGGATGACGACGGTGGCCGACTGCTCGCCGGCTGATCGACCCACTGCGCAGCCTCATCCGCAGAGCCTGGACCACCGACCGTGTGCGACACACGTCCCCGGCGCCGCCCATGACTGATGACCGATCACCAGGGCACGGGCGTTCCGTCCCAGGAGAAGAAACCGCCGGTGGGACCGTCGTCCGGCAGCAGGGCCAGGTGGAGGGCACCCTGCGCGGCCTCGGCCGGGTCGCCGCCGGCAGCGGCGGCCCGGGGGTTCAGATCGGTGGCCCGCAGGCCCGGGGCGAGCGCGTTGACCTTGAAGCCGTCCTCGGCCAGCGTCTGGGCGTAGAAAACGGTGAGTGCGTTCAGGGCGGCTTTGGACGACCGGTAGGCGGCGGCGCCACCGCTTCCCGGGGTGAATTGCGGGTTGGGGCTTGTGCTCCAGGCCAGCGACGCGGTGCCACTGGAGACGTTGACGATGCGCGGGTGCGGGGACCGGCGCAGGGCGGGCAGGAAGGCATTGGTCACCGCTACCACCCCGAACACGTTGGTCTCGTACGTGCGCCGGTACGCCTCGAGGGAGGTGTCGGCCGGCGGGGCCAGTGACGGTGAGATGCCGGCGTTGTTGACCAGCACGTCCAGGCGGTTCACCTGAGTCGCGGCTCGTGCGATGCCGTCGGGATCCGTCACGTCGAGGACCAGCAGCCGGGCTCCGGCACCGATCTCCTCGACAGCCCGCTGTCCGCGCCCCGGGTCGCGGGCGCCCACGTACACGGTGAGGCCCTCGGCCGCGAGCAGCCGGGCGATGTGCTTGCCGATGCCCTTGCTGGCACCGGTGACCAAAGCTGTGCGATCGTTCATGGAGACCACGATCCCCTGGCGGTGGGTGCCCTGCCAGGGACAGCCTGTACCAGGCAAGAGCCAGGAGGTGGCATGGCGAGGCAGGAGTTGGCCCGCTTCCTTCGGGACCGTCGGGCGGGCCTGCGTCCGCACGAGGTCGGGCTGACGACGACGGGGACCGCCCGCCGTACGCCGGGCCTGCGCCGCGAGGAGGTGGCGGAGCTCGCCCACATGTCGGTCGACTACTACACGCGGCTGGAGCAGGCCCGGGGAGCGCGGCCATCGGCCCGGATCCTGGACGCGCTGGCCCAGGCGCTGCGGCTCACGACGGCCGAGCGCAGCCACCTGTTCCGCCTCGCGGGATCGCACCCGCCGCCCGGCAGCAACGCCGTGCGACGGGTACGCCCGCATGTGGCCCGGATGCTGGAGCGGCTGCCGGAGACCGCTGCCATCGTCACTGACGCGGCGTACGGCGTCGTCGCCTGGAACCCCCTGGCCCACATGCTGCTCGGCGGCGACCCCGGAGGCGGGACGACAAACCTGGCCCGGCGCCGCTTCCTGGGCGAGGGACGGACGTACGAGAGTTCCAGCGCCGAGGAGTTCGGTCACATCGTGGTGGCGCGGCTGCGCCGGGCCGCTGACCGCTACCCGCACGACCCCCAGCTCACCGCTCTGCTGGCCGAACTGCACGCCGGCAGCGAGGAGTTCCGGCAGATCTGGCAGACGCGTCCGGTCCACGCTCCCGGGCACCGCAGCAAAATCCTGGACCACCCGGAAGCCGGCACGCTGCGGTTGAACTGTGACGTCCTGCTCGTGCCAGAGGACGACCAGGAGGTTGTTCTGATCACGGCCGACCCCGGATCCCCTGCCATGCGGGCCCTGCACGAGCTGGCCAGGCAGGTGACCTGAAACGTCGCGGAGGACTCCGGAAACTGCTCACTGGGTCAGTGGTTCCCCCGAGGGGTGCCGGGGAGGAGGGGTGTGGGGTCGGCCCGCTCCTCCCCGGGGATCCGGGTCTCGTCGCCCCGCTCCATTCGGTGCTCGCGACGGCGAGCGGCGGCATCGCCTCGGCGCCGCGCTCGGAGCAGGTCCGGGGCATGGGATCGGTGAGGCCCCAGCGGGTCCAGCCCCCGCACGGTCTGCGGCGTACTGGGCACGCGCCTGAAGTTCCTCGTCGCCGAGCGGAGGGGGCACGGGGTCTGTGGCCGGCGCGCGCCAGAGCTGGACCAGGTGGCGTTCTCCGTGATCGCCGATGCCGGGGGTTTCGTCGTCGGCATGGCGGTACAGGCGCATGCGTACTCACTCGCCGCCCGCGCCGGGAGACGGCACCTCCAGAGGTGCTTCCTCGTCCCGGCACCGCGCTCCATCACTGCCGGCGCGGGGAAGGGCTTACCGCACAGGCGCCAGCACGGGGCTGTTGTGATAGGCGGCTATCAGCCATCGGCCGTCCCGCTTCTCGAAAACCCAGGTCGCGTTCACTTTGCCTGTGTCCGGGACCTCGGCCTGGCCGGTGAACAGGATGCCGGATTCGCTGACGACGATCGCGGCGTCCCTGCCGACGAAGCGGAGGCTGAGCTGCTTGTTGTAGGTCGAGCTGCCCTTGAGTGGCCCCGCGAAGGCCAGGGCCATGTTCTCGCGGATGACGTCACGGCTGTCGCGGAGCGAGCCCGTCATGATGGCGGTCGCATCCGCGGTGTAGTTGGCGACCATGCCCTCGGCGTCGCCGGCCTCCCACGCCTTGTAGGAGTCGACCAGCACGGCCTGGATGGCGGCCTCGTCTTCCGCACGACTGTCTGACATCGGGTTCTCCCTGGTGATCGGTTCGCCGGGTATTCCGGCGAAGTCGTGACTACATACCGGCGGTGAGGTCGGAACTCATCGCGCCCGAGGCAGAGAGTCGCTGCGAAGTGCTCGACAGGGCTGCGGTCGGCCGGTCGATCCGGTCCGGATGTGGCCGGACGGGGAACGCGTCATGACCGGTGAACCGCCCGGTCAGTGCGTCCGGCAAAGCGCCGGATCAGCCGACGACGTCGACAAGTCCCTGGGCGTCGAGTCTCGGCGCCAGACCGAAGGACGAGAAGACGTCGGGATCCTGGAATACGGAATTACGGCTGGTGCCCTCGGCGGAGACGGTGAAGATCTGGAGTGTGTGCAGCTCGTATCCGGTACCGACACGTCGATAGGCGGCGAACCCGGGCTGGCCGCCGTTGGCCGCGACCGACTTCAGACACCAGTGCGTTCCCGCATGCTCGAAGACCCACTCCATGAACAGGGCGTAGTTGTCGGGGCCGGTGAACCAGTTGAGCATCGGCGGCATCTCCATCAGCACGTCCTCGGTGAGGAGTCGCTTGAGACCCTCGACGTCGGCACGCTCGAACGCCTGCATGTAGCGATCGACCCAGGCTCGCTGCTCGCCTGCGGACGGCTCGCTGAGACGTTCCTGCCGCAGCCCGACTTCCTTCATACGGCTACGCGCCCGCTGCAGGGAACTGTTCACCGATACGACGGTGGTGCCGAGGATTTCCGCTGCCTCTGACGCGGAGAAGCTGAGCACGTCACGCAGGATCAGCGCACCACGCTGACGCGCCGACAGGTGCTGCAGGGCGCCGACGAACGCCAAGCGCAGACTGCTGCGATCCACCACGGCTCTGCCCGGATCGCCCGCCTCCAGCAACGAGTCCGGCAACGGCTGGAGCCAGGAGACGTTCTCACCCCGGGCGAACGGGTCGAGCGGGCCGGACTCGGCCACCAGCCCCGACGGCAGCGGCCGGCGGGCGCGCACCTCCAAGGCGGTCAGACAGGTGTTCGTCGCGATCCGGTAGAGCCAGGTGCGCAGTGAGCTGCGAGTACCGTCGTACTGCTCACGGGCCCGCCACGCCCTCAGGTACGTGTCCTGGACCAGGTCCTCTGCGTCGTGAGCCGAGCCGAGCATGCGGTAGCAGTGCGCCAGCAACTCCGTCCGGAACGGCTCGATCAGGCGATCGAAACCCTCTGCCTTCGTCGTCACGCCCCGCCCCTTCTCTCATCGAGAGCACCGTATCCGAGGGGAGCGACATCCATGGCGATTCCCCGCCGACGGCGGTGGAGGATGCCGGTTGACCGGTGACCGATGTGACTCGGGGCGGCTATACATCACATGTATACACTCTGTGTATAGTACGGGAATGGCTATCGGAACCACATCCCGTCGCGACACCCCCGCCACCGTCCTCGCCGCGATCGCGACCTTCGGGCTGCTGCTCGGCTGGGCCACGTACGGCCTGCACGGGACGACACCCCTGGTGGAGCGAGCGACCAACTCGGTGTCCGCCTGGATCATCTGGACTGCCGTTGCCGGTGCGCTGATACGTGTCCGGCAGCTCGCCGTTCGGGGCGGGGCATTGATGATGCTCGCTGCCTGCGGTGCCTACTACGTGACGTCCGCACTCGGGGACACATTCGGGGCCGGAGGGCTCGGAACCGCCGCCGTATGGTCGGTGGCGGGGCTGGCGGGAGGTCCGCTGCTGGGGTGGGCCGGTTGGACGGTACGGCGCGGGCGGGGGGACGTGCGGGCGGCGGCCGGGGCGGCCATCGCGACGGTGGTGCTGGGGGAGGCACTCTGGCTGGGCCTGACGCTCCACTACAGGGGTGAGGCGGTCGCCTTCCTGGCCGTCGGCGCGCTGCTCACCGCTCTCCTGACCGTCTACCTGGCGCGCGCCGGGGTGCATCGTTACTGGCTGTGCACCGCACTCGCCCCCGTGGGCGGCTTCGCCTTCTACCTCGCCGAGGAGGGCATCCTCGACGGCCTGCTCGGATCGCTGTAACGGTCCAACTCGTCACTCGATCCAGTGTGTTGTTCACGGCCATTCGTCGACGGCCGGGGTCGCACGTCACACCGGTCACGGGCACGTCCGGCAGTGGACGCCGTCGCCGGGCTCGTCCAGGTCGCACAGCGCGTCGTCGTCGCAGTCGAGGTCGAGGAGCGTCCGCGGTCCGGGGCAGCCCGTCACGCGGCGTCGGTGCTGGGGAAGACGTACTCGTCGAGCAGGATGCCGATGGCCACGGCGGCCGGTACGGCGACCAAGGCACCGATGATTCCCAGCAGCGCGCCCCCGACGAGGACGCCCACGACGGTGACCACGGGGTGTACGTCGACGGCGTACTTCATCGCGCGAGGCATGATCAGGTAGTCCTCTGCGAGGCGGAAGCCCACATAGAAGCCGGCCGTGGCACCCGCGATCGCCAGGGAGACCGACAGGGCGACCAGGCTCACGGCCACTCCGGCGACCGTTGAGCCGACGACCGGGATCAGATCCATCAGCGCGACGAAGAAGCCCAGGGCAGCCGGGTACGGTACGCCGATGGCCGCGCACCAGGCGAAGGTCGCGAGCCCCGCGATGCCCGACGTCGCGAGGTTGGCCAGCATGAACCGGCCCGTCCGGGTCAGGATCTCGTCCGTCACCGCCTCGACCCGCGCGCGCTTGCTCGCGGCGACGAAGCGGAACCCGAACTGCTTGATCTCGGGCAGGGCGACCATCAGGTAAATGGTCACGACTACGACGATGACCGCCGACGTAACCAGGTTCAGCACCATCTTTCCCGCTCCCAGCAGCCCGCCCAGGACACCCGAGCCGCCGGAGGCAAGAGTGCCGCGGACCTTGGAAATCAGGTGATAGCGGTCTTCCAGGTGGCCGAGGTAGGTGTGCCGGTCGTGAAGCTGGGTGAGCCACTTCGGAATCGCCTTGGCCAAGGAGTCGACCTCGTCCGTGACCGGCTGGGCGATCAGCGCGACGAATCCCGCCATACACAGCACGAACACGAGAAGCACGATCAGAACCGCCCAGCCACGACGTACGCGGTGTCTGGTCAAGAGGGCGACCAGCGGCTCCAGGCCGATCGCAATGAAGACGGCCGCCAAGAACAGTGACAGCAGTTGCCCGATCTGCAGAACGGTGTGCACCAGCACCCAGGCCACAGTCGCACCGAGTCCCAGGGCGAAGCCGGCCCGCAGCCACGACCCTCTGCGTTCAACGGGTCGTGGCGGGATGAATCCGGGTTCTCTCCTCCCCCGCCCGCCGCTTCTTGGCCCCCCGGCCGCAGCCTGGGTTCCCCGCACCGCTCCATTCGCCGCCCGCGCACGCCGACGTGCGCGGGCGGCGTAGCCGCGTGCCATGAGCAGCCCTCCTCGGGGCGGGTCGGGTGGTTGTCCAGACCGAAGTGGCGAGCCGCTGTCCGTGCCAGGCAGTGTTCCCCCCTTCCCGATCTTCTGTCCCTCAGTTCTTGCAGGTGCTGCCACATCCGCAGCAAGCCGACGGAGATGCCGAGGTCCCCGAAACGCCTTCAGCGTCTGCGGCCGCGGACGGTCCAGCCGCCTCCCAGGCCCGCGAGGTGCAGGGCCAGAGCCGTGAGACCGAGAAGCATGACGTTGGTCGAGGTGAAGGTGTGGTTGGTCGCGATATCTGCCGCGTTGATCAAAAAGGCGATGAAGAACAGGACAGCGGAAACGATCGCCAGCATGGTTTTCGGCCTCCTCGTCGGGTGACGTCCGTGTTGCACTCCCCTGCGAATTCCCGCCGCCCGGCAACTCACACCGGCAGCGTCACGCAGGTCGGCCGAGTCTCGCCGACCGATGTCGGCCGGGAGGACAGAGGACATTCAGGGCGGGCACTCGCCAACGGCTGCTGCCCGTGCGCCGTGGAGGAATGGCGGAAAAGGCTGATATCGATTTCCTTCTCCCCGGCTCGCAGTATTTTCGTACGCACCGGCGCCACGGGGCCTGGTGTGCCTCCAGGCATCCCCCAGACCGGGTGATCGGCCGACTTCCCGGAGAGCCGTGGTCGCCGTACCGCTGTTTGCGAGAGGCGGTCTCGGGCATATCAGACTTATCCTGTCAACTAGGACAGCTAGGTGACCACGGCAGGAGGCGTATCTGTCATGTCGGCTGGTGAGAAGGCCAGGGCCAAGGCCGAACAGGCCAAGGGGAAGCTCAAGAGGGCTACGGGACGAGCCGCCGTCGATGACCCGATGGTCGCCGAGGGCCAGGCGGAAAAGTCCAAGGGCGATGCACGTCAGGCCAAGGAGAAAATCAAGGACATGTTCAAGCGCTGACCGCTGAAGCGCTCACGAGTACGGGCCTTCACCTCCCACCAAGGGGGTGAAGGCCTTCCTGCTACGGGAGCCGAGCCCCCTTTTGGTGCTTCGGGCGCGAGCCGAAAGCCAGGTCGGATTCTCGCCAGCTTCCGGCGCTGGTGCCCGCAATGCTCGACGTCATGAACCGACTTGAAGGAAACGTGGCCTTGATCACGGGCGGCAGCCGGGGCATCGGTGCCGCTGTGGCGTTACGGCTGGCCGAAGAAGGCGCCGACGTCGTCCTGACCTATGAGAACAGTACGGAACGCGCCGCCCAGGTGGTGGAGCAGATCAAGGCCAGTGGGCGCCGGGCGCTGGCAGTCCAGGCCGACAGCGCCATCCCGGAGGCGCTCACCGCCGCGGTGGACGAGGCCGTCGCGACGTTCGGCAGACTCGACATCCTGGTCAACAACGCCGGTGTCTTCCTCGTCGGCCCACTCGAAGACCTGGGGCCGGCAGAGATCGATCGGACCCTGGCGGTGAACGTCCGGGCGCCGTTCGCAGCGACCCAGGCGGCCGTACGTCACATGGGCCGGGGCGGCCGCATCATCAGCATCGGCAGCAATGTCGCCGAGCGTGCGGTCTTCCCGGGACTGGCGCTGTACTCGATGAGCAAGACGGCTCTGATCGGAATGACGAAGGGACTGGCCCGAGAACTCGGTCCGCGTGGAATCACCGTCAACTTGGTTCATCCCGGCCCCACCGACACGGATACCAACCCCGCTGACGGGCCGAACGCCGAGGTGATCGCCGGCTTCACGGCTGTGGGCCGCTATGCGGAAGCGGCCGAGATCGCGGCCACCGTCGCCCACCTGGCGAGTGTGGACGGCGCGTACATCACAGGAGCCTCGATCCACGTCGACGGCGGCTTCACCGCCTGACGAGCGAGCTGTGTTCGATCAGGTCACGGGACGAATCGCGGGCAGGTTCGGGCGGGTTGAACTCCGGGCCGCAGCCCGCGGCCCGCGCTTACCTGCTCGGGCTGTTATCGAGCGTCGGACGAGACCGGCTTCCTGCAGCCCTGGCCACCAGCCGGCGACGGACCCTGATCGACCGGCGGCTCTACCTCCCGGAACACTCCTGATCCGATGATCCCGAACGCCGTGACACAGCCGGGATACCCGAGACGGTGCGCTTCGCCACCACGTCCCGTCTGGCCCAGGAGATGATCGGGGCCGTGTGGAAGATCACGGACAGGAGGCGGCGTCGGGCTCAATCGCCTGATCGACTGCCTAGATCCGCGGACAGCGCCGCGTAGATGTACTCGCTGCCCCAGCGATCCCCGTCAAGGTCGTTCTCGACCAGGTGCGCCTCCCGGCGCATCCCGAGGCGCTCACAGACTCGTACAGACCCGGTGTTCTCGACATCCAGCCGTGCGTAGAGCCGGTGCACGCCCAGCGTGTCGAAGGCAAACCCGGCCAGCGCCGCGGCCGCCTCGGTCGCGTAGCCGTGCCCCTGGTGGCCTGGGTCGAGAGTCCAGCCGATCTCGGCCTGGGCGGCGCGGGCATCGGCCAGGGCTAGGCTCACCTCGCCCAGGACACCGGGCTCATCGCGTCGGCAGACAGCGAGCGCCAGCTTGTCCCCGTCGGCGCGCCAGGCCGTCTGCGCCGCGCGCTCGGCGGCAACCTGCTCGCTGCGCTCACGCGTGTGCGCCGGCCGGTACAAGTAACGCGCCACGCTCGGCAGGCTCTGGTAGGCGTACAGGTCGTCGGCGTCGCCGGGAGTGAACAGACGCAGCGATAACCGGGCCGTGGTCAACGGCAGCAGTGAGGCAACGTCCATGCAGACCTCCGGGACACGGATGTGGATCAAGTTGCGGACCGATTTTCGCATCACGACTGCCCGCCAGCCACGCCTTTTCACGAGCAGCCCTCGGCAGCCGCCCTTCACCACGAGGCGCGGCATTCCAGGAGTTGTTCACTGACCCACGCTTCTCGTGCGCGGCGCTGCCCGATGTTCGTCGTCCAGGAGGGCGATGCGAGCGGTGATGCGCTTACCGACCGGCTCCCGCTGCGCCTCGAAGCCCTGGGCGACGGCCAGGACGATCTCCAGGCCGTGCTGGCCCACCCGTCCGACGTCCGCGGCCCGGGCCACCGGCAGCACCGGATCACAGTCCCAGACCGCGATCTCGACCATGCCGCCGGTGATGCGCAGGTCCATCAGCACCGGCCCCGGCGCGTACTTGAGGGCGTTGGTGACCAGCTCGCTGACCACCAGCTGGGTGAGGTCCATGGCGCGCTGCGAGACAGGCAGGCCATGCTCGGTCTGGGCGCGCGTGACGAAGCCGGCGGCGAGGTGGCGGGCGCGGGCGATGGACGTTCCGTCGCCTCCCAGCGCCACCGTGGTCTGCACGGCCTGCTCCTCCGGTACCGCACTGTCCTCACCCACCGGGGCTGGTTCCATCGCGGATCGCGGCTCGCTTCTCCTCCCCGTTCACACCCCCGCGCGTACCCGCGCATGCCGGGTACACGCTTTACGCCTTCGACAGGAAGGCATTACCCGCACTGTGCAGGGAAGCACTGCAGGTGAGGGTCTTGGCATGCCAGTATCACCGACATGGCTGAGGGAGAGATGGCGGACACCGAACAGACAGCGCAGCCGGGCCCGCTGACGGTCGTCTCCACCACCACCGACGGCATACGGGTAGTGACCGTCGCGGGAGAGATCGACCATCACACCGGCCAGGCGCTCGGCCAAGCCCTGGACGTCTCCGGCACTCCCCGCCCCCGCATCGTGGTCGACCTGAGCCAGGTCACCTTCCTGGACTCAAGCGGCATCAACCTCTTCATCGCCGCCCACCACGCCGTCGCCGAGGCCGACGGCTGGATCCGCCTGGCCGCACCGACCGAGGCCGTGATGCGCACCCTGCGGATCGTCGGCGTCGATGCCGTCATCGACTGCCGCGAGAGCCTCCGCCAAGCCCTCGGCAACTGACTGATCCACCTGCCCGCCATGCGCTGACCCAGTCGCCTTGAGTAGCCGTACACAAGGTCTTCGGCCTCCCGCACCGCGCTGAGCACATGGCGCGTCCGCCGGCGGGCGCTGCCCGGCCCGGGCCGCGACGGAGCCCGTACACCCGGCGGAGCGCCTCCTGCGGCACACTGCGTGCGACGGACCGTCAGTACGGTAAGGGCTTGCCAAACTTGCCCCGAAGGACTGTCGGTCACGGCCGTGCATACAGCATGCCGGGGAGGGGGTTTCTTGACGCGGTCGGGGAGATGAACGTCGCGGCGGCCGGGGCACAGGGAAGCTCCGTCCGGTTCACCATCGCAGGAGTCTGGGCGGAATACGGCCGGGATCGCCGTCTTCCTCGTGCTGATGGTCGACTCGGTGGTGAACGGTCTCTTCGTCCCGTTGTCCATGCTCTATCTGTCGGCGAGTTCGGGCACCTCCCTGGTACAGGTCGGGACCCTGCTGAGCGTGGCCGGTCTGCTGTCCCTTCCGTTGCCCCTGTGGATCGGTGGTCTCGTCGACCGGCTCGGGCCGAAGCCGATCGTGCTGGTGGCGCAGTTGCTCCAGGCGGCCGGCTTCCTCGGGTACCTCATGGTCCGCAGCAGCGGACGGAACGCGGCAGGGGTCCACCGCCGTCAGCAGGCGGGGTCCACGCCTCGGTTGTCGATGGCGGGCATGGCACGCCGGTAGCGGGTGTCGGTGAGCTGGGAGACGAGGAACGCGGCGATGTCGGCACGGCTCATGGCGGAGCCGACCTTGTCGTGGCCGAGGAAGCCGGAGCGGATGTGTCCGGTGGCGGCCCTCGGGCAGTACCTCGTGCTTCCAGTACGGCTTGTCGCGGGGGTCGGCCAGGGAGGGCGTGGCCAGGCGGATGAAGCGGGAGCAGCGGACACCTCCGTGAGGACTTCGTCCCGGAGGACCTCGTCATCCTGCAGATGGCCAACGCCGGCGTCATCGCCGCCGCCGGCGACTCCGCGCCGGACGCCTGGCGCCGCCTGGTCGGTCACATGATCCGCTCCTATGCCGCCCCCGGCGCACCGATCCCCGCGGTCCCCGAAGCCCCGGCGCCCACCGCCCTCTACCGCGCCATGGTCCGCCTCGCGCGGACAGGCCCGGACTCCGCCCAGTAGGCCCTGCGCAGGTTCCGGGCAGTCGTCCTCCTCGCCGCCGTCTCTTCGGCCTGCTGCTTCTTCCGGGCGCGCCGGCGTCGCTGCCAGCGGTGAGCGCGCCGAGTGCGGTCAGCAAGGCGCCGGGCGTCCCTGGTAAGGCAGCTCCGGGTCCTGTTCGCGCTTGAAGGCGGCGAACATGGCGAGGTCCTCCCGGCGAGCGCCTCCACGTCGCCGGGTCGGTCGTGCGGGCCTCCGACGGCTCCGGCATCGCGGCCTGCGGAACCGCTGCGGCCTCGCGGCCGCCCGCGAAGCCGGAGCAGCACGGGCCTACCACGGTCCGTTGGGCCGGTGTCGCTGCCCAAGAACACGACGCTGCCGGCCCTCGCGCAGATGCTGCACCGGCGTGACTCCAGCCACCAGGTCCCGGCCCGCCGCGCGGTCGAGCGCCACGAGGAAGCCGTCACCAGCTGCGGGTAGGAGACCTGGCCGCAAACGGAGAACACCGGCGGCGGCGCTCGGGGCCCGGCCGTGCTTCGAAGACGAAGCCGACTGCTCGATGACGCCACCCACCCGAACGCGCCCGCGCCAGTCGCGGAAACACATCCGTCATCCGGGTGCCGGGACGCTCCCGGCACCGCTGGACACGACGACCCGGTCGCTGGTCAGGGCTGGAGGTTTTCCAGGTCCTGCAGGAGGCGCGGGTGTTTCGGCTCCCAGCCGAGTGTCTGTCGGGTGTGGCTGCTGGAGGAGGGCTGGTCGGTCGTGAAGATCGGGCCGAGAGGGCCGTACGTCTCGGCCGGCATCGACTTGACCGGCAGGCCCAGGCGTCGGCCGATGACCGCGGCGATGTCGCGCACGCAGTCCCCCTCGTCGTCCACGGCGTGCCAGGAAGTGCCCGCTTCCGCCCGCTCCAGGGCGAGACGGAAGAGGACTGCCGCGTCCAACGCGTGGACGGCCGGCCAGCGTTGCGCCCCGTCGCCTGGATAGCCGGACACTCCGGTCTGGCGGGCGATGCGGGTCAGCAGGCCGGCGAAGCCGCCGTCGCCCTGGTGGTGAACCGTGCGCGGCAGGCGTACGGCCGTGCTCCGGACCCCGTGTGAGGCCAGGCCCAGGATCGCCGTGACCGCGCGGCCGCGACCAGCGACGGGCCCGTCGATCGGTAGCGGGTCGGCTTCGGTGGAGAGGCGGCCGGGCACCCAGGGCGTGCCCGAGACGGTGACGAAGGGGCGGTCCGTGCCGACGAGTTCCTCGCCGAGGGCCGCGAGGGCGGCACTCTCCTCGGCGACCGACTTCGCCAGGGCGTCGGGGCTGGTGAAGTCGTTGCCGAATGCCAGGTGGATCACCCCGTCGGCCTGCGCGACGCCGAGGCGGAGGGCGTCCAGGTCGGCCAGCGCTCCCCGGAGCGGCTCGGCGCCAGCCGCTTCGGCGGCGAGCACGGAGGCCTCGGAGCGGGCGAGCGCGAGGACGGTGTGGCCGTTGTCGAGCAGCTCGGCGACGACGGCGGAACCGATCAGGCCGGTGCCGCCGGTGACAAAGACGTGCATGGAAAACTCCCCCACAGGTGATGGGACTCTTGTCCCATCACTCTAGCGCAGTGATGGGACAAGAGTCCCATCACCTATGATGGTGACCATGGGAAGATGGGAACCAGGCGCACGCGAACGCCTCGTCGTGGCTGCCGTCGACCTGTTCACCGAGCAGGGGTACGACGCCACGACGGTCGCGCAGATCGCCGAGCGCGCCGGAGTCACCAAAAGCACCTTCTTCCGGCATTTCCCCGACAAGCGCGAGCTGTTGGTGGCCGGGCAGGAGACGCTGAGCCGACTGTTGAGCGAGGGGATCGCCGAGGCGCCCGATGACGCCAGCCCGCTCGAGGCGGTCGCCGCCGGTCTCGAGCGCGCCTCGAGCGCGATGGGTCCCCTGAATCGCGAGCTCGCTCCTCGCCTGAAGGCGGCCGTAGCCGCCAGCGCCGAACTCCAGGAACGTGACGCCTTCAAGAGCGTCAGCCTCGCAGCCGCGATGACGACCGCTCTGGTCGCTCGAGGCATACCCGATCCGACCGCGGCGCTAGCGGGCGAACTGGGCGTCCTCGCCTTCAAACGCGGGTTCGCCCGATGGTCCGAGGGTGACCGCGACGGCAAGGACGAGCTCGCCGGGTACGTCCTGACGGCCCTTGACGAACTGCGTACCGCGAGCGCCTCGCTCGGCTGAACCACCGCGACCGGACTTCGGGCGACTCCTTCGAGCCGAAGCCGCTGCTCGTGCGCCGGCCCACGGACCGCCGAGCGGTTTCCACCGGGCAATGGACGCCACGACATTGCGCGAGCGCGGTGACGAAAGTCCCCACGAGGACTCGGCGCACTGCCCGCCGGCCGCCGAGACGGACAGGAGGCGGGACCGGGCGGACCCGCGAGCCGCGTCCGCTACTGTGCGTCGAGGATGTCCCGACCGGGCCACGGCACTGGGCGGTGGGAGAACAGCGAGGTGGGAGACGCGTATGGCGGGCGACGGCGGGCCGGTGACACTGCGCGGGATCGCGGAACGGCTCGGGCTGCACGTCTCGACAGTCT
Source organism: Streptomyces sp. NPDC006739 (assembly GCF_042869815.1). NCBI lineage: Bacteria > Bacillati > Actinomycetota > Actinomycetes > Kitasatosporales > Streptomycetaceae > Streptomyces > Streptomyces sp. NPDC006739. Next base: position 113,895 of record NZ_JBIAGM010000014.1, read on the forward strand.
CCCGCGTCCTCAACGGCCCGTCCGGCGAGCAGGGCCGTGCGGCCTCGGGCGAGACGGCGCGACGCATCCGCGAGCTGGCCGACGAACTCGGCTACCGGCCCAACCCGCACGCCACCAGCCTGCGCACCCGGCGCAGCAACCTTGTCGGGGTGCTCTTCCCCCGGCTGTCGGAGATCGTGGTCGCCACCATCTACGAGGGCGTGGAGGAGGAGGCGACCCGACGGGGGCTCTCCACCTTCGTCACCAACACCCACGACGACCCCGCCACCCAGCGCGAGCGGATCGGCATGGTCCTGGGCCGCCGGGTGGACGGCCTCGTCATCGGCGACGCACACCTGGACGGGGCCGCCCTGGACGACCCGGCCCTGAACAGCACGCCCTTCGTGCTCGTCAACCGCCGCACCGCCACCGGCCACCCGGCGGTGACCTGCGACGACCACCTCGGCGGGCGACTCGTGGCGGAGCACTTCCTGGCCCTGGGCCACCGTCGGGTGGCCGTCATCGCCGGTGAACCGTTCGCCAGCACCGGTACCGACCGCACCACCGGCTTCACCGACCGCTACCGCGAGGCAGGCCTGCCCGTGTCGGCCCACTGGGTGCGGCACTGCCGCTTCGACACGACCGGCGGACACCGGGCCGCCGTCGAGCTGCTGAGCAGGCCCGACCGGCCGACCGCGATCTTCGCCGTCAACGACCTCGCGGCGATCGGCACGATCGGCGCCGCCCGCGACCTCGGCCTGCGGCTGGGTGCGGACCTCGCCCTGGCCGGTTTCAACGACACCCCGCTCGCCGCCGAACTGCCCGTCCCGCTCACCAGCGTCCACTCCCCCATGGCCGAGCAGGGCCGACGCGCCGTGCGGCTGCTGCTCCGCCGTATCGCGGGCGAGCCCGTCACATCCGAGGCGCTCACGCCCGAGCTGGTGGTACGGGCTTCCACGGGGCCGCAGGTGGGGCCGAGTCTGCGGTGACCGGCGGGGCGGGCAGGCCCTGAGCCCGCCTGTCGACCTGTCAGTCGTCCCTCACCGGAGCCCGGTGGGCACTGATACCCAAACGATTGGCGCAAACGATTGGGTGGGGCATACTGATTGCTCGGCACGCGTCCGGCTACGGCAATGGGGGTGGCTTGGTGAGGTTGTTCGGCAGGCGGCGCGAGGCGACATCGGAGAATCGCGAGGAACTCGTCGCGACGCTGCGGGCGGGCAGCATGAGGGCTGAGCTGATCGCCCGGCAGTTCGGCGCGGCGGAGGCCGCCGCAAGCTACGCGGAACTCGTCGCGGAGGCGGAACGCGTCCTGGGACCGCAGGACACCGACACATTGTCGCTACGGCACCAACTGGCCCACTGGACCGGTGAGTCCGGCCGACCGGAAGCCGCGGTGCGCCTGTTCGTCGGTCTGTTGGCCGACCGGGAGCGGTTGCAGGGACCGCGCCATCCGGACACCGAACTGGCCCGGCATCAACTGGCCCACTGGCACGGCCGGTCGGGCCGTCCCGAGGAGGCCGTGCGCCGTTACGAGGCCATGCGTCGGTCCGCCGAGCGGGAGAACCGCACCGAGGAGGCGCTCACCCTGCTGTGCGAGGCGGGTTACTGGCAGCAGAAGAGCGGCGACAACGCTGCCGCGCTGCGGGCGTTCGCCCAGATGCTGCAGACCGCACAGCAGGAACTCGGCTCAGGCCACCGGCTCGTCAACATCGCCCGCCAGCGCTACGCCGAGGTCGCCGGCGGCCTGCCGTTCGGCAACGAGGGAGGCCACGACGGGCTGCAGGACCTCCTCGCGACGGCCGCCGCGGTCGAAGCCGCGGGAGACTTCCATCGCGCGGGCCGCATGTACGGGCAGATTGCCGTACGGTCCGAGCGGCTCTACGGGGCGGGCAGCTCCCAGACCCTCGCCGCGCGCGTCGCGCAGGCAAAGGCGGCGGTGGCGGCGGAGGACCACGCGACGGCTGCCGACACGTTCGGGAAGGTGCTCGCGTGCCTGGAGCTGCAGGGCCAGGGGCCGGGTTCGCCGGAGTACGACATCCTGCGCGGGCAGCGCGACGAGCTGGCCCGGATGGCCGGGCGCCCCGTGCTCCGTATCGCGGAACGGACCGCGACGGCGTTGGGCGAGGCGCTGCAGACCGCGCCGGAAACGGCATGCGCGGTACTGGCCCGCGAGGCCGGCACCCCGCACGCGACCTGGCTCGCGCTCGTCAACCCCGGTGCGGACGAGGGAACATGGGCCGAATGGACGCCGGAACACTGGGCCGCCGTGCTGCGGGACATGACGCGCGGGGGCTATGACGCGACGGCCCTCTGCTTCGCCCGCGACGACCTGCGGCCGACTCCCGAAGAGGCCTCCGTGTGCGAGCGGGTGGGTCTCCCGGGCCTCTACGTGTCCCGCCTGGGCGACGAAAACGTACGGATCCAGGCGTACGTCTTCGAGGGCCGCGAACCGGCGACGACCCGGGTCGTCGTGGTGAAGGAGGAGCAGGACGAGCAGAGCGAGCTGGGCGAGCGGCCCGCGCCGGGTGAACCGGACGCGGGGAAGCGGCCGCCCGCGGAGGTGGCGGGTGACGGCCGGGTCGCGGTGCACCCGCGGGCCGCGGCCATCGGGACCTGGCGCGAGATCGAGCGGGCGCGGCCCGCCGCCGGTGCGGACGGGGTCGACGGCGCGGACCGGTCACCGGTCTTCGGCGCGTACGAGGTGCTGGAGTGTGTCGGCGAGGGCGGGTTCGGGCGGGTCTATCTGTGCCAGGATCCCGACGGGCTGATGGTCGCGGTCAAGACGCTGCACCCGCACCTCGCGGCGGCTCCCCCGATCAAGCGGGGCTTCGCCCACGAGGTGCGGGCTGCGCGGCGGGTCGATGGGCGATTCACCGTACCGGTGATCGCCGCGGACACCGACGGCTCGACGCCGTGGATGGCGGTGCCCTACGTGGCCGCGCCCTCGTTGCAGGAGCTGGTCGAGCGCTGCGGACGGCTGGACGTCGGCCTGGTGCGCACGCTGGGGGCCGGCATCGCCGTCGCCCTGGGCGCCATCCATGCCGAGGGCATCGTGCACCTCGATCTCAAGCCCGCCAACGTGCTGCTGACCGAGGACGGCCCACGCGTCATCGACTTCGGTATCGCCCAGATCGAACGGCTCACCGAGCCACGGCGAGGCTTCACCGGCACCTACGCGTACGCCTCCCCCGAGCAACTGCGCGAACAGCCCACCTTCACCGCCGCGAGCGATGTGTTCTCCCTGGGCACCGTCCTGGCCCGGCTCGCTCTGGGGCGCAGCCCCTGGGGCAAGGACACGCCGTCCGTGGTCGCGGGCATCCGGGCCGGCACACCGGACCTCGCCGGGCTGCCCGAAGACTTCGCGGAGGTGGTCCGTTCATGCCTCCACATCGACCCGCGCCGACGGCCGACGGCCGGCGAAGTGGCCGAGGCCCTGGTGCCCGGAGCCGCCGGGGGCAGGATTGGTCCACCGCCGCTGTCCGACCAGGCACAGGCCCTCGTCATGGAACACGCCACCATGCCCGCCACACGCCATTACGAGACGCTTGCCTACACTCGAGCCCATGCTGCCGGGGACACCACGTGGGCTGTCCCGCGTCCGTCCCGCGCCGCCGACACCGCAGCCACGACTACGCCCCCGCGCGTGTCGGATCCGGACCCGCAGGGCGGTACCCCTCCCCTTCCGGGTGCGCTCGACGAGGCGGCCGAGGAACTGACGGCACGGGTCCTGCGCTGGGAGCGCGAACAGGAGGGCCAATCCATGGCCCGGACCCGTCTCGGTTGCGGCACCTTCCTCACGGAGGCGCAAGCGCGGCTGGGCGCCCGCCACCCACTGACCCTGCGCCTACGGGTCTCACACGCCATGCTCGGCTGCGACCGGCCCGGCGGCCTCCCCCTCGCCGAGCAGGTGCTGAACGACGCCGCCGTCCACCTCGGCGAGGGCCACCCCACGGTACGGGACGCCCGGACGCTGCTGGCGATGCTGAGGTCGGCGGGTGAACCGCCGCGGTCCGGGGCCGCCGGGTCGGGGGGATGACGGCCAGGCCGCCGTCGGTTGAGTGTCGGCGGCGGGTGTTATAGCGGACCGGCAAAGGCTTGCGCAGGCCGCGTTGTCCGCGCTGATGGCGGCCGCACGCCGCCAACTTCGGGGCGTCGGCGACCAGGCACCCTCCTCCCCTACAAGGACGCCGCCTACACCAGCGCCAAGGCAACTGCGCTGACCAGCACGGTACGGTGACGCACGGCCAGATGGCCGTTTCGGGTCGCAGAGTGACGCGGTCGAGGAAAGACATGGACATGCCCATCCAGGCCTTTTAGGCTCTCGATCCATGCTTGCCGCTGCCGACACACATTCGGATGCGTACCAGGCGGGACAGGTCCTCGCCCCGTTCATCCTGGCCGCCATCGCCCTTGTCATCCTCTGGACCGCGACCCGCAAGTGGCGTCGGCCGCAACCAGTGGAGAACCCCATGGCCGAGGACATCGACGCCGCGGCCAAGCTCGCGCGGGAGCGGACCCGTCGAGTCGTCATCGGCACCGTGGTCATCGTCGTCGCGGCCATGGCGGTGGCCGTGCCCAGGATCCGCCAGTCCGGCCAGTACGGCAGCGCCGCATCCAAGGGGCCCACCAATCTGACCATCACCCCGCCGGCCACCCTCGGCAGCTACCGGCTGATGACCGGCACCCAAGCAGACCGACTCAGCGCTCAAATAGCCGCCAAGCAGACTGAATTCCACACCGTCAGCTTCTACACCACCGCGAGTGAGCCCACCCGGCCCGTCGTAGAAGTCCTCAGCGCCACCAGCACCACCGATCCGAAGCTCGCACAGGAGCTCGCCCAGCACTCGGCCGACTACGAGAACACCAGTTTCATGGCAGGAGCGCACATGTCCGACGCCAAGATCTTCAACCCCGGCTCGGCCGGCGGCAGAATGCGGTGCGGAAGCAACAGCGCCCAACTGCTCTGCGCTTGGACCGACTCCTCGACCATCGGCGGACTGGTGAGCAACGCGACCAGTGGCCTCGACGTCCAGCAGATCGCTTCCCTGACCCAGCAATTCCGGGTCGCCGCCGAACACTGAACCTCGGCACCGGACGCAGAAGTCACCCCCGTCAGCGCAGGGCGGCGGCGACAAGTCCTTCGAGAGCCTCGCGCCGCACTTCGCCGCCGTTCACCAATCGGTCGAAGACCAGTCCGTCGAGGCAGGTCAGCAGAGTGTGAGTGCGGTTCTCGACGTCCGTGACGTCGTGCGTGGCGAGGAACAGCCGGACGGCCTCACGGCCGGCGTTCTCGCGGGGCACGAGGATCTCCCGCAGCTCTTCGTCGCGCACGCTCTCGACGGCGCAGGCGTGGCGGGCGAGCGAGCGGCGGCGGCCTTCGCCGGTGAGTCGCTGTCGGGTGAGCAGCACCATGCCGTCCACCAGTTCCTCCACGGTGCGCAGGGGTGGCAGCGCTTCGGCCGCCCTTTGCAGTTCCGCCTGGTCGAGTTGGACCAGGCGGGTGACGAGTCCGGTCAGCAGTGCGGCGCGGGTACGGAAGTAGGCCGAGGTGGTGCCGGGCGGCATGGCGGCTCTGCGGTCGACCGCGCGGTGGGTCAGGCCGCGCATTCCCTCGTCGGCGAGGACATCGAGAGCCGCGTCTGCGAGAAGGGTGCGCCGATCCGAAGCCATGGCCCCTTTCTACACCCGTAGAGACTCGGGATAGAGTCGGCTTCTACAGATGTAGAAGAAGGGGGCTCCGGCATGGGGAACACGGCAGTGGTGGTCGGAGGAGGCATAGGCGGGCTGGCCGCCGCCATCGGCCTGCACCGCATCGGGTGGGACGTGACGGTCCTCGAGCGCACGTCCACACTCGAGGACACCGGGGCCGGCATCTCATTGGCTGCCAACGGCTTGCGGGCACTGGACGAACTCGGCGTCGGCGGGGCGGTTCGGGATGCGTCACGAGGCCAGTACAGCGGCGGCACCCGCACGCCCCGGGGCGGCCGGCTGGCCCGGATGGAGGGCTCGGCACTGGAGAAGGCCGTGGGCACGCCGATCATGGGCATCCCCCGTTCCACCTTGCACCGCCTACTGCGCGAGGTGTTGCCCGCCGGGTCACTGGTGGTCGGCTCGGAGGCGGCCACGGTCGAGCAAGCCGGCCCGGGGACGGTTCACGTCGGTTACAGCACCACGGTCCTGGAGGCCGATCTGGTGGTGGCGGCCGACGGCATCGGCAGCACAGTCCGCAGCCGACTCTTCCCAGACCACCCCGGTCCGGTCTACAGCGGCTCGACGGTGCTGCGCGCGATCACGGAGCACGCGGTCGATCTGCGCGCCGACTTCGAGCTGACCTGGGGCCCGGGCGCGGAGTTCGGACACATCGCGTTCCTGGACAGGCGGGCCGAGTGGCACGCCGTCCTCGGCCTCCCCGCAGGAACGCGGTTCGCCGACCCGCTGGCAGAAGCACGCCGACGGTTTCGTACCTGGCACGACCCGATCCCCGCCCTGCTCGACGCGACTCGGACGCAGGCCGTGCTGCAGCACGACGTCTACGAACTCCGCACGCCGCTCCCCTCGTACACGGTCGGCCGGATCGTCCTCCTCGGCGACGCGGCCCACGCGATGACCCCCAACCTGGGACAGGGAGCCTGCCAGGCGCTGGAGGACGCGGTCACCCTGGCCGCCGCCCTCGGCGCCGAGTCCACCGTCGAGGCCGCGCTCGCCCGCTACGACGCGGAGCGTCGACCGCGCAGCCAAGCCGTCGCGCGGGCCGCCCGGCAGGCCGCGAGAATGGGCCAGCAACTGTCCCATCCACTGGCTGTCGCCCTGCGGAACACGGCAATGCGACTGACACCGTCCCGGGTCGCCACGCGTATGATCCTGCGGCACCACGCCTGGGTCCCGCCGTCGTTGAACTGATTGATCCGTACGCGGCGTCACCGCCGACAGCCGGATGACTGTTCATCAGGTGGCCGTCGGCAGGGCGGGGAAACGCGACGGCCGGCATGCTACTTCGTCGTGTGGCCCGCCGGACGAACCCCGTCCTTCCCTTCCAGGCGCACGGCATACGGCACACGGCACTCAAGGTAGCGGCCGGCGCTGGACGGGACTCGACAGATCAGCCTCGGCTCCCGGTGTCCCCGTCGCGGGAGTGCGGCCGACCAGGTGCGGGAGCACCCCTGAAGGCACATAATGGACTGTATCGAGTGCCCTGATATGGGAGTTCACGAGTGTCAACCGGACCGCGCCCAGGCGACGCGGAGCCTTCACTTTCGGTGAACAGGGACAGTAATACACCTCCGAACGATGGAGGGCAGTGCCATGAATCGTCCTCTGAGAAGGCACGCCGGCCCGCCCCAGTGGCCGAGCTACCGAGGAACCTCCCACTTCGTGGGAGCGAGCCCCAGCGGAGCGGTAACCGTCTACGTCGATCCGAGCCTTGGAGCGCAGGGCCTGCAGAACGCGACCGACCTCGTCGACGACGCCGACCGCGTCGTCGAGCTGAACAACACCATCTTCAACACCACCGGCGACCCCGTCAGCGTCATCGTCTTCGCGCTCGGCTCCGTGACCGACGGCTCAGGGGGTGCGGACCACATGGGCTGCACCTTCCAGAACGGCGGCGCCATCGAGGTGGACGCATCGTTCGGCAACTCGGCCCGCGTCTCCGGGCTGTTCGAAGCCGAACTGAGCGAGTGCGCGATGAACGGTCAGCTCTGCGGACTCAGTACCGGCGAGGCCCTCTCGCGCTGGTGCGCCGCCGTCGTGAGTGACAACGCCCTGGTCGACTTCGCCACGGCGCCGTTCTGGGCCGAGAAAGGAATGCGGAACTTCGTCGACAGAACCGACGGCACCGACACCAACCCGATCAGCAACGGCTGCGGGATGGCGTTCATCTCCTGGCTGGCCAGCCAGGGACACCAGCTGCCTCGGATCGCCCAGGCCATGGTCGCGCTCGGCGACGCGGGTACGCTGGCCGACCTCTACGCCGACCTGACCGGCCAGCCAAAGGACGAGGCATGGCCGGAGTTCGAGCTGGCCATCAAGGGACTGACGGATGGGGTTACCAGCGACGACCCGTTCGGGGCCTTCCCGGCAATGTGAGGCCGGGTCAGGGACTGGACGCCGACGCGTCCGCCCCGTACCGGAGGCCGTCGAGGAGGAGGTCGAGGAGGCGGCCGGCCCGTTCGCGCTGGTCGGGAGAGCTGGTGATCAGCGCGACGCCGGCCAGGCTGAAGCCGACGTCGAAGGGGTCGATGTCCGGGCGCAGGAGACCGGCACCGGCACCGGCGTGCAACAGGGTGCCGAGCGCGGCGCCGAGCTTGTCGAGGGTCTCGGCGAAGGGGTCCGCACCGGATGCGACCGCGGCCCGTAGCGCGTCCGCCATACCCTGCTTGGCCGCCAGGTAGTCGATGAAGGCGTCCATCCACAGGCGGAGCGCCCGGTCGGGCGGGTTCTCGGCGAGCAGCTTGGTGGCACTGTCGCAGACGCGGGCCAGCTCGTTGCGGTAGGCCGCCTCGATGAGCGCCTCGCGCGTGGGGAAGTGGCGGTAGAGCGTGGCCGAGCCGACGCCCGCGGCCTTGGCGATCGCGTCGATCGCGACGTCCGGGCCCTTCTCGGAAAAGGCGCGCACGGCCGCTTCGAGGATGCGCTCGCGGTTGCGGCGGGCATCGGCACGCAAAGCGCTCGGCTTGGTGGTCAAGGCTGCTCCCTTCATCGGGATCCAGTCTAGCTGGACAACCGGGGAGTTCCCCGCTTACCGTGGCGAGTAACTGGGGAACTCCCCGGTTACGGGTTCGGCCCGTTGTGCTCCCCACGCAAGGAAGACCCCCATGACCCTCCCGAAGACGGTTCTGATCACCGGTACGTCCTCCGGCATCGGCCTGGCCGCCGCCATCGGCGCCGCCCGGGCGGGCTGGGCGACCATCGCCACCATGCGCGACACCAGCAAGGCCGAGGCCCTGCTCAAGGCCGCCACCGAGGCGGATGTCGCGGACCGGATCCAGGTCAAGCGCCTGGACGTGACGGACTCCGCGGGCATCGCGGCCTGCCTGGACGAGGTCGTCGCCGAGCACGGCCGCCTGGACGCGCTGGTCAACAACGCCGGCGCCGCCCAGGTCGGCACCATCGAACAGGGCAGCGTCGAGGACGTCCGCGCGGCCATGGAGGTCAACTTCTTCGGGGTGGTGGCGGTGACCCGGGCCGCCCTGCCACACCTGCGGGCGTCGAAGGGCCGGGTGATCACCGTCAGCAGCGTCGGCGGCGTGGTCGGCCAGCCCTTCAACGAGGCGTACTGCGCGGCCAAGTTCGCCGTAGAGGGCTTCATGCAGTCCCTCGCACCGGTCGCCGCCACCGTCGGCGTCGACGTCACCGTGGTCGAACCCGGCGCGGTGGCGAGCGAGTTCGTCGCCAATCTCGGCCTCGACGTCCCGGCACTGCTCGCCGCCGCCGGACCTTACGGCCCGGCGCTGGAGGCCTACATCACCCGCACCCGGCAGTCGTTCGGCAACGCCCAGACCCCGGCCGAGGCAGCCGCCCCGATCATCGACGCCCTGACCGCCCCCCGCCCTCCCTTCCGCGTCCAGACCTCGCAGTGGGCACGCGACTTCGTCGCCACCACCCTCGCCGACCTCGACGGCTCCGCCGTCCAGACCCTCACCGGTACCTGGGTGCAGTGACCGCCCCGCCCCGCGTCACGCCGGGTGCGCCGCCGACGCCTGGCGCGACAGCCGCACAGCGTCCCCGGCCGCCGGCGCGGCACCACCTCCGCAGCCCGGCCGGCCGCGACCGGTGACGGCGCCCTCGCCCGGCCGCACCCGGCCCGAACCGCGGGCCGCGGCACACCCTACGTACAACCGACCAGTCACACACCGCGGGACGATCCGCGACAGCAAGGAAGATCATCATGGAACTCCGTACCCTCGGCAGCCAGGGCCTGACCGTCTCCGCCGAAGGACTCGGCTGCATGGGCATGAGCGCCTTCTACGGCAGCACCGACGAGGCCGAGTCCCTCGCCACCATCGACCGTGCGCTGGAACTGGGCGTGACCCTGCTGGACACCGCCGAGAGCTACGGCCCGTTCATCAACGAGCAACTCCTCGGCAAGGCCCTCGCCGGCCGCCGCGAGCAGGCCGTCGTCGCGACCAAGACCGGCGTCGAGTTCACCGACGACGGCACGCTCGTCGGCCACAACGGGCGATCCGACTACATCCGTCGTTCACTGGACCGCTCCCTGCGCCATCTGGGCACCGACCACGTCGACCTCTACTACCTGCACCGGGTCGACCCGCAGGTGCCGATCGAGGAGACGGTCGGCGCCATGAGCGACATGGTGGCCGCCGGCAAGGTCCGCTGCATCGGCCTGTCGGAGGTCGCTCCGCAGACCATCCGCCGCGCCCACGCCGTCCACCCGATCACGGCGGTCCAGACCGAGTACTCGCTCTTCGAGCGCGGCATCGAGGACAACGGCGTCCTGGCCACCCTGAACGAACTCGGCATCGGCCTGGTCGCCTACTCGCCGCTGGGCCGCGGGTTCCTGTCCGGTGCGATCACCAGCCCGGACGACTTCGCCGCCGACGACTTCCGCCGCACCGACCCGCGTTTCCAGGGCGAGAACTTCGCCCGCAACCTGGCCGTGGTCGACGAGGTCCGCCGCATCGCCGCCGCCAAGCGCGTCTCACCATCCCAGCTGGCTCTCGCCTGGGTGCTGCACCAGGGCGCGGTCGCCATCCCCGGCACCAAGCGCCGCCGCTACCTGGAGGAGAACGTCGCAGCCACCAGCGTGACGATCACCGATGAGGACTTGGCCGCCATCGAAGCCGTCGCCCCGCGAGGCATCGTCTCCGGCGACCGCTACGCCCCCGAACTCATGCGGAACCTCAACGGCTGACCCGCAGGGCGTGCCGGAAAGAGCAGCCGGCCGTCGCGACTCCGGTCGCCGGGAACGCCGTACTCCGCGATCAACTCGCGAACAGGCCGGCCTGGCGGTCTCTCACGATCGCGGGCAGCCGGCGCCAAAATGCCCAGGGCACCGTGCCCACGGCTGACGCTCAGGCGCCCCGCACGGCCCGTGGGCACCGAGTCCGACCTCGCTCGCCTTCAGCCGGAGCTGTGCGTCACGTCGGCGGACGGGTGAGTTTGGCGGCCACGCCGTCGAGGACCCAGTCCAGGCCGGTCGCGAAGGATTCCTCGGCGTCCACGTCAGTGCCGTCGTACACGGCCCTGGCCAGCGCCGGGAAGCGGCCCGTGGCCAGCATTCTCGTCACGTGCGGGCCCGAGGCGCGCTGCCAGTCGCGCTCGGACAGGCCCGAGGCGCGCTCCGCCCGCAGGTTCGCGATCTCGCGTCTGATCGCGCCGGTGAAGTAAGCGCTGACCGTCTCCACGGCGCGCATGACGGTGTCGATGTCGGCGAGGCCGTCGAGGGAGGCCAGCGTGGCCTCGGTCACGGCGAGGCCGTTCGGGCCCAGGGCCGGGCGGCCGCCGAGCAGGTCGGCCAGCCATTCGTGACGGAGAGCGGCCTGCCTGGTGCGGTGGGCGAGGCCGCGCAGCGCCTCCCGCCAGTCACCCGACTGTTCCTTAGGGAGTATTTCGGCCTGGACCTCGTCCACCATGAGGTCGAACAGCTCCTCCTTGGTGGAGATGTATCCGTACAGCCGCATCGGGCCGGCGTTCAGCCGGGCGGCGACCTTGCGCAACGACACCGCCTCCAGCCCGCCCTCGTCGGCCAGCGCGACGGCGGCGGCGACGATCCGCTCCCGGTCGAGTGGCACGGGGCGAGTCGGCGGCTCCGGCCGGTCCCACACAGTCATGGCCACATCGTACTGTTGCGAGGCACTGTAATGAATCAATACAGTGTATTGCCATGAGACATCGCATCGCAGTAGTCGGCGGTGGCCCCGGCGGCCTCACCTTCGCCCGCGTCCTCCACCGCCACGATCACCCGGTCACCGTCCTCGAACGCGATCCCGCCCCCGACGCCCGCCCCCCGGGCGGCACACTGGACCTGCACGAAGGACTGGGCCAGCTCGCGCTGGCCAAGGCGGGACTGCTGGCGCAATACCAGGCGCTGTCTCGTCCCGAGGGACAGGCCATGCGCATCCTGGACACGGCCGGGACCGTCCTTCGCGACTGGCGGCCCCGTCCGGATGACCGGGCCAATCCGGAGATAGACCGCGGGCAACTCCGTGACCTGCTGCTCGGCCCTCTCGACGTCCAGTGGGGGCGGGGCGTGACGCAGGTGGTGCCAGGGACCCGGGACGGCGTTCTGGTCCATTTCGCGGACGGACGACAGGAGACGTTCGACCTCGTGGTCGGCGCGGACGGCGCCTGGTCCCGGATCCGTCCGGCGCTCTCGCCGGTGACGCCGCACTACACCGGCGTCACCACGGTCGAGACCTCCCTGGACGACGTCGACACCCGCCACCCCGACCTCGCCCGGCTGGTCGGCGACGGTTCCATGGCTGTCTACGGCGTGAACCGAAAGCTCGTCGCCCAACGCAACAGCGGCGGCCACGTCAAGGTCTACGCCCAGTTCCGCGCGCCGCTGGACTGGCACACGAACCTGGATCTGGCCGACGCCGAGGCCGTGCGATCGAGTCTGCTGGCTCTGTTCGACGGCTGGGCTCCTCCCGTCCTCGACCTCCTCCGCCACGGCTCCGCTTTCGCCCACCGCCCCCTCTACGTCCTTCCCGTGTCCCACACGTGGACCCCCGTCCGCGGGGTGACGCTGCTGGGCGACGCCGCCCATCTGATGCCCCCCTTGGGGGCGGGCGCGAACCTCGCGATGCTGGAAGGCGCCGAACTCGCCGAGTCCATCGCCACCAGCCCCGGAGACCTGGACGACACCGTCCGCGCCTTCGAGGAACGGATGTGGGCACGGGCCGGCAAGTGGGCGAAGATCACGACGGCCGGACTGGAACGCCTCGTGAGCCCGGACCCCGCCGAAGCCCTCGCCCTCTTCGACCGAGTCCAGCAATAGAATCCGAGTCTGGGGCGCGGAGTCGACCTCGCCGAAGCTCTCACCAACGCCGCCAAACGTAGAAGGCAGCCAACTCCGGTCGCGCCGTCAGGGCTCCTTCCACGATGACCACCCGCACCGGTGGCACGGTGCGAGGGGCGCCGTGGCGCAGGCTGTTCGTCGCCGGGTCGTACGGTGCGTAGTGCGCCGGCCGGCCCTCGCTGAGCGGGACGAGGGCCTGATCGCGCAGCTGGCGCCAGGCGAAGAGGCGGCCGTAGCCCCCCTGGGGCCGCAGGCTCGCGGCGACGGCTGCCGCCAGAGTGGACTTCCCCGCACCGGCCCTTCCGTCCAAGGAGACCACCGTGCGTCCTGTGCCGGCCCGCCGCACGACGGCGGCGACGACCTGCCGCACCGAATCGTCCGACACGTCCGTGCCGCATCCCCACACGCGAACCGGGAGGCGCCGCGCGGGCGCCTCCCGGCCGAGGTCAACGGCGAGGAAAGCGAAGGAACTCGTTTCAGGAAGGAAGTGAGAAGGAAGCCCCTTCATGGCCTCGCCGAAGGCAACGCTAGCACTCAGCCCGGGATCAAGTCGCGCAGATTTTCCGGGGTGATGATCCGTGAGTCCGGATGCAGTCCCTCAGGACGTTCCAGGCCGATGTACATCACGGGCTCGTCCGGGACCGGCTCGCCGTCCCACAGGTCCACGGTCGTGGTGTTGCCTGACATCAGGTCGATCAGGTACCCCACCGTCAACTGCTCGCGTTCCACGATGGCGCGCACCACCTTCGACACGGATGCCTGGTTCTCCTCGACCCGGTTGGCCGCCGAGATGCCCTTCAGATACAGGTGCAGCCACTTCGCGCGCCACCGGCCGCCGTCCCCGCGCTGGAACACCAGCGGCAGCGCGACCCGGCCCACCCCACGCAGCTCCGACTTCATCCGCACCGTGCGCGGCTCGAACGGCCGGCCCTTCTGGTCGCCGTCGCGCAGCATGAAACCGAAGAACGACTCCTCGACCTCCTCGAAGCCTTCGCCGGCGAAGATGTTGACCTGCGGAACGATGAATGTGCTGCGCACTCGGTCCAGGGACAGGTTGATGAACTCCGAGGCTCCGTCGGGGGCTTCGGTGATGTCACCCGAATGCTCGCCGCCGACGGCCTTGAGGGACGTGTAGGAGAGCCAGGAATCGGTGCTGTAGTCGGCGTGCAGGAGCAGCGCCGACAGGTCGAAGTCGGTCCGGTCCTTGGTCTCCTTCCAGTACACGAAGAAGCGCAGCTGTTCGCCGTCGACCGTGGAGACCGAACCTCGCGGCAGTACGCCGAGCCCGGCGGCGGTCGCCCGGCCGCTGAGCGGAAGCGCCACGTCGAGGACATCCGGGTCGAGCAGCAGCCGGCCCGGCGCCGGGAGCCGACGGCGCATCTCGGTGTCGAGTGCGGCGATCAGACGATCGCGGTCGGCGGCCGGTACCGGCGCTCGGAAGTCGGGGGTCACCCAGGCGCGTCCCCGGCGGTTGACGAAGACCCGAAGATTGTCGCTCTCCTGTGCCCGGTTGTGGAAATGCTCGCGCACCGAGAGCACGACCCGTCCGGAGACGGCGGGAGCGACCTGGACCGCGGCGGCCACCACCGCGTCCCGTTCGTCCTGGTCGGCGGCGATGCGCAGCAGGAGGTCCAGGGAGCGGAACAGCTTGCCGGGAGCGGACTTCAGCAGTTCCACCGCACCGAGGACGTCGAACGCGTCGAGAAGCTCCTCGATCCGGCTGTCGAAGGACCGCGCCTCCTTCTCGCCCCGCGCGACCGCGAACACATCGGCGGCGTGCGGCCAGCGCGGGTACTCATGCGGATGGAGGCGCTCGCCGAGCCGCTTGCGGTGCGCGTGCACATCGGCGAGCTTCGCCGGGTTCGCCGCGACCACGGCGTCGAGACCCGCGAGCAGTCCCCGGCGCAGGGGTCGCGACAGCGCCCGGAACCGGGTCGGCTCCTGCAGCGTCACGTCGCCGCCCGACAGGGCGCAGGCCAGTCGCAGCACATCGGTGACGGTGTCGAGGAGGAGGTCCGCCCCGACGCCGAGCCGGGCCTCGTTGACGACCGCGCGGTTCTCCCGGACCGGGATCGCCTCCGGCTGGGGGCCGAGCACGCACCGCTCGGCGAGGGCCTTGAGATCGCGCAGGTCGTCCTCGCCCAGCGGGGTGGTGCTGCCGGCCAGGGCCAGGTACAGGTCGGTGAGTTCGTCGTCCAGGTCCCGGCCGAGATGCAGGACGGTGACCCGGTCGGCCGCCGAGGCGATCAGTTCGTCCTGCGCCGCGAGCATGTCCTCGTAGGTGTGCTGGTAACGGCCGTATGTGGGGAGGCTGAGCAGGTCCAGCACCCCGCTCCCCAGCTGCGTCAGCACGTTGTCGCGCGACGTCTCGTCGCCGAGCGCTGTCGCCACGCACTGCATCCAGAACTCTTCGGTGTCCGGGACGTTCGCCGGGAAGTCGATGAAGTACGAGTTGTGCCGGACGTGGTCGCCCACCATTTCGCTCACGGTGCGCAGCGTCCGCTTGGCGGTGTGGACGACGGCGGCCTCGGACAGCCCCGACAGCCGATCCAGCAGCTCCGCCGAGAGCTTGAAGCCCACGGACGTCAGCGCCGCGTCGAACTGCCTCGCGGCGACAGCCCCTTCCCCGGCGGAGCCCTTGGGGGAGGAAACGCGGTGGGTGTGCCGGATGACGAGCGATTCGAAACTGTGCTCCATTCGGAGATGATCGCAGAGGTGCGCGAGCCGGTGCACAGGAGTTTTTTCGCGCGCAAGAGGGGCGCCGCTCGGGGATCGACCGCCCGGCGACCCATTGAGTGCGGTCGGGGCCCGGCCGGGCCGCGCCCCTCCCCCTGATGGCCCACCCACCGATGACCTGCGCCCTCTCGCCCCGTGAACCGGGGAAGAGGTGGTCGGCCGCTTCGGTGACACGCGTCCGTACCTCCTGCCGGGCGGGGCCGCAGAGTCGAGCACCGACTTGAAATGCGCAGAACGACTCCGCATCACAGAATGCGCTATATGAAACCTATGCCCGATAACGAGGTCAGGCCGCCTGACGGTGGTGGGCATGAGCCCAGAGGGCCAGAGGGAGCAGCCGGCGGCGCGGAGCCGGACATCGGGACCATGCGCTGCCCCTTCGACTTCAGTGAGAGCCTGGCGTTCGACCCCCTGCTCGCCGAGCTCATGGCGAGGGGCCCGGTGACGCGCATCCGCCTTCCCCACGGGGACCACGATGCATGGCTGGTCACCAGCTACGACGGCGTCCGGCAGGTGACGACCGACCCCCGGTTCAGCCGGGCGGCCATCGTCGGCCGGGACTATCCACGACTGACACCGGAGCCCATCGTCTCACCCGAATCGATCAACGTCATCGACCCGCCCCACAGCCGCCGCCTGCGCCAGGCCGCGGCGCAGGCCTTCACCAAGCAGCGTGTGCGCCGCATGACGCCGGCCATCGAGCGCGTGGCGGGCACACTACTGGACGAGATGACCACGCACGGTCCACCCGCCGATCTCGTCCACCACCTCTCCAACCGGCTTCCGCACCACACCATCTGTGAGCTCCTGGGCGTGTCAGACGCCGACCGGCCCCTCCTGCTGCACCGTACCCAGCAATTGCTGAGCGTGACCTCCACCGCGCAACAGGTCGCGTCGCAGGCCAAGCAGTACCTGCGCCGCTACTTCACCCAACTCGTCCACGAGCGACGCCGACAACCTGGAGACGACCTCATCAGCGCCCTGGCCGCCGCCGAGGACCCGTTGAGCGACGACGAACTGGCAGTGCTGGCGATGACGTTGCTGCTGAGCGGAATCGACACGACCACCTGTCAGATCAGCGACATCACCTACAGCCTCCTCACCCGCCCCGACCACTGGGAAGCACTGGTACAACGCCCAGAACGCCTCACCGATACGCTCGACGAACTCCTGCGCCTCATTCCCTTCCGCAAGGGCGTCGGCATCCCGCGCATCGCGCTCGAGGACGTAGAGATGGAAGGAACACTCATCGGCGCGGGCGACTTCGTGCACGTGTCTTACCTGGCGGCCAACCGCGACGCCAGCGTGTTCCCCAACCCCCACACGCTCGACCCGAACCGGCCCACCCGCCCCCATATGACGTTCGGCTGGGGCGGACACCACTGCATCGCCGCGCCACTGGCCTTCGAGGAGCTGCGGGTGGCCCTGAGCACCCTGCTCGACCGCTTGCCCGGACTGCGTCTCGCTGTCCCCCCGGACGAGGTGCGGTGGGACAGCACCACCATCCGACGCTTCCCCCTCCAACTGCCCGTCAGGTGGTAGCACGCAGGTCTGATCGCCGATCTACCAGGAAGTGGGCTGGACCGCCGCTTGTCCAGACCTTCGACGCCGAGAGCCCTGCCGCATGGTCTCAGCTTGCGGCCTCGGCGTCGGTGAAGACGTCGTTCATGCGCGCGTCGTAGCCGGTGGCGGGATTGACGACGCGGCCGGCGGCCCACCAGTTCTCGCTGGCTGTTTCGTTGATCGTCATCAGGAGGTCCTCTTCGGGAACGTCGGCGAACAGCCGGAGGTTGTCGACGATCTCCTGGAACAGTTCGGCCTTCTGCTCGGCGGTGCGGTGGTTGATGGACAGTTGGACAAACATGGCACGCTCACTGCGGCGCAGGCCGAAAACGACCGGCTGCATCTTGAAGTTGTCGGGTGAGACCTCGTGGAAGACATGGAACTGGTCGTCCTGAGGGACCTTCAGCACGTCGACCATGGCCTTGTGGATACCCAAGGACACGTTCTGGCGGTGTTCGGGGGTGGTTCCCTGACGCAGGTAGATGTTGATCAGAGGCATGATCCGTTGCCTTTCTGTTCTTTCCGTGGCGGGCGCTTCGGACGAGCACGGTGGCCAGACGACGGCCGGGATCCGCGTGTCCACGCTAGGAACCCCGTGGGCATTCCACCAACGAATGTTTGGCATGATGGACATGCCGATTGCTCATGGGGGGCGCATGGAGATGACGCTGGTCGGGCTGCGGCTGCTGCGCGAGGTGGCGGAGCGGGGCACCTTCACGGCCGCAGCGGACGCGCTCGGGTACACGCAGTCGGCCGTATCCCGGCAGATGGCCGCGCTGGAACAGGCGACTGGCGCCCGGCTCTTCGACCGCTGT
Organism: Streptomyces sp. NPDC006739; assembly: GCF_042869815.1. Lineage (NCBI taxonomy): Bacteria > Bacillati > Actinomycetota > Actinomycetes > Kitasatosporales > Streptomycetaceae > Streptomyces > Streptomyces sp. NPDC006739. The sequence continues at coordinate 131,970 of NZ_JBIAGM010000014.1, forward strand.
CCCGGCGGCGTCCGGCTGACCGGTTCAGGCCGTGCGCTGTTGCGACACGCCGTCGTCGCCCTGGACGCCCTTGAAGCCGCCGACCGGGAGTTGCGCGGAGCGGAGGAGGTCGAGAGGGGCCGAGTCCGGCTCGGCTTCTTCCCCACCGCGGGAGCCGTGATCGTGCCTCGTGCCCTGGCGACGCTGCGTCAGGAGCACCCGCACCTCGAGGTGACGACGCGTGAGGGGACCACTCCCTCGCTGGTGCGCGCGCTGCGCGCCGGAACCCTGGATCTCGCAATTCTCTCCTCCAGGCCACCGCATCGCTCACCCGACACGGACGATCCGCCCCTGAGCGTCGAGCCGTTGCTGGAAGGGCAGCTGGCCGTGGCTGTGCCCGCAGGAGGCCCGTTCGCCGAACGGGGCAGCGTCAGCGTCGAGGAGATCGCGGGCGCACCGTGGATCGCCAGTCCGGGCACCGCGGACGAACCACTGCTCGGCGTCTGGCCCGGTCTGCCCGGGCGGCCCAAGGTCCACCACACCGCCCGCGACTGGCTGACCAAGCTCCACCTGGTCGCGGCCGGCGCCGGCATCACCACGGCCACACCGACGCTGCTGCCGGCCCTCCCGTCCGGCGTACGCCTCGTGCCCGTCGAAGGCGTCGTGGAGGAGGTACGACGCGTCAGTCTGGTACGCGTGCCGGGCCCCCTTGGGGCGCCCACGCAGGCGCTGGCACGCGCCCTGCGCCAGCAGGCCGCCGACCTCGCCGACTGACCGTGCCGGACGGGCACCGGGTGATCGCCGGCTGGGGGCTCACCAGTAGGCGCGGTCGTCCCAGGACCGGAAGTCCGCGAACTCGACAGGGTCGTCGTCCTCGTCCAGGGTGGCGAACCCATGGGTGACCAGCCTGCCGCGCTGCCATTCGAGGAGGGTGTCGATCAGCCCGTCCTTCAGCGGCGGCCCCTGGTCCGCGTGGCGGGGCCAGACGATCAGCGGCCAGGTGTCGGGATCCTCGCCCTCTGTGAGCCAGCCGAGGTAGTCGCCATCGATGGAGTTGGCGAAGGGGAGGAAGCCGCCGGGTTCGGGCCAGATCACCAGCGGGTACCACTGCGCGTGCCCGTCCTTGAGCTGCCCGTAGGCGTCCGCGGTGTCCTCGACGTGCGTGAGGAATCGCCGCTCGCCGGTCCGGAGAGGGGTGTGGAAACGCAACCACCCGCTCCAGATGCCCGCGCCGTACTCGTCCATCAGCCGCACGTACTCCGTGGGCAGCCGTGTGCCCAGCTCGGCGAACAGCCCCTCCCAGGAGCCACCTCCGAGGTACGGCCGCTCGGGCGGCGGCGACAGCAGCCGCAGCGCGTCCAGCCCGGTGCCGGTCTCCAGCGCGGTCCGGCGCTCGGCCTCGGTGAGCCGGGACGGGCCCGGCGCGGGCGGGGTCCATGCCTGGGCGTCGGGAAGGAAGGCGGTCCGCGCGACGGTGCTCGGCAGCGGGCCCAGCAGCGGGCCGGGAGGAGAAGGGAGCTCCCAGGTGTCGCGGACCGTGTGCCGTAGGTAGCCCGTCATCGTCAGGTCGTACCGGTGCCATGGGGACAGGCCACTGCCCGGGACCGCCCTCGAGTGCCGCACCACCACGGTCCACTCGTCGGGGTCGGAGGCCGAGGTGTCCCAGAACAGTACGTCGCTGCCCCGCGTGCACCCCCAGGCCAACAGGCCGCCGGGCTCGGGGTGGAGCGCGGGCCGCTCGGCCTCGGGCAGCTCCCGCGCCGCGATCCGCGCCTCCCGGTGCTTCGCACTGAGCCACTCTCCGTAGTCGAAGCGGTTTCGCTGGACGCACGGCACGTGGATCCACACGTACTCACCGAAGTCCAGTGGTCCGTACCGGTCGGCGAGCCGCTTGTAGTCGGCCGGCAGCCGCAGTCCGAGCCAGTTCTCCACGGCCGTCCAGTCGATGGGGACGAGGGAGGGCGGCCGCTCCGTGGAGGGGGTGGTGAACGTGTTTATGTCGGATGTCAATTGAGGTCCTTCCAGCGTGCGTCAGGTGCTCGGCGGATTCTTCCGTCTCCGCGGTCTGGGTTGAAATCGCGCGGCGGCGGGGGTGCCGCGCGGGTCGCACTGGCACGCGTGGCGGAGTCCAGCCGTGGCTGGGGGTCCGGGCCACCGCCGCCGCCACAGGCGGATATCACCGAGACCGGCAGATCGGCGGCCCGTCGGGAAAGACCATCGTGCACGAACACGATGCCGGCGGGGCTGTGCGCGCCCCGGGCATCACCAGCGCATGCCTGCAAGCTCACCCTCACCGGTGGCCCTTCGCGAAACCCTGCCAGGGCCGTTGAATGGACCGACGTGCGGCCCCGGAGCGACAACGGAATTGCGCATTCCAGGGTCAGGAACAGGCCACCCGCGCACCGACGGCAACCGGTCCGGAGCTCAATGCGGGATAGACCTCGAAATCCGAAGCCCACTCCGAACACCCGGCCCCATTTTGCCCCTTGTTTCCCTACTCCCACACTGGGCGCAGCATCATACGATACCCCACCAAAAGCTGACTTTCTTTGCCTTGGACCCGACGAGCGAAACATGCGTGATTGATCGCCCGGATGGCGAGACCAGCCATGAAAACACGTCACAAATGAGCCGACCTCGTGGACTCATCGGTCAATTTTCGATGGTTACCGTTGCTTCTTGCGGTCAGAATGCACTGCGGCGCGGACCCAAGGCGGGGCCGCCTGAGTCCCGCGACGGGCCTCAACTGCTCGAAGCGGTGGGGACGCCCGTCGGAGCCATCCATCCTTCGAAAACGGGGGTTTTCATCATGCACAAAGGAAAGCTGATCACGGGCGGCCTTCTCGCCTTGGCCGTCGTCGGCGTAGCCGTGCACCTCGAACAGAGCCCATCCGCAACGAAGACAGCATCCGCCCAGGGCAACGACATCTTCGATCCGACGACGCCCAACATGCGGGCCGCACCGACATCAGAGGCCGACACATTCAAACTATGGGTTGCACAGGAAGGCACTCCACCCGAAAAAGCCGCCATAAGACATGTCACCCGGCTGAGGGCGCACACCGGCAACCACCGGGTCGACATACGCACCGACTGGGACAGCCGCTTCGCGAGCAGATACACCGCACAGGCCCAGCAGATCACCATCGCCTACCGAACCTGGCAGACCGGCACGGGGCAGTCCCAGGTGACCGTGTACGCCTCCGATGGACAGGTCATCCCCACCCAGCGCTCCTGAAGGCTGTCCCGCATCGGCGTGCCGCTCCGGACGTAGGTGGTGAAGTGCTCTGCGCGTTGGCGGGACTTCGAGGGAGTGCGTCGTGGGGCAGGAGACCGATGCCGTTCAGCGAGCCGGCCGTGGGGCCTACCGCTGGAGGATCGAGTCTTGTTGGTAGCGGCGTACTTGCGAAGCAATCTGACGCTGCGACAACTGGCGCCGCTGTTTGGCATCTCGTAGTCCGCGGTCGGCAGGATCATCGATCATGCCGCGGTGCAGAACCCTCTACGTCGACAACCTGGGCCCGCCCCGCCGGTCATTGGCGGGGCAGGCCCTCGGGCGGCTCGTCATTGCATGTGGTTCAGCTCGTCGTCCACCGCTGGTTGGCGGAGGCGGTGCAGTTCCACAGCTCCATCGGTGTGCCGTTGGCGGTCGCTCCGTTGGTCACGTCCAGGCACAGGTTCGACTGAACGCCGCGGATGGTGCCGTCCGGCTGGGGCGTCCACTGCTGGTTGGCGCTCCCCTTGCAGGTCCACAGGATGACCTTGGTGCCCGGTGTCGTTCCGCCGCTGTTGGCGTCCAGGCACAGGCCCTCAGCGGTCAGCGTCTTGCCCGAGGTGTAGGTCCACTTCTGGTTCGCCCCCGTGCCGCAGTCCCAGATGTCGACCTGGGTGCCGGCCGTGGTGCTGCCGGCCGGGTCGTCCAGACAGCGGTTGGAGGCCGCGCTGACGAGCCTGCTGGAGGCGGGGAGGCCGATCGACACCGATCCGAGCGTGCGCACCTGGGCCGCCGGGGTGCCGCTCACCGGGGCGACGGTACGAGCGCTGACGGGGTCGGACGGCTGCTGGATGAGGTAGGAGCGGCCACTGGTGACCGGGATCGCGATCTGCGCGGCGGAGGTCGCGGCGACCACCACAGTGCTCTCGTCACCGCCGTCGACGACCTGCACCTGCTGGCCTGGCCAGGGATTGCGGACGTTGATGGTGCCAGTGGATCCGGCGTTGATACCGACCGTGGTGATGGTGCCGCCGTGGACCTGGACGGAGACCCTGTGGCCGCCCTGGATGAACACCGTGCCGTCCGCGTCCCAGCCCGACGGCAGGGCGGGGGCGATGCGCAGCAGCCCGTCGTAGTCCTGGACCAGTGCCTCGCTGAGCGCGGCGGAGGCCACGCCCTGCTGCTCGGCGTAGGGCTCGTTGCCCGAGAAGGTGGCCAGGCCGGAGGGGAGCTTCTGGTACTTCTGGGTCAGACCGTTCAGGGTGCTCGCGACCTCGCTGCCCAGTCCGAGACGGGCGGCCTGGATCGGGTCGTTGCTCCAGTCGTTGACCATCTTCTGCGGGCGGTTGGTGAAGGTGCGCTTGGCGAGGTCGGACAGGCTGCCCGCGTCACCGATCAGGTTGTAGGGCCATACCGGCTCCAGGCCGATGTTCTCGCTGTTGTGCTTGGTGGCGGTCGGGTCGTAGGAGGGTGCGATGACGTCGTTGCCGGCCGCGTCGTCGGCGGGAGTGAGCAGCTGGGACTGCGTGGAGGCGTCGGTGCGGGCGAACGGGCGGATCTTGGGGATCGCGGCGTTCAGCTGCGTGACGAGGTCGGCGTCCTGGCCCAGCGTCCGGGCCGCTCGGACGGTGGCGGGGAACAGGGCCTGCATGGCCGCGATGTCGGTCGTGGGGTCGTGAACGTCCCACTGGGTCTCGTGGGCGTTGGACGGATAGGTGTGCAGGTTGCCGTCCGAGCCGGTGGTCGAGTAGGCGAGCAGGAACCGGGCGGCCTCGGCCATCAGCGGGTAGTTCGTGCTCAGGAAGGACTTGTCACCGGTCATCAGGTACTGCTGCCACACCCACAGGCCGACCTCGGCGCCGGTGCTGATGGTGCGGGCGTTCCACGACGCGCTCACCGAGGAGTCGCAGAGTTGGGGGTAGGGGGCGCTCTCCCAGGTCTCCCACTCGTGGCCGTCGCCGTTGAAGCGCATGGTCTCGGGGACGCAGATGCCGGCACGGTTGTTCATGTGGGCCTTGGTCCAGGCCTGTATGTTCGGTAGGTTGTCGTGGTAGAGGCGGAAGTAGGGGTCGTTGAGGTCGAAGGCGCCCGCGGACATGTTGGCCTGCACCTGCATCCGGATGTTCCAGTGCCACCAGGCGCCCGGGTCCCACTTGTGGGTGTCCTGGTAGGGGGAGAACAGGTCGGCCACGCCGGCCTGGGAGCCCGGGTAGGTGTCGCGGCTCTCGGCCGCCGCGTCGTACAGGTCGAGGGTGCGCAGGCTCTCCAGGTAGTCGGCGCTGCCGTCGGACGAGGAGAACCTGATCAGTCCGATGCGGTTCCAGAAGGAGTGCCACCACGAAAGGTGCGGCGACTGCAGGGAGGACGAACTGGCGCTCGGGTCCGAGCCAAGCAGGGAAGAGGCGGTGGACCGGGCGTCTCCGCCGGTCCAGTGGGGGGCGGCCGCGATGACCCGGAAGCTGCCGTCGGAGTTCGGCCTGAACGCCACCTGCACGGTCGTGGGGTCGACCACGGAGGCGGAGACCCCCGTACCGCCGGCGGTGATGGCGCCGAGCGAGCCGTAGGTGTTCCCGGTGCTGCCGGGCTCGGATCCGTCCGTCCAGGTCTCCGCGAGGGTGCCGATCGAGCCGGCGGCCTGTGCCTGCGGGGAGCGGCCTGACCACAGCGCCAGCTGCGCGCTCTGGTTGGAGCTGGGGTCGGCGCCGGTGACGTCGACGACCAGCTCGTCCTTGTCGGCGCGCACGTACATGGTCGCCGTCATGCCCGCGCCGGATTCGGTGAACGTCCCGTCATAGAGGTCCAGATGGGCCGTGTAGTCGGGAGCGCTCGTGAGCTTGGCGAGGCCCGGGATGGTCAGCTGTCCCGGCGACTTGCGGTCCGGGAAGGTGTCCGATCTGTTGAGCTGCGCGGTGAACCCGCCGGCGGCCCAGACCGCCGCGCCCAGGGTGCCGTTGCCGAGCGGCATGAACTGCGACTGTCCGGTGTTGGGCCGCCCCAGCACGACGTCGGAGCGGCGCACGAGGTTCGGGGTGTCGACGTCGAACCTGCCGGACTGCCAGGCGGTCGTGGTGGTGGCGGCTGCTGCGGTCTGCCCCGGCGGGGCGATGGTCAGGGCCGCGGCGATGGCCAGGGCACACGCGGCGCCCGTTGCCGTGCTTCTGCGAAGGACAGCCATTGCGTTCCCACTCCTTGTCGTGGACGGCAGCTGGACGGTCGGTGGGTCGGGTCAGCCGGTCGCGGGCTCGGCCTCGTCGCCCGTGCCCAGGCTCTGCGCGAGCCACTGCTCGACGCCGGCCACGTGCACCATGGCGGCGGAGGCGGCGAGTTGGGCGTCCCGGGAGGTGAGAGCGGCCAGGATGGCCTCGTGGTCCCGCAGGGCGTTCTCGATCGCCGGCCCGACACTGGCTCCCCGCAGGATGCGGACGCGTTGGGTCTGGGTGGAGACGACCTGCAGCAGCATGGAGAGCACCGGATTGCCCGACAGGCCCACGATGGCACTGTGGAACTCCGTGTCCAGCCGGACGAACTCCTCGGCGCTCTCGGCGGCCGCGCTCCGGTCCAGGATCGACCGCAGCTGACGAAGGTCCTCGTCGGTGATGCGGCCCACCGCCAGGGCGGTGGCCGGAGGTTCGAGGAGCCGGCGGACCTGGAGCAGTTGCAGGGCGGTCTGGCCGTGGGAGACGTCGGAGGCGAAGGAGAGGGTCTCCAGCAGAAGTTGCGGTTCCAGACTGGACACGAAGGTGCCGTCGCCCTGCTTGGGGATGAGGATCTTCATCGCCGTCAGCGCCCGGACGGCCTCCCGCAGCGAGTTGCGGGACAGCCCGAGCTGCTGGGCGAGGTCGTCCTCCTTGGGCAACCTGGTGCCCGGCAGCAGCTCCCCGGAGACGATCATCGCCTTGATCCGGTCTATCGCGTCGTCCGTTACGGCCATGGCGGCACCCCTCTTGGTCAGTCCTGCTTCTCGCCGGAGGCGAACCGCGAGATGATCAGGGCGACGATGATGATCGCGCCGTTGAGGAACTGGTTCCAGAGCGGGGGCACACCCGCCAGCGTCATCACGTTGACGACGAGCTGGAGGGTGAGGACGCCCGTCAGCGCGCCGAAGAGCGTGCCGCGCCCGCCGTTGAGGCTCACCCCGCCGATGACGGTGGCGGCGAACACCTGGAAGATCCAGCCGCTGCCCTGGTCTGCCGAGATGGAACCGTAGTGGCCGGTGTAGAGGATGCCGGCAAAGGCGGCCAGCAGTCCCCCGAGGATCAGCACCGTCCACATCACGCGGTCGACGCGGATGCCCGCGGTCCGCGCGGCCTCGCTGTTGCCGCCGATCGCGTAGAGCGCGCGGCCGTGCCGCAGCCAGGCCAGGGCGCTGCCGCCGATCGCGAACAGCACGACGCAGATCCACACCGGTGCCGGCACTCCGAGCCATGAGGAACTGCCCAGGTAGGTGAAGGAGCTGGGCAGTTCGACGATCGACTGGCCCTGGGAGATGGCGACCTGAAGTCCGCGCAGCATGGTGAGCGCTCCGAGCGTCACGATGAAGCCGTTCAGCCGCAGCTTGAGGATCAGGAAGCCGTTGATCGCGCCGATGAGGGCGCCGACCAGCAGGCAGACCGGAACGGCCGTCCAGGTCGGGAGCACGCCCAGGCCGTGGAATCGTCCTCCGTCGGTGGGCAGTACCAGCCACACGGCGATCACCGGGGCCACGCCGATGGTGGATTCCAGTGACAGGTCCATCCGGCCCGCGATGAGGATCATGGCCTCGGCGAGCACGAGCAGGCTCAGCTCGGTGGACTGCTGTGCGACGCCGAGCAGGTTGTCGGAGGTGAGGAAGGCCGGCGAGACGATGAAACCGATCAGTCCCAGGACGAGGAGCACCGGGATGAGGGAGAGGTCGCGGTAGCGCCGCAGATCGAGTCCGCGCCGGTGGCCGACGCCGCTCGGGTGCTCCTCCGTCGCCGTCTTCGCGGCGGACGTGTCAGTCGTGGCGGCCATGGCCGGTCAGTCCCTTCGTTTCGTTGGTGTCAGCCGTCGCGGCCATGCCCTCCACGGCCGCGACCAGTTGCTCGTCGGTCCATCCCGCCGGGAACTCGGCCGCCACCCGGCCGTGGAACATCGCCACCACCCGGTCGCAGCCGCGCAGGTCGTCGAGTTCGTCCGAGACGATGAGGGCCGCCTTGCCGTCGTCCGCGACCCGGCGGATGCGGCCCAGCAGGGACTCCTTGGACTTGATGTCGACACCGTTGGTGGGCCGGATGGCGACCAGCAGGTCGGGCCGTGTCGCGAGGGCGCGGGCGACGACGACCTTCTGCTGGTTGCCGCCGGAGAGGTCGGCGACGTCGGTCGCCGCCCCGGGTGTCTTGATGTCGAGGTCGTCGATCATGCGCTGGGCGAACGCCCTGGCGCGGGAGGGCAGTACGGTGCCGCAGGGACCGAGCTGGTCGCTCACGGTCAAGGTGGCGTTCTCCGTCACGCTCCGCCCGGTCACCAACCCCTGCAGGTGCCGGTCCTCGGGCACGAACCCGACACCGGCTGCCAGCGCCTTCGGCACGTCGCCGGTGCTCACCGGGCGGCCTGCGACCCGGATGCTGCCCGCACGGGTGCGGTGCAGACCGGCCAGGGTTTCGCCGAGCTGTACGTTGCCGCTGGCGGCGGCGCCGGCCAGGCCTACCACCTCGCCGGCGCGGACGGTCAGCGAAACATCCTGGTAGCTGCCGGGCAGGGTCAGCTCCGTCACCTCCAGGACGGGCCGCCCACCGTTGTCCGCCGCACGGCTCCCCGGCCCCGACGGCACCGGCCGGCCCGCGCTCTCCCCGGTCATCGCCTCCACCAGTGCGTCGTGGCCGAGTTCGGCGACGAACGCGGTCAGGACGTGGCGCGCGTCCCGGTAGACGGTGACCCGGGTGCAGAGGTCGTAGACCTCCTGGAGGTGGTGGGAGATGAAGAGGAAGGCGACGCCCTGTTCCTGCAGCTCCCGCAGTTTGGTGAAGAGCCGGTCGATGCCGCGCGCGTCGAGCTTCGCGGTGGGCTCGTCCAGGATGATGAAGCGGGCACCGAAGGAGAGCGCCCTGGCGATCTCCACGAACTGCCGCTGCTCCACCGAGAGGTCCCGGATCCTGGCCGAGGGTGAGACATCGACGCCGTACTCCGCCAGGAGCGCCCCGGCGCGATGGCGCAGTTCCTTCCAGCGGATCGGTCGCAGCGCGCTTCCGCTCTGCCGGTCGAGGAAGAGGTTCTCCGCGACCGTCAGTTCGGGGATGACGGTGGACCGCTGGTAGACGCAGGCGACCTTGGAGCGCCAGGCGTCGGTGTCACCGAACGCCGGCGCCGGTTCGCCGGAGATTCGCAGTGAGCCGGCGTCCGGCTGCTGTATGCCCGTCAAAACGGAGACCAGCGTCGACTTGCCTGCGCCGTTGCGCCCGACCAGGGCGTGGGATTCCCCGGGCGCGACGGAGATGCGGGCCTCGCGCAGGGCCACCGTGGCCCCGAACCGCTTGGTGATCCCCGTGGCCTCCACCACCGGTGCCGTGGTGGCCCCGGTGGTGGAGGCGGTCGGCGTGTCCGCCATGCTGAGTGCCTTCCTTTCTCGCGGGTGCGGCGGGCTGCGGACCGCCTGTCAGTTGGCGACGTTGTTGCCCCACAGGGACTTGTCGTCCACGTTGGCCTTGGTCACCAGCGGCGCGGGCAGCTGGTCCTCCAGCCCGTTGGGCAGCTGGACGATGGTCGAGCCGTGGTCCGTGGGCCCGGGCTTGAAGGTCTTGCCCGAGGCCGCGGCCTGGGCGTAGTACAGGGCGTACTTGGCGTAGAGGTCCGCGGGCTGGGAGACGGTGGCGTCGATCTGGCCCCGGCGGATCGCGTCGAACTCCTGCGGGATGCCGTCGTTCGAAATGATCGAGATGTGTCCCGCCGCGCCCGCGGGCTCGAGCAGGCCCTTCTGCTTGAGCAGGGACAGGGTCGGCTGCAGGAAGACGCCGCCGGCCTGCATGTAGATGCCGTTGATGTCCTTGTGCTGGGCCAGCAGTGTCTGCAGCTTGCTGGAGGCGACCGAACCGTCCCAGTTGGTGGCCAGCGGGTAGACGGTGATGCCCGGGTACTCCTTCTTCATGCAGGCGGCGAAGGCCTCCGAACGGTCCCGCCCGTTGATGGAGTCCAGCGCGCCCTCCAGCTCGGCGACCTTGCCCTTGCCGCCGAGCTGCTTGCCGAGGAACTCGCACGCCTTGGTGCCGTACGCCTTGTTGTCGGCCCGCACCACCATGTAGACCTTGCCGCTGTCGGGACGGGTGTCCACACTCACCACCGGAATGTGCTTGTTCGCCAGCTGCCCGAGGGTCGAGGCGATGGCACCGGTGTCCTGCGGTGCCATGACGACGGCCTTGGCGCCCGTGTTCTCGAAGACCTGGACGTTGGCCACCAGCTTGGTGACGTCGTTCTGCGAGTTGCTGATCGGGAGGGCGTGGATGCCCTGGGACGAGATGAACCGCCTGGTGTACTGCGCGTAGGAGTTCCAGAAGTCGGAGTCGGCACGCGGCAGATCGATACCGATCGCGGGGCCGCTCGCCTTGCCGGAGACGGCGCTGGAGCTGCCGCGATTGCACGCCGTGGCGGCTCCGGCGAGCAGCAGGACTCCGGTCACGGCGGCAGTGACACGCAGGTGGGAGTGGGTCATGTCCGGGCTCTTCTCATCGAGGGGGCCTGTCATCGGAGGTCTCGAGACGTGGCGTGGACGTTACGACCCGGTTGCCGCGACTGACAATACCCGTCCGATGAATTATTGAATTCGTGACCTGTCACTGTGCGGTTCGGCCACAGTGCACTCATCTTTCCCGCCTCGATACGCGGATAAATGCGACACACGACCTTCGTCGCCGCCAGAATCATCGGAGGACTGCTTGCGTGGGTGCGAGCCCGGTCGTATGGTCATGCCTCGCCCCACCATTCATCCGAGGAATATGTTCACGCTGGTCAGGCGGCTGGCGCGGGCCCGCAAGGAGCTGCAACCGATGAAACTGATGCGTCTGGGAGCCCCGCAGGAGGAAACCCCCGCGGTCCTCACCGACGACGGCAGGCTGCTGGACCTGACCACGCTCACCTCGGACATCGACGGCACGTTTCTGGCCGGTGGCGGCATACGAAGGATCCGGGCCGCGTTGGAGACCGGCGAACTCCCGGAAGTCGCCCAGGGGGACGGCCTGCGGATCGGTCCACCCGTCGCCCGGCCCGGGAAGATCGTGTGCGTCGGGCTCAACTACCGCGACCACGCCGCCGAGACCGGTGCGGCCGTCCCGAAGCGCCCCGTGGTGTTCATGAAGGACCCCAGCACCGTGGTCGGCCCCTACGACGAGGTGCTCGTCCCCCGTGGTTCCACCCGGACCGACTGGGAGGTGGAACTGGCCGTCGTCATCGGCGCCACCGCACGCTACCTGGAGACCCCCCGGGCCGCCCGGGAGTGCATCGCCGGATACGCCGTCAGCCACGACGTCTCCGAGCGGGAGTTCCAGCTGGATTTCTCCTCCCAGTGGGACCTCGGCAAGTCCTGCGAGACCTTCAACCCGCTGGGCCCCTGGCTGGTCAACGCCGACGCCGTCCCCGACCCGCAGGCGCTCGGGCTGCGGCTGTCGGTCAACGGCGAGCCGCGCCAGGACGGCCACACCAAGGACATGATCTTCGATGTGGCGTACCTGGTCTGGTACTTGAGCCAGTACATGGTGCTGCGTCCCGGTGACGTGATCAACACCGGCACCCCCGCCGGCGTGGCACTCGGCCTGCCCGGCAGCCCCTACCTGCGCCCCGGCGACACGGTCGAGCTGTCGATCGACGGCCTCGGCAGCCAGCGTCAGACCTTCGCCCAAGCCTGACCCCGTCACCACTGAAAGGCCCTTCCGTGCCCACAAGCGCCCCGCGGATCACCGCCCTCGACACCTATGACATCCGGTTTCCCACATCCCTGGAACTGGACGGGTCGGACGCGATGAATCCCGACCCCGACTACTCGGCCGCCTACCTCGTGCTGCGCACCGACGCGCGCGAAGGGCTCGAAGGCCACGGCTTCACCTTCACCATCGGCAGGGGCAACGACATCCAGGTGGCGGCGATCGACGCCCTACGGCCCCACGTGATGGGCCGGTCCGTCGACGAGTTGTGCGCGGATCCCGGCTCTCTGTACCGCGACCTGATCGGCGACAGCCAGTTGCGCTGGCTCGGCCCGGAGAAGGGCGTGATGCACATGGCCATCGGCGCGGTGATCAACGCGGTGTGGGACCTGGCCGCCAAGCGCGAGGGCAAACCGCTGTGGCAACTGCTGGCCGACGCCGAGCCCGAGTGGCTGGCCGGCCAGGTCGACTACCGCTACATCGAGGACGCCCTCACCCGCGACGAGGCGGTGGCGATACTGCGACGCGGCAGGCAGGGCAGGACCGCCCGGGAGCTGGACCTGCACGCCCGCGGCTACCCCGCCTACACCACCTCACCCGGCTGGCTCGGCTACAGCGACGAAAAGCTGACCCGCCTGGCGCACCGGGCCGTGGCCGACGGATTCACCCAGATCAAGCTGAAGGTCGGTGCAGACCTCGACGACGACATCCGCCGCCTGCGTGCTGCACGCACCGCCGTCGGCCCGGACATCCGGATCGCCATCGACGCCAACCAGCGCTGGAACGTGGACGAGGCCGTCACCTGGATCACGGCCCTGGCCGAGTTCGACCCGTACTGGATCGAGGAACCGACCAGCCCCGACGACATACTCGGCCACGCCGCCATCCGGACCCGGGTCGCGCCCGTGAAGGTCGCCACGGGCGAGCACGTGCACAACCGGATCATCTTCAAGCAACTGCTCCAGGCCGGCGCCGTCGACGTGCTGCAACTGGACGCCGCACGGGTCGCCGGAGTCAACGAGAACCTGGCGATCCTGCTGCTCGCCGCGAAGTTCGGGATACCGGTCTGTCCGCACGCCGGCGGTGTCGGGCTGTGCGAACTGGTCCAGCACCTCTCGATGTTCGACTACCTCTCGGTCTCCGGCACCACCGAGAACCGGATGATCGAGTTCGTCGACCATCTGCACCAGCACTTCACCGACCCGGTGGTGATCCGGGACGGCCACTATGCCGCGCCCAGGACGCCCGGCTTCTCGGCCCGGATGTTGCCCGAGTCGATCGCCCGGTTCAGCTATCCGGACGGTGAGTTCTGGGCCGCCGGCCTGGCCGGTGCCGGCACCGCGGACACCGTCGGCCGGGAGGCGGCGGCATGAGCGAGTTCAGGGACCTGCGGGCCGTCGTGACCGGCGGCGCCTCGGGGATCGGGCGCGCCACCGCGGACCTGCTGGCGGAGCGGGGAGCGAAGGTCGCCGTTCTCGACCTCGACCCGTCCGGGGTCCGGGAGCCGCTCATACCGGTCCGGGCCGACGTGGCCGACGACGGCCAGGTGCGCGCCGCCGTCGCGGAGGCCGCCGGGCGACTGGGCGGCATCGACATCCTGGTCAACAACGCGGGGATCGGCGCGGTCGGCACCATCGAGGACCATACGGACGAGCAGTGGCACCAGGTCCTCGACATCAACGTCCTCGGCATCGTCCGCACCACACGGGCCGCACTGCCCTACCTGCGGGAATCCGCGCACGCCGCCATCGTGAACACGTGCTCCATCGCCGCCACCGCCGGCCTGCCGCAGCGGGCCCTGTACTCGGCCAGCAAGGGCGCGGTGCACTCACTCACCCTGGCCATGGCCGCCGACCATGTCCGCGAGGGCATCCGGGTCAACTGCGTCAATCCGGGTACGGCCGACACACCGTGGGTGGCCCGGCTGCTGGCGTCGGCCGACGACCCGGAGGCGGAGCGGGCGGCGCTGAACGCCCGCCAGCCCTTGGGCCGGCTGGTCTCCGCCGAGGAGGTCGCCGCGGCCATCGTCTACCTGGCCGGCCCCTCGGCCGCGTCGGTCACCGGGACCACCCTGGCGGTCGACGGCGGCATGGCGGGGCTCAGACTCCGCCCGCCGGGGAAGTGAGAGGCAAACCTCCATGCGATACAAGGAACTGGGACACAGCGGTGTCGCGGTCACCGACCTGGCCTTCGGTGCGGCCGCTCTCGGCAACCTCTTCACGCCCGTCGGCGACGACGAGGCCGCCGCGGCGGTGGACGCCGCCTGGAACGTCGGCATCCGCTACTTCGACACCGCTCCCCACTACGGCCTCGGCCTCTCGGAACGGCGGCTGGGTGCGGCGCTCGCCCGGCGGCCGCGAGGCGAGTACACCGTCTCCACCAAGGTAGGACGTCTCCTGGAGCCACTGGCAGAAGCCACCGGAGACGACCTCGCACAGGGCTTCGCCGTCCCCGCGACCCACCGCCGGGTGTGGGACTTCAGCGCCGACGGAGTACTGCGCAGTGTCGAGGCCAGCCTCGAACGGCTCGGCCTGGACGCCGTGGACATCGTGTACCTGCACGACCCGGACGACCATCTCGACCAGGCCCTGCGCGAGGCCTACCCGGCGCTGGAGCGGCTGCGCTCCGAAGGGGTGGTGGGCGCCATCGGCGCGGGCATGAACCAGGCCGAAGCGTTGACGCGCTTCGTCCGCGACACGGACGTCGACGCCGTCCTGCTGGCCGGCCGGTACACACTGCTCGACCAGAAGGCCCTCACCGACCTGCTGCCCGCCGCCGCCGAGCGGGGCGTGAGCGTCGTCATCGGAGGGGTCTTCAACTCCGGCCTGCTCGCCGATCCCCGACCGGGCGCCACCTTCGACTACGCCGAGGCGCCGGCGGATCTGCTGGAACGGGCCCTGGAGCTGAAGGCGGCCACGGAACGGCATGGCGTACCGCTGCGGGCGGCGGCCCTGCGCTTCCCCTTCGGCCACCCGGCCGTGGCGAGCGTGCTGGTCGGTGCCCGCTCCGCCGCACACATACGCGACGCCGCGGCCATGCTCGACCACCCCGTCCCCGGACCCTTGTGGCGCGAGCTGCTCACCACCGGCCGGATGCCCGCCGGGACACCGACACCTCACGGAGACTGACGGTGCGCATCGCCCTGTTCATCACCTGCTTCAACGACACCCTCCATCCCCGGGACACGCCCGCGCCGGCCCGGGGAACTCGGCGGCGCGCTCGGTGAAGAGCCCGACGGACGTCCGGCCCCCGCCGTCACCGGGACCGTGGCCCTCGACCACGGTCCCGGTCAGGGACGCAGAGTGCTGACCCTGCTGCCGGACCAGCACATCTGCCTGGTCCGGGGGGGGACCAGATCGTCTCCGACGTACCCGAGGCGCTGAGCCGGCTGGACCCGTACCGGCCGCTTACGCTCGTCTCCGGCCCCTCGGCCACCAGCGACATCGAAGTCGACCGGGTGGAAGGCGTACATGGGCCGCGCATCCTGGACATCATCGTGATCACGAACGGGTAGCGGCCGGGCGGGACGACCATACGTGAGGTCGGTTCCACCCGCGGCACGGCTCCATGAGCTGCCGGTCAGAGGGTCACGAGTTGCCAGTCCTGGTTGGCGCCACCGGCGACGGGCCACTGGATGACATTGGCGCCGTCGGCGGTCGACCCACTGATACGTCGGCGCACCATCCGGTGTGGACGTTGACGAGGCGGTAGTAGCCGCTGGTGGTCGAGGGGACCAGCTTCCACCACTGGGTGTCGTCGCCGCTGTCGGTGCCCTGGGTCAGGGTGGCGCCCTGGGTGGAGTTCGGGCTCTGCAGGAGCTTGCCGCTCTTGCCGTTGACCAGCCGGAAGGATCCGTCGGTGTTCGGCAGGAGGGTCCACTGCTGGTTGGTGCCGCCGCCATAGGGCCACTGGATGAGGGTGGCGCCGTCGGCGGTCGAGGCGCCGTTGACGTCCAGCGCCTTGCCGCTGTTGCGGTTGATCACCTTGTAGGTGCCCAGGTCGGCGCTGAAGGGCCGGTCGTGGACCTCCAGGTTGCGGATGGACGCCCACGCGCCGGCCGGCAGCCCGGTGACGGTGACCCGGACGTACCGTGCCTGGGCCTGGAACACCACCGTCTGGACCTGGCTCGTGCCGGCGGTGGCGGTGCTGTCGGCGAGCATGGTCCAGGTGCTGTTGTCGGTGGAACCCTCGATCTGGCACAGCAGCGCGGTCGGCCGACGTGAGCCGTGCGTAGCCTCGCGTCCGTGCTGCACGTGCGTACGCCAGGCATGCGGGCGGAGGCGGTCGGACGGCGGTCACTTTCCGAATAAGAAGGCAGCCTTTTCGTAATCTCCACCACCACCGCACACGGCATATACCGTGAGGCATTTCTGGGCGCTCTAGCGAGAATCAGTCATTTCTGTTTAAGATTTTCCAAACCTCTGCCGGGACTGCGGCGCCACAGTGCGCCGTAGCAATCAACCGTGCCTGGAATGACCCTCAAGAGGTGCACCATGCCCTGCTCACCCAGCGGACGCCAACCGTCGACTTCCGACTGGCGCGATAGAGCTGCATGCATTGGAGAGGATCCCGATCTTTTCTTCCCTCTCTCAGATCTCGCAGTGCCTGGCTCAGAGACTTCCCGGGCGCAAGCGGTATGCCGTCGCTGCGACGTACTCATCGCCTGTCGCACCTGGGCAATCGAGCACGGCGAGGACGACGGTATCTGGGGTGCCACCACCGCCACCCAACGCCGGGCCATTCGACGAGCGACGACAAATCCAGCGCCTGCGGCCCGGCGTCGCGGTGACGATGCCCGTGAAGATCACGGACTGAGTCACTGACTTGCCGCTCACCG
This sequence comes from Streptomyces sp. NPDC006739, assembly GCF_042869815.1. NCBI lineage: Bacteria > Bacillati > Actinomycetota > Actinomycetes > Kitasatosporales > Streptomycetaceae > Streptomyces > Streptomyces sp. NPDC006739. Next base: position 148,867 of record NZ_JBIAGM010000014.1, read on the forward strand.
AGGAGAGGTGGGCGTCCTTGCGGCCGTGGATGAGCTGGCTGATGAACCGGGCCCGCCGCCCCGCCCACCAGCGCTGGACCGCGTCAGCGGCTCATCAGACGCCTGTCAGCGCCAACTGCCAAAGTTGTTCACGTGAACGGCACCCACCACGGCCGCCGGACACGAGGAGAGGTGCCCGGAGTGGCTGATCGGGGACCAGAGCACAGCTCATGGCCGGGCCCTTCGGGGCCCACGCAGGTTCGAATCCTGCCCTCTCCGCCCATACACACCGTGCCCTCGACGCCGACCGCCGTCGTTCGTCAACGAGGGGACCGCGGGTCGGAAGTGCATGCTGCTTCCTGGGCGGCCATCACCTCGTCGCCGTACTCGAAGGCCCACGCGCCGAAGGCGTCGATGGGCGCCAGCAAGGTCCGGCCCAGAGCGGTGAGCCGGTAGTCGACCCGCGATGGCGCGTCGGGGTCAGCCCGCCGGTCGACCAGTCCGTTGAACTGCAGCCGCCGCAGCGTCTCGGTGAGGACCTTGGAGCTGATGCCTCCGATCCGCTCGCGTAGTTCGACCGGGCGCCTGGGGCCGTCGCGCAGTGCCCAGAGCACCACGGCGTTCCAGGTGTTGGAAAGCAGGTCGAAGGCGAGGCGGGCGCGGCAGTCGGCGAGGAAGGCGTCGGTCGTCACGTACCACATGGTGCCCGAACGGCCTTCTAGCTTCGGGGTGAACGGTCGAAGCAGGCACGGAGAGGACTACGTGATGAGAATCGGTGTACTGGGCACGGGCAACATGGCCGACGCGCTCGCCACCCACTGGGTGCGGGCCGGGCACGAGGTGATCATCGGGGGACGGGACGCGCGCAAGGCGGAGCTGCTGGCGGCGCGCATCGGAGGCAGCGCGAAGCCTGCCAGTCTGCGCGCGGCGGCGGAGTCCGGTCAGGTGGTGTTGGCCGCGCTGCCCTTCGGGGCGGGAGCAGACGCGGTGCGGGACCTGCACGCGGCCCTGGAGGGCAAGGTGCTGATCGACTGCTCGAATCCGATCGGGCCGGGCTTCCGGCTGCTGACGGAACAGGGCCCCTCGGCCGCGCAGCGACTTGCCGCGGCGGCACCGGGAGCCCACGTGGTCAAGGCTTTCAACCTCTGCCACGAGGACGTGTGGCGCATGCGGCCGCCTGTCTTCGGTGGGCGGCCACTGGCCGTTCCGGTCTGCGGGGACGACGAGACGGCCCTCGTGCGTGTACGCGGGTTGGTGCGGGACGTGGGCTGCGAACCGGTGGCCGGCGGAGGTCTCGAACGTGCCGGACTCCTGGAGGCGACCGCCGCGCTGTTCATCGCCCTGTGGGTCGGCGAGGGAGCGGATGCGCAGGCAATCGCACCACCGCTGGCATACGCGGCCGGACCGCGCGGGCAGGAAACGGAAGGCGGTGCGGCGGCCGTACCGCGATGATGCTCGCCCTCTTCGGCCAACCCCTCCACCGGATCGTCCAGCTCCGACGAGGCCGGCGCCAGCTGTGCTGGACACCCTGCGTGAGGCGGGGCTGAATGCGACGCGCCATCGGCCCTACGGGGCCGTCGGCACTCCGGACCGGAAGTGGACCTGGGCCGGGACACCGGGCCCGCCAAGAACGCTGCCCACCAACGCACAACCCGAGTAGAACGGCTTCCGCGCCCCACTCGCCGCGCGACTGCGCGGCGGGGCGCGGATAACCTGCGTGGATGGAGCGGGACTGGCATCCCGATCAGGCAACCGAGTTCAACGGTGCCGTCTGGCCCTGTCTGGGCTCAGCCGTCTGGGCCGTGCGCACCACCACCAGCTTCGAAGAAGCGATACGCGCGGCGATCGACCTCGGCGGCGACACGGACACCGTCGCCGCGGTGACCGGAGGCCTCGCGGGGGCGTACTACGGGCTGGACGCAATCCCCGCCCACTGGACCTGCCCGCTCCATGTCCCCCTCCCAGGATTCGACGGACGGGTACTGCACCTGGCAGATCTGCTCCACCTCGCACACCGCCTCGGAGGCTGACCCGCCTCGCAGGACGGCCCTGGCGCCGGAGCACCAGGGCCGATGCTGCCTCCAGCCGTCCGCCGGTCAGTCGTTACCGGACGTTCCGATCCTCCTCGCCGGGCCTCTCCGCTGCTCGGACCACATCAGTCAGCGGTGCCGAACCAGCGGGAGAGGTGGTCGTCCAGGTCATGCTGATCGTCGCCGATCCAGGCGACGTGGCCATCAGGGCGCAGCAGCACGCACGGAACATCCAGTGCCGCGGTGGGGTCGGCGAGGTAGTCGACCCGGTCTGACCAGCCGCCGACGGTCAGGCGTTCGGTACGGTCCAGCAGCAGGCCGCGGCCGCCGTGCAGCAGGCCGTAGAGGTGGCCCTGTTTCACGTCGATGTCGGGCAGGCGGCGGCCGAGCAGGTCGGGGCCTTCACCGAAGTCGTAGCGAACGCCGATCGCGGTGATCTTCTCGATGAGACAACGGTTCACCTCGTCGAAGTCCATCAGTTCGGTGAGCAGCCTGCGTACGGCCTGCGGGCCCGGTTCGGTGGACTGCAGTTCCATCTGGGCGCGGGTGTTGTCCAGAACGTCCTCGGCGACCGGATGGCGTTCGGTCTGGTAGGTGTCCAGCAGCGTCTTCGGCGCCCAGCCCCGGATATGTGCGGCCAGTTTCCAGCCGAGGTTGAACGCGTCCTGGATGCCCAGGTTGAGGCCCTGTCCGCCGGTGGGTGGATGGATGTGTGCCGCATCGCCGGCCAGCAGCACACGCCCCACCCGATAGCGTTCGGCCAGCCGGGTGGCATCCCCGAAGCGGGACAACCAGCGCGGGGAGTGCACGCCGAAATCGGTTCCGGCGACGGTGCGCAGCTGTTGTTTGAAATCCTCGAGGGCGGGCGGTTCCGCGCGATCGCTGACTCCCGCGGCGGGGACTACGACGCTGTACACCCCTGCGCCGAGGGGCCGGAGCCAGAACCGCTTCTGGGTCTCGCCGATTTCGGCCACCTTGGCTGTGATCTCCTCCTGCGGTACGCCCACTTCCATCTCGCCCATCAGTGTCTCGGTCCTTGAGGGCTCACCGGGGAAGCCGACGCCGAGCAGTTTGCGCACTGTGCTGCGGCCGCCGTCACAGCCGACGAGATAGCGCGCACGCAGCTGTTTCCCGTCGGCCAGCTCGACGGTCACCCCCTCGTCGTCCTGCTCGAAACCGGCCACCGCACCATCGCGCCGGACCTGCGCTCCCAGTTCGATCGCATGTTCCTCAAGAAGGTGAACGACGACCGGCTGCGGGATGCCCAGCAGATAGGCGTACGCGGAATCCAGGCCTTGGGGCGCGGGTTTGGGGATGGCGGCGAAGAAACCGCCGGCCGGTCGCTTCCTTCCGTGCTGGAGAATGCGCTCCAGCAGTCCGCGCATGGCCATCAGCTCGAGACTGCGAATGTGCAGGCCGACGATGCGGGCGAACGACACGGGCTCGGTTTCCTTCTCCAGAACGAGTACCCGCACACCGTGCAGCCGAAGTTCGGCGGCCAGCATCGCGCCGGTCGGCCCGCACCCGGCAATGATCACGTCGAACAGGGGCTCGCGGTCTGCGCCAGGGGTCGAAGACCGGAGTCCGGGGATGTCGCCCACCGTATTGTTCGCCGACGGCTCGGCGGTGAACTGTGGAGAGTCCATAGGTGTTGCCCTTCAGGAGTGCCTGTTGTGGAGGCGCTCCCGGCGACACCTACGTCAGTCGCCGGCCGTGGCGGAAAGGGGGAGCACCCACGTCGATACTTCGTTCATGGGTCTCACCTCCTCGGGCGGTGTCACGGTCCAGCTGCAAGCTACAAGCCCGGGCGTCGCCCCGTCCAACCCTTTTCCAGAGGTCTTCCCAACCCTTCCGGCGCCGCTCCGCGTGCCACGGCTTTCTCGTCACGGCCGTCATTCGGCGACCGCGATTGGCACCGCGAGCCCGGCGAAATATCGTGGTGACGGAGGGGCCCGTCTCCACGCTCACTCGACGGCCCCTCCCACTTGCAGGGAGGCGTCATGTCCCAGCCGCCGTCGGCATGCGCTCCGGTGTACCGGAGCTCGCGGTGACCGTCACGGGCAGCGACTGCCGGCTGGTGGGTGTTGCGGGACGCCGGTCTCGGTGCGGTGCGCCCAACGGACACGGAAGACCGCCCAGGCAATCGTCTGGTTCGCCACCCAAAGACGAAGATGACGTATCACACCGTGCGATTCACACCGTGCGATGAAGGGTCGTAGCAGCGTGCTCGAGCGATCCCAGCGCCGACGGGGTCCGCACCTTCCGCACGGCCGCAGGCGCAGGCTGTCGCAACGGATCCTCCTCGCCCAGCTGGCCATCCTCACGGTGACCAGCGTGATCGGCTTCGCGCTGTTCGCCTTCACTCAGCGCGGGCAGCTGGACGACTACTTCGAGCAGCGTGCCGTGTCCATCGCGCAGACGGCGGCTCGCGATCCCCAGATCCGCGGCGCGCTGGCTGCGGGCACGCCGCCCGGTCCGCAGGGTGTCGTGCAGGCGGTGGCGCAACGCATTGCCGGTGACGCCGGCGCGTCCTTCGTGGTCGTCATCGACCTGCACGGCATCCGCCATTCCCATCCCCTGCCCGCACTGATCGGCCGGCCGGTGTCCGAGCCGATCGTGGCGCGGGACGGCAGGTCGCACGTGCGGATCGACATGGGTGCCACCGGCAGGTCGGCCAACGGCATCGTGCCGGTCTACGCGCCGGGGCCGAGCCACCGACTCGTCGGCGAGGTCTCCGCGGGCATCCCCGAGACCCGGGCGGCCACCCAGTTCGGACAGGAGCTGAAGGCGTTCGGCGTCTACGTCGGAATCGCCCTCGGCGTGGGAGTCCTCGCCGCGTTCCTGCTCGCCCGCAGGCTCAAGCGGAGCACCTTCGGTCTGGAGCTGGAGGAGATCGCGGGCCTGCTGCAGGACCGGGAGGCCACGCTGTACGGCATCCGGGAGGGCGTGGTCGGTTGCGACGCGCAGGGCCGCATCACCGTGATCAACAGCGAGGCGCGCCGGCTTCTCGGCCTGTCTGCGGACCGGCTCGAGGGACGGCACCTCGGCGAGATCGGGCTCGATCCGGCGGTGAGTCTCCTCCTGGCCCCGGGGCAGACGGTCCGGGACGAGGTCCTGATGGTGGACGACCGGCTGCTGGTGATCAACAGCTGGCCGACCGGGCGCGACGGCGGGCCGCCCGGCAGCGTCGCCACGCTGCGGGACTCCACCGAACTGCGACTGCTCTCGCAGAAGGCGGAAGCCGTGCGCCGGCGCCTCAAACTGCTCTACGATGCCGGCGGAGCCGTGGGCACCACGCTCGACCTCACCCGGACCGTCGAGGAACTCGCGCATGTCGGGGTACCGCAGTTCGCCGACTTCGCCGCCGTGGATCTGGTGGAGGCGGTGCTGCGGGGCGAGGAACCGCAACGACCGGGTGATGTCCGGCTGCGCCGCACGGCCGTGCACGGCTTGGGTGAGACGCATCCCTTCATCCCGCTGGGCGACCGGTTCGGACTCGACCCGGCCACTCCCCAGGCCCAGGCATTCGACCAGGGCCAAGCCGTACTCGAACCCGATCTGACCGCCACCCGGGAATGGCGGGCGCAGGCACCGGAGCGGGCCGACGCGATCATCGACGCGGGCATCCGCTCACGCATCGTGGTCCCGCTGCGCGCCCGCGGCGTCCTGCTGGGCGTCGTCTACTTCTGGCGTTCCCGCGAGCGGGCGCCGTTCGACGAGGACGACCTGTCCCTCGCCGCGGAGCTGGTCGCCCGTGCCGCGCTCACCATAGACAACGCACGCCGCTACACCCGCGAGCACGCCACGGCCGTCACCCTGCAGCGCAGCCTCCTGCCGAGAGCCATGCCGGAACAGAGCGCCGTCGAACTGGCCTACCGCTACCTGCCGGCGCAGTCGGTCGGCGGCGACTGGTTCGACGTCATCCCGCTCTCGGGCGCCCGCGTCGCCCTGGCCGTGGGCGATGTCGTCGGACACGGTCTGCACGCGGCGGCGACCATGAGCCGGCTGCGCACGACGATACGCAACTTCTCCGCCCTCGATCTGGCGCCCGACGAACTGCTGGCGCACCTGGACGACCTGGTCGCCCGCATCGACCACGAGGAGACCGGCGGCGACGGCTCGGCGGCGATCACGGGCGCCACCTGCCTCTACTCGGTCTACGACCCGACCACCGAGGTCTGGACCGTGGCCCGCGCGGGCCATCCCCCGCCCGCCCTCGTCCTGCCCGACGGCACCGTGCGCTTCCCCGACGTACCGGTCGGACCGCCGCTGGGCCTGGCAGCGCTCCCCTTCGAGACCGTCGACCTGCACGTGCCCGAGGGCAGTCGGCTGGTGCTGTACACCGACGGCCTCGTCGAGGACCGCGGCCGCGACATCGACGAAGGGCTGGAGCTGCTGCGTGCCGCCCTGGCAGACGGCGACCGGACGTGCGAGCAGACCTGTGCGACGGTGCTGGACGCTCTGCTCCCCACGCATCCCACCGACGACATCGCCCTCCTCGTCGCCCGCACCCGCACGCTCGCGGACGACCGGATGGCCACCTGGGAGGTCCCCTCCGATCCCGCCGCGGTGGCCGGCACACGGGAACGGATCGGCCGGCAGCTGGCGCAGTGGGGCCTGACGGACGTCGCGTTCGCCACGGAACTGATCCTCAGCGAACTGGTCACCAACGCCATCCGTCATGCCGCCGGCCCGATCCGCGTCCGCCTCCTGCGCGATCGGAGCCTGATCTGCGAGGTCTGGGACTCCAGCAGCACCTCGCCGCATCTGCGCTACGCCACCGACACCGACGAGGGTGGCCGAGGACTGTTCCTGGTCGCGCAGCTCGCCGACCGCTGGGGCACCCGCTACCTGCCAGCCGGGAAGGTCATCTGGGCCGAGCAGATGGTCCCGGAGGGGCAGGAGCCGCTCCCGTCCCCGCACCGGACGGCGAGGCCGTCGGCACAGCGGTGAAGTGCCGTTCGACCGCGTCGCGGAACCGCGGGCAGGTCTCGGCCCAGTGGGTTCGTGAGCGGAAGGTGCGGCGGTATGTGTCCGGGGGGACGCCGAGGGTGCGGTTGAAGTGCCGGCGCAGTGTCGTGGCGGTGCCCATGCCGGTGGCTGCCGCGATGGTGTCGATGCTGTCGTCGGTTTTCTCCAGCAGTTCCTGGGCGTGGCGGATCCGCTGGTCCAGCAGCCATTGAAGGGGAGTGGTGCCGGTTGCGGCGCGGAAGTGGCGGCCCAGGTGGCGTGAGCTCATCCGGGCCTGGCGGGCCAGGTCCTCCACGGTCAGCGGCTGGTCGAGTCGTTCGATGATCCAGGGGAACAGGGCGGTGAGCGGGTGATCGCTCTGGGCGGGCACGGGGGCGGTGACGAACTGGGCCTGCCCGCCGGACCGGTGCGGTGGGACGACCAAGCGGCGGGCCACGGCGTTGGCGATCGATGAGCCGTAGTCGACCCGGACCAGGTGCAGGCACAGGTCCAGCGCGGCGGCCTTGCCGGCGGAGGTGAGCACGCTCCCGTTGTCCACATAGAGCACGTCCGGGTCGACCTCCGCGTCGGGGTAGCGCGCGGCCAGGACGCCCGTGTGCTGCCAGTGGGTGGTGGCGCGCCTCCCGTCCAGCAGGCCGGCTGCGGCCAGGACGAACGCGCCGGTGCACAGGGAGGCCACGCGGGCGCCCGCGTCATGGGCCGCGCGCACCGCGTCGACCAGTTCGGCGGGCGGGCGCACGTCGACGTCGGCCCAGCCGGGGACGATCACGGTGTCGGCGCTCTGGAGGTGGCCCAGGCCGTGGTCGGGCTCCAGGTGGAACCGGCCGAAGGGCACGATGCCCGGCCCGCAGACCGTGAGGTCGTACCAGGGAACGGTGACCCCGGCCGGGGCGGAGCCGAAGACCTCGTGGGCAACGGAGAGTTCGAAGTGCAGCATCCCTTCGGTGACGGCCAGCGCGACAGTTCTCATGTCCGAAACTGTACGGCACATGTCGTTCCAGACACTCACTGTTGACGATTCAACCAAGCCAGGATGGCCGCAGTTGGTCATTTCCGAGCACAGGAGAGAAGTCATGGCAGCGGGGCAGACGGTGACGGTGTACGGCGCATACGGGCACACCGGCCGGTTCGTCGTGGCACACCTCGAGGAGCGGGGATTCGTTCCGGTCCTGGCCGGGCGCGACGTCCACAAGCTGAGGGCGCTGGCGGACGAGCACCCCGGACTCGAAGTCCGTCCCGCGTCGGTCGACGCCCCGGCCTCGCTCGACCGGGCGCTGGACGGCGTGGCAGCCGTCATCAACTGTGCGGGTCCCTTCGCCACCACGGCCGCACCCGTGATCGAAGCAGCGTTGCGTGCCGGGATCCCCTACGTCGATGTGGCGGCCGAGATCGAGGCAAACGCCGACACGTTCGCGCGCTTCGCCGACCGCGCCCGCGAAGCGGGCACGGTCGTCGTTCCCGCGATGGCCTTCTACGGCGGCCTCGGCGACCTGCTGACCACCGCCGCGATGGGCGAGTGGACGCAGGCCGACGAGGCGCACATCGCGTACGGCCTCAGCAGCTGGGAACCCACGGAGGGCACGCGCGCCGCGGGCAAGGTCTCCGTCGAGCGGCGTGGTGGCCGCCGCGTCCGGTTCAGGAACGGGCGACTGGAGTACCACGACGACGAACTGCCCACCCTGAAGTGGCCCTTCCCCCACCCGTTGGGCACGAGGGCGGTCATCGGCGAGTTCACGATGGCCGACGTAGTGACCATCCCGAGCCACCTTCCGATCCCGGAGGTGCGCACCTACATGACCACCGAAGCGGCCGGCGGCGTCGTGGCACCCCACGCGCCGGCCCCCACCGCGGTCGACGAACACGGGCGCTCCGCTCAGACCTTCCTCGTGGACGTCGTTGTACGCTCCGGCGACGCCGAACGGCGCGCGGTAGCCCGGGGCCAGGACATCTACGCCGTCACCGCGCCGCTCGCGGTGGAAGCGGTCCACCGCGTCCTCACCGGCCGGACCAGGACAGTCGGTGTGGCCTCCGCCGGCGAGGTCTTCGACGCGCCCGACTTCCTGGCCGCGCTGTCCCCGCACATCACCCTGGAACTGCGCCCGTAAGGGGCAGCCCGTCGGCGTGTTGCGCCATGCTCAGCCAACCGGCCTCTCCCCCTTGCCGACGGTGAAGGCGATGCCGCCCAGGCGCGAGGTGAGGTAGCGACGCAAGGCCGCTGAGGTGCTGCCTGCCTGGCTGGTCACCAGTTGGATGCCGGAACTGTCCGTGGCCGGACCGATCTGGTAGACGGGAAACCCCGCGATGGTCGTGCCGTTGTGCGCCATGAGCCCGCGGACGGCCGTCTGCAGTGTCCCCTCGGAGTAGCGGCAGGGAAGGATGTCGAGCCGGCTGAGGTCGACGGCCGGGTGCGCGCGCTTGGCCGCCTTCGCGAGCAATCTGCCGCGCGCCACGTCCGTGACGCACAGCGCCACCCGTCCCCGGGTGTAGCCGTCGATGACCGTGCCGAAGATGTCCGCGTACGCAGCGTTGAACTCCTCATCACCGACTGCCTGGGTGAGTGCCTGTGCCTGCGCGGTGTCGTCGGGACTGCCTTTGCCCGCAGCGGGTGAGGGCGCGCCGTGGGCCTGGACGCCATCCGGGCATGAGGTGGCCGCCCTGGCGCTCGGGCTGCTGCTGCCTGCCGACGGCGCGGTCGCGGCACCGGCCGACGGCCTCTTCGGCGCCGCCGAGTCCCCCGGCGGGGACCCGGCGCACGCCGCGGTGGCGGCCAGCATCCCCGAGCACAGCGTCAGAGCAACAGCACGCCGCATGGTCTTCCTTCTTCCGCCCGTGGATCCTGCCAAGCGCAGTGCTCCCACCAACTCCGAAACGCCGCGACAGGATGGCGGGCAGTGTAGCGAGTGTCGGTGAGGGCCCTGGGGTTGCTTGGTTGGATGCGGCGGAGTCGCCGGCTACTTCCAGGGGAAGCGGTAGGCGCGATAGCTGTTCACGCCCGTGGGGAACCGGGCCTTGAACACGGCCTCACCCGAGGAGTTGAACTCGGAGAAGTACGGCAGCGACCCCCATCCGACGAACTTCCCTCCACCGCTGAGCGGTTGTGCGTTGCCCTGCGAGGACGCGCTGAGGTAGTCCGGCTGGTCAACGGACTTCACCAGCGTCGCCGTACGCGCCTTCTCGTTCACGCGGACGGTGACGACACGGCTGAACGGAAGCTCCTCCACCGCCCCGGCACCGGTGTTCGCGGCCCCCGCGGACTCGTTGTCGAACCAGCTGTACAGGCCGCCGCCGAGCGGTTCGGGATCGTGCTGCCACGAGAAGATCGTCCCGGCCGTGTTCAGGTACTGGCCGGGCGCGGCCTGTTCCCTGAACGTGCCGGCCTTGCCACCGAGCTGCCACAGCACGGTGCCGTCGTGGCGGTCGACCTTGTACGTCGTCCATGTGTTGCGGGCATCGACGAGCAGGTCGCCATCGGTGTCGGGCTTCACCGCGTTGATGTGGAACCAGTCCCACGGCTTGTCCGGCGACGACGGCAGCGGCTGCTCGCTCTGCGCGTACGGCACGTGATCGGCCGCCCTCCACTGGAACAGGACCCGGCCCGTGCGGATGTCCACCTCCTGCACCACCCCGTCGATGACCGCCTGGTGCGCGGAGCCGCCGATGCCCGTCAGATCGGCGGTCTCCTGCTTGTACGCCAGGATCAGTGCCGTGCCACGACCGGTGATCAGGAACTCGTGCCCGTCGGCGGTGTACCCGTTCCCGGCACGGACCTCGGCGACCTTCTGATACCGGTCGTCGTAGACGTAGTCCACCCCACTCGCGAGGGAACCGAGCCCGGTGCCCTGCCACCAGGTCAGAACCGGCCTGCCCCGGTAGGTCTGGGCACGGAAGTCCGCCGCCTGCTGCCCGGCCGGCGTCTTGTGGGACCACACGACACGCCTGCCGTCGCCGCTCAGGATCTCCACTCCGCTGGAGTAGGCAGTGTTCGCCGAGTTCGGCGAGACGAAGATGTCCCCGCGGCTCGCCGTGCCCTTGTCGGCAAGAACCGTCACCGGCGGCAGCGGCTTGCCGTCCGGGGTCGCGGACGCGGTGCCGGCCAGGGGCAGCAGGCCTGTGACGGCAGTGGTGGCCGCAGCGATGAGTACCCGCGCGGGTATGGAGTCGTGACGCATCGGATGTCCGTTTCTGGCATGCCCGTCACCGAACCGGGCGGCTCGGTCACGGGCATGCGAAGTAGGCACACACGCGCACACCCGACCGGGCGTGCGCAGTGGGAGACGGCAACTACGGGAAGGAGCTACCGCGCAACCCGTGGGGGGTCAGGCGCGGTTGGATGCCACTGGAGGCGGAACGGCTCTCAACAGGGACGACACGCGGCAGAACACACCCGCATGTGGTCGATGTGACCGCGCGTCGTGAGGATCTTCCGCCGCTGCATACGGCAGAACGTAGCCGCGCACGGACCGAAGCGTCAATCAACGTCCACGCAGCGAACAGCACGACCGGCCGGGACTCGGATCGGGTGACGCCGTGACGTCACCCGGCGCGGCCGTTCCGGAGCAGTGCCAGGAGCGCAGAGGTCGTGCCGGTGCCTACTTCCGCGCCGCTCCAGCCCACGTTTCCAGTAGTTCGCGCTCACGCCGGCTGCTCAGGCCTGCCCGGCGGGGCCGGTTGAGACCTTGTTCCCGCTCCCAGCTCAGGGTCTGCGCCACAAGCTCCGCCCGAGGCCGGTGCCGCAGGCCGGCCGCGGTCGCCGCCGCGCCAGTGCGCGCGCTGAAGCCGGCCCAGTCCGGGTCGGCCACCCACAGCGCGAGCGACTCCGGGCCCATGGCCTGGACCACCTTCTGCCCGAGCAACCAGTCGTCGTCCGCCTCCACCACCGGCCCCACATGCCCGCCGATCTCCCGCGACAGCGCCACCCACTCCCCCAAGGGCACGATCGGACCGACCGCGTCGTACGTTCCGGTCGTCCCGTTCTCCGCACAGTCGAGCAGCCACGCGGCGAGGTCTCGCGCGTCGACCACCTGCGTCGCAAGGCCGGGGCAGGCCGGCACCAGCAGCGGGGCCAGCGGCTCGCGGGCGGCTCGGGCGACCCAGTACCCGGAGCGGCCGCTGTGGTCTCCGGGGCCGCCGATCAGTCCCGCCCGCGCGATGAGGAGCCGGTCGCCCACTGCGGTCGCCAAGGCCTCCTCGCAGGCCACCTTGGCCTGCCCGAACTCGGTGTGGTCGGCCTCGTCCCGCTCGGCCGCGGGAAGAAGTCCCGCCGACTCGTCCGCGTCCGGCCGCGCGTGCGAGGCATAGGCGCTGACCGACGACACGTACGACCAGTGGCCCGTGCTCTCACCGAGCGCCGCCAGGGCACCGCGCACGAAGCCCGGCTGCCACGACACCTCGACCACGGCGTCCCACTCCTGACCCGGCAGGCCTTCGTACGCTGACGGGTCACGTCTGTCGGCAGAGATCAGTTCGGCGCCCTCGGCGACCTCGCCGCTCTCCCCGCGGGCCAGGCAGGTCACCCGATGCCCACGTTCCAATGCCTGCCGCGAGACCTCGCGGCCCACCCACGCCGTTCCCCCCAGCACCAAGATCTTCATCGGGTCACTCAAGCACGGGCTGCCAGCATGCGGTCCCTGCTTCGCCGAGAGCAGAGTCGGTGCAGCCCTTGTGGTCGCCGCCGTAGAAGGTGGCGGGGTCAGGGGTGTTGGCACGTTGATGTGGTCGTCCTGTGCCACGAGGAGGGATCACCGTGCCGTTTCACCGTCACGGACGTTTCGGACCTGCACGCCGGGTTCACCGACACGTTCACCAGCCACACCGGCAGGAGGGTGGCGACGGCGGACCGGCCGTGGGCGCCCACGACGATTGACGTCGATGGACGCCGAGCAGTTCGGTTACCACTCGACGACCAGCCTCGACACACCGCGCGTCGCGAGGCCCGCCCGCCACACCAGGGCCCCCTCCGCTGGTGCGAGTCGCAGACCGGGGAAGCGCTGCCACAAGCGGGTCAGGGCGATCTTCATCTGCAGGCCAGCGGCGCGCCCACGCACCGGTGGGCACCGTGTCCGAATGTGAGGTGCGTAGGTCGACGGGCGTTGGTCCTCACACCCGACGTGCAAAATACTTCGGCGTCATGGTTGCAGTGCAGCAACGAGACGATGACGGCTTCTCCTTGGCACACCGTCGTCCCGCCCAGGACGAGGTCCTCGGTGGCCACTCGAGGGAAACTGACGGGTGTGGACGGCGTCTTGCGGAGCAATTCCTCGACCAGCGCCTCCACAGATTTCCCGTCGGCCGTGTCACCGGTGAGCAGTTCGAGGATGGCAAGGCTCAGTTGATGGGCGGTGGTCTCGTAACCAGCCATGAGAAGTGCCAGTCCGAGATTGATCAACTCGGTGCGGGAGATCTCACCCGACTGCTCGACCTGCACCAGAGCGCTCAGGAGATCCTGCCCCGGCACTTCTCTCTTTCTTTCGATCAGTGAGGACATGTACTGGATGAGAGTCAGGACGTGGCGGCCTCTTCTGCGGACTCCTTGGGGCGTCATGTCGAACAGGCCGGTGACGGCGGCGTCGAAAGCGGGCCGGTCCGCCACCGGCGCGCCGAGCAGTGAGCTCAACGCGACAGGCGCGCGCGAAGTCCACCGACGTCGGCAGGACGAGGGCGACCCGTTCGCCGGGTCGCACCCCGCGTGACAGCAGCCCCGCGGCCACCCTCCCGGCCTCGGCGAAGAGGTCGCCGTAGGACAGGGCGTCGCCGTCCTTGCCCCGGCGCAGCACGTGCATGCCCCGCCCGGACCCTTGTGCGGCGACGCGGCCGAGCGCCGCGAACAGGGTCACGAAAGCGGCTCCGCACCGGTCTCCGCGATCACCTTGGCGATCGCGGCCGCGAACTCCCGCACGGTGCTCGTCTCGAAGACGATGCGGTCCTCCACCTCGATGTCGTAGTGCTGCTCGATCTCCAGCACGATCTGCAGCGCGTGGAGCGAGTCGAAGCGCGCGGTGTCCGGTCCTGGGCGGGCTCCCTGCTGGAGGAGGCGATCGCGGAATAGGCGTGGCCGGGGTGAGAGGGCCGGCCCGCCGGTGCACGACGATCTCGTGCGCCGCACCTTCACCGCGGCCGGACCGAACCGGATGTGGTTCAGCGGGTGAGGGAGACGGCGAAGGGCTTGAAACCGTGTCGGCGCAGGACGTGGGGAACCATGAGGATCATGGCCTCGGTGGCGCGGGCTGTGGTGATGCCGCCGAGGTCCTCGATCCACGCGGGCTGCCAGCCCAGGTCGCCGAGTAGGCCGGTGACGGTCTTCTTCGCGTTCTGGTCATCGCCCGAGAGGTAGGCGGTCGGTGGGGTGGCCAGGGTTTCGGGAGCGGTCATGACCATGAACAGCATGGTGTTGAGGGTCTTGACCACATGGGTCTCGGGGAGTGCGGTCTGGAGCTGCTCGGCGAGGCTGCTGCCGGGGTAGCACAGGTCGCGGGGCAGGCCGTCATCGGCGTCGCGGGTGGCGTTGGAGACGTCTACGAGAAGTTTCCCGGAGAGCTCGGTGCGCAGGGCCGCCAGGCGGTCAAGGGCCGTGTCGCCGGGCGTCGCGTTGATCACGATGTCCGCGGTGCGGGCGGTGGTGCGCTGGTCGGCCAGGGCAAACTGCGGGGCGATGCCGGCGGCGAGGGCCGCGGTCCCTTCCGGGTTCCGGACACCGAGGGTGACGCGGTGTCCGGCTGCGGAAAGTTTGCCGGCGAGGTTGGCGCCGACGCGGCCGGCGCCCAGGATGCCGATGCTGGTCACGAGGTGATGCTCCTTGCGGTGTGAGGTGGGTGGAGCGAGGTGTCCGGTCAGGCGATCGGCGACAGGACCTTGAGGGCGGCGGCGTGGATGCCGGGGGTGGCGGCCAGGAAGTCGCGGCTGCCCGTGTTCCAGGGCCTGCCCGCGAGGTCGGTGACGGAGCCTCCGGCCTCGGAGACCAGCAGCGCACCGGCGACCAGACCGGAGCGGACGTCGGAGAACTGCCAGAAGGCATCCGTGCGTCCGGCCGCGACGTGGATGAGCTGCATCGTGGCGGGAACGGACACGCGTACGACCAGGCCGTTGACGAGCATGGCGGTGACCGAGTCACCGATCCGCCGGAAGGTGCGCTCGTCCTCGCCGGGCCTGGCCTGGCCGGTGCCGACGAGCGCGGCACCCAGATCCGTCTTGGCGGACACCTTCAGGGGCCGGTCGTTGAGGCGGGCACCGCCGTCGGCGACGGCGGTGTAGGTGTCGCCAGTCAGCGGCAGGTGGACGACGGTGAGCACCGGCTGGTTGTCGCGGACCAGGGTGGCGGTCACTGCCCAGTCCTCCATGCCGTGAACGTGGTTGATGTTGCCTTCGGCGGGGTCGACGACCCACCACTCCCCCGACGGGAGCGCACCGCCGGCCAGCTCGTCCTCGGCCCACTGCGATCCCGGCCTGGCCCGCAGCAGCGGCTCCCGCAGCACGTCCAGCACCGCGTCGTCGTTGGCGTGGATCTCGGCGACGACCTCCTCAAGACTCACTCCCCGGGCGTGCGGGGTGTGGCGGTCGCGCAGGGTGAGGCCTGCGGTCTTCACCGCGGCGGTCACCTCGGAGAGGAGCGTCGTGCCGGCGGCGAAGGGCATGGCTGTGCTCATGAGGGGCTCCCTGGGTTCGATGTGTGCGGGCGGCTCGTCCCCGCGCCCGCACTTCGAAGGTATGCCTCCCGCTCATTAACAACAAGTGCATGCTATTCAGTTGTAGATTTACTGCCATGCAACTGGATTTGAACCTGCTCACGGCCCTGGACGCACTGCTGGAAGAGGGCAGCGTCGCCGGCGCCGCAGCACGCCTCCATGTCACCGCGCCGGCCATGAGCCGATCCCTGGGCCGCATCCGCAAGGCCACCGGTGACCAGATCCTGGTCCGCACCGGTCGCAGCATGGTTCCCACCACCCGCGCACTGGCCATGCGCGCCCAGGTCCACGCCCTCGTACAGCAGGCTCACCAGCTTCTGTCCGCGCAGCGGGAACTCGACCTGGCAGCTCTGGACCGGGTGTTCACCGTGCGCTGGCACGACGCCCTGACCGCCGCCTGCGGCACCGCCCTGATCACCACCGTCCACCGCCGGGCCCCCGGCGTCCGGCTGCGCCTGTCCGCCGAACCCGGGACGGACGACGCCGAACTGCGCCGGGGTGAGGTCGAACTCGAATCGAGCTCCAGCGCTCCGACGCTCCCCGACATCCGCCACCGCCTCGTCGGCAGCGACCGACTGGTCGTCGCCGTCCGACCGGGCCACCCACTCACCGAAGGCCCGCTGAGCATCGAGCGCTACGCAGCCGCCGAACACCTCACCGTTTCGCGACGTGGAAGCCTGCGCGACCCGATCGACGACGCCCTGACCACCCGCGGCCTCGAACGACGCGTCGTCGCCGCCGGGCCCACCGCCGCCTTCGCACTGCAACTCGCCCTCGACACCGACCTGGTCGTCACCCTCCCCGCCGCGGTCACCCGCGCGGCCCGGGAACAACTCGGTCTTGTCACACTGCCGCCGCCACTACCGCTGCCGGACGTCCCCCTGTACCTGCTGTGGCACCAGCGCTACGACGACGACCGCGCCCACACCTGGCTGCGAGAGACGGCCACCGCAACCGTCCAGGCACTTTTTCCACCACCAGTTACGAGCGAACACATCCGCTGACGCTGCGGTCGGCGGACGTCCCGTGGTGATACGACCGGCCCTGCGAGGGTTCCGGTGCTGCCGGGTCAGCCCCAACACACCAGCGTGTGCACCACCCGGGTGACCAGCCTGCCGCCGGCCAGCCTCATATCTCACCGTCGCTGTATCCGGTCGGTCACAGGAGGAAGGGCAGGTTCACGATCAGGGCGATGTACGCGATGCCGCCGAGCACGATGAGCAGGGTGAACAGGACGCTGTGGACGTGACGCCACGGCGTGGGTATGCCGGGAAAGCGCTTCTTCAGCAGAGGCCACTTGAGGAAACCGTGGTCCTGGAAAGGAAGGCGCAGGTGCTGCCACAACTCCCGGAGCCCTTCCGCGTCCCACAGCCGGGCGTCGATGAGCACAGGCCGGTGGCCTCTGGAGGTGATGACGATCCGGCTGCCGTGCGGACCGTCCACGGGCACCCTGACCGTGTGCAACCCCGTCAGGGATGACACCGGGGTGTGCAGGACCTTGCGGTTCCATCGGTCACGCACCGTCAGGACGCCGTCTTCCAGGCGGATACCGGCGTTGGCCCAGCGCAGACCGATCAGCGCGCCGACCCAGAGCAGCGGGAACACGACTGCCAGGATCCCGATCACCAGACCCGTCATCCCTGACCCCGCTGACGTACCGCGGCCCCTGGCCATCATCAGACCCAAACGCAGCGTCCCGATGGCGATGAGGGGCGACCCCTTGATGAGCAGGGCCTTGCTGGTCCCGCTGTCGGGTCTGACGAAAACCCAGGGGAGGTCCACCTCGTCCGCCGAGTCGCTGAGCGGGGCATCGCCCGATGGCCGCGTAGTCATGCGCATGTCCTCCTTCTGCGTCACGCCACGCTCCGCCGTGTGGGCCGACCGGAAACTGTGGGCACGTACGCACGGCCACCCTCCCGGAACTTCCGGATCGCCGGCATCGGGGAAACTACGTAAACGCACACGTGACCGGCGGTACTCAGGCTCTCCCCTGGTCGCATTCGATGCGCGGCCCCGCGTCGGAAGGCGCTCGCCGTGCGGCTGCCTGACGAAGGCGAGAAGGGGGTGGGTCGGCTGTCGCGCTCAATCCGTTGCAGTCCGGGACGGCTCGGCTTTGATCAGGAGCGCGACGAACACGATGGGAGCGGCGGTCTGGTAACCGGTCCAGACTTCGCCCCCCGGCACTGCTGCCCTGCCATGCCATCAGGACGCCGACGAGTGCTGCCAGCACACAGCCGCCGTCGTAGGCGACCACAAGCCGGGTATAGGTGCGCATCGACCGGCTGCGCGTATACCCGACCTCGATGCCACCGCCGATCAACAGGGTTACGCCTCCAGGTCGTCTCCCGGGACGGATACCGGGCCAGGCTCGACGAGATCGCCGACCGCGCCGGCCTGACCACCGGCGCCGTCTACTCACTGTTCGGGAGCAAGAACGGCCTGGTGGTCGCCCTCGTCGGCGATTACCCGCGGCCGTACTTCAGGGCACTGTTCGCCGGCCTCGGTCAGGGCGTCACCCTCGGCCTCGCCCCTGGTGCCGACGAGCAGTTCTTCGCCGACACCGCCCGCGCTCTGGCCTCCGACATGTCCCTCGTCGATCACGGTACGGACGCTTCGTAGTCGTCAGTCGCGATGAGGAGACTGGCTCGGAGCGACGCCGGTCCCGACGTCGTACTCGCGCCGGCGCGCTGCCCGCATCGCCGCTCCCGGGACGGCGGCCCTGACGGTCGCTCCCTTTGATCGGCAGCGCCTTCCGCCTCCGCCGAGTCGATCTTCGTCGCGTTGCCGTGGCGATGCGCTTCCGGACGTACCGGCCGAAGGCCTGAGCCCAGTCGGCCCGGAGGCGGTCGAAGATGCGCGCCGACGCCAGACACTCCGTACCTCGATCGGTGAGTCGTACGATCTTGCGCCGTGCGTCGCGCGGGTCCGTGCCCCGTTCCACGTAGCCCAGGCGCTCAAGCGTGTCGATCGTCTTGCCGGCGGCCGAGCGGATGCCCTGGTCCTGGCCGGCCCGGTCAGGGCAGCAATCGGCGGGTAGAGGTCCAGGCCAAGAGTTGCTCACGGGTGCGTCCAGGTGCCAGGTAGCCGAGCAGGGTCTCCACATGGGCCGTCAGGTTCTTGTGCCACCGAAGCCGGCGGATCTGCTCGATGGCCAGGTCGCGCCACCCGTCGGCGAGCGCGGCAGCCTGGGCGGGTGTGATCGTCAGTGCGTCAAGCGTGTCGGCCGCCAGCGCATCGGGGCTCCAGTCGGGGTCCGTGTCGTCCGGACCGAGCCTGTCGATCACCCACATCCGGAGCATGAAGTCCTGATGGGTCACCCGCGTCCGCGTCAGGTCCCCCTCACCGTCGGCGAGCATGAGCCGGTTGGCGAGCAACGACAGCTTCGCCCACTGGCGGCGGCCTTCTCGCGGGTGGGCGGAGTCGTAGGCATGTCCCTGCGCCGCGACGCGTGCTGTCTCAAGCTGCTGACCACGGGCATTCTGGATGAACGTCGCCAGCTGCTTGAGTGTCCACGTGCTCGGATCGCGCCCGAGGCCTTCTCGGTCTGCGTCGCTGCTCACGGTCCGTGCTCCTACTCGTAGGTATGCCGAGGCCGTTCGGTGCCGTCTGTACCCGCGGGTTGAGCTGGGTTCCATCAGTGGTCCCGTCGATCCTGTCCGCGGGGGTGGCCGATCAGTGAGCGCAGCTTCGGCACTGTGGTTCCGGCCGCACTGAGCCCTGCCAGGACGGCGCCCGCTGTGGGAACGCCGCTCAGCGCGGTGAGGACGCCTGCCACTGTACCGATGGCGAAGGCGACGAGGAGGACCACGGTGGTGTGCAGGGGGAGGAACTGCGGGTCTGCTTCGGGGCCGCCCGGGCCGGGTTGAGCCGGCGGCGGTGTCATCTGCGTCATGCCGGCACCTTCGCCCGAAACATGTGCTGCGCTGCATCAATCGAACAAGGTGAGGTCTAGGTCGACCAGGATCACTCGCCACGGAACATGCCGGTCGTTGTTCTGGGCCGTTCCGTCGTGTTCGGTTCCTTTCCGGACCCTTGGGCCTGACCTGCTGCCCAGAGGGACACCTGGGGGCGGCGTGGCAGGCAGCGGTAACGGTGCGGGTTCGCGGGGCGGTTACGAGGGAGCGCTTCGGAAGCTGGGACAGGAACTCAGAGACCTGAAGCAGGAGCGTCGCGCTCCGTCGTACGACCAGATCTGCGCACGCGGGAAGAAGATGTGCGGCGAGCAATCGGCATGGTCCAAGTCCTCGATGAGCGAGGTGTTCGCGGGACGACGGGCCGGCTTCCCTGGACCGCCTGCTGTGGCTGGTACGTGCCCTGCTCTCCTACGACGACGGCGAAGAGGTGAATCCGCCCGAGCGCCGTGATCCCCAACTGCGGGTCTGGAAGGACTGGTGGGACGCCTTGGAGGACGCGCGTGCCGCTACCCGCCGCCCGCCTGCAGCCGACGACACGAAGGCCATGTCCCGAGCCAATCCGATTCCGGCTGCGGTGATCACCCGCTCCGACCTGCCGGAGCAGGTCCCAAGGCCGCAGAGGGCGATTGGTACCCATCCGGTTCCGCCCGGGGCGTCCTGCCCGCCGTCGCTGGGCGGGCGTGCCCTTCGGGCACATCTCGCTGCCGGAAAACCCGTACAACTCATGCCCTTCCCGTCCGAATGCGGATCCCTCTTGTGCCTGGGTCTCTCTCCGGGCGACGCCCTGATGGCCGCCGGCAGCACGGACGGAGTCGTGCGGTTGTGGGATCCCGTCACCTGCGAACCGGCTGGTGAGTTCCACACCGGACACGATGTGGACGTCCACACAGTGCAGTTCTCGCCGGACGGCGCGCTCCTGGCCGCCGGCATCGCCGACGGCGTCGTCCGACTCTGGAAGGTGGCAGACCGCGAACCCGTCGAACACCCGCCCTTCGGCCAGATCGGTGCCGTGCACGCGGTCGCCTTTTCCCACGACGGCACCCGCTTCGCCGTCGCAGGCGCTGACCTGATGGTGCGGCTGTGGAATCCTGCCACAGGCCAGCTGGCCGGTGAACTCACCAGTGGCCACGACACGGTGTACGCGGCGGCGTTCTCGCCCGACGGTGCTCACCTCGCCACCGGCAGCGCGGAGGGCGGCCCCCGACTGTGGAACGTGGCAAGCTGTCAGCCGGAGGACAAGCCACTCGACACCCCCCTCGGAGCCGCCGTCCGCACGGTGAGTTTCTCACCACCCGACGGCGCTCTGCTGGCCGCGGCGGGTGATGACGGGGTGGTACGTCTGTGGAACATGGCGAGCCGTCAGCCAGTTCGTGAACTCCTCACCGGCAGCGACGAACCCTTGCGCGCGATCGCGTTCTCCCCGGACGGCGGCCTCCTGGCGAGCGCGGGCGACGACGGAATGGTACGGCTGTGGGACCCCGTCTCCGGACGGTCGGCCGGTAAGCTCCCCACCGGCTGCGACGGGTCACTGCGCGCGATCGCGTTCTCCTCCGACGGCAGCCTCCTGGCGAGCGCGGGCGACAGAGTGGTGCACCGGTGGGCGCTGCGGGTCAACGACGCCTGGACACTGCGCCAAACCAGGACCTGAAGCGCAGGCACTGCGCACCTTGGCCAGGTGCACGATTCCGACACTGGCTGGTGCCGAGACACGCCGCCAGGCGGCGGTTGGGCTGAGTCAACTGGTACGGCGATCTTTCCGGCTCGAGCGGGACGCTGCCCGGGTTCGGGGGTCGGCTCCGGTGAGGCAGAGCCCGCCATCCCGGCCGATCCCAGGCGGCCGCCGGTGATCGTCGGTGTGCAGGGGGGTGAGGATGTCCCTGCCTCGGACGTGGCCCACCTCCGTGGCCCAGCTCCTCACCCTTCCGCCTGCCGGGATCCACGCCGGGGTCCGGCTCCCGCCGAGCGGTCGGCGGGAGCCGCTGCCGCTCGGTATGCCCGACCCCCCGTCTGACTCGTACACGTGTTTGACCTCAGGAAGTGGGGGCTACCCGTACCAGGAAGCCTGCGACGCAGCGAGGGACAGCGTCGAGGGGACCACGCAGAACCAGATGACAAGGGGCTGGCCGCGATGACGGTGGCGACGCAGCAGAGTGGTGGGGGCGGTTCCAGCGGCCTCTACGACGTTCTGGAACTCATTCTCGACCGTGGGCTGGTGATCGACGCGTTCATCCGGGTCTCCCTTGTCGGTATCGAGATACTCAAGATCGACATACGGATCGTGGTCGCCAGCGTCGACACCTACCTTCGCTTCGCCGAGGCGTGCAACCGCCTCGACCTGGAAGCGGGGCCGCGCAAACCGGCCGGGCTCACCGAGCTCACGGGGCAGCTCACCGAGTCCGGCGCCCGCGGCAAGACCAAGGGGGCCCTGTCCGGGGCGGCGGAGACGATCTCCGATGCCTTCCAGCAGGCACGGGACGAGGGCCGGGAGCGTCAGGGCGACCGGGCACGCAGAAGAGGGGAATGACAGATGAGCGCCTACGTCTACGGGATCGTCCGAGCCTCGCACCCGCCCCTCCCCGAGGATCTGGACGGCATCGGAGACCCCCCGCGGCCGGTACGCGTGCTGCGCCAGGGCGAGCTGGCCGCCATCGTCAGTGCCGCCCCCGATCAGCTGCGGCCCAAGCGCCGTGACCTGCTCGTCCACCAGCGTGTACTGGACGAAGCCGGAGCGGGAGGCGTGGTACTGCCCATGCGGTTCGCCAGCGTCTCCGCGGACGACGACACGGTGACCACCGTGCTCGCCGAGCGGGCGGAAAACCTCCTCGAGCGGCTACGAGCTCTGGACGGCACAGCGGAGTACAACATCAAGGCCAACCACGACGAAGAGGCCGTGCTCCGCCTGATCATGGCGGACAACGACGACCTCCGGTCCCTGGCGGAAGCGAACCGCGAGGCCGGTGGCGGTACACAGGAGCAGAAGATCCAGCTCGGGGAGCTGATCGCCGCCGCGGTCCAGGCACGCGAGGCGACCGACGCGGAGTCGCTTCAGCATGCGCTGACGCCGATGGCCAAGGAAGTCAGCGCCGGGCCGCAGGGCACCGGCTGGCTGGCCAACCTCTCCTTCCTGGTGGACCGCGGTTCAGCGGAGCGATTCCTGGCGGCGGTCGACGAAGTCCGCCGGGAGCATCCGCATCTCGAGCTGCGGGTCAACGGTCCGCTGCCGCCCTACAGCTTCGTCGACACCCCCTCGTCCCGGCACCCCGAAGGCGACACCGCGCAAGCGTTCGGAGCCACGGCAGCCCAGCCGAACGCGTAAGGCGCGTTGCCGAACCAGGGAACGGCGGGCCCACTCATGGCCGTCTCCAGCTCATTCACGCCGTGAATGACGCCGATCCGGGATTCGGATCGTGCGGAGGATGGCGGCGCGTATCCGGACACCGCATAGTCGTGCCTACCCGCACGCCGCTTCCCGGATCCGTCGCCGGCGTGCTGCCCTCTCTCAGCGCTCAGCATGCCGTGCGCCGTCGGCTCGTGTGACGGCATGCGCGCTTCCGCAGCTGCCCCTGGAGACCCCATGCCCGCTTCCGTGCCCCTGACTTCGGCCAAGGCCGAGCAGACCGGCCCGCCGCCCGTCACCGTGTCGGGTCCGGCTCACCTGCTCAGGGTGACTCTCTTGATGGCGGGCAGCTGTCTGCCCATCCTCGGGGCAGTGCTGCTCGCGCCCGTACTGCCGAAGATGCAGCACCACTTCGCCTCGACGCCGGGCGCCAAGGCGCTGGTACCCCTCGCACTGACCGTTCCGGCCCTGTCGCTGGCGCTGTTGGCTCCGTTCGCCGGAGTGATCGTGGACCGGTTGGGCCGCAAGCGCCTGCTGATCGTGGCGACCGTCCTGTACGCGGTGTTCGGCACGGCCCCGCTCTACGCCGACTCGCTGGGTGTCATCATCGTCAGTCGTGCCCTGGTCGGTGTCACCGAAGCCGCGATCATGACCTGCTGCACCACCCTGATCGGCGACTACTACACGGGTCAGCGGCGCGTGAAGTACCTGGCCCTGCAGACCATGTGCGCCTCCGCCTCGGCCACCGCCTTCTTCGTGGTCGGCGGAGCCGTCGGTGCCGCAGGTTGGCGAGTGCCGTTCTGGATCTACGCCGTAGCCCTGGTGCTCGCTCCGGTCATGGCCGCCACTCTGCCCGGCCCGGTGGCCCGCGAGACCGTCGACGACAGCTCGTCGAGGCCCCGCCGTTCCTCCCCCTGGCGGCAGTTGGCAGGCATCTGCGCGCTCACCTTCTTCGGTGCGATGGTGTTCTACACGGTCCCGGTGGAGATGTCGTACCTGCTCGACGGCCTCGGTGTGACAAACCCCGGCGTGATCGGCCTGGCGACCGCGGTGGCGAGCGCCGCCACCGTGGGGGGAGCGGTCACCTTCGCCCGGCTGAAGCGTTCCCCGGATCCGATGCTGCCCGCCGTTCTCCTGGTCTGCGCGGTCGGCTTCGCGGTGATGTTCCTGGCGAACGGCACCGCGCTGCTGGTCGTGGGAGCAGTGATCAACTGTGTGGGCACGGGCATGCTGCTGCCCGCGCTCCTGACCAGCGCCATGGCCCGTCTGGAGTTCGAGGACCGCGGACGGGGAACGGGGCTCTGGACGGCGGCGTTCTTCGGCGGCGAGTTCGTCTGCCCCCTGGTGCTGTTGGCCGTGGAGTCGGCGGTCGGCTCGCTGGCCGGGGCCGTGGGCGTGCTGGGGCTGGCCGCCTTCCTTGTCGCGGCGGGGCTGTGGGGGGCCCGCCGGCGCGCCAACTCAATGAACCCTCGGTCGCTGCCGGAACAGCCGGCCTGAGGGCATGCCGGCCGACGGCACCGGACGCCGCCGACGACTTCGCAGGTGCCGGCCCGGTCAGGGTCGGGCTGGCACCGACGCCGAGTCGTGTGCCGTCGGCCCGGCACCTTGGGGCACCGGACCAGTGAGCGTGGCGCCTACTTCCGCGGCTTTGTGCCGGAGCCAGATGTGCGCAGCGTCCTGGGCGTGCACCGGGTGCCACCACAGCGCCTGCTGCACGGGCACCGCCTCGAACGGACAGGGCAGGGCACGGACTCCTGCGGAGCGGACCGCTCTGCGGGCCAGGCGCTCCTGGATCATCGCCACCCGGCGGGTGCCCTCGACCATGTGGGGCAGCAGCTGGAAGGTCTGCACGGAGACCTCCACCCGAGGGCTGATGCCCAGCATGCTGAGCTGGCGGGCGGCCGGCGCGTCGTAGGGGCGCTGGTAGACGGCCCAGGGGAGACGCGCCAACTGCTCGAGGGTGAGTTCGTCACCGACCTCGGGGTTGTCGTCGGCAACGAGGCACAGCCAGCGGTCCTGGTGCAGGTCGACGGAGGGGAAGCCGTCGATGACCCCGTGCGGCATCAGCAGTCCGTCGACGGTGCTCAGCACGTTGGCGGTGTTCTCCACGACGGAAGGCGTCGGGTGCTGGAAGGTGAGCCCGATGCCCGGGGCTTCCTCGTGCAGGGCACGGGCGAGGGCGGCGCCGAAGACGGCCGTGCCGTAGTCGGTGGCCAGGAGGGTGAAGTGCCGGTTCTCGGCGGCCGGGTCGAAGTCGGCCTGGCTGGCGAAGACCCGTTCCAGCAGATCGCATGCGGTCGCGCTGCGGTCGCGCAGCGCGGTGCCGAGGGGCGTCAGCTCGTAGGTGTTGCCGGTCCGTGCCAGCAATTCGTCGTCGAAATGGCGGCGCAGCCGGGACAGGGCCGCGCTCATGGCCGGCTGGCTCAGCCCGATGCGTTCGCCGGCCCGGGTGACGTTGCGCTCCTCCAGCAGCGCACGCAGGGCGACGACCAGATTGAGATCGAGTCGGGACAGGTTCACCGGGCACCACCTCGCAGGTAAGAGGCATCCACGTCATGGATCTGGTGCATCCGCAGGATTGATTTCCGCGATCCACCGAACAGGGTCAGAGTAGACCGCAACCCAGCAGGAGGACATCTGATGGCAACGCTCACGCAACCTGTCGGCCCGTTCGCGCTCGGCACATTGTCCGCCGAGGGCGGGGCCGCGTTCCCGGGTCTCGTGACCGCGGGCGGGGTGCTCGACCTGAGCAGAACCCTGGAGTGGGCGCCGGCCGACATACGTGCGGTGCTGGACCGATGGGAGCAGGCCCTTCCTGTCCTGCGGGCCCTCGCGACCGGAGATGCCACACCCTGGCAACCGTTGGAGGGACTGCGGGTGCACGCCCCGGTCGAGCCCCGTCAGATCTTCCAGTCCGGTGCCAACTACCGGCAGCACGTGATCGATCTGGAGGTCGCCCACCGCTCCCCCGACGACCCGCGCACGGTCGAGGAGGCGCGGGCGGAGATCGCGGCGGTCATGGACCGGCGGGCGGCCGAGGACCTGCCGTACGTGTTCATCGGCCTGCCGAGCACGGTCGCCGGTCCGTACGACGACGTCGTGCTCCCCGCCTGGGCACAGCAGCCGGACTGGGAGCTGGAGTTGGCGGCGGTGATGGGCAGGGCCGCACATCGGGTGTCGGTCGAGGAAGCGCTGGAGTACGTCGCCGGGTACACGATCGCCAACGACCTCACCGACCGGGCCACCGTCTTCCGGCGGGACATGAAGGCCATCGGCACCGACTGGTTGCGCTGCAAGAACGCGCCCGGTTTCACCCCGCTCGGCCCGTGGCTCGTACCGGCGGAGTCCATCGCGGACCCGGGCGATCTGCGGGTCACCCTCACACTCAACGGTGAGACCATGCAGGACGAGTCGACCAAGGACATGCTCTTCGGAATCGCCCGCCTGGTGTCGTACATCTCCCAGACCGCACGACTCCTGCCCGGTGACCTCGTGTTGACCGGAAGCCCGGCCGGAAACGGCATCCACTGGGGACGGCTGCTGCGGGACGGCGACGTCATGGAGGGATCCATCACCGGGCTCGGCGTCCAGCGCACGCGCTGTGTGGCGGAGGGCGCCTCGTGAACCGGAACGCCCCCGAGGGGGCGATCGCCGAGGCGGCCAAGTCGTACTCCAACTGGGGTCGTTGGGGGGACGACGACGTGCTCGGCACGCTCAACTTCCTCGACGAGGCCAAGCGTCGCGAGGGCGCGGCCCTCGTACGGCGCGGGGTCAGCTTCTCCCTGTCCCAGCGGTTCGACATGAACGGCCCGCAGAAGGGCTGGCGCCGGCGCACCAACCCGGTGCACACGATGCTGGACACCGGTACCGACGCGGCGCTCGGCAACCAGGGCTTTCCCCACGGCATCGGCGGCGCCGACGACGTGATCGCGATGCCGCTCCAGTGCTCCACCCAGTGGGACGGGCTCGGACACATCTTCGACCACGGGTTCGCCTGGAACGGCCGCCGGGCCGACAAGGTGGTCACCTCCGACGGTGACCTCGTCACCGGCATCGAGCACATGGCGCCGTACGTCGCGGGGCGTGGCGTGCTGCTCGACGTGGGCCGGGTGATCGGCGCGGACGGCGAACTGCCCGACGGCTTCGCCGTCACCGAGGAGCACCTCATGCGGACCGCCGAGGCACACGGGGTGTCCGTGGGACGCGGCGACATCGTCCTCGTCCGGACCGGGCAGCTCTCCCGAGCCCGACGCGACGGCTGGGGAGACTACGCCGGCGGGCCCGCGCCGGGACTGTCCTTCACCACCGCCGGCTGGCTGCACGGCACGGAGATCGCCGCGATCGCCACCGACACCTGGGGCTTCGAGGTACGGCCGAACGAGTTCGAGCACGCCTTCCAGCCGCTGCACCAGGTCGTCATCCCGAACATGGGGCTGCTGATCGGTGAGATGTGGGACCCGGAGACGCTCGCCACGGACTGCGCCGCAGACGGTGTGTACGAGTTCTGGCTCACCGCCGCCCCGCTGCCCATCACCGGCGCGGTCGGCTCCCCTGTCAACCCGATCGCCGTCAAGTGACACCCCCGGCCGCCGGATGCGCCCCTCCACGGACAGCACCGGCGCATCCGGCCCCATCGCACCGCACCCGGCCCGCGTTCCCCACCGGGCGAGTCGCACCCCCGCCGCCCGAAGCCGTGCGGCCCGACCGGGAGGTATCCCTCCATGACTGACTCTCTCAGCCGTTCCGTCCTCGTCATCGGCGGGGGCACCGCCGGCAACGCCGCGACCATCCTGCTGCGCCGCGCAGGTGTCGCCGTGGACCTGGTCGAGGCCAAACCGGACTGGAACGTGGCTGCCGGGTCCGGTATCACCCTCCAGGGCAACGCCCTCAGAATCCTGCGCGAGCTGGGGGTCTGGGAGAAGGTGAAGGCCTCCGGGTTCGCCTTCGGTTCGCTGGGCGTGACCGCCCCGGACGGCACCGTCCTGTTCGTCGCCGAGGACATCCGGACCGGTGGCCCCGACCTGCCGGCCACGCTCGGGATGCAGCGCCCACGACTCCAGCGGATCCTCATCGACGCGGTGCGCGCCTCGGGTGCCGCGTTGCGCCTGGGCACCACCGCCGAGAGCCTGGCTCAGGACGTCGACGGCGTGTCCGTGCGCTTCAGCGACGGCACCGAGGGCCGCTACGACCTGGTGATCGCTGCCGACGGCCTCAACTCGGCGACCCGCGCCGCGATCGGCATCCCGGACCGGCCGGAGCCCACCGGCATGGCCATCTGGCGCATCGCCGCTCCCCGTCCCGACGGCATGGAGCGCACCGACCTCACGTACGGCGGCCCGGCGTACATCGCGGGCTACTGCCCCACCAGCGAGGACACCATCTACGCCTACGTCGTCGAGGGATGCCGCGACCGCGCCTCGATCCCGACGGAGTCGTACGCGGACGAGATGCGCGGGCTCGCGCAGGGCTACGGCGGTTTCTGGCCCGAGATCGTGAAGCACATCGACGACCCGGCCGCGGTCAACTACACCTGGTTCGACCGCCACCTGGTCGAGGGCCCCTGGCACCGCGGGCGGGTCGTGCTGATCGGTGACGCCGCCCACTGCTGCCCGCCCACCCTCGCCCAGGGCGCCGCGATGTCCCTGGAGGACGCCTCCGTCCTGACCGAACTGCTCACCACACGCGGCGACTGGGACGACCAGCTCCTCACCGACTTCCGTTCCAGACGGCTGCCTCGTGTGCGCATGGTCGTCGACGCCTCCGTCCAACTCGGCCAGTGGATGCTCGACGGGGTACGCGACGCGGACGTGCCCGGGCTGATCGGCCGCACCATGACAGCGCTGAAGGAACGCCCGTGACCGCGCCCGCTTCGACACCGACGATCGACGTCCACGCCCACGTCCTGCTCCCGGAGGTCGACGAGGCCGTTGCCGGTCTCCCCGGTCTCGCCGCGGCCCGCGCTCTCGACGCCCGCCGCGGCGGCCCGGCTGCCCTTGCCGTGAACGGGCCCATGGTCGGCGCGCGCGTTCCCCGTCTGACCGACGTCGCCGTGCGCCTCGCGGCCATGGACGCGGTCGGCGTTGACGTGCAACTGGTGAGCCCCTCGCCGTCGCACTACCACTACTGGGCCGAGCCCCGACCGGCCGAACGCGTGTGCAGGCTGGCCAACGAGGGCACCGCCGCGCACTGCGCGAAAGCCCCCGAGCGGCTGCACGGCCTCGGCCTGGTCCCGCTCCAGCACCCCGGCCTCGCGGTCGACTTGCTCGACCATGCTCTGGACCAGGGACTGAAGGGCGTGGAGATCTCGTCGCACGCACCCGGTCGCGAACTGTCGGATCCCGCCTACGAGCCCCTCTGGTGCCGGGCCGAGGAGACGGGTGCCCTCCTCTTCCTGCACCCGTTCGGCTGCACACTGGATGAACGCCTGGACCAGTGGTACCTCTCCAACACCGTCGGCCAGCCCGCCGAGAACGCCGTCGCCCTCTCCCACCTGATCTTCTCCGGCGTCCTGGACCGCCATCCGCGTCTGAAGCTGATGGCCGCGCACGGCGGCGGCTATCTCCCCACCCACCTCGGCCGCTCCGACCACGCCTGGCGAGTCCGCCCCGACGCCCGTGGCTGCGCCCAGGAACCCAGCAGTTACTTGAAGCGCCTGTACTTCGACTCCCTCGTGCACGACCCGCACGTACTGAGGGAGCTGATCCGGGCCGCCGGCCCTGGCCGGGTCCTGCTCGGCTCCGACTTCCCGTTCGACATGGGCACGGAAGATCCGCTCGCCGCGCTGCGCGCGGCTGACCTGTCCGACTCCGACCTTCATGCCGTGCGCGGTGGAAACGCCGCCGTGCTGCTCGGCCTCGCCTGAGGAGAATCCCGTGAGCAATCGTTGGATCACCCATCTGCGGCACGTCGACCTCGCCGTGCCCGACTACGACAAGCAGCTCGACTTCTACGCCGGCGTCTGGGGCCTGACCAAGGTCGCCGAGGACTCCGGGATCTCCTTCCTCGCCGCCGAGGGCAGCCCCGAGCAGTACGTCGTGCGGCTTCGCAAGGCCGACGAGAAGCGACTCGACCTCGTCTCGTACGGGGCGGGCAGCCCGGCCGACGTCGACGCCCTCGCCGAACAACTCCTCGCCCGGGACGTCCAGTTCGTCTCACAGCCGGGCAAGGCCGACACCCCCGGCGGGGGGTACGGCTTCCGCTTCTTCGACGTCGACGGTCGCACCATCGAGGTCCTGGCCGACGTCGAGGCCCGCCGGCACCGCAGGATCGAGGAGAAGGAGTCGATCCCGGTCCGCCTCTCGC
This sequence comes from Streptomyces sp. NPDC006739, assembly GCF_042869815.1. Lineage (NCBI taxonomy): Bacteria > Bacillati > Actinomycetota > Actinomycetes > Kitasatosporales > Streptomycetaceae > Streptomyces > Streptomyces sp. NPDC006739. Next base: position 179,078 of record NZ_JBIAGM010000014.1, read on the forward strand.
ACGTGGTCCTCAACTCCCCCGACCTGAACAGGACCCGGGAGTGGTACGAGACCCGTCTCGGCTTCCGGCTCTCCGACACGCTCAGTTCGCCGCACATGGGTGAGGTGATGCACTTCATGCGGATCTCCAGCCAGCACCACTCCATGGCCATCGCCAAGGGCCCGCACACCTCGCTGCACCACGTCTCCTTCGAGATGCGCGGCCTGGACGAGTACATGCGCGGCTCCGGCCGCGTGATGCGGGCCGGCTTCACGAAGATCTGGGGCCCGGGTCGGCACCTGGCGGGTGACAACACCTTCACGTACTTCCTCGACCCGCACGGCAACACGGTGGAGTACACGACGGAGTTGGAGGAGCTGGACGAGGACAGCTGGCACCCGCACGTCTACGACTTCTCCCAGCCCGAGGTCACCGACCAGTGGGGCACCGCGAACCCGATGAACGAGCTGGTCGCCAAGGAGTCGTTCAACGACGTCGACCGCGGCGTGTTCGTCGCCCCGCCGGTCTGATCCCCTCGCCGACAGGAATCCGATGCGCTTCGCCACGTACGAGTACCGCAACCGCCGTCGGGTGGGCGCCGTCAAGGAGGACGGCACGCTCTGTCCGCTGCCCGCCATCACCTCCCTCACCGGCCTCCTCGCCGAGGGCGGCGGCCTGAACCGCCTCCTCGACACGGGCGCGGCGACTCTCGGTGTCCCGGCGGGCCCTCATGTCTCCGAGGTCCGCCTCCTGCCGCCCTTCCAGCCGCCCACCGTGCGGGACTTCGTCACCTTCGAGGAACACGTCGAGGGCGTACGGCGGTCCGTCGACGGCGCCGCCGGAGTGCCCGAACAGTGGTACGCGGCCCCGACCTTCTACTTCGCCAACCCGTACGCGATCCACGGCCCGTACGACGAGATCCCGATGCCGCCGGGGTCGGGTGCACTCGACTTCGAGCTGGAGGTCGCCGCGGTGATCGGGAAGGAGGGCCGTGACCTCACACCCGGGCAGGCCCGTGACCACATCGTCGGCTACACGGTCCTCAACGACTGGTCGGCCCGCGACCTCCAGTCCGCGGAGATGCGCGTGGGCCTCGGGCCGTGCAAGGGCAAGGACACCGCCACCACCCTCGGCCCGTACCTGGTGACCGCCGACGAGTTGGAGCCGCACCGCGACGCGGACGGCTTCCTGCGCCTCGCCCTGACCGCCGAGGTCAACGGCAAGGTGGTCGGCGAGGACCTGCTGTCCAACATGAGCTGGACCTTCGAGGAGATGGCCGCCTACGCCTCGCGCGGCACCTGGGTGCGCCCCGGCGACGTTCTCGGTTCCGGGACCTGCGGCAACGGCGGTTGCCTCGCCGAGCTGTGGGGCGTACGAGGTCTACAGGATCCGGCGCCGCTCAAGCCTGGCGACACGGTCACGCTCACCGTCGAGGGCATTGGCACCATTTCCAACACGGTGGTGGCCGGTACTGGTCCCGTGCCTGTCACGGTCGCCCGGCGCCGTACCCGGGAGCGGCCGTGACCAGGGACATCCATCCCGGGCGGCTCCTCGGCAAGGTCGTCGTGGTGACCGGTGGGGCCCGCGGCCAGGGCGCCGCGGAGGTCGAGGCGCTGACCCGCGAGGGCGCCCGGGTGATCGCCACCGACGTGGCGCGGGCACCGGGTTGCCGCCGCCTCGACGTCACCAGCGAGAGCGACTGGGCGGAGCTCGCCGCCGAGATACGCGAGGCACACGGCCAGGTGCATGGCCTGGTCAACAACGCAGGCGTCACCTGGCGTGCCCGCGTCGACGACGTACGCCCCGAGGACATGGCCCGCGTCCACGCGGTCAACGTCACCGGTCCGCTGCTGGGCATCCAGCACCTGCTGCCGTTGATGCGCCCCGGGGCATCGATCGTCAACATCGGATCCTCGGCGGCGCTGACCGCCCACTACCCCGTCGCGTACACGGCCAGCAAGTGGGCGCTGCGCGGCCTGACGAAGACGGCCGCCATGGAACTGGGGCACCGCGGCATCCGTGTGAACACCGTCCACCCCGGTTTCATCGAGACCGACATGACCGCTTCGGCAGCACCCGCCTTCCGTGAGGTGAACCTCCGCGAGACACCCCTCGGCCGCACCGGCACGGTGGACGACATCACCCCGCTCGTGGTGTTCCTGCTCTCCGACGACGCGTCCTTCATCACCGGAGCGGAGATCCCGGTCGACGGCGGCTTCACCGCGCACGGTGGTGCCAAGGCGATCTCGGACGCCCTGCGCACAGACGCCTGAGCAGCGGCGACCACCGCTTCCTGCATTCGCCCTCCTATGGGCCTGGCGTGGTGATCGCCGCGGAAACCTGGTCTTCCGCAGGTGGGCAGTCAGTGCTGCGGGTGAGGATGCGCGTGGAAGAGGGACCGCCGCTGCCTGGTGGCGGTGCCCCGGGTCAGACGACCGGCTTCGACGCGCAGCTGGATGGCGTGGACCACCTCGACCACACCCAGCACGATCGCCATGATCCCCGTCACGAGAGTGAGGGTGGCGATCGAGCCGAACGGGGCGACGATCAGCACGATGCCTGCCAGCAGGGTGATGACGCCCAGGAACAGCTGCCAGCCCCGCGCCGGCATGTCCGGGGACGACCCCGCGGCAGCCGTCATCATGATGCCGCGCAGCAGCCAGCCGAAGCCGATCCAGAGCGCGAGCAGCAGGATCGATTCCAGGGTGCCCCGGAAGCAGACGAGCCCGAGAAGTACGCACAGTGCGCCCGCGATGAAGTGCAGGGCTCTCAGGTGTCCGGGGACGTGCGTGCCGAACGCCGCAGCCAGCTGGAAGACGCCGCTGACCAGCAGGAAGATGCCGAAGAGTACGCCGACCACCCTTAGCGTCTCACCCGGCCAGGCCAGGACGACGACGCCGAGAGCTATCGATGCGAGACCGACGGTGAACAGGGCCTGCCAGCCGAAGTTCGCCAGGGCACTCAGGGCCTCGGTCCCGGACGGGGTGTTCTGTGGCCGGGGCTCGGCCGATGGGCTGTTTCCGGGGGTTTCAGAGGGGAATGTCATGCCGTCCACCTCCTCCTTCATGGCACAACGCAGCCAAAGTCAGAGCACTATCATCGTCGCCCATTCGGGCCCGTCGTGCCCGGCGAGGAATAGCGGCGGCCAAGCAGAATCGGAGGTTACGCCATCCGGTCCGAGCCGCCCTTGGGCAGGTGGTCGAAGATCGGTACTTGGCCGGTATGTGCCTTGCCGGCCCGCTGCGACACCCGCCGTCGGTACTCCACCGACGGCCGCCCGAGGCCCGACGGAAATCCTCGGCCGCCCGGCGCAGGAGGTCGCGTTCCATCTCCGCGCTCTTGCTCCACTGCCGCAAGATCTCGTGGCTGACGCCGAGTTCCGGGGCGATGCGTGAGATGGTCCGGCCCCGCGAAGGGGCCAGCGCCACAGCGCCGACCCGTGTGCACGCTTTCAGCCTGCGAATCTTTTCGACTGACGAATCATGCGACAGGTATTGACGCCGTTTACCAGTTCCTTATTATCCAGTTGCTCGACACTTCGACCCTTGTTCGGTATTGCGAACGCACGGTACCGGAAGCCGCTTACTCAAGGATGACGAGGTCTCCATGCACAGTTTAAGTTTCAGCCGCAGGCACCTGCCTGTGGTACTCACCGCCGCGGTTGCGGTCCTGGCCGCCTTGGCGGCGATGCTCGTCGCCGGCCCGGCCCAGGCGGCCACCAGCGGCGCCTTACGCGGCGGTGGTTCCGGCCGGTGTCTCGATGTGCCGAACGCCAGCCAGACCGACGGAACGTTCCTGCAGATCTGGGACTGCACGGGCGGGGCCAACCAGCAGTGGACGCTGACGGACAGCGGCCAGCTGACCACCGGCAACAAATGCCTGGACGTCCCGGGCCACGCCACCACGGCCGGGACCAAGGTGGAGATCTGGGCCTGTAACGGCGGCGCGAACCAGCAGTGGCGGGTCAATGCCGACGGCACGATCGTCGGCGTGGAGTCCGGGCTGTGCCTGGACGTTTCGGGTGGCGCTACGGCCAACGGCACGGCCGTACAGCTCTGGTCGTGCAACGGCGCCGACAACCAGAAGTGGAGCGGCCTGTCCGGAGGGGGCAGCACGTGCTCTCTACCGTCGACGTACCGGTGGACCTCGACGGGCGCATTGGCGAAGCCGGCGAACGGGTGGGTCTCGCTGAAGGACTTCACCAACGTGGTGTACAACGGCAAGCACCTGGTCTACGCCTCGAACGTGTCGGGGTCGTCCTACGGCTCGATGGCGTTCGCCCCCTTCACGAACTGGTCTGACATGGCCTCGGCACCCCAGACCGGCATGAACCTGGGCACGGTGGCGCCCACGCTGTTCTACTTCGCGCCCAAGAACATCTGGGTACTGGCGTCCCAGTGGGGCCAGTGGCCCTTCTTCTACCGAACGTCCAGTGACCCCACCAACCCCAACGGCTGGTCCTCCCCGCAGCCGCTGTTCACCGGCAGCATTCCCACCAACGCCCCGATCGACCAGACCTTGATCGCCGACGGCCAGAACATGTACCTGTTCTTCGCCGGCGACAACGGCAGCATCTACCGGGCGAGCATGCCGATCGGGAACTTCCCGGGCAACTTCGGCTCGTCGTACACGACGGTCATGAGCGACTCGACGAAGAACCTGTTCGAGGCGCCGCAGGTCTACAAGGTCCAGGGCCAGAACCAGTACCTGATGATCGTCGAGGCACGGGGGGCGAACGAGCAGCGCTACTTCCGCTCGTTCACCGCCTCCAGCCTGAGCGGTTCGTGGACCCCGCAGGCCGCCACGGAGAGCAACCCCTTCGCGGGCAAGGCCAACAGCGGTGCCACCTGGACCAACGACATCAGCCACGGCGACCTGGTCCGCAACAACCCCGACCAGACCATGACCATCGACCCCTGCAACCTGCAGTTCCTCTACCAAGGCATGTCCCCCTCGGCCGCTCCCCCGGGCACCCCCTACGACCAGTTGCCCTGGCGGCCGGGCGTGCTCACCCTCCAGCACTGACCAGCGTGACCACGGTGGTCGCCATGCGGTGCGGTACGCCGACGGATAGACGACCGGTCTGCGGCGTGGGCAGCTTCACCTGCTGACCGACACCCACCGTCTTGAGGAGCCCAGCCGCCCGCCGGCTGGGCTCCTCTCTTTCGTGAATGGCCGGGCTGCGTGCCCGAAGGGACGGGGTGTCAGATCACGGCGTCACGGCGAGCCGGTCCACCAGCAGCTCCACCCTCGGCTCGATGTACTCCGGCGGCAGCCGTCCGGCCCGGGTCAGGGTCGCCAGGCCGTGCAGGGACGCCCAGAACACCTCGGTGAACAGTCCCGGGTCCACGCCGTCCCCGGCGACCTCGCCCAGACTCTCCAGCAGCGCGGCGAAGGCGTCCTTCAGCGGTTCCGGGGTGTCCTCCTGTGCGTACGCCAGGCCGCCGTCGAGCTGGAACAAGGCGTCGTAGACCGCCGGGTTGCGCTCGGCGAAGTCGAGGTAGGCACGCGCGAGGGCGGCGACCCGCTCGCGCGGGCCGTTCGCGAGGGCGGCCGCGGCCCGCACCGCCGCCGCCAGCTCGGCGGCGCCCTCCAGGGCCACGGCGCCGATGATCTCGCGCTTGCCGCGGAAGTGGCTGTAGAGGACGGGCTGGCTGTACTCGATGCGCTCGGCGAGCCGGCGGGTGGTGACCGCGTCCCAGCCCTGCTGCTCGGCGAGCTCGCGGGCCGTCGCCACGATGAGTCGCTCGCGCTCCGCCCGTTCGCGCCGCTTGCGTTCCTGTACTGACATGAGTCGATCCTAGCACCGCTAGACAAACAAGCGGCAGCAGTACTAGCGTTGCCTCATCAGCTAGCGACGCTAGATCGCGGAGGATCATCATGCTCAGCACACTCGAGGTCGTCACCACCGTCGTCGTCGGCGTCATGGTGGGGGTGGAGTTCTCCGTCGCCTTCGTCATCAACCCGATCCTCAACGCCCTCCCCGAGGACAGTGGCCAACTCGGCCGCGCCCACGGGGGCCGGATGCTCGGCGCCGTGATGCCCTTCTGGTACATCGGCTCACTCGTCCTCGTCGGCGTCTGGGCCGTCGCCGGATGGCACCACCACGGCGCCGGTCTCGTCGTCACCGCCGGTGCGCTGCTGATCCTCAGCGTGATCATGTCGCTGCTGCTGCTCGTCCCGATCAACAACCGGAACAAGACGTGGACCCCGGACAACCGGCCCGCCGACTGGAAGGAGCAGATGAACCGCTGGGACCGCTTCCACTACGTCCGCGTCGCCATCATCATCGCCGCCTTCACCCTGCTGGAAGCCGCCCTCGTCTGAGCCGAGGGCTCACCCTGCCTGGTCGCAAGCCGCACCGCTCGGCCGCAAGTTCCACGAAGCCCACCGAGCCGACGAAGACTCGCAAGGAGAAGAAGAATGTCGCTGAAGAGCATCAACACCGTCCTGGCCACCGCCTTCATCCTCTTCATCCTCTGGTTCGGGACGGAGTTCATCCTCAGTCCGGAGACGACGGCGCCGGGCTTCGGCCTGCCCAGCTGGCCGTCCGGCGACGGTGGCGGCTTCCTGATCGTCAAGGGAATCCGCGACGTCGTCCTGGCCCTGGTCCTGGGCATCCTGCTGGTGACGGGCCACCGCCGGGCGCTGGGCTGGGCGCTGCTGGTGGAGGCTTTCGCCGCGTACGGCGACATGGCCACCGTGCTGGCCCACCACGGCTCCGTGGCCACCGCGCTCGGCGTCCACTGCCTGACCGCGACACTGATGGTGGTCAACGGCCTGCTGATGATGCGCGAAACCCGCAACGTCGCGACCGCCCCGGCGACAACCTCCCCGCAGCCCGCCTGAACCTCATGGCGCATGCAGGTGAACGATCGACGGACGGTGGGTCGGTTGCGGCAGACGGTGCAGGATCGGGGGAAATGCGTTTCGCGCGTTGCCCTGGCGCCCCTACTGTTGCGCGGTGATGACTCAGGTGATCGTTGTCAACGGCGGCTCGAGTTCGGGGAAGTCCGGGATCGTCCGGTGTCTGCAGGCGGTCCTGCCGGATCCCTGGCTGGCCCTCGGGACGGACACGCTGATCGAGGCGATGCCCGCGTCCATGCAGGTGTCGGACGGCGGAATCGATTTCGCCCCGGACGGAGAGGTGATCGTCGGCCCTGAGTTCCGGACGCTGGAAGCGGCCTGGATCGCAGGGGTCGCCGCGATGGCCCGTGCCGGCGCCCGGGTCATCGTGGATGAGGTCTTTCTCGGCGGGGCGTACTCACAGCAGCGGTGGCAGAAAGCGTTGGGGGAACTGCGGGTGCTGTGGGTCGGCGTCAGGTGTGACGCCGCGGTGGCCGCGGGCCGTGAGGTCGCACGGGGCGACCGGACCATCGGGATGGCCGCCTCCCAGGCGGAAGTGGTCCACCAGGGCGTGACCTATGACCTGGAGGTGGACACCACACATGCGGAGGCGATGGAGTGCGCGCGAACCATCGCCGCCCATGTGGCGGTGGAGCCGGATGGCGAGTTCGTCAGGCCGGGAGGGCGGAGCGTGCCAGGGCTCCGAAGTCCATGAAGCGGGCGGTGCCGTTGACTCCGCGGGCCAGGTCGGAGACCAGGCAGCAGACGGCCGCGGCGATCTCCTCGGCCCGGTGGACCGGGTAGGGCTGGCCCTGGAAGCCCTGCTCGCGGTCGGCGGCCAGAGCCGGAGCACACCGCGTCTCCGCCGCACACACAGCCACAGCGGCCTTCGTGAGCGCCGCTCCGGAGCGCACCCGGCGCACGCGCGGAGTCCGGTCCGCTCCGCCGAGCCACCGGAGGGCCCGCGCCTCACAGAAGAGTCCGGGACTCCCCCATGGTTGCGTGGTGCATCAGCCCAGCCTATTGGTTGGTCCCAAACGATTTCTGGATGAACCGGAGGCCCCCGGTGTCCGACCACACACCTCCCTGTTCCGCCGAACGGATCACCCGCCTCGCCGCCGAGCTCTCCGACCGCGGGATCGACCTGGTCCGCGTGCTCTGGAGCGACCTGCACGGCGTGGAACGCGGTCTCGTACCCCCGCCGCCCATCCGCGGCGACCGAGGAGACGAGGGAGCCCCGCTGCCGACCTCGTTCGGTGAGGCGCTGACGGCCCTCGAACAGGACAAGGCGCTCGGCGAGGCACTGGGTGACCGCTTCGTGCGGGTGTTCACCGAACTGAAGCGCATGGAACTCGCTCGCTTCGCGCAGGCCGTCACCGACTGGGAGTTCAACGAGTACTCCTGGATGCTCTGAGGCCCGAGCCGTCCAGAGATGTCCGCATCCCGAACGGAGAATGTACGGACCATGACGACCGCTCCCCGCATGCAACTGGTGCTCAGTGAGAACTGGACGGTGACCGGTGGCCGGGGCGGCCGGTGTCATGGGCAACCCCCGCGACCACGCCCTGCCGGGCAACCAGGACCCGTTCACGCCCTGGCCCACCCGGGGCGGCCCTGGAGCCCGTTCCCGAGCAGCGTGAAGCCGTCCCAGGCCATCCCCGCGACGTTCCCTCGTACAATCTGATCCCGAACGACTCGTCGGTCCAGGAGGTAACACCCGGACCGACGAGAGAACGCAGGAGGGACCGTGCCCGGACATCGATCCATCACCGAAGCGGAGCAGCTCGCCTCGGCCAAGCTCGGCGGCGTCGCGATCCGTCACGACCAGATGGCGGCCGTGGCCAACATCCACAGGGCCGCGTCCGCCGTGCGACAGCATCTGGAGAACTCGGTGCTGCGCGGCTCGGACCTGACGTGGACGGCTTTCGTGGTCCTGTGGGTGGTGTGGGTGTGGGGCGAGTCGGAGACCCGGTACGTAGCCGAGGAGGCGGGGATCTCCAAGGGCACGCTCACCGGCGTGGCACGCACCCTCGAAAGCCGGGGACTCCTGCGCCGCACCGACCACCCCGACGACGGACGGCGCGTGCTGGTCAGCCTCACCGACAAGGGCGAGGAGTTCATGCGGCGGGTGTTCCCGGAGTTCAACGCGGAGGAGGCCTTCGTCACGGAACGGCTCAGCGACGCCGAGTGCCGAAGCCTCGCGGAGTCACTCCGCCGTGTGGTGCTCCAGATCGAGGAGAACGGCGAGGAACGCCGCCGCGAGCTGCTCGACGGCGCGGAACCCGCGCCTCGACGCAGTGGCCGGAGCCGCCGGCCCCAGGCCTGAACCTCTACCGTCAGCCACCGGTCCCGGCGGCCGCACGGACGAGGGCGTCGAAGAGTCCCTGTTGGGCGGGGGCGACGTGGGCGGTGTCCTCGGGATGCCATTGGACGGCGGTGAACCAGCCACGCGCGCCGGGGAGTTCCAGTCCTTCCACCGTGCCGTCGGCGGCGCGCGCGGTGATCACGAGGCCTGTTCCGGGGCGGTCCGTCCGCTGATGGTGGTAGCAGGATGCCTTCACCTCCTCCACGCCGGCCGCCTGCGCCAGCAGCGTGCCGCGCTCGATCGCCAAGTAGCCACGGACACTGGCCATGTCGTCATGCTCCAGGGAGATCAGCAGGGGCGTCGTGTGAGGTTCGGGTCAGGTGTCGGGCGCCCGGCCTACGGCTCACCGCCGGCCGGGCCGCGGTGAGCCGGTGGCGCCCGGCGGGTCATGGGCGGGCGAGCTGCTCCAGACGCCGGTGCAGGTGCTCGACGTAGGTCTCGGATTCGGGCTTCATCAGCACGCTGCGCAGGATCCTCGCGCCGTCGGTGTCGGCGGTGATCTTGGGGTGGCGGGCGGTGAAGCGTTCGGCGCCGAGGCGGAGTGTGCTGAGGAAGACCGGGTCCTGGCTGTCGGTCATGCCCTCCCGCAGGATCCGGTTGCTGGCCGCGTCGATCTGCGACAGCGAGTTGCCCGCGGTGACCGGGAAGTAGCTGACGATGTCGAGCTGCGGGGGCTGGTAGAGCTCCAGGTGCTCGGAGTCCTCGATCAGCTCCGCCCAGCGCAGCGCCGCCCGCCGGCCGGCCGCCAGCACCTGGCCCAGCCCTTCGAGGGTGGGCGGCAGCAGCTGGAAGGTGAGCCACAGCGCGGCGGCCGCCGCACCCGCGCGGGAGCACTCCAGGCTGATCTCGCCCAGGTGCAGCTCGTCGGAGGTGAAGTAGGTGTACGGCGAGTCGTGCAGGTAGAACCGGCCGACGGAGGGGTCGCGGAAGAGGATCGCGCCGCAGCCGTAGGGCTGCAGGCCGTGCTTGTGCGGGTCCACCACGATCGAGTCGGCCTGGGCGACGGCCCGCCAGGGCTCGGCGGGCAGGCCCTCGGGGCCGTCCGCGTCGGCCAGCAGCGTGAAGAATCCGCCGTAGGCGGCGTCGACGTGGATGCGCACGCCGTAGCGCTCGCGCAGTGCCAGCGCCTCGTGGACCGGCTCGATCGCGCCGAGCCCGGTCGTGCCGGTGGTGAGGACGACCGTGCCGACCTTGCCGCCGCGCAGCAGGTCCTCCAGGGCGTCCAGGTCCATGCGACCGAGGTCGTCGGTGGGGACGGCGAAGCCCTCCATCCCGAGGACACCGCACATGCGGCCGTGCGTGTAGTGCGCCTCGGTGCTGAAGGCGACGCCCTTGTCGGGGTGCAGTTCGCGGGCGACGAAGAGGGCTTCGAGGTTGGCGATGGTGCCGCTGGTGGTCAGGTGCCCGAGGTGGGTGTCGTAGCCGAACATCGTGGCGAGCTGCTGGACCACCTCGCGCTCCATCGTGGCGGTGGCGGGGCCGCCGTCCAGAGCGTGGTTGTTGGGGTTGACCAGCATCGCGGTCAGGTAGCCGACCACGGCCGCCGGGTGCGGCGGCTTGAGCATCTGGCCGGCGTAGCGGGGATGGAAGAAGGGGTAGTTGTCCTTCAGCCGCTCGGTGAAGACCTCGAACGCGGCGCCGAACCGGTTGTCGTCCACGGCCTGCGCCGGGTGCGGGTCGAAGGCGCCGAAGGCCGTCGCCCAGTCGGCGTTCGACGCCACGGCCTCGGCCAGCCATGTGGTCAGATCCATCTCGTCACTCCTCCGTGGTCTCGCGTGTTGACGTCGTTCGGGCTCAGCGCCTGGGCGGGCGGATGCCGCGGAACTCCCAGTCGCCGCCGAGGGCGGTGGACAGCACTTCCTCGGACTCCGTGGGCTGGGCGCCGACGTCGCCGCGGATGGCGGTCGGGCCGGTGACGATGTGGTTGGTGAGGCGGCCGAGGCCCTCGACCTCGACCTCGACGACGTCGCCGGGCTGGACGGGGCGCGAGTTCGCGGGGGTACCGGACAGGAGTACGTCCCCCGGGTGGAGGGTGATAGTACGTGCGATGTCGGCGACGAGGTAGTGCATGTCCCACTGCATCTCGTCCGTCGAGCCGTCCTGGACGACTGCGCCGTTGACGTATGTGCGAAGCGTCTTGCCGTGGAAGTCCCAGTCGGTGACCAGGCCGGGGCCCAGGGGGCAGAGGGTGTCGGAGCCCTTGACGCGGAGCATGGAGCCGACGTCGGTGTCGCGGAAGTCGTGCAGCCCGTAGTCGTTGGCCACGGTGTAGCCCGCGATGTACTCGCCGGCCTCGGACGGGGAGATGTTGCGGGCCGTCCTGCCGATGACGATGGCGACCTCGCCCTCGTAGTTGAGCCACTTGCAGCCCTCGGGGCGGACGATCGCGCCCTGGTGGGAGTTGAGGGACGAGGTCGGCTTGTGGAAGTAGGTGGGGGTGGCCGGGAGATCGGTCCCGAACTCGTCGACGCGGCTGCGGTGGTTGAGGTGGACGGCGATCACCTTGGACGGGACGACCGGCGGCAGATGCCGGGCGTCCTCGGTCTTGACGCGGCGGCCGTCACCGGAGACCAGTTCGTCGCCGGAGACGGTGACCTGGACGGCGGCACCGTCCAGCAGGATGCGGCGGTACTCGGGCATGGAGTGGCTCCTAGATACGGCTGTGCGCAGAGCGGGGGGTCGGGGAGGCGGGCAGGCCGGTGCCGGTCCAGCCGTCGGCCGGGCGGTCGAACCAGAGGTGGACCTGGCCGGTGCCGACCGAGTTCTCGTACTCGCCGTATTGGCGGCCCTTCGCCCCGCACGCCTGCTCGCCGAGGGCGCCGGCCATCATCAGGTAATGGAAGAACTTCGCCTCGGGCTTGTACTTCCAGAACTCGTCCATGGCGTCGAGGACCTTGTCGTGGCGGCCCTCCTGGAACCAGGCGATGCGCTCGTGGTCGGCCTCGCGGGCCTCCGGGGTGAAGATGTGCACCGGGTCGCTGGCCTCGTGGTCGCGGATCTCGCGCAGCGGCCAGAAGGAGTGCGACAGCGCGCCGGAGGCGATCACGACGACCCGGCGGCCGGGAGTGGCGGCGATGCCGTCCGCGAGTGCGCGGCCGAGACGGAGGTGGTCCTCCATGTCGCCGGTCTGGCACACGCCGATGGTCACCCACCGCTTGTCCGGCAGTCCCTCACCGAGGAACTTCCACAGGTTGATGGTGGCGTAGTAGACCGGCAGACAGTCGTCGTCGATCGCGGTGATCCAGGTGCCGTGCCTGTCGGCGAACGAGCCGATGTTGTGGGCGAGTTCGGGGTCGCCGGGGAAGTCGTACGGCATCCGGCACATGCCGCGCGGCAGTTCCTCGGAGGTGAACAGACCCACCCGCCGGTCCTGCGCCGTCACCACGAACTCCACGGTCGTCGCCCAGTGCGAGTCCAGCACCACGACCGTGTCGTAGTCGGCGCGTTCGAAGACGTCCCGGCGGAGTTGTTCCAGGCCGGTGACGAGGGTGATCTCCTTGCCCTCGTTCAGCGCCAGCCGTTCCTCCTTCGGGAGCACGATGGTGGGGACGTGGGCGAGCAGGCCCGCGCCGACGATCTCGCCCATGGTTCGTCCATCCCTTCGGGGCGGTGACGGTGTTCTTCAGGTCGCAGTAGAAGTCGAAGCTCCAGGTGCCGCCCTCCCTGCCGACCCCGGACTGCCGGGAACCACCGAAGGGGGCCTGAAGGTCGCGGACGAAGAAGCAGTTGATCCAGACGGTCCCGCGACGAGCTGTGCGCTGACGCGCTCGGCGCGCTCCGGGGTGCCGGTGGTGACCGTGGCGGCCAGCCCGAAGCGGGTGCCGTTGGCGAGCCGGACGGCTTCCTCCTCCGTGGTGAAGGTCTGCAGGGTCAGGACCGGGCCGAAGACCTCTTCCTGCACGATCTCCGAGTCCTGGGCGACGTCCGTGAGCAGGGTCGGCGCGTAGTACTGACCGTCCTTGCGGTGGCCGCCGACGACCGCGCGGGCCCCGGCCGCGAACGCGCGCTGCACGAAGCCGTCGATCTTCGCCAGCTGGCGGGGGTGGATGGTGGGGCCGATGTCGGTGGCCTCGTCGCGCGGATCACCCTGCTTCAGGGCGATCGCCTTCTCCACGAAGCGGCGCGTGAACTCCTCGACGATCGACTCCTCGACCAGCAGCCGGGTGCCCGCCAGGCACACCTGCCCGGCGTTGTCGTACTGCTCCACGGCGAGGTTGACGGCGAGGTCCAGGTCGGCGTCGGCGAACACCAGCTGTGGTGACTTGCCGCCGAGTTCGAGGCTGAGGGGGGTCGGGCCGGCGGCAGCCGAGGCCGAGATCCGCTTGGCCGTGGGCACGGAGCCGGTGAAGCTGATGCGCCGTACGTCGGGGTGCGAGGTCAGCGCGTCGCCGATCTCGGAACCGTAGCCCTGCACGACATTCAGCACCCCGGGGGGAAGACCGGCGTCGGCGGCGATGTCCGCCAGCAGCGAGGCGGTCAGGGGGGACCACTCGGCGGGCTTGAGGATCACCGTGTTGCCGGCGGCGAGGGCCGGCGCCACTTTCCAGGTGGCCAGCATCAGCGGGGCGTTCCACGGGGTGATCAGCACGCAGGGGCCGACCGGGTCCCAGCTGACGTGGTTGCCGTGGCCCCGGGTCTCGAAGTCCTCGTGGTCAAGGGTCAGCAGCCGGTCGGCGAAGAACCGGAAGTTGTGCGCGACGCGTGGCATGACACCGCGGCGGTGGGAGCGGAGCAGGGCGCCGTTGTCGTACGTCTCGACGATCGCCAGGTCTTCCAGCCGCTTCTCCACGCCGTCGGCGATCGCGTGCAGGATCCGGGCGCGTTCGGCGCGCGAGGTGGCGGCCCAGCCGGGAAACGCGGCCTTCGCGGCGGCCACCGCGGCCACGGCCTCCTTCGCGGTGCCCCGGGAGATCTCCCCCAGAACGCTGCCGTCGATCGGTGAGATGTCGGTGAACGTCCCGGTCGAGGCGACGCGCTCGCCTCCGATCCAGTGCCGGGCGTCAACGGTCACCCCGGCGATGACAGTGACTTGGGGTTCGCGGGTCATGCCCCCACCTCCGATTCGTTTGAACCCAAAAAAACAGCGAACCGCTTGAGGTGTCAAGGGTGGCCGTGGAATTTTATTTGGCCTCAAACATCAAAGGTGGGGGCGCACTGTCGCGGCGGGAGGTCGGCGGTCCGGGACAGCGCGGACAGCCGGAGCCGCCGGCGGCGCGGCCGCGGGCGCGGGCGGCGGCTGTCCGCGCATGCGGGACCAGCTTCTCGCCGGCGAGCGGTTCCCGTCGGCTCCGCTCGCCGCGCTCGTCGACCCGGCCGACGGCTGCGCGCGGACCGTCGGCGAGCCGGAGGTACTACTCGGGGCCCAGTGGGGCGGAGACGAACGCCTCCTCGGCGACCGGCCGGGAAGCTGCGGGTCGAGGGCTTCTGCCGGGCCGCGGCCTGCCGAGGCCCCGACGTGTCGTCATGACTGCCGCCAGTTCGCCGCGAACGCGCGCGCCGGGTTCTCGGTGAAGATCGCGGAGGCGATGTCGAGGCCCAGCTCCTTCTCGATCCGCGGACGCAGCCCCGTCAGCAGGAACGGCATTCCCGGGCCGTCCGCATCGGATCTGGCCGTCGATGTGACCGTGTCACCTCCGAGCAGGACTTGGTGGATGTGGCCTGCGTCCGCGAGGACGGCGAGGGAGTCCAGCAGGCGCCAGTCGGTCGCGTGGTGCGCGCGGGACGGGCCGTCGAATGCCAGGAAGGCGCCCGCTTCGGCGGCCTGCCGGTGGATCCCGGTGTCCGGGAACCGGTGCAGGTGGCCGAGAATTACGCTGCGCGGTTCGACCCCGTGCGATCCGCACAGGAAGCCGAGCACGTCCAGGGCGGCGGTTCCGGCCTCCAGGTGGACGGCGATGGGGGCGCCGGTGGCGTGGTGCGCTTCGGCGGCGGCGGCCATGACGTGCCGGGCGTGATCGTCGAGGCGGTGATAGGCCCCGGCGACTTTGATCAGTCCGGCCTTCACCGGGGCTCTGGTCAGCTCGTGCACGAACAGCTCGGCCAGCCCGTCGCGGACAGTGTCCAGCTGGTGGTGGTCGTAATGCCGTGCCTGGTGCAGTCCGGTGGCGTGGACGACGTGAACGCCGGACCGCCGTGACAGGCCGGGGAGTTCTTCGGCCCGTGACCCCATCCCCCAGGGCGTCCACTGCACGACCGCGCCACCGCCGAGCGCGGCGAAGGCTTTCAGCTCGGCGAGGGCGGCTTCGGCGTCGTCCAGTTCCTTGCCCGGCAGCGCGGGCGAGCTGATGAACAGGTGGTCGTGGGCGTCGCACGTGCCCAGTTCCTCGGGCGATACGTCCCCGAGCACGGTCCGGATCGCGGGGCTCATCGTGCGTCCTCCCGCTGGGTGTCGGCGAGCGCCTCGGCTGCGACGCGCAGTCCGGCCAGTGCCCTGGGCACGCCGACGTAGGGCGCCAGGTGGACGAAGACCTCGACGATCTGCTGCTGGGTCATCCCGATGCGCAGCCCGGTCCTGACGTGGCCGCCCAGCTGCGGGTCCACCCCGCCGAGCGTGGTGAGCGCGGCCAGATTGACCAACTGCCGGTCGCGCAACGACAACCCCTCGCGCAGGTAGGTGCCGCCGAACAGGGCGGTGATGATCCAGTCGGCCCATCCGGGGGCGATCTGCTCCAGTCCCGGCAGGGTCGCCTGCTGGGTGGCCTCGTCCTGGAGGAGTTGCAGCATCCGGTAACCCTCGTCGCGATCCAGTCGCGACCGGGTCAGGATGTCCGACAGTGCGGAATTCGTCCTCATGACCGTTCCCTCCCTCTCTATGTAACGCGTCAGGCGTTACAAGGAGGATAGTAAGAGTAACGGGTGAGGCGTTACAATCACGTCATGGCCAAGGAGGACAAGTTCGCTTTCCGCTTCGACTGCGGTGCCGTCTGGTTGAACCTGCTCGCCACCAAAGGCCGCTCGTTCAGCGCCGAGCCGGTGGAGCGGCTCGCTACGCCCGCCCGGCTCGCCGAGTGGCTGGAGCGGTGCGAGCTGGCCCCGGCCCGGCCGCCGGGCCGGGGCGACCTGGAGCAGGCACGCCGACTGCGGGAGATCCTGCGCGTCCTGGCGCTGGCGACCGTCGACGAACACCCGCCGCCCGCGGATGCCGTGGCGGCCCTGGCCGGGTTCCTGTCCGAACACGACGACCCGGTCCGGCTGACAGTGGACGGCCGGCTGCGACGTGAACCGCCCACGACAACCGTGGACGCTCTGGCCCGCGTCGCCCGTCAGGCCGTGGATCAACTGAGCGGCCCGGACCGGCTGGCGTTGAAGAGCTGTCCGGAACACGACTGCCGGGGCATCTTCGTCGATCCGCCCGGACGTCGACGCTGGTGCCCGTCCCCGTCGTGTGCGAGCCGTGGCAGGGTCCGTGCCCTGCGCGCCCGCCGCAGCGCCGCCGCCGAGGCGAACGATGATCAGGTGATCACCCCGGGCGCTTGAACGGCCCACTGCGACACGGCGGACAACGTCACACGCTCGTTCCCCGAGGCCGGGCCGGGCTGTCGGGCAATGAGCCAACGGACACCCCGTGGATCCGGCGCCGCCCTGCGAGGCCATGCCACATGTCCTGCGGGCCTGAGGCCGGTAAAGAGCGGGCCGACGTCAGTCAGCCTCGAAAACCACGTACCCCCAGCCGCTGCGCCTCCCTACGCTTCCCGCCATGGACAGCACCTGGGCCGGGAGCCTCGTCAACGTCGTGGACATCGAAGCGACGTGCTGGGCCGGTTCCCAGCCGCCCGGCGAGGTCAGCGAGATCATCGAGATCGGGCTGACCGTCATCGACCTGGACGCCGGCGAGCGCCTCGCCCGCCACCGAGTTCTGGTGAAGCCCACTCGGTCCAACGTCAGCGAGTTCTGCACGGAGCTGACCGGCCTCACCCAACATGAGGTCGATCAGGGGGTCACCTTCGCCGAGGCGTGCCGACTACTGGCGGCCGAGCACCGCGCAGGCGTCCGGCCATGGGTCAGCTGGGGCGACTACGACCGCCACCAGTTCACACGGCAGTGTCGGGCCACACGGACGCCCTACCCCTTCGGCCGCCACCACACCAACGCCAAGGCCGTCTTCACCGAGGCATACGGTCTGCGCAAACGCCCCGGCATGGCACAGGCCCTACAGATCGCCGGACTGCGGCTCGAAGGCCGTCACCACCGGGGCGAAGACGACGCCTGGAACATCGCGGCCCTCGTGCTTCACCTCTCCGACCAGGGAGTCTGGCCGGTCGCGGGAGAACACCCCGCCTGACGCCTCCACCCTTCCCGCAGGTACCCAGACGATCAACGTGAAGTACCCGGCGGAGGCCACTTCGCCACTTGGTGCAACCGACCCCGGGACTCGCGGCGCGGGCCGCAGCGCACGCACGAGAGGAAACGCTGCCGGTTTCGGGCAGCATCCCTGCGCATCACGGGTCGCCCGGCGGGCCCCGGAGCACGTCGCCGCTCGCCGGCCACGCGTCAGCGCGAGCCCCTCGGAGCACAAGGAGATCATGGCGTCGCACGTCGCCCTCATCGCCGACGGAGGTGGGCTCGCGGCGGCCGCACTGGCCCCCGTCCACGGGGCCGAACTCGTGGCGAAGACGCTCGCCGGCCCGGACCGGCCGAGGCCCAGGTCTCGACGGTGCGGCTCAGCGGCGCCCCGCTGGATCCCGCTCGAGTCCGCCAGCGGACGGGGCCGTCGAGCGGCTGCGACCGTGATAGATCCCATCTATTTCACCTGAGCGCACTGACTGCAGGGCTACGGCGGGGAGTTTTTCAATTTCTGTCCTCAACTCTAGACAAGACGCGAGGATGTGACCCTTAATACATCCGATGTCTCTGCTTTCACCTTCCCTTCCCTCCCCTGGACGCTGTCCGGTGGACCGACAGTCGCCGTCCTCACGACGGCGGGGTCCTCGTCCGCCGGGCATTCCGGCCCTCCCGGCAGGAGCACCAATGCCGTTGTTCCGTTCCAGAGCCACCGGCCTCTACGGTGTGCTGGGGACAGTGGGCGCGATCGTCTGCGCCGCGCTCTCCTCGGCCGGCCCGGCGTATGCCGCCACACCGACCGTGTTGTACGCCTCACCCTCCGGCTCCGGCAGCACCTGCTCGCTGAGCGCTCCGTGCAGTCTGGACGGCGCCAAGAGCAAGGTGGCGGGCCTTGCCCCCGGCATGGCCGCCGACATCGACGTCTATCTGCGTGGCGGTACCTACCGTCTGTCCCAGGCTTTCGCCCTGGGCGCCTCCGACTCCGGGCGGAACGGCTTCAAGGTGGTCTACGCCGCCTACCCGGGCGAGAAACCCGTCCTCAGCGGGGCGACCAAGGTCAGCGGGTTCTCCCTCTTCGACAGTTCGAAGGGCATCTACCGCGCCGCCGTGCCCGCCGATACGCAGAGCCGGCAGCTCTTCGTCAACGGCGTGCGGGCCCAGCGCGCACGCGGTCCGCTGAACCCCTCGGGTTTCACCCTCTCCGGGTCCAGTTTCACCACCAGCGACTCCTCCTACACCTCGTTCACCAACGCCTCCTCCATGGAGATCGTGAACAACAACTCCTGGAAGCAGATGCGCTGCCCGCTGGCGAGCATCACCGCGCCCAGCGGCGGCGGCTCCAGCCTCAACGTCGACCCGACCTGCTTCCGGAACAACAACACCTCCGTGCCCAACCGCGGCTTCCCCTTCAACGGCGCCGGACTGCCGAAGCTGAGCTCGATCACCTACGTGGAGAACGCCTACCAACTGCTCGACTCCCCGGGCGAGTTCTACCTCGACAGCTCGGCGGGCTTCCTCTACTACAAGCCACGCAGCGGAGAGGACCTCAGCACCGCCGACGTGGAACTGCCCACCACCGAGACGCTGCTGAACGTCAGCGGCACCCCCGGCCACCTCACCCCGGTCAACGACACCGACCCGGCCATCGCCTACACCGGCTCCTGGAGCTCCTCCAGCGGGCGCGGCCTGGGTGACCTCTACAACGACGTGCACGCCACCACCGCCAACGGCGACTCGGTGAGCTACACCTTCACCGGCACCGGGATCGACGTGCTCTCGGAGACCAACAGCGACGAGGGAAGCTTCGACGTCTACATCGACGGCACGAAGACGAAGAGCCCCTCGGCTGCCGGCTCCTCACGGCTCGCCCAGCAGGTCGTCGCCTCCGTCAGCGGCCTGGCCAAGGGCCAGCACACCATCAAACTGGTCAAGACCGGCGGAACGTACGTGGTCCTGGACGGCTTCACCGTGGTGCCGGACGCGATCACACCCGCGCACGACATCACCTTCCAGGGCCTGACCTTCTCCTACACCACCTGGACGCTGCCCTCCACGGCCGGCTACATCGACAACCAGGCCGGCGTGCTGTGGGACACCAGCCACTCCAACGCCCCCATCCGCATCCCCGCCGCCGTCCAGGTCCACCGCGGATCCAACATCACCTTCACCGGCGACGAGATCACCCACACCGGCGGCACCGGCATCGACCTCGCCGACGGCACCCAGGACTCCACGATCACCGGCAGCTTCATCCACGACACCTCCGGCGGCGGCGTCTCCGTCGGCGAGGTCGACGACTACTACCTCACCGACACCAGCCGCATGACCACCGGCGACACCGTCTCCCAGAACTGGATCTCCGACGTCGGCCAGGACTACTCCGACGCGGTCGGCATCTGGGCCGGCTACACCCGCACCCTGACCGTCTCGCACAACGACATCGGTCACACCCCCTACTCGGGCATGTCGCTCGGCTGGGGCTGGGGCTACGCCTCACCGTGTTCCATGCAGTCCGCCCAGGGCCTGAGCACGTGCCAGCACGGCACCATCTACGCCGGCGACAACCAGATCCTGGACAACCACGTCCACGACGTGATGAACATCCTCTATGACGGTGGTCCCATCTACACCAACGGCGGCCAGGGCAACGGGGACGGCTCCACCACCTCCGTGCTCGCCGGAAACCTCGTCGAGGTCGGCAACCACACCAACAACAGGCTGTACCAGGACGAGGGCAGCTCGTACTGGAACACCCACGACAACGTCACCCGCATCGGCGGCGGCAACTGGATCGGCATGTGGACGCCGACCATCCACGACATCAACATCCACGACAACTACTCCGACATCTCCGCCACCCTCAACCACGGCACCAACATCACCTTCAACCAGGCCACGATCGTCTCCGGCGGTGCCTGGCCCACCGCCGCCCAGGCCATCATCGCCGCCGCCGGCCCCGACGCCGCGCATGAGCCGCTGACCGGCAGGATCGACGACGACGACACCGCGATCTCCTACACCGGCAGCTGGACGGCGAACGGCAACCGCGGCGTGGGCGACTACGAGGACGCCGTACATGCCACGGGGACCAACGGCGACACCGCGTCGCTGACGTTCACCGGCACCGCCGTCTCGGTCATCGGCGAGAAGAACACCGACCAGGGACAGGTCGAGATCTTCGTCGACGGAACCTCCAAGGGCCTGATCGACACCAGCGCCACCACCCGCCAGACCCAGGCGGTCATCTACAGCACCAGCGGACTGAGCGCGGGCAGCCACACCGTCCAGTTCGTCAAGCGCAGCGGCACCTGGGCCACCCTGGACGGCTTCGAGGTCACCGGCGTCCACAACGACACCGACACCTCCATCGCCTACACCGGCGGGTCCTGGCACTACTACCCCGGCCGCGGTTTCGGCGACTACCAGGACGACGTCCACGCCGCCACGGCCAACGGCGACTCGGCCACCGTCACCTTCACCGGAACCGGGATCAGCCTCGTCACCGAGACCAACTCCGACGAAGGCACCATCGCGGTCTCCCTCGACGGCACCTCCCAGGGCACCGTCAACGCCTCCTCCGCGAGCCGCCAGGCCCAGCAGACCGTGTACACCGTCAGCGGCCTGCCACTAGGACGGCACACCCTCACCCTCACCAAGACGGGAGGCAGCTGGCTGGTCGTCGACCGGTTCGACGTGAGGTGACCGGCACCGTCCTGACCGACACCGGAAAGCAACGTCCGCGGCATGCGGGAGCCGCCAGCGGCTCCCGCATGCCGGCCACCGTACGGGTGGAGCCGGTGCCCGAGAAACCGGGCCACCGCCTCATTCCGGAAGAATGCGGAACTCGAATTCGGGACGGTCCCACGGCACGGCGGGCGGGTTCGCGAACGCGGTCCCGGTCCGCACCGCACCAACGCGGTGGTAGAAGTCCTCAGCGGGAAGATGCGACACGACCTTGACACGGTCGATCCCGGCGGCACGGGCCTCGGACTGCATGTGCGCTACGAGCAGCCTCCCAATACCCCGTCCTTGCACTTCGTCGGCGACGAACAGCAGGTCGAGCTCCGGTGGAGCGAGGACGAGCGAGTAGAACCCGAGGACCCGGCCTCCATTCTCGTCGGCGCCGACGGCCACGAAGGTGCGGTGGGCCTCGATGTAATCAGGACCGACCCGGTAGCCCGCGACTGCCGACGCGTACTTACCCTCATAGGCGCCTGAGCCACGCACGAGCCGCGTGAGCCGCTTGGCGTCCCGCGCGACGGCCCTCCGTATCGTGATCGGCTGGCTGACCGGGGAAGTGCGTGACCTCATCGTGAGAGTATTTCGCACCGGGCAGTGCCGTCCTGCGGCGGGTCGGCTGCTCGGGCAGACGTACGGCTGTCGCAGACCGATGTCCCCGCCGTCCCGTATGGACACTCCTCCGGTCGGACCCTGCTGACCGACCAGGGCATCGATGCCCAAGTCACCCCAGTCCCACGAAGGTCGCGTCCGTCGGCGGTCGGGTTGCGTCTGGATCAGTTCTGCCCGGCCGTGGGTGCTATGACCGCCATCAGCAGGCGGTTGGCCAGCGGGGTCGGAGCCCCGAAGTCGAGGCTCAGGTTGGAGACCGAGTAGATGCCGCGTAGGGACAGGTCACGGGTCGCGAACATGCCGTTGGCGTAGCCGAAGTCGTGGCCGGTCTTGCCCCAGAGCACGCCCCCATTGGGCAGCGGGGTGGACATCAGGGCGGCGCCGAAGCAGGCCACTTTCTGGCAGCTGGTGCCGATGAACGGTACGAGCTTGCCCTCGGCGTCCTTGGGGAGGCTGAACATTTCGTCGAGCTGGGCGGGGGGCAGCAGGCGGCCTTGGAACAGGGCGGTGATGAAGCGGTCCAGGTCGGCCGGGGTGGAGATCATGTTGGAGGGGTCACCGCCCTGCTCGCTGACGTCCACCGCCCTGCCGTGGCTGTCGGTCACGTACCCGTGGAGGTAGGGCCGGGGCATCACGGGGTCGTCCTCAGGTACCGAGGTCTGTTCGAGCCGCAGCGGCTTCAGGATGCGTTCGGTGACCTCCTCCTTGAACGAGTGGCCGGTGATCTGTTCGATGAGCCTGCCCGCTATCCGGAAGCCAAGGGAGTTGTACTCCTGCTCTGTTCCGGGCGCGAAGTGCGGGCCGGGCCAGGGGCGGTCGGCGGGGCGCAGGGTGGTCCTGATGATGTCGTCGAAGGTGCGGTACTCGTAGCGGTTGGCTATCGTCTCGTCGGCGCCCTGTGCGGGCTTGCCCTCGTCCACATCCGGCAGTCCGCTGGTGTAGTTGATGAGCTCGCGGACGGTGATCGGCTGGAAGGTGTCCGGGAGCAGACCGGGCATGTACTGCTGAACGGTCCGGTCGAGGACGATCCGGCCCTCGGCGGCGAGTTGCAGGACGGCGGTGGTCTCGAAGACTTTTGAGATGCTGCCGATGTGGAAGTGCGCGTTCGCCGGGATCTTTCGCCCGGTCTGGCTGTCGACGGTCGACCCCTTCCACAACCGGCCCGGCTCGCCGACCCTGGCGATCGCGCCGGAGGCACCGTCGGCGGGCTGGGGTTCGATGGCGGCTTGGAGGGCGGGCGGGTCCAGCGGCGGGAAGACGTTCGTAGCGTCGGGACGAGCGTCGCTCACAGCGAGGGCCTGCGCGCCCGAACCGGCTCCAATGCCGAGGAGAGCGGAACCGGCGAGGCCGAGGACAGCGACGCGGCGAGCCAACAACTTCATCTGAGACTCCATGAGATTCCTTGCGCTGAATGGTCTGTGCCGACACGATCGATCATGGTCGACCACGGACCGACCGGCATCAGGGCCAACCCTGATCCGCCCCCCGAGCCAACCCCGGCTCCGGCGTCCCGTACGCCGCTCGCCCGCACCACAAGCGCACTACAGCGGGCGGTGAACAGCATTTCGTGCCGTAGGCGATGTCACCCCACCCCTCCGGGCCCGTGCGATCATCACCTCGGAACCCGAATACGCAACGCGACGGGAGTGGACATGGACAAGGTCGGCCTGTACGTCAAGTTCCGCACGCAGCCAGGACAACGCGACACCCTGGTCAAGATCCTCCTGCGAGCAGCGGAACTCGGGCAGGACGCTCCCGGGTGCGAGCTGTACATCGTCAACACCGCACCCGACGAGGAAGACATCGTGTGGGTCACCGAAATCTGGCGCAGCGCGGCCGACAAAGCCGCCTCGCTGTCCGCGACCGGAGCCAGTGAACTGATCGGGCAGGCCCTGCCCCTCCTGGCAGGGCCGCCCGAGCGGATCGAACTCCGCCCCGTCGGCGGGACCGGGCTGCGCGGATGAAAACCCCGGGGCAGTGATCGCCACAACAGCAGCCGCCTTGGCCAGCGTGTAGGCGCCCCTGCGGACGCGGGCGGGGCTCGGCCGGCCGGTCCCGTCCTGACGCATTCTCAACGCGTGGGCCGAGGGAGCAGGAGGGGCGAAGGGCAGGGGGGCGATGTGTGCGGCCCACTCCGGCTCGCCGACCGCCTCCAGGACGGCGCGGACGCGGGCGAGGGCGGCTTCCTCGTCGTCATCGACGGCTGCGGCGTCGTATACGACGATCTCCCGAGGGTTCGCGGAGGCGGCGGGGCCCAGGTTGCCCAAGGAAGCGGTGATGTAGGGGGCGCTGCGGGCTCGGCCAGGAGGAGGCCGTCGGCGACCTCGCCCGCGGCCGCCTGCGACTTGGGGCCGCGGACGCCGAGTACGACCGGGGGCACGGCGTCCGGGATCTCGGTGAGAACGACGCCTTCGCAGCGTACGTACCGGCCGTTCGCGGGGCCGGGTTCACCGGCGAGGAGCAGGCGCAGCGCTCTCGCGTACTCCTTGATCAGCGTCAGGGGGCTGGCGGGCCAGGGTCCGGCCGGCCTGGCGCATCCAGCCGGGCATGCCGTGGCCGATTCCCGCGATGAGCCGGCCGGGGTGGAGCTGCGCGAGGGTGGCCAGCTCCACCGCGGCGAAGCCCACGTTGCGGGCGCCGGCGGGCATGATGCCGATCCCGACGGTGAGCTTCGTGGTGGAGGCCAGGACGGTGGCGGCCTGTGCGACACCACCGCGCCAGCCGAGGTCCTCCACCACCCAGACCTGATGGAACCCCAGCTCCTCGGCACGCCGGGCATAGGGCAGCACGTCGCCGACGGGGAGATCACGGGGCAGCATGACACCGACACGGCCGCGTGCGGGCACTGCGTGGGACTCGGACATCAGTGGCTCCTTCGGTCAGCTGAGGCTTCCCTCACCGGTCCTGGTGACCGGGAGGATGAGGGCTTGTGCGGCACGGTGGTCAGGGACCGTGCCGCACAAGCGGTCAGTGGCCGCCGGCTGCCATCTCGCGCCGGCGGGTGCGGTCGGATTCGGTGCGCAGGACGCGGGCGCCCGCGGCGGTGGTCACACACAGCAGCGCCCAGTGCCAACGACCGCCCGTGCAGCCGAGGCCCCCGACTGCACGGGCGGCAGGCGCTGGAGGTTCCGGAGGTGCCATTTCATCGGCTTTCGGTGCCGCCTGGTACGGCAGTTCAGTGACGGTTGGGCCGGCCCCAGGGGCGTTTGAGTGTCACCGCATCCCTCCCTTGGCAGCGGGTGAAGTGCTGATCGGGCGACTGCTCTTCGCCCTGAAGCCGTTACCTGGCCGTGGCGTCGGGAACGAGCGGCTGATCCGGGTCCGGGGCCGATGGACGCTGCCGCGGGAGCATCATGGTCGTGGTCACTGCTGTGCCGAGGATGAGCATGGCGGCGAGGCAGAAGGCGTTACGGGCGCCGGTGAGCGCGGCCGCGCCCTCGGTGCGGTCGCCGACAGCGGCTGCGTGGAAGAAGGTGCTGCCGAGCAGGGCGATGCCGAGAGTGCCGCCGAGCTGTTGCACCGCGTTGAGCAGGCCGGCGGCGGAGCCCGTCTCGTGTGGGCGGACCCGGTGCAGGGCGATGGCGAAGAACGGAACGGCGTACAGGCCCTGACCGATCCCGGCCACGGCCAGCGCGGGCAGCAGCAGCCACGGGTAGCAGGCTGGTGGGCTGGTGGCGTACACGACAGCGGCCGATACGACTCCGGCGAACAGCGCCAGCAGGCCGGCGCCCATGATCCGGGCCCCGTAACGGGGTACGAGCCAGGCGCCGGCGGCCCAGGAAGACAGCGCCATCGCCGCGGACCAGGGCAGCAGCGCGAAACCGGCCGAGAGGACGTCCCGGTGCAGGCCCAGTTGCATCTGCAGCACGGCGACCAGCATCAGGCCGCTTACCACCGCGAAGAACAGCGCGCTGGACACCAGCGCGGCGGTGAAGCCGCGGTCGACGAACAGGCCCGGCTCGACAAGCGGGCTGCGGCCGTTGCGGGCCCGTCGCCGCTGATGTGCGGCGAAGCCCGCCAGCACCGCGCCCCCCGCGGCGAGCATCGCCCAGCACCAGCCCGGCCAGCCATGGGTGCCGCCCTGGATGAGGGGATAGACCAGCAGGCTGCTGCCCAGTACCGCCAGCACCGTGCCGACGTGGTCCAGCCGCGGCCGGAGCGCGGCACGGTCCTCGCTCAGCAGCGGCGTGGCCGCCAGCACGGCGGCGCCCAGGGGGACGTTGACGAGGAAGACCGAGCGCCAGGAGGAACCCAGCACATCCGCTTGGGTCAGCGCGCCGCCGACCACCGGGCCGGTGACCGCGGCAAGCCCCATGACCGGGCCGATGGCACCCATGGCCCGCGCCAGTTCAGGGCCGGCGAACATGGTACGTATCATCCCGATGGTCTGCGGAATGATCAGCGCTGCCGCCGAACCCTGCAGCGCCCGCAAGGCGATCAGCGCCGCCGTGGACGGCGCGAGCGCGCACCCCAGTGAGGCCAGGACGAAGCCGGCCATGCCGAGGCGGAACACCCGACGGCGGCCGACGATGTCACCCAGTCGCCCGCCGGTGAGCAGGAAGACGGCGAACGGCAAGGTGTACGCGGCACTGAACCACTGGATGCTGGAGGCAGGGCCGCCCAGACCGGCGCGGATGACGGGTGCGGCGACGGTCATGATGGTGGCGTCGAGAAGGTTCATGGCCTCGGCGACCAGCAGCACGGCGAGTGCGACCCAACGCCGCTGAAGGCGCGGGGTGGTGGTGGAGTTCGACATGCGCCCCACAGTGCGTGCCGCCGCCGGGCCACCTCCACTTTCGGCGGCCGGATTGCTGAATCATTCCATCACCATGCTTCCGGTGCATGATTCTCACATGCTGGACGACATCGACCGTGGTCTCATCCACGCCCTGCGCATCGACGGCCGGGCGCCGTTCAGTGCGATCGCCGACGTCCTCGGCGTCTCGGCACAGACGGTCTCCCGCCGCTACCGGCGGCTGTCTGCGGACGCCGCACTGCGCGTGGTCGGCCTGGCCGAGCCGCAGCGCAGCGACCGCACCCAGTGGCTGCTGCGGCTGACCACGGGCCCGCGCGCCGCCCAGGACCTTGCCGACGCGCTCGCGCGCCGCTCCGACACCTCATGGGTCAAGCTCGCCTCCGGCGGCACCGAGATCGTCGCGATCGTGGACAGCTCCAGCACCGACGGCCCGTCCGGACACGCGCTGCTGTTGCACGACATCCCGCGCACGGCCGGCATCACCGCGGTCTCCGCACATTGCGTGCTGCACACCTACCTCGGTGGGCCCACCGCGTGGTCCGGCCATCAACGGGCCCTCGACGCCACGCAGCAGCGCCGCCTGCGCACCGCCGTGGCCGGGGCGCCGTCCGTCACCGCCGCCTCTGGGGTGCGGACGTCCCCTACCGGTGCCGATTCCGACCTGCTCACTTCCCTCCAGCGCGACGGCCGGGCGAGTCTGGGCAGCCTGGCCGCGGCCACCGGATGGTCGCCCGCCACCGTCGCGCGACGACTGGAGCAACTGCGGGCCGACGGCCAGCTCTTCTTCGACGTCGAACTCGACTCCGCCCTGCTGGGCGTCACCATGCAGGCGCTCCTGTGGATGTCCGTCGCCCCCGCCCACCTCGACCGGGTCGCCCGTACGCTGGCCCGGCATCCCGAGCTGGCCTACGTCGCCGCGGTCACCGGCCCCCACAATCTCACCGCCCACGCCCTGTGCCCCGACCCGGCGGCGCTGCACCGCTACCTCACCGAACGCCTGGGCACCCTGAAGGCGATCCACACCCTGGAAACCTCGCCCGTGCTGCGCACGATCAAGATGGCCGGACCGCTTGCGGTCACCGACAAGCCACCCATGCGCCGCCGCCAGCTCGTGCCCGACGATGCGCGGCCGTGTCATGGGAGGAAGCGCTTCGGGTCATGACGGAAGCCGGGGCCGTGGCGGCCAGGTGCCCCGGCCCCGGCTGTCGCGGACGCCCCGGGCGCGGACGTCCGCGTCGGACATGGGCTCTACCGGCGGACCGCCGAGATCAGTCCGCCGGGCCGCTCCTCGCCCTGCGGCGGAGTGCTGATCGGGCGGCCGTAGGCGGCGGCGCGCTCGCGCAGGGTGTGGGTCTCGGCCTCCCAGCCGTGCCCGGCCAGCCAGCCCACCGGATCGTCGGGCATCTCCGAGACCCACATGGACGCCGCCGAACCCGGCACGGCGTCCGCGCTGAAGCGCTCGATCACGCCGCGCGAGCCCAACGTCAGCCCCATACGGCTGCCTGCCGCCGACTGGGCGCTGATCCGGGCCAACAGCAGCTCCACCGCGTCCTCGGGCAGATAGATCAGCAGCCCTTCGGCGATCCACACGGTCGGCGCCGCCGGGTCGTGCCCTGCGGCGGCCAGCGCACCTGGCCAGTCCTCACGCAGATCCACCGCGACGGTGATCCGCTCGCAGCGTGCGACGGCCCGCTCCCGACGCAGCACCGCGGCCTTGAAGTCCAACGGCGCGGCCGTGTCCACCTCGAACAGCCGGGTGCCCTCGGGCCAGTCCATCCGGAAGGCCCGGCTGTCCATGCCTGCGCCGAGCAGCACGACCTGCCGGACCCCGGACGCGGAGGCCTGCTCCAGCAGGTCGTCGAGGAATTTCGTCCTGATGACGATGGAGAACGCCACGCCCAGCCGACGGCGTCGTGCGGCCTCGTCCCCGGGCAGCGGCGGCGGGGAGGAGGGCCCCAGACCGCCGGCGGTGGCGAAGGCCTGTGCCAGCGGGTCGCGGAACAGCGCGTTCTCCCGCTCGGTCTCCAGCGCCCGCACCCTGGCTACACCCACCGCCGTGGCCCACACTCCCGACGGCTGCACCCGTTCCTGTTCTTCAGTCACCGCGCCAGCTTAGACGTCACACCATCGGTTCCTCGTAGTCAGGACCTTCGTCGCCGGACTCCAGCCCCGACTTCGGGAAATGCGGAGTCAGTTGAGGTTGAGGTGAATCACTTCGTCTGTGACGGGCATGAGGCATCGGCTCTCACTGCAGGCCCCGTAGCTGACGATCACGTCGGCTACGTGGGAGCCGGTTTGCCGGACCGGCATGGTGAACGTCACCGGGCCGTCCGGATAGACGGGAATCTCCGTCTGGAGCCCCGCTGGTCGAAGGAGCCGGGTCACGAGCTTCGTTGACGGTGGCTTGCCGACGGCGGTGAGATCGCCGTGGACGGAAAGCCTGGTGGGGATGCCCAGTCCGTCGACGCCTTGTGGGGGGAGGTCGATGCTGTAGATGTGGAAGCCAGGCCTCTGCGGGCTGAAGGTCGCCCGCAGTTCGCGCTGACCGTGATCTGGGGCCAGCAGGGTGACAGTGACCGTGACTCCGTTGGCCGTGGCGTGCTCCGTGGGTTCGGAGACTCGTTCTTCGCCGCAGCCGCTGACGATGAGAAGCGCTGCGGCGGCTGAGCCGAGGGCGACACCGCGCCGACGTGGGGTGGTCACCGGCTTCCGCTGGGCGCCCAGCGGGTCAGGAACGCGCTGACCTGATTCGGTTCCATGGTTCGGGCGTTGGAGAAGGAACCGTCGTTGGTGGCGGTCCGCAGGGTGCCGTCGGACTTCAGGACGACCAGGGCCGGAATCCCGCTCGTCTGCAGATCGACGTACCGGCCGGCGAGATCGAGGTTGTGATTGAACTGACCCACATCGACGGCGACCGTGACGTAGCCCTTCTGGAGCAGCGGTTCGACCTGAGCCGAGCGGAACATCACATCCAGAGACCTGCAGTCCGGACACCAGTTGGCGCCGAAGTCGATCAGCACTTCCCGATGTTCCTCTGCCGCTTTCCCAAGGGCGGCCTTGATGTCCGCCTTCGCGTTGCGGGTGGCGTCGTATCCGTCCGGAAGTGCCTCAGGGGTTGCCGATCTTGCCGCTGGTCTGGGACTGGGAGTGGGGGTGCTGCTGGTGGATGCTGTCGCGGTGGGCTTCGTCGGGGTGGCAACCGGGGCCTGGGCGGTGGTGGTGGTGGTGCTCGAGGCACATCCTGCGGTGAGCGCAGCGGTTGATATCGCGGCAGCCAGACCAAGGTGTACTGGGCGCATGGGGTTCCCTCGTGTAAGTGATCAGTTGCAGGAGGATAGCGGTAGCCGGCGTCCAGGTCGGCTCGCCGCTGAAAGAGGGCACATCCCGGCCGCCGAGTCCGAGCGCGAGTAGTCCCGTGGCTCGGACAGCCGTCCCTCGCCGAAGGTACGGGTCCTGGTGGCCTCGCGCCTCCACCTGGACGGCGCCGGCCGCGCCCCTTCCGCTTGTCGGGCCAGCCGGCCGGTGCGCCTCCACCTACTCGCCCCCAGCCTGCGAAATGGCGAGGCCGCGGGTGCTTCGGAAGGCGTGGGTATGGCGCGAGGGCGGCGGGGTAGGCGTGCCCACCGGATGCTTCCGCGCCGCCCCTGGGAAGCGCGTCACGCACGGTAGCGTGACCACTACAGGGACGGCGGATCGAGCAAGGAGAACAAACATGAAGCTCACCCGCCGTATAGCGTTCGCAGGTGTCACAGCCCTCATCGCCGGAGGCGCCGTCGTGGCCGGTGGCGGCTCTGCCATGGCGGCTTCTCCCCAGGAGAGCGCGCACCTCCCGGTCCAGAGCACCGCCGTAGGCACCGGGCAGGGCGCCGACGGCCAGCGGACTGCGCGCCGGGCCACAGACCCGTGGATCGCGGACCAGCTGGCGATGTTCTTCCCGCCGGCGAGTGGGCGTGCCGCGGTGTTCGACCCTTGGGTGAAGGATCAGATCGCCCTGTTCCAGTCCACCCTGAGCAGCTCGCCGTCCAGGCAGGCGCCTTCGGCCCGGTGACCACGCGCCAGCCGCACCCTCACGGGCGTACCGAGCCGGGCTGCTGCGGGCCGAACGGGCCCACCGTCGACGATCCGGAAGGACCCGACATGCGGCTCCCCCGGCCCCAACCTCGTCGGCCTCGCGCGGAGGCCCATCACGACCGGGCCGGGCCGGTGCGCGTGCACAGCTTCGGGACCCCTCAGCTCCAGGGACGACGGCATCTGGTGGTCCTCGTCCCGGGCCTCGGAGCGCCGGGCTACCTGCTTTCCACAGCCGGCCGCTGCGCCCGGTCCGGACCGGTACGTGTACTGGACGTCCCCGGATTCGGAGATCCGCTGGAGCCGGCGTGCGCCGCGGCGCTGGAACCGCTCGCCGACACGGTGGCGCGATGGCTGGCGGAAGTCGCACCGGAACCCGTGCGTGCTCCCTACTCCTGCGCGGCGCACTCCGGCACGCCGAGAGTGGTCGATCGCCACGGGCGCGGTGAGGGGGGCGCCGCCGCCTCCGCCTCTTGATCGCGGCCGTTGCTCCGAACAAACCGCACACAATCCGTTTGAGGCGATCGGGCGGCGTCTCTAAGGTGCGGACGTGACCATCGAGCTGCCCTTTCGTCCGCTCCCCGTCGACCAGCAAGACGTTCGCTACGCCTACGGGCCCGATTCGGAGAGACAGCCGGGCGTTCCCGTCGGCTCGACCGTGGAGTTCGACTGGTGCGAGAGCACGATCTACCCCGGCACCGCGAGGAGGTACTGGGTTCATGTGC
Organism: Streptomyces sp. NPDC006739; assembly: GCF_042869815.1. Taxonomy (NCBI): domain Bacteria; kingdom Bacillati; phylum Actinomycetota; class Actinomycetes; order Kitasatosporales; family Streptomycetaceae; genus Streptomyces; species Streptomyces sp. NPDC006739. Next base: position 210,447 of record NZ_JBIAGM010000014.1, read on the forward strand.
CGGCGCAATACGACCCCTCGGTACCCGCGTCGCTGATGGTGTTCCAGGACGGATGGTGGTACCTGGACCCGGACGGTGAAGTCCGCGGCGCCATCGTGTTGGACAACCTCATCCACCGCGGCGAGATCCCGGTCACTGTCGGCGTCTTCGTCGACCCCGGCGTCCTCAGGAACGCCGAACACCCGAAGAACCGCAACGCCGAGTACGACGCGTTCGACGACCGCTACGTCACCTTTCTGCTCACGGAGATCATCCCCCAGGTCACACGGCGCTACTCGATCGCCGAAGGGGCAGACCAATGGGGCGTCTGCGGGGGCAGCAGTGGCGGCAACTGCGCCTTCACGGCTGCGTGGATGCGCCCGGACAGGTTTCGTCGAGCCATCTGCTTCCTCTCCAGCTTCACGCAGATGCCGAACGGAAACCCGTACCCTGTACTGATCCCCGGCACCCCTCGCAAACCGCTGCGCGTCTTCATGCAAGCAGGCCATCGCGACCTCAACTGGAACGGCCCCGAAAGCAATTGGCTCGCCAGCAATCTGCGCGTGGCGGCCGCCCTCGCGGAAGCGGGCTACGACTTCCGTCTCGTCCTCGGCGACGGTGGCCACAGCCCCAACCACGGCGGGGTTCTGCTGCCCGATGCGCTCCGCTGGCTATGGCACTCGGCCACGGCCTGACGAAACCCGTCCGAATGGTCAGGGCCGACAGGCCGTGGAGCACGGCGACGTGATCGTCCTGGCCGTCCGCAGGAACGGTGGGTTCATCCGACTGTGCCATCATGCGGCCGTGACAGCACCTGCCAGCCCCTCGTCGGGTGAATCCACCGCCGAGCACAGCGCCAAGCCCTCCGGCTTCATGGCCGAGTTCAGGGACGCCGTCACCCTTCGGGCCTTCGGGCTCGTGCTGGGTGTCCTGCTCGTCCAGATCGCCTTCGTCGTGTCCTACGTCGGGGCCTTCCACTCCCCCACCCCGCACCGGATTCCGGTGGCGGTAGCCGCTCCCCCACAGGTGTCGGGGAAGATCGTCGCCCGACTCGACGGCCTCGACGACGACCCGGTCAAGGCGATGGCGGCGCCGAGCGCCGCGGTCGCCCGCAGTTGGGTCCTGGAGAGGAAGACGGACGCCGCCTTCGTCTTCAACGCGACCGGAACCAAGGACACCCTCCTGGTCGCCTCCGCGGCCGGCCCGTCGGTGTCACAGACGGCCGCGCAGATCGCACAGAAGATCGAGGCGGCGCAGAAGCGGCAGATCACCGTCACCGACATCCGGCCACCGAACGCCAAGGACGGGCGCGGCATGACGCCTTTCTACCTGGTCCTCGGCTGGGTGATCGGCGGCTACCTGACCGCGACGATCATGGGCATGGCAGCGGGTTCCCGGCCCGCCAGCCGGCACCGGACCCTCATCCGCCTCGCCGTCCTCGTGCCGTACGCGATCGTGTCGGGCATCGCCGGAGCAGTCATCGTCGGGCCCCTGTTCGGCGCGCTCAGCGGCCACTTCTGGACACTCAGCGGCATCGGTGCCCTGATCGTCCTGGCCGCCGGCACTACCGCGCTCGCCCTGCAGACCTTGCTGGGACTGCTGGGTACCGGTGTCGTCATCCTGCTCTTCGTGGTACTGGGCAACCCCAGTTCCGGCGGTGTCTACCCGGCGCCACTGCTGCCGTCCTTCTGGAGCGCGATCGGACAGGCGCTGCCACCCGGCGCCGGTACCACCCTGGTCCGCAACACGGTGTACTTCTCGGGTCACGCCACCGCCGCGGCTCTCTGGGTGCTCGGCTTGTACGCGGCGGGCGGCGCGGTGCTCGCATGGGCGGCCGCCTGGTGGCGCGAGCGCCGGCAAAACACTCCCGAGGCGGCAGAACTCCGTTGACATCCGCTGACATCCGCTGACATCCGCGAAGAACGTCTCGACTACCGGTGAAGTTCGAGGACCCGGTATTCCGCTCCGATCCGCACCGACTTGATCGTCGTTCGTCGGCCTCAGGCTGGTCGGCCGTCCGTTGCGGATCCGTGTACCAGGTCCTTGCCGAGCCGAGTCGGGGTGTGGTGGACGCTTTGGCCGTTGCGGATGGTGGCGACGAGCCCGGACTCGCGCAGGACGGAGGCGTGTCGGGAGGCGGACGCGTCGGACACGCCGAGGGCCAGCGCGAGCCGTCCGGTGGTCAGGGCGGGTGTCCTGACCACCGCGACCAGTGCCGCTGCCCTTGTCGCCCCCAGAAGCGACACCAGCGCCGGGGGCGGGGCGTCGAGGTAGGGGTCGCGCGTGATGGCGCCGCCGGTTGCGGGGTAGATGATGATCACGGAGTCCGCCAGTGGGTCGAACACGATGCGTGTGGCCAGTGCCGTGGGCTGGAAGATCAAGGGCCGCCCGTCGAGGGACTCCTCGGCGTCGATGGTGGTGTTCAGACGCAGTTCTCGACCGTCCCAGCGAGTGGAACCACGACGCCGGTCACTCATCGGCGGACTTCGACAGGCGGGAGCCGTAACGCGGCCTCGGCGTCTGTTCGTCATGCACCGTGAATTCGGAGGGGATCCCATGCGCATAAGAACTGGACGTCGCACGGCCAAAGTCGCGACGGTGGGCGCACTGACCCTCGGCGCGATAGGCCTGGCGACGGGGGCGCGTACGCCGCCGGCCCGGGCGGGGCCGAGACATGCCCGAACGGAAGCGTGTGCCTGTACTACAACTCGCAGGCCAAAAACTGGGGCTCGTTCGAGAACTGGTCGCCCAACCAGGCCGTCAACCTGTACGCCGCCAAGTTCGCCCACTGGGGGAACGGCTCCGGCTATGGCGTCGTGGTGGGCGGAAATGCCGCCTCGATCGTCAACAACACCGATCACACGGTCGAGGTCGACCTGGCCAACGGCGGCAATCCAGTCTTCTTCGACCCGCAGTATTCGGGGTCGCTCAATGCCGCATGGAACAATGACGCATACATGTGGACCTGACACGCCCGACAGCCGCTCGACAGGGCTCGGGCAAGGAGGTTGCTCGTCGGGGCCACGTGTGACCCGCCGGCGGGAGCGTTGACGCTCCCCGCCTTCGGGCACCGGGGCCCCGGCACTCTCGCGGTCAGCGCACCCTGACGGTCTCGGTGGGCGTGACCATCTGCAGGTGGAGCTTGTTGGAGCCCCAGTCCGCCTCGTAGAGGGCACCGCGGAACTGCAACCTGCCACGGTGCTTCGCCTTCACCCAGGTGTCGACCGAGCCGCCGTCCCACACGGCTCCGTGGGCGCACTTCACCGTCCGCCACGACCCATGGCCGCCTTGTCGCTCCTGCACACAGAACCTCTGGAAGAGGTCGCTGTCGTTCATGGCGTACCCCTTTACGTGAACGCGCGCGCCGGCCTTCACGGTGTGCGGGCTCACCCTGAAGTCGTAATCGACCTTCGCGGACGCCGTCGCCGCTCCCAGTGCGAGTGCCGATACGCCGACTGCCGTCACGACGGCCGCACGCGCAGCACGCCGCTTGAAAACACCCATCGTCTGTTTCCCCCTTCGGATGGTCCGCGGCCTACAGCCGCTGTCACCGGTTCACCGCCGGCAACCCGTCAGAGGGAGAACGGGGGAACGCCGTTGCCCCTCAATTCACCATTTTTCGGCCGGCCTCGATGAACCGGCCCCCGAGTCGGGGCCGACGGGCGGACCGTGACCCAGTCCCTGTTCGAGGGCGTTCGATCAATGCGCCGGAAGGGCGCACGTCGTCATAGAGAGTCATCGGCCCCGGCTTGGTACTGCTGCGGTGACAGGCCGGGGCCTTCGGGCACAATTGACCTCTGAGCTTCTCGATGCGGCGGCGCGGTGGGCGCAAATGATCTGCAAAGGATTGTTGGCGAACCCTTGTCCGCAACCTGCCCGGTTGCTCGGTCTCCACCGCCTACGGTGGCCGTGGCGGGCGGCGGTCGCTCGCTGAGATCTTCGATCAGGTGGGGGCGTTGATGACACCCAGTCGCCGGGTGGTCCTGGCGGCCATGGCGGGGGGCTTGCTCGCTGGTTGCGCGGGCCAGGACAAGACGAGGGGCGGCGGGGCCGTCTCCTCCGGCCCGCCCTCCCCCGCGGCGACCACCGCCCAGGGCAAACCGGCCTCCGGCCCCACGGGCGGCTCTCCCACCAGAACGCTTTCGGTCACCCGGTCCGAGATCGTGGCCCGCTACGGGCGCATGGCCCCGCACAGCTGGGGCTTCGAGGCGCCGGGAGTCGTGCACGCGCTGCCGGGCGGGCACAGCGGGATCGCGCTGACCTTCGACGCGTGCGGCGGGCCGGGTGGTAGCGGCTACGACAGCGCACTGATCGACTTCCTGCGCAAACGGGAGGTGCCGGCGACCCTGTTCATCAACTCCCGCTGGATCGACGCCAACCCGGCGCTGTTCCGCCGCCTGGCCGCGGAGCCGCTTTTCGAGATCGCCAACCACGGCACCCGGCACCGGCCCCTGTCGGTCACCGGCCGCTCCGCCTACGGCATCCCCGGCACGCGCAGTGCCGGTGAGGTGTACGACGAGATCACCGGCAACCGGGCGAAGCTCACCCACCTGCTGGGTGCCCCGCCGCGCTTCTTCCGGTCCGGTACGGCGTTCTGCGACGACGTGGCCGCCCGGATCGTCACCGACCTGGGCGAGCGGTTCACCAGTTTCTCGGTCAACGGTGACGGTGGCGCCACCTTCACCCCCCACCAGGTGCACAGCGCCGTCGCGTCCGCCCGCGGTGGTGACATCGTGATCTGCCACATGAACCATCCCCGCGGTGGCACTGCCCAGGGCATCGCCGCCGCCGTTCCCCGCCTGCTGGCCGACGGCCACAGCTTCGTCCGTCTCTCCGACGCGCTGCACTGAAGAAGGTTCCTGCCGCCCGGCTCGAAGGGGTCGGGCAGGTCACCTGCAGCCGGTCGCGCCAGGCTGGTGCCCGGGCCCGGACGTCACCCCAATGGCCGGCGCTTCAGTAGCTGTCGTAGCTGGGATTACCGTTCGGCCGGTAGACGCCGACGACGGTGCCGCCCTTCGTCGTCGAGACACTGACCGGCTGCAACGCAGTGGGGATCGCTCCGTCGGCGAACAGCCGCTTACCGGTACCGATGATCACCGGGTGGATGGTCAGCCGGTACTCGTCGACGAGGCCGTGCCGCATGAGGGTCTGGGCGAGGTCGCCGCTGCCGACGACGTTGATGCTGCCGCCGTCGGACACCTTCAGCTTGCGTACGGCATCGACGACGTCCCCCTCCAGCAGCGTGGAATTCTGCCACTCGACGGACGTCAGGGTCCGGGACGCCACGTACTTGTGCATGCTGTTCATCCGATCGGTGAACGGGTTGCCGGGATCGGCGGCCGGCCAGTACGACGCGAAGATCTCGTACGTCTTGCGGCCGAGCAGCATCGCGTCGGAGTGCTCGTACCAACCGGCGATGGCCGTGCCCACCTCGTCGTCGGCCACCGGTTTCTGCCAGCCGCCGTACTCGAAGCCGCGCTCGGCGTCCTCGTCCGTACCACCCGGCGCCTGCATGACGCCGTCCAGCGTAAGGAACGTGCAAACAATGATCTCGCGCATGGTGCGCTCCCTTCGTCGACGGGTAGACCACATGACCGCCCAAAACTCATCGGTCGAACCGTCGGCGACGACGCGCCGCAGAGACTGGCTGCCGGGCGACTGTTCAGAACCTCGACGATCTCGCTCGGCTGCATGGTTCGGTCCCGCCCGCTCAGCGCAATTGCTCGGCCAGTCCGAGGATGATGCTCACCGATGAGATCGGCGCCGTGACGGCGCAGGCGGGCAACCGTGTCCTCGATGTCGTCGACGGCGAACATGACGCGGTGCGTGCCCAGAGTGTTGCGCGGCCCGGACGGTCGCCTGTGGAACCTCCAGGCTCCCGCCGAGAACTGACCACGAACGCAGGGGGAACACCATGACACACGAGCAGACGGAGCAACCGGACAACACGGCAGTGCGGACCGCCCTCTGGCGGGCGATGCACCTCCAGTGCGACCCGCACCCGCACGTGATCGAGGACGAGATCGGCCTTCAGCTTGTGGCGCCCGGCGATGGCTGGCGGGACCGACCGGACATGAACCCGCAGGCCACCAGCGGGTTCCGGGCAGCCATCGTCGCCCGCGCTCGATTCGTCGAGGACCTGATCGCTGAGCAGGCCGACCGGGGCGTGACCCAGTACGTCATCCTGGGAGCCGGTCTGGACACCTTCGCCCAGCGCAGGCCCGACCTCGCCTCCCGCCTTCAGATCTTCGAGATCGACCAGCCCGGCACCCAGGCCTGGAAGCGCCACCGGCTGGTCGAACTCGGCTACGGCATCCCCGACCGGCTGCACCTGGTGCCGGTCGACTTCGAGGCCGGCGCGTCCTGGCCCGAGCAGCTGTCCGCCGCCGGCTTCGATCCCGGCCGGCAGGCGGTCATCGTCTCCACCGGCGTCACCATGTACCTCACCAGACACGCCACGGCCGCCACCCTGCGCCAGATCGCCGGACTCGCACCCGGCTCAACGCTCGCCATGACCTTCCTGCTGCCGGCCGAGCTGGTCGACGACGCCGACCGCCTCGGCCTGCGGAGCAGCCAGGAAGGCGCGCGAACATCGGGAACGCCGTTCATCAGCTTCTACACCCCACAGGAGATGCTGACGCTCGCACGCGAGGCCGGCTTCAAAGACGCCCGGCACGTGCCGGGGACGTCGCTCGCCGAGCGCTACTTCGCCGACCGCACCGACGGCCTCCGCCCGTCAAGCGGAGAGGACTTCCTGCTGGCCACCACCTGATACCGGCATGCCGGTGACCCGGCACCGTTGGTCGGCACAGCTAGAGCGAGCGAAGGGCGTAGCCGAGGTCAGGGCCGTAGTTGCCCCAGCACTCGATATCACCGCTGTCGGATACGAGATCGCACCGAGATACCAGTCGCCGTCGTCGGCCCGCACCACGCAGCCCCTTCACGTCGATCGCGCAGTCGGCTTGGAGGGGTTCGCCGTGCAGGGTGACGGTACCGAGGGTGGTGAGAACCTGAGCCTCTGGGCAGCCGGTGACCCGCCGAACGTCGGCCGTGGTCCACGGCTCGGGCAGACGCTCGTCGTGGGGCTCGGCAGCGGGGAGCAGTTCCACGACGGCGTACCCGAGGCACGGCCGGATCCACTCACCGTCGCGTTCTGTGCCGAGCACACCGCCGAGGAAGGCCATCGCGCGTGTTCCGGTGGGCGTCTCCCAGCGGAACGGGACGCGGGAGACGCGCGAAGGGAAGTCCTCCACCTCAGTGGTTCCCGGGCCGAACGACTGCTTGGGAAGCGGTCCTTCGTCGGTGTACCGGTGGGCGAAGAAGGCGGTGATCCAGCCGGTGACCCTGTCGCCGCCGGACGCCGACTCCCACTTGTAGAGCGAACGCCAGAACTTCTGGTCGATGCCCCACCCCGAGGCCGCCGCGCTGATCGAGTCCAGCACCGGGTGCAAGGCGGCGAACCACGGCCGTAGGCCTTCGAACCATCCTTCCAGTTCCCGCACCCGGCCTGCGAGCAGGCGCCAGTCCGGCCTGCCGCGTGCGCCGTGGAAATGACGAGGAGGTCCCCGGGGGCGGCCGGGTGAATGTCCATGAAGGCGAGGACCTGCGCGTCCTCGTGCACCCGGCTCGCGCGCACCCGGCCGGCGACGATGCCGCAGAAGACGCAGGTCGGATCCGTAGCGCACCATCCCATGGCGCCAGCATGAGGCATCCGTTTTCCTTCCGCCCCGGTGGCAGGAGCCCGCTTCGGGCGAGGCCGCGCGGCCAGCCGTTGAAGGTGATCCGTGGGTGGCGGGAACAGTTGGCGCGGCCGACACTGTTGCACCGGCCAAGAGACCGGCGTCGCGCGGGCGTGGAGCACGGAGGCCAACAGGCCGTCGACGTTGCCCGGGGCCCTCGGGCCCGTGATAAGCGCGGCGCGGCCTCGGGCCGAGGCCTTTTCGCACCAGGAGGATCGTTTCATGACTGACTCGCCCTTGACGCTCATGGCGGTACACGCCCATCCCGACGACGAGGCCACCGGAACAGGAGGAGTCCTCGCGCGGTATGCGTCGGAGGGCATTCGTACGGTCCTCGTGACGTGTACCGACGGGGGTTGCGGTGACGGACCGGGAGGCGTCAAGCCGGGCGATCCCGGGCACGATCCAGCGGCCGTCGCCTCGATGCGCCGGCAGGAACTCGAGGCGAGCTGCGAGGTCCTGAAGGTCGGTCATCTGGAGACGCTGGACTACGCCGACTCCGGAATGATGGGCTGGCCGACCAATGACGCCCCCGGGTCCTTCTGGCAGACCCCCGTGGAGGAGGGCGCCGCCCGGCTCGCGGAACTCTTGCGGCGCTACCAGCCCGATGTGGTCGTCACCTACGACGAGAACGGCTTCTACGGCCACCCCGACCACATCCAGGCCAACCGCATCACGATGGCGGCGTTGTCGATGACCGGTCTGACACCGAAGGTGTACTGGACGACGGCACCCCGCTCGATGATGCGGCGGTTCGGGGAACTGATGCGTGAGTTCGGTACGGACGCCCAGGAGCCGGATCCCGCCGAGGCGGCCGCGCTGGCCGAGATCGGGCTCCCCGACGAGGAGATCACCACCTGGGTGGACACCACCGCCTTCGGTGACCAGAAGTTCGATGCGCTGGCCGCGCACGCCAGCCAGGGCGAGAACATCTTCTTCCTCAGGATGGGTCAGAAGAAGTTCACCGAGTTGATGGGCGTCGAGACCTTCGTCCGCGTCCAGGACGGTACCGGCGCTGCCGTCCCCGAGAACGACCTCTTCGCCGGACTGCGCTGATCCGCCCGCCCCGCCGGGGGCAGAGACCACTCCGCCAGGCCTTCGCGCGCCGGAAACACGCCAGCACTCACGGTGCGTGAAGGATGGGCACACGCTTCGTAATATGAATCGATGATCAGGTCCAAGCAGCGGAGCGCCCGGCGTCACGGGTGGCGGAAGACCGTGCATCGTCGCCGCCCGCTTGCTCTCGGCCTGGTCGGGATCAGCGTGGTCATCACGGCGTTCGTCTTCCGCGACGGCTCCGCGGAACCGGCCCCCGTCGACTCCGCGCGCACTCCCCCACGGACATCCCGGTCCACCTTCTCCGGGTCACCGGCCGCCGCACCGCCGCGACCCGCCGGCAGCGTGCGGATCGCCGCCGTGGGGGACATCGTGATGGGCTCGCTGCCGGACGACCTGCCGCCGGACGACGGCGCCTCGTTCTTCGACCCGGTCGAGGACCTGCTCGCCGGCGACGTGGTGCTCGGGAACCTGGAGGGCACGCTCACCGACGGCGGCTCCAGCAAGTGCGACGACAACGACAGCCCGCACTGCTTCGCGTTCCACGTCCCGCCGTCCTACAGCCACTGGCTCAGGAAGGCCGGGTTCACGGTCCTGAACGTGGCGAACAATCACATCGACGACTTCGGGGCGCAGGGGCGGCGCGAGACGTTCGCCGCGCTGCGCTCCGCCCATCTGCCGTACACCGGCCGTCTGGGCCAGATCACCGTCCAGCGGGTCAACGGCCTCCGGGTGGCGGTGATCGGGTTCGCTCCCGACCGGGGCGCGAACGACCTCACGAACGTGCCCGCCGCACAGCGGCTCACGGCCCGTGCCGCGAAGATGGCGGACATCGTGATCGTCACGATGCACGCCGGCGCGGAGGGCTCGGACCGGACCCATGTGGAGCCCGGGACCGAGTACTTCCTCGGAGAGGACCGCGGCGACTGCTACCGGTTCAGCCGTGCGGTGATCGACGCCGGCGCGGATCTCGTCGTCGGCAGCGGCCCGCACGTGATGCGGGGGATGGAGTTCTACAAGGGCAGGCTGATCGCCTACAGCCTGGGCAACTTCTCCGGCTACAAGGTCCTGGGGCTCGGCGGCACCCTCTCCACCAGCGGCGTTCTGCGGGTCACCCTGCGCGCCGACGGCACCTACGTATCCGGGCGCCTGCACCCGACCCGGATCGTGGAGCCGGGCACGCCGGAGCCGGGCGGCGACGGGATCGATCTCGTCGCGGGCGTGTCGGAGGAGGACTTCGGCTCGCACGCGGCCCGCATCTCGTCGGACGGGGCGATTCGACAGCCGTAGCCGGGAGATCCGTTAGCATCTCGTCGCATGACGAGGCGGGGGTGGCGGCTGGGCGCCGCGGTGGGGGTCACGGTGCTGGTGGCGTTATGCGCCTCCGGTCCAGAACCCGGGGAGATGATCCGCTCGGAGTCGGACCTCGGTCCCCTCCCGGCCGACCGCTACGGCTTCACACCACAGGACTACCAGCGCTCCCAGCGGGCAACGGCGTTGCTGGTCCGGCAGTGCATGGCGGACCACGGCCACCAGGACTTCCCGCTCGACCCCCGCTACCCCGGCGACCCCGTCGTCGCCACCCTGGTCGCCACCGACTACGGCGCCCTCGATCTCGACACCGCCCGCCGGTGGGGCTACGGCTGGGATCCGGCAAAGGCCCCCTTCCCCCAGCCCAAGGGACGCCGGATGACCTCCGCCGAGTACGCGGATCTTCCCACCTGCGGCGCCGAGGCGGAACGACGGCTGATGCGCGGCATCGACCTCAAACGGGACTGGCTCTACGCGGCCACCCGGGCGGTCGAGGTCGACAAGGCGGTCAAGCGCGACCCGCGCCTCCGCGCGGCCTGGGACGTGTGGTCGCGCTGTGTGGCAGGTCGAGGATTCACCCGCTATCCCGACCCCGCCGCGGCGTACGCGGACCCTGCCTGGCACCGGGGCAGCGACGGCAACACCCGGCACACCGAGCTGGAGCGGGCCACCGCCGTCGCGGACGTCATCTGCAAGCGCCGCCACCACACGGTCGAGCTCTGGCACACCGTCCGGGCCGAGAAGCAGGCCGCGGACGTCGCCCGGCATCACGACCACTACGCCGCCGGACTGCGGGCGATGGGAACGTACCGGGCCAACATCGCCCAAGTGCTACGGAAGCTCGGCTGACCGGGAGCCAGGACCGAAGCGGGGGCTCACGGGGGCTTGCCGCACGCCCCCCGAGTCTGGTTGGGTACCAGCGCCTCAGGCACGTCGGGTGTGCCGAGCGGGTGGGGAGCGGAGCGGGCAACGTGCATACGACGGTACGGCAGGACGGTCCGTGGCCCTTGCCCGACGGGCTGGGACAGGCGATCCGGGGCACCGCCGAGGAGATCGCCACGCTGGTCCGCAGCGCGAGCGATACGGCGCTCGCCGTGCCCGGGTCGGAGTGGACCGTCGGCGAGGCCGCCGCCCATCTGGCCATGGCCAACGAGTTGATGGCCGATCTGGCAGCCGGGCGTGAGCGCCCCTACGGAGACGGAACGCCCCAGAGTCTCGCCGCGGCCAACGCGGAGTCACTCGCCGTCTTCGGGGAGCGCCGCGCCGAGCCTCTGGCGACGATGCTCATGGAGCAGGCGGAAGCGTTCCTGGACGCGCTGTCACGCCCGGCGGCCGACGCCACGGCACCCACCACTCCCCTGGGCCTGATGACTCGGCCCGTTCTCGCGTCGTACCTGCTGACGCACATGCTCGGCCATGGCTACGACCTGGCTCGCGCCCTGAAGCGTCCGCACATGATCGACCCTGTACGGGTGGGCTTGTGCATGCCGTTCATGCTCTCGGTCATGCCGCGTGTGGCGAACCCCGCGGCCACGGCCGGGCTGACGGCCCATTACCGGATCCGGCTGCGCGGGGGCGGGGCGTTCAATGTGTCTCTGGTCGACGGCGCCGTGCAGGTGACACCTGAGGCGCCGCCGGGGCGCGCGGACTGCACCATCCTGCTCGATCCCGTCGCCTTCCTGCTCATCGCGCTGGGCCGGCTGAATCCCTGGCGCGCCATCGCCCAGGGGCAGGTTCTCGCCTGGGGACCCCGGCCGTGGCTGGCCCCCCGGTTCCCGGCGCTGTTCACCGCCCCCTGAGTCACGTCGCAGGTCAGGACGTCGGCGCCGGCCCCTGGCACAACGCATGGTCCGTGAGGGTCTGGACCGCCTTGTTGAGCCTGTCCTCGTTGACGAGCGCCGTGGTGGAGGTCACCGACACGGTCACCGCGCGTCGTCCGTCGGCGCCGACCGCGGGCCGTCCGTACACTCCGAAGCCGTCGCCCTCGTGCGTGTAGTAGACGCCCCCACACGTCAGGGGCACGACTCGTAGCCCGAGTCCGTATCCGCCCTGCCTGCCCGCGGGCGGTACCGGCAGGTCGTCGTACGGGACGGTCTGCCGCATCAACGCCCACTGCGCGGCGGGCAGCAGTCGCCCGCCGGCGAGGGCGCGGAAGAACGTGTCGAGGTCCGACGGGGTGCTCACCACGCCGGAGTCGGCGGTGTGCTGGTAGCTCTCCTCGGTGAGGTCCAACGGCACGCCCCCGGGCCCGTCGACGGTGACCCGTTCGTGCGGGCCGATGAGATACGGGTTCTCACCGGGGATGTAGGTGCCGCGCAGCCCGAGGGGTGCGATGATCCGGTGCTCGACCAGCTGCCGCCAGTCCGCACCGCCCGCCTTCTCCGCGATCATCGCGGCCAGCAGGTAGTTGGTGTTCGAGTACGCCCACCGGCGCGGGGAACCGTTCGGCGGCGGGGTGAAGAGCGGGGCGTGCCGCATCGCGATCGCGACGAGCTGGGACGGCGGGGTGGCGTCGTACCGGTTCTCGTCGAAATGGTTCCGCAGTTTGTCCTGCACGCCGGGATCGGCGATGTAGTCGAAGATCCCGCTGGTGTGCCGGAGCAGGTCGCGTACGGTGATCCGGGAGCCGTCGTTGCCGTGGCCGCGGACCACTCCGGGCAGCCACCGCTCCACCGTGTCGTCCAGCGAGAGACGCTTCTGCGCGGCCAGTTGGAGCACCACCACCGCTGTGAACGTCTTGCTGGTGCTCGCCACCCGGAACTCCGGGTCCCACGGCACCGGAGCGGTCGAGCCCACGCCCGTGGTCCCGTACCGTGCCCGCAGCACGGCGCCGCCCCGCCCCTCCACTCGGGCCACCACGTTCGCGTCGCCGCCGGCCGCGGTGCGTACCGCCGCCAGATCCCGCCTCAGGTCCCCCGCGGAGTAGCCGCCGCCCGTCGCCTGCGCCCCGGCGGGCATCTCGCCCACCCCGCATGCCATGAGTACCCCCAGGCATGCCGCAACCGCCGTACGCTTCCCCGCCATGCTGTCACCTCTGTGGTCCGCCCAACGCTCCCCTGACCCGTGACAGTCAACCCGCCGCCGCACTCCTCTTCGATGGAGCTACCACCCGGACGCCGGGTGGGGCTGGCCCCCGCGTCTCGTCGTGCCGGCTACGGGGCGTGCCCTTCCAGCCCGCTCAGCAGGATTGCCGCCGCGTCCCTGGCCGCGGCCACCGCCCGCTCGTCGAGCCCGCACAGCCGCAGGCACGATGACGCGACGGCGTCCGTGTCGGCCGCGTCCGGCTCTCGCGAACGCCGTATCTGGATGACGACCTCCACGAGCTGGATCAGCAGTTCACCGATCCGTTCGGCGGCCATGCTCCGGGAGACGTCCTCGGTCGCCGCCAGGGCGCCGAGGGCGCCGTAGCTCGTCTGGAGCCGGCCCCGCTCGGCGCGGAAGGCGTCGAACCGCTCGGCCCGCACTTCCGGCAGCAGATACAGCGTGCCGATGTTGTACGGGGTGCGGGAGAGAGTGCGTACGTCCATCGCGGCCACCGCGTAGAGCGCGGCGGCCGGATCGGCCCGCTCGGGCACCAGCGCCTGGATCCGCTCCACCATCTGCAGACTGGGACGTACGGAGGTGTCCAGGAGTTCGGCGAGGATGTCCTCCTTGGTGGCGAAGTGGTAGTACAGCGAGGCCTGTCTGATGCCGACCCGCTCGGCGATCATCCGGGTGCTGGTGCCGGCGATCCCGCGTTCGGCGAACAGCGCACCGGCGGCGTCGAGGATCTCTTCCCGCGCGGAGGTGCCGGGACCGGACGGCGGCGTGTGCCGGGGCCTGCCTTGACGGGGACGCGTCGTCGTCATGGGCCCATCCTGCCACCCCGGCGCCGGGCACCCGACGGTCCGGCCCCGGGGCGGAAGGCCCCCGCACATGCCGCTGCCCGCGGTCATGCGGAGGCCGTGTAGGCCCGCCAGCCGCCGAAGCGGGTGATGTCGGGCGCGTCCCGGACGGCGTACGGCTCGACGAGGAAGCCGCTGACCCGGCGTCCGTCGGCGAGTTCGACGGAGCCGATGGTCATCGGCGGGGGCACGGCGGCGGTGAACGTCCCGAACCCCGCGGCCGGAAGCCGCCAGATCTCGCCCTCGATACCGGTCTCCGTCCCCCTTTCCGCCGCCTGCCCGGTGAGCCGGACCAGGCCCGGCTTGGGGGGTTCGGTGGCCAGGGCGTGCAACCGGTAGCCGGCGGTGGTGCGGGCCGGGCCGACCAGGGTGCCGCCCGCGTGCACCAGCTGGACGTTGAGCGGCTGCCCGGTGAGGTGGGCGCCGACCACGAACAGGTCGAGCCCCGGGCCGGCGAACCGCTCGGCCAGGACGGCCAGGGCTCGGTCGGAGAAAGCGGGCCCGGTGAACATCACGCCGAACGGCAGCCCGTCCACGAACCCGGCGGGTACGGCGAGCGAGGCGCAGTCCAGCAGGTTGGCGAAGTTGGTGAATCGGCCCAGCCGGGCGTTGGCACCGACCGGGTCGGCCGCCACCTCGTCCAGGGTGGGGTGCCACGTGGTGGTCGGCGTCATGAGCGCCGCGCAGCCGTCGAGCAGCGCGCGTCCGGCGGCGCCGAACGAGACGAGCCGCGCCGTGTCGGCGGCCCAGTCGGCGGCGGTCTTCTCCCGGCCGGCCAGCACGATGGAGGCGACGGTGGGGTCGAGGTCCGTACCGATCAGGTCGCGGTGCTTTTCCAGGTGCGCGCCGACGGCCGCGTACCGCTCGGCGACGAAGGCGCCTCCGTACAGGAGTTCGGCGGCGCGCAGCAGCGGGGTGATGTCCACCTCGACGATCTCCGCCCCGGTGCCGGCGAGTTGGGCCACCGCGGCGTCGAAGGCCTCGTGCCACCCGTCGGCCATGCCCGCGAGGTGCTCCCTGGCGGGGACGGCGATGCGGGGGCGCGCGGGGGGCGGCGGGAGCTGTGTGCCGGTGCGGGAGAGCGGGTCGGCCGCATCGGGGCCTTCGACGATCTCCGCGGCGGTTCGGGCCAGTCGCAGGTCGCGGGCGAAGACGGTCACGCAGTCGAGGGTGTAGCAGGCGGGGACGACCCCGGTCACCGGCACCAGGCCCTTGGTGGGCTTGACCCCGACGATGCCGTTGAGCGCGGCGGGCACCCGGCCGGAGCCGGCCGTGTCGGTGCCGAGGGCGATGTCGGCGATGCCCAGGGCGACCGCGACGGCGGAGCCGGAGGACGAGCCGCCGGAGATGCGGGCCGGATCCCAGGCGTTGCGTACGGCGCCGTAGGGGCTGCGGGTGCCGACCAGGCCGGTGGCGAACTGGTCCAGGTTGGTCTTGCCGAGGACCAGCGCCCCGGCGGCGCGCAGCCGGGCCACGGCGGGCGCGTCGGCCTGCGCGACACGGGCGTACGACGGGGCGGCCGCGGTGGTGGGCAGTCCGGCCACGTCGATGTTGTCCTTCACGGCCGCGACCAGACCGGCCAGCGGCAGCGCCGGGTCGATGCGGGCCGCCTCGGCGAGCACCTCCGCGCGCGGCCTGAGGTGGATCCAGATCTCGGGCCGGCCGACGCCCTCGATACGGTCGTAGGCGGCCTCGACACGGGCGGCCGGTGTCATGGTGTTCATGCCCGCACCGCCGCGAGGATCTGGCCGGGGGCGACCTGTTCACCGGGTTTGACGTAGATCTCCAGCAGCGTCCCGGCGATGGGTGCGTTCACCTTGGACTCCATTTTCATCGCCTCCAGGGAGAGGATCGCATCGCCGCCCGCGACGGTCGCGCCGGGCTCGGCGGCGATCTGCCAGACGGTGGCGGTGAACGGCGCGGTGACCGGGACCGCGTGGTCCGGGACGGTGACGGCGGCAGCGGCGGCCACGGGCTCGGGATCGTTGTCGCGGTCGAACTCGCCCGCGGCCCGCCAGCGCTGTTTCTCCGCCTCGAACGCGGTGCTCTGTCGTCGGCGGAACGCGGCGATCGAGTCGGCCTCGGCGGCCAGGAAGGCGTTGTACTCGGCGATCGAGAAGGTGCCTTCCGCGGTCGGGAAGTCACCGCGGCCGGCGTCGGTCTCGGCGCGCAGTTCGAGCAGTTCCTCCGCGGTGACGGGGTACCACTCGATGCGGTCGAAGAAGCGCAGCGCCCACGGCGATTCACGGAACAGGCCGCCTGTGCGGAACCGGTTCCAGATCTGCACGGTGCGGCCGACGAACTGGTACCCACCCGGGCCCTCCATGCCGTAGATGCACAGATAGGCGCCGCCGATGCCGACGGAGTTCTCCGCTGTCCAGGTGCGGGCCGGGTTGTACTTGGTGGTGACCAGGCGGTGCCGCGGGTCGAGCGGGGTGGCCACGGGTGCGCCGAGGTAGACGTCACCGAGTCCGAGCACCAGGTACGAGGCGTCGAACACGGTGCGGTAGACGTCGTCGGCGCTCTCCAGGCCGTTGACACGGCGGATGAACTCGATGTTCCACGGGCACCACGGGGCGTCGTCGCGCACCCCGGCCATGTACCGCTCGATGGCGAGCCGGGTCGCCGGGTCGTCCCAGCTGAGCGGCAGGCGCACGGTACGGGAGGGGACCACCAGTTCGTTGGTGGGCGCAACCTCGTCCTCCAGCTCGCGCAGCAGGGCGGTGAGGTCACGGGCCCGCAGCCGGCGGGCGTCGGTGTGGATCTGGAGGGAGCGGATGCCCGGGGTGACGTCGACGATGCCGTCGGGCGCGTGCGCGGCGAGGGTCTCCTGCAGGGCGTGGACCCGCATGCGCAGGCCGAGGTCTAGCACCATGGGCCCGTACTCGACCAGGACGTTGTCGTCACCGTCCCGGCGGTAGGTGACGCCGGGACGGGCGTCGGTGGCTTCCAGGCGGCCGAGGACACCGTCGTCGCCGTCTCCGCCCGCGCTGATCAGCGCGGGCGAGGCGCGGCGGGCGTCGAGGGCGGCTGCCTCGGCTTCCCTGACCGGTACGAAGCGGACGGTGTCACCCGGGCGGAGCTGGCCGAGCTTCCACAGCTCGCCGCTGGCGACCACCGCGGGGCAGACGAATCCGCCGAGCGACGGGCCGTCGGGGCCCAGGACGATCGGCGTGTCGCCGGTGAAGTCCAGTGCCCCCACCGCGTACGGCGTGTCGTGGATGTTGGAGGGATGCAGCCCGGCCTCGCCGCCGTCCTGGCGGGCCCACCGCGGCCGGGGCCCGATCAGGCGGATGCCGGTGCGGGCCGAGTTGTGGTGCACCTGGTAGTCGGTGGCGTAGAGGGTGTCGATGTCCTCGCGGGTGAAGAACTCGGGCGCCGCGTGCGGGCCTTCGGTGACACCTATCCGCCAGTGCGAGGTGATCGCCGGGCGGCGGTCTGGCGGGGTCGGGCCGCCGCCGGCGGTCGCCTCGGCCGCGGGCCGCAGAACGTCTCCGGCGCGCAGCACCCGTCCTCCGTGCCCGCCGAAGCCACCGAGGGTGAACGTCGAGGCGCTGCCCAGGTACGCGGGCACGTCGATGCCGCCCCGCAGGGCCACATAGCTGCGCAGGCCCGGTCCCTGGCAGGCGCCGAGCGTCAGGGTCCCGCCGTCCGGGACGGTGACCGGTTCCCACATGGCCGCCGCGCCGCCGTCCACCGTGACCGTGACGGGGGCGCCGGTGACGGCGACGACGGTGGCGTGGGAGAAGCGCAGGGTCAGCCCGTCGGCGGTGACCTCCAGGCCAGGTGCCTGGGCCGGGTTGCCGACGGCCAGGTTGGCCTCCGCGAAGGAGACGGCGTCGAAGGGGCCGCTCGGCGGCACGCCCACGTGCCAGTAGCCGAGCCGGCCGGGAAGGTCCTGGACGGTGGTCATCGCCCCCGCCGTCAGGACGTCGATGCGCGGCTCCGGGTCGGTGGTGGTGGCGAGCGTGCTGGTGCTGTGCAGCGCCTCGCGGACCTCACCGCGCACGGTCAGCTCGCGCAGCAGGCCCAGGTTGGTGACGATGCCGTCGACCCGGCTCGCGGCCAGGGCCTGGCCGAGCACGTCGAACGCGGCGTCCCGGGTGGGGCCCTTGGCGATCACCTTGGCGAGCATGGGGTCGTAGTAGGGCGAGATCTCCAGACCGGTCTCGGCGAAGCCGTCGACGCGGACGCCGGGCATGTCGCCGGCACCCTCTCCGGGGAAGACCGCCCGGGTGATCAGGCCCGAGGAGGGCAGCGAGTCCTTGCCGGGGTCCTCGGCGTAGACGCGGGCCTCCACGGCGTGTCCCGTCGGGGTCCACTCCCGCTCGAACACCGAGTCGGGGACCTTGCCGTCGCGGGCCAGCAGGAGCATGAGTTCGACGAGGTCGACGCCGTACGCCTCCTCCGTCACCGGGTGCTCGACCTGGAGGCGGGTGTTGACCTCCAGGAAGGCGGCCTCCTCGCGTACCGGGTCGTAGACGAACTCCACGGTGCCCGCGCCCCGGTAGCCGACCGAGGCGAGCAGCCGGCGCGAGGAGTCGTGCAGCAGTGCGCGCACCCGGGGAGGCAGGGCCGGGGCCGGGGCCTCCTCGATCACCTTCTGGTTGCGGCGCTGCAACGAGCAGTCCCGGTCGCCGAGGACGGCGATCCGGCCGGTGCCGTCGCCGAAGACCTGCACCTCGACATGGCGGGCGGGGCGCACGAGGCGCTCCAGGAAGACCCCGGCCGACCCGAAGTTGGACTCGGCGAGCGCCGCGACGCGGACGACGGCCTCACGTACCTCGTCGGCCGTGGCGCAGGCCTGCATGCCGATGCCGCCGCCACCGCCGGTGGCCTTGACCATCACGGGCAGCCCGATCGACTCGGCGGCGGTGACGGCCTCCTCGGCGCTCGCGAGCAGTTCCGTACCGGCCAGCAGCGGTACTCCGGCCGCCTTCGCCAGGGCGCGGGCGGTGTGCTTCTCGCCGAAGGCGGTGATCTGGTCGGCGGTGGGGCCGGCGAACCGCAGACCCGCCTCCTGGACGGCACGGGCGAAGGCGGTGTTCTCGGAGAGGAAGCCGTAGCCGGGGTGGATGATCCCGGCGTCATGGGCGAGCGCGGCCTCGATGATCGCCTCGCCGCGCAGATACGACTCGCGGGCCGGGGCCGGGCCGAGGCGGACCGCGTGGTCCGCCTCGCGGACGTGCGGTGCGGCCCGGTCGGCGTCGGAGAAGACGGCGACGGTGCCCAGCCCCATCTTTCTGGCGGTGCGGATGACGCGGCGGGCTATCTCACCGCGGTTGGCGACGAGGACGGCGGTGGGGCGGGTCACGCGGCTCCCTCCGGGGTGCGGGCGGCCGCCGTGGACCGCGCACCGGCGGCGGCCGGTCCGGGGTCCACGACGAGCATCCGCAGCGGGGTCGGGTTGAAGTCGTTGCACGGGTTGTTCATCTGGGGGCAGTTGGACACCACCACCAGGACGTCCATGTCGGCACGCACCGCGACCCGGCGGCCCGGCGCGGAGATGCCGTCCACGATGCCCAGCGCGCCGTCGGCCTCGACGGGCACGTTCATGAACCAGTTGAGGTTGGAGACGATGTCCCGCACGCCGAGGCCGCGCCGGCCGGCCTCGGCGAGGAAGTTCTCGCGGCAGCCGTGCTGGAACATCACGTGGTGGCCGTAGCGCAGGGTGTTGGACTCCTTGCCGCAGGCGCCGCCGATGGTGTCCTGGCGGTCGATCTCGTTGGCGACCACGGTCATCAGCGGGCGGCCCTCGCTGCTGCGCAGCACCGTGCCCGTGCGCACATAGGCGTTGCCCTGCCAGGCCAGGGTGTCGGGGACGCTGTAGCGCTCCTCGGGGTCGTCGGCGTTGTAGAGCAGGCAGTCGGCCGACTGGTTGCCGCCGACGTCGACGATCGTCAGGACGTGCCCCTTCCTCACCACCGCCGACCACGGCGCGTTGGGGGCCACCGTCTCGTCGAGGACGACGGCGCCTTCCACCAGGCTTGCTCCCCAGTCCAGGCGGGAGCCGCCGGCGTACACCGCGCCGACCGGGACGGTGGAGGCCACGGTGCCGCCGGAGACGGTGGGGTGGGCGGCGGGGGTGTTCTCGGTCCGTGCGGTCGCCATGTCACAGCCCCCGGGCTTCGCAGTAGTCGACGGTGTTCAGGTACGCCCGGCGCAGTTCCGGGGTGGCGGTGAACCGTGGCTCGTCCGGGCCGGTCGGGGCGCCGCGCCAGGCGTGCACCCGCAGTGGGCCGACGACGTAGTCGGGGCGTGGGTCCAGTGGGTGGGCGACGTTGGCGATCAGCACCAACAGGGGCATTTCCGCGACGAGTTCGACGTGGGTGCCCGGCCCGGCGCCGCCCCGCCAGGCGAGGGTGCCGTCCGCCTCGACGCGTACGCCCTGGAAGAAGGAGAGGCCGGGCGGCAGGTCGCGCCGGCTCAGCCCGTGCTTGGCGGCAGCCTTGAGGAAGAGCCCGCGGCCGGACGGGGAGGGCCCCTCGGGGCGGGCGTCACCGTACTTGCGCTCGTTCCAGGCGTCGGTGGTGGTGCCGCAGAAGGCGTCGTGCCGGCCGGAGGAGTCACCGCTGACGACGGCTAGGACCCGGCCGTCGCCGGACAGCAGCGGATGGTTCTCGCCCACGTACGCCTGCCACGCCACCTTCTGGGTGTCGGCGACATTGAGTCGCTCCACCGGTTCCAGGGCGTTGAAGAGCAGCAGGTGGGCGCAGGCGTCACCGGTCGGGTCGTCGAAGCGCAGCCGGGTGCCGCGGGCCAGGACCTTGTGGGTGTAGCCGCCAGGTGCCACCGTCTCCCCCCACACCAGGGCGCCGGGTTCCACACCCGGTGGGCGGTGCGGGCTGGCGGACGCCGGAAGGTACGGCATCCACTCCCCGGCCTGCCCGCCCTGGGAGCGGGCGTCGGTGCGGGAGTTGTGGACACTGTCGGTCCGGTGCAGGTCGCGGGCGCGGGCGGACATCGGCCCGGTGGAGTGCCGGTCGTGCGGCGGGCCGGCCGTCGGGTTCTCGGCGATGGTCAAGGGTGTCCCGTCGTTTCGTCGTCGGTGCGTCATCGGTACCTGGCTCGCGTCGTCCGGTCCTCAGGCGGGCTCGGCGACGGCCTCGGTCTCGCGGGGCGGCTCGGTGTGCGTGTGGGGCACGTGCTTCAGCTCGATACGGCGGTGCAGCCGGCGGGCGAGGAAGTAGGCGGCACCGGCGGCGAGGCTGAGTCCGATGAAGAGGGGGGCGCTCCACCTGAGCCACCAGGTGTCACCGGTGAGGTCGTAGATCTCCGCACGGGGCCAGACGAGATTGATGGTCATGCCGGCCTGGTAGAGCACCGCGACCGCGTTGACCGCCAGTCCGGCTCGGCCGAGTGAGAACAGGGGCCGTCCGGTCTCGTCGACGCCTTCCGGCAGCCCGCCGCTGTCGCGGCGCCGGATCCGGGTGATCAGCAGCGGCAGCATCACGCCCAGATAGGCCAGGTACAGCATGGCGATGCACAGGCTGGAGAGGGCTGTGAAGATCGCCGACTGGCGGATGTCGACCAGCAGCGCGACGGCGGCGCCCAGTCCGACCACGATCGACGTGGTGATCGGCGTGCCGGTGCGGGGCGAGACCTTGCCGAGGTGGCGGTGGAACGGCAGCGCGCCCTCGCGCGCCATGGAGTACATCATGCGCGCCCCGGAAGTCTGCACGGCCAGGGTGCAGGCGAACACGGCGACCGCCACGCAGCACAGCAGCAGTCGTCCCAGAACACCGCCGAGCCGGTCGGTGAGCACCCAGGACAGACCACCGGCGGCCAGTTTCCCGTCGGTCAGACTGCGCGCCGCGGTCAGACCCGACAGGATGAGCAGCGCGCCGCCGACACCCGAGGTGACCAGCGCCCGCAGGATGGTCCGGGGGGTGGTCCGGCGCGGGCTGTGGGTCTCCTCCGCCAGCTCGCCCGCCGAGTCGAAGCCGACCATCACGTACGCCGCCATCAGCGAAGACGCGAGGAAGGCCGCCATGTATCCGCCGTGGCCGGACCAGCCGGTGTCGTGGACCACCACCTGCGGTCCCCGCTCGGGCAGGAAGAAGAGCACCAGCACCAGGGCGATGACGCCGATGATCTCGACCGCGACGCCGAAGCTGGTGGCGGCGGCCATCTGGCGGATGCCGAAGACGTTCACCACCGTGGTGATCACCAGCAGGACGCAGCCCAGGAGGACCGCGTTCTGCGCGCCGGTCGGGGAGCCGACCGACGGATCGGCGCCCGGCCCCCCGACGATCTGGAACCCGGACCAGATGCCCGGCAGTACCGCCTGCACGGCGATCGCGGCCGCCGCGACCGTGAGGATCTGCCCGATGATCATGATCCAGCCGACGAACCAGCCCGTCGTGGTTCCGGCCAGCCGGCTCGACCACTGGTAGATCGCCCCGGACACGGGCCAGCGCGCGGCCAGTTCGGCGAAACACAGCGCGACCAGCAACTGGCCCACGAAGACCAGCGGCCAGGTCCAGAAGAACGCCGCGCCGCCGAGACCGAAGCCGAGGCCGAACAGCTGGAAGACGGTGGTGAGGATCGACACGAAGGAGAAGCCCGCGGCGAAGGACGCGAAGGTGCCCACCCCGCGCCGGAGTTCCTGCTGGTAGCCGAAGTCGGCGGGGGTGGTCGTGACGCCACTGTCAGGACCCGGCCCGAGGGGGAGTTCGGTTCGGCTCATCACTGCTTCTCCGATCGGCCGACGGATACCTGTCACTTGACAGGTATGGCGATGGTCGACCGGACCGGTCTCACCTTCGGGTCGGGGAAGTTAACTTCCTGTATCCGCGGCCTCACCGGGCCCGTCGCGGGATCAGGGACGTGAAGCCGGGCCTAACTGACGCGCGTTTCCACCGGAGTGCGCAGAGCGAAGAGGGCGACGTCGTCGTCGTTGCCGACGGGGCGGACCCGACGCAGCAGCTGGTCGGTGAAGGAGGCGAGGGGGCGGTGGGCGAGGGCCGCCGCGAACTGACGCAGCCGTCCGAGCCCCTCGTCCAGGGAGTGCCCGACTGCCTCGATGAGACCGTCGGTGTAGAGCAGGAGCGTGGATCCGGGCGGCAGCACGGCGGTGGCGTCGGGGCGGGGCTCACGGGCCCCGGTACCCAGGAGGATGCCGTGGCCCTCGGTGAGGTAGCGGGTGAGGCCGTCCCGGCTGACCAGCAGCGGCGGCGGGTGCCCGGCATTGGTCCAGCTCAGCTCCCAGTGGCCGGCGTCCGCCACTTTGACCCGGCCGAAGACCATGGTCGCCATGGGCACACTGGTGATGTGCGTGACCGCCTCGTCGAGCCGCTCGACGATCCGGCTGGGAGGTTCCCGCTGCGACCAGGCGTAGGCACGCAGCATGTTGCGCACCTGTGCCATGCCGGCCGCGGCCTCCAGGTCATGGCCGACGACGTCACCGACGGCCAGGGCGGTCGCGCCGTCGGACAGACGGAACGCGTCGTACCAGTCACCGCCCACCTGTGAGGCGTCGGGTGCGGGCAGATAGCGGGCGACCATCTCCAGGCCGGGCACACGCGGCAGCTGGGGCAGGAGGTGGTTCTGCATGGTCTCGGCGACCTTGCGCTGCCGCTGGTAGAGGCGGGCGTTGTCCAGGGCGACCGCGGCCCGGCGTGCGATGTCCTCGATCAGGGGCAGATCCGCGGTGGTGAAGTCCCCCGCCTGGTCGGCGCGGCCCAGTGTGAGGGCTCCCAGGACCTCCCGCGTGCTGCGGATGGGGGCGATGGCGGCGGAGCGGATGCCGGTCGCCTCGAAGAGGCGGTGCTGTTCGACCGCGATGCCGGAATCCGGTGCCTGCTGGTAGGTCTGCGGACCGGCCAGGGTCGAAGCCACCCCGCGCAGGGCTCTGGACAGCGGCATGGGAGATTCCTCCGGCACCGGCGGCATCGGTCCTTCGAGGTCCTCGTGGTGTACCAGCGTGTCGCCGTCCGCGTGGATGACGGCGGTGCGCCACACCTCGTCGCGCTCGGTGATCAGGTCGATGACCACCCAGTCCGCCAGCCGTGGCACGACCAGTGCGACGAGCCGGCGCAGTGTCTCGTCGACGTCCAGGGTGGACGTCAGCCGTGTGGTGGTCTCCGCCAGCAGCGCCAGCCGTTCGAGTTCGCCCAGCGGCTCGGCCGCCGGCTCGGGTCGCGGGCCCGCCTCCTCGGACTGCTGGTCACCGTGGAAGACGACGAGCGTGGCGGCTTCAGGGCCACCGGTGTCGTAGGGGGTGATCATCCATGAGACGGACAGCAGGGCGCCGTCACCGCGCGCGAACCAGTCCCCTTCGGACTGCGCCGTCCGCCCGGCGTGGAACGCCTGCCGCATGCCGCATCGGCTGGTGGGCATCTGCCGGCCACGGGCATCGCGGTGCAGCAGATCGTGCGCGTCATGGCCGAGAAGATCCTCGGCGGACCGTGCCAGTAGGTGCTCGGCCCGCGCGTTGACGGCGATGATGAACCCCTTGTCGTCCACGACGTACGCCGGTGCGCCGATGGCCGCGAGCGCTCCGGCCAGCGCGGTGTCGACCGCCCCGCGGGACCGCTGCTCGACGCTCCGCGTCGGCTCCGCCTCGCTCACGCCCGTACCTCCTCGGTGATCACCCGCCGCGCCGCCCGCCGCGTGCCGCTCCTGTCCTGCATTACTTTCCCGAGTGCCCGTGTGCAAGCACGCCAGGCACCGCCCCGGCGCGCTGCGGCAGGCGGCGGGTACACCAGGTGGCGGTACTGTGGCCGCAAACCGTGGTCGAGGCGGGTGGTAGCAGGTGGAATGGCGGGAGTACGCCGAGCAGATGGCTCGGCTGGCGCGGGATCTGCTGGCCGAGGACTCGGTCCAGGGGACGCTGGACGAGATCGCGGCGTCGGCGGTGAAACTGATCGAAGGCTGTGACGCGGCCGGGATCCTCGCGGTACGCAAGGGCCGGGCCGTCACCCTGGCCGCATGCGGCGCCGTGGTCCACGAGTCCGACCGTCTGCAGGGCGAGCTGGGTGAGGGGCCCTGCTTCGATCTCGCCCGCCGCAAGGACGGTGAGCGTGTGTACCGGATCGCAGACCTGACCCGGCCCCAGCCGGCCTGGAAGCGCTTCGCGGACCGGGCCCGCGAGCTCGGCATCAACAGCATGACCGGCGTGCTGCTCTACACCGACAACGAGGACTTCGGGGCACTCAACCTGTACGGCCGCTCCCCCGGCGCCTTCGGCAAGGACATCGAGACCGCGGGCTGGCTGCTGGCCTCGCACGCCGCCGTCGCGTTGGCCGACGCCCGCACCATCGACCAGCTCGAGCACGCACTGGAGACCCGGCACGCCATCGGCGAAGCGATGGGCATCCTGATGGAACGCCACCACCTGAGCGAAGACGACGCCTTCAACGTGCTGCGCCGCATCTCCCAGCACCACAACGTCAAGATGCGCGACGTCGCCCAGCGGTTCACGACCGAAGGCACCGACCCTGCCTGACAACCGCCGCTCCGGCGCGTTGCGCGGGGTGCGCGGGACCAAGGCAAGGACGGCCCCGGCCGCCTGAGGCCGGTCCGCGCCGGACGCCGACGGCTCCCCCACGGCCTGTCGGCCCACACCCGGACACGCACCGGTCAGACACCCGCGTTCTCAGGTTTCCCAACGACCCCGTCAGAGCACGTCGTACGTCAGGTGCGTCGCGGTCGATGTCGATGTCACGTTCCGCTGGACCAGCGTGCGCGGCGCTCCGCCGGTGAACAGTCGCGTCCCGGCGCCCAGCACGACGGGCGCGAGGTGCAGCGTGAGCGCGTCGACCAGCCCGGCGGCGAGCGCCGAGGCGATCGTGGCGCCCCCGCCCATGAGGATGACGTCGAGGTCCTGGCCGCGATCCGCCGATGCTGCCTCGGCACGCTCGCGCGCGGCGCTGACGGCGTCGGGCAGACCGGTGGTGACGAACGTCCAGTCGAGGCCGGTGAGCCGCACCGACTCCGGCGGCGAACTCGTCACGACGACGAACGCGGGCTTGCCGACCTCCCCGGCTCCGTAGCCGATCTTGTCGTCCCAGCCGTTCGGCCCGTCTACGACGTCGAAGAGGCGGCGGCCGAGGACGACCGCACCCGAACGTGCCGTCTCCTCCCGCAGATACCGGCGGTCGTCCGGGTCATCGGAAAACGCCCAGGTGTGCAGGGCGTCGCCGCCGACGCCCAGACCGTTGTCGGGGCCGGGGTCGGGCCCGGTGACGAAGCCGTCGAGGGAGACCGAGATGTCAGCGATGATTCGAGTCATGCCGGAGTAGACCCGATTCGCCGCCTGAACTCATCGCACTCGCCCTGCATGGGACCCCGCTGGTTCCGCCCGGGCACCCGCACCGGCTTGTCCGCGATCCGCGTCCGCCGCACGAAACCCGAAATCCCAGAGGTCCGACCGCTCCGAAAACCCACACGAAACCAGTGGCCCGAACCCTGGAGGATCCGTAGCGTGTCAGCCATGCCGACGCCCGTCCTGTACTGCCGTGATCCGCTGAATCCCCGGCGCGTGGACGAACACTTCGCGCCGGAGGCGGAGGAGGTTCGCGCCTGTGGTGGGGCGGTCGGGCTGATCGACCACGACGCGCTGTTGCAGGGGGACGCGCGGCGGGCTGTGGCACAGGTACCGGCCGGGCTGGGGGCTGCCTGGTACCGAGGCTGGATGATTCCGGGCGATCGATACGCCGCCTTGGCCGAGGCGCTGGTCCAACGCGATACCGAGTTGCTCGTCGCACCCGAGCGATACCGGGTCGCTCACGAACTGCCGGGCTGGTATCCGACGTTCGTCGACATCACGCCCGCGAGCGTGTGGCGCCCCACCAAGCCGGGCGAGATCTTGGCCGCCGAAGACCTGGCTGTTCTCGCTGAGCCCTTGCCGCCGGGCTCCGGAATCGTGAAGGACTACGTCAAATCCCGCAAGCACGAGTGGGAGGAGGCGTGCTTCATTCCCGATCTCGCCGACACGGCAGGTCTGACCCGGGTCGTGCAGCGCTTCGTGGAACTGCAGGACGAGTTCCTGGCCGGCGGGGTCGTTCTCCGCGGCTTCGAGACCTTCTCGAAGCCGGATTCCATCGCGGCCGAAGTCCGCGTGTGGTGGCTGGACGGCGAACCGAGGTTGCTCACGCCCCACCCGGACAGCCCGTTCGGACGCGGGCTGGTGCCCGACCTCGATCACATCGCGCCTGCGGTGCAGCGCCTGGAATGCCGGTTCGTCACCACCGACGTGGCCCTTCGCTCGGACGGGATGTGGCGAGTCGTCGAAGTCGGTGACGGCCAGGTCAGCGATCTGCACCCGTCGACCGGTCGAAGCAAGTTGGCCGCCCTGCTGGTCGGTCCGTAGCACATGCGGGAAGTGGACTGGGACGAGGTGCGGGCACGGACCCTCGCCCTGTACGCACGACGCCCGAAGAGCTGGTACGGCTGTCGTCGTCCAAGCCGGCACGGTTCGCGCCGGGTACGGGCTGGAGCTACGCGAACACCAACTACGTGCTGGCCCGGCTGGTGATCGAGAAGGTCACCGGCCGTTCCTTCGCCGAGGAGCTGCAGCGGCTGGTCCTGGGGCCGCTGGGCATGACCGGCACCGTGGCGCCGGGCGCCTCGCCGGAGATCCCCGAGCCGCACAACCACGGCTACTACCGCTACGAGGACGCCGGGCAGGAGCGGACGGCCGACGTCACCCTGCAGAACCCGTCCTGGGTCGGAGCCGGTGGTGACATGATCTCGACCACTCGGGACCTGCACACCTACTTCTCCGCCCTGATGGGCGGCAAGGTCCTGCCGGCCGAGCTGCTGGCCGAGATGTGCGCGCCGGACACGACCGTCGGCTACGGCCTCGGGGTGTTCGCGCAGGAAACGGAGGGCGGCACCGTCTTCCACCACAACGGCGCCACCATGGGGTCGGCGGCGCTGATGTACAGCGCCCTGGACGGCAGCAAGACCCTGACCGCGGGGCTGGCCTGGGTGGACGACGCCGACCTGTCGATGGCGCCGGCATTCCGGACCGCCCAACAGCGCTTCGTCGACGAGGTGTTCTGCGGCAAGCTGGCCCGATGAGGAACGGAGTCACGATCGGGCAGGCCGCGGCGTTCGTCGGCGTCACGGTGAAGACGGTGCGGCACTACCACAAGCTCGGCCTGGTCGCCGAGCCGGAACGTGACCGCTCCGGCTATCGGCGCTACGGATCCGGCGAGCTGCTGCAGCTGGTGCAGGTACGGACGCTGGCCGCTGCGGGCGTGCCGCTGGCCGAGATCGGGCCCATGCTCGAAGCCGACGCCGCGCGGTTCGGCGTCGCGCTCGCCGACGTCGAGCGGCAGCTCACCGAACGCATCGATGAGCTGGTCGCCCGCCGCGACACCCTGCACCGGCTCGCCGACGGCGACCGGGCCCTGCTGCCCGACCGTGCCTGCGCGGTCCTGGA
This sequence comes from Streptomyces sp. NPDC006739, assembly GCF_042869815.1. Taxonomy (NCBI): domain Bacteria; kingdom Bacillati; phylum Actinomycetota; class Actinomycetes; order Kitasatosporales; family Streptomycetaceae; genus Streptomyces; species Streptomyces sp. NPDC006739. Next base: position 238,808 of record NZ_JBIAGM010000014.1, read on the forward strand.
CCGGATGCCCGGCCTCGGCTTCAGCCCCGACTACGTGGCCGCGCAACGCGAGGCCCTGGTACTGGCCCGGGCGCTGGTGCCGGAGGGCTTCGACGGCTTCCTGACTCAGCTCGAACACGGGCTGGACGATCCCGAGTACATCGATCTGACCCGGCGCGGCGGGGAGGCCGAGGCCTGGGATCCGGACGACCCGAGGATCGAGGAACTGGCGACCGCCATGGCCGAACGCTACCTCGCCAACCCCGCGCTGCTGGGGGACCGAGCCAGTCTGCGGGCATGGGCCAAGGCGTCGGCCCAGTACGAGCTGATCAACGACCACCGCCAGGACCAGGCACCGGTCGCGGCCCGGCTGACCGCGCTCACCGAGGCCAAGCTCCGCTCCGCGGGCATACCCGTGCCGCGCCGAGAACCGCACGTCACAGCAGCCCTGCGACCAGCCTAGGCTCCGGACACCCGCATCGACCCGCCGGTCACCGGTGGACTCACTCGGCGCGTTGTCCGACACGGAGGACGCTCAGATAACGGCGCGCCGCTCGGTCGCCCATCCGCGTGCGGATGCGCTCGGCGACGGCGTCTAGCAACGGCTCACGGACGTCGCGGTCGAGGCTCCGGTACAGCGACAAGGAGCGAAGGTGATCGGCGAAGCCGTCCCCGTCGAACCACTGCACGGCCGGGTACCAGCGCACGATCGTGGGGCCGAACAGGTCTCCGGGATCTTCGACCAGGCCCCAGCCCTCGTCGGTGGTGCGCACATCGTCCTCCAGGGGAGGGTGACCCCAACCGGGGTTCCCCGGGCAGAACCGCTCATGGAGGTCGGCGGTCTCGGCGTACACCTCAGGTTCTCCCGGTCGGCGGACGACGACATGGCCGAGCAGTGCCATCCAGCCTGCGGGACGCAGCACGTCGTGCGCTCGCTGCCAGCCGGTCGACGGGTCGACCCAGTGCCACGACGCCGCGGCCACCAGGACATCGAAGCGTCGACCGCGGTCGTCCCACTCCTCGAACGTCGACGTCTCGACTTCGACGTTGCGGAAGGACGCGATCCGCCGACGAGCCAGTGCGGCCATGTCTGCGCCCGGCTCGACGGCGGTCACGGAGCATCCGAGCGCCGCCAGCGAGCGCGTCGCCTGACCGGTACCGCAGCCCACTTCCAGCACCGGCGACCCTTCGTCCATACCGGTGATGGCGCCGAGGTCGGCGAACAACTCGTCGGGGTATCCCGGCCGAACCCGGTCGTAGAGCTCCGGGACCTCGTTGAACACTCGCCTGAGGTCGTGCCGGTTCGCGGTCTTCGGGTCATCAGCCACGAACGCACAGCCTATGGGGCTCGTCTTGCGTTGCGAAGAAGGACCGGGACTCCAAGGGCGCTTCGACTCGTCCGGTGCCGCCGCCGGTACGGCGGTGCCGTCCCGCTTCCGGGCCCAGATGTGGTCCTGCGTGTCCACGATCCGAAGCTGTTCCTCGGGGGTCAGCCGGCCGAAGCGCACCAGCCGTGCCATGCACCCGTGTCCGTTGTCGGCCGGGTCCTCGGGCAGTTCCGCGAGCAGGCCCTCGTGCTCCTCGGCCGCCGCGGCACCGGCCGCGCCGCCACGAACTGGCGCAGCACGGCACGCCTCCGAGTGGCCGAGGAAAACCATTTGGCTGCCCAACTCGATTCAGGCACGCTCGGCTTGTGGACACCTACCTGGAGACCGAGCGCCTGGCTCTGCGCCGCTTCACCGGCGATGACGCGGACCTGCTGATCGAGCTGGACAGCGACCCGGCGGTGATGCGCTACCTGTCCGGCGGCAACCCGACCGCGCCGGAAATCGTCCGTGAGCGCCACCTGCCGAACATCCTCGCCGGCTACGAAAAGTGGGGCGGCCGCCTCGGACTGTTCGCCGCGCACGAGAAGGACGGCGGCGCGTTCATCGGCTGGTTCATCCTGCGTCCCGAGCGGGAGGGCCCGCTGGACGAAGTGGAACTCGGCTACCGGCTGCGGCAGGCGGCCTGGGGCAAGGGTTATGCCACCGAGGGCTCGCGGGCCCTGCTGGGCAAGGCGTTCACGGAACTCGGTGTGCGCACGGTTTGGGCCGAGACGATGTCCGTGAACCAGGGTTCGCGCAACATCATGGAGAAGCTCCACATGACGCTCACGGCCACCATTCCCACTCCGTCCGACATGCAGATGGTCGAGGGCTCCGAGCTTGGAGGCGTACGGTACGAGATCACCAAGGAGCAGTGGGCGCAGCAGTAGCCACGGTGCGGTGGAGCCGGCAGAGGCGGACTCCACCGCGGGTGCCGGGCCCGCCGCTAGGCGTGGGCGCTGATCACGCCGCCGGCGCTGAGCACGATGTAGACGCGGTCGACCTCGACGCCGGCGTCGTGCTCGTTGGCGTCCAGCGTGGCGGACACGCCGCCGGCGTCGCCGAGGATCCGGGCACGGTAGTGGCCCTCACTCACCTTGGTGACCTTGGCCGTCCAGCCGCCCAGGAGCTCGAAGGTGCCCGGCCCCTCGTGTCCGCCGCCCATCCAGGACTGGACCCGGCCGTCCTGGGTGAGCACGATGAACATGTCGTTGGCGTCGAGCCCGGCGGTCTTGTGGTTCGCCTCTATCGTGCCCAGGACTTCACCGCGGTGGACGATCTTGAGCAGGTAGTGCTGGGCACCGAGCTTGTAGATCCTGGCCTTGCTGCCGTCGGGCAGAGTCTGGGTGCGGACAGGGGATGCCGTCTTGTGCGTGGCGGCGGGAGTGGTGGTGCGACGCGTGTCGGTCGTCTGCGTCCGCATGCCGTTCTGCGCCCTGTCCGCAGTGGTGTTGGCATTGACCTCGCCGGCCTTGGTCCCGGTGGGCCGTCCGCCGTCACTGGTGGAGGCGGAGCCGAAGGTGGAAGTGGAAGCGGATCCGGAGGCCTTCTCCGCCGAGCCGGCGGCGCTGTCCTTGCCTCCGCTCTGGCAGGCGGTCAAGGACAGTGCCGCGGCTACGGCGACGGCCACCAGGCCGGCGGTACGGGCAGAACGGGCAGAACGAGCGGTACGGTGCGTGGTCATGATGAAAGCTCCCCCATGAGCTGTCAGGACGCGGCACCTCACCCTGCTCCCGCGGGGCGACCGGCCGCATCGGCTGTTTCGCTGCACCCCATGAGATGGCACCAGGGCGGATGTTGTTCACCCGAGTCTGTCCGCATTCGGTAACAAGGCAACCGGCCGCAGCCGCCGCACTGCAGTTCACGCCGTACCCGTAGGGGGTGCGGCGCCTCCGGACTACTGCGGCACGTGGGAGACGACCCCTGCGGCCCCGCCCTGGGCAGCGACCCGGCTGAACAGGCGTCCGGCGAGGTCGACGCCGATGACCTCGCCCTTGGCGTCCCGCGAGAAGTAGCCGCGCTGCCCCGCGAGACCGCCCGCGGTGATGATGTACTCGTCGCCGTCACCGGGAAGGAAGCCGATGTCAGCGGCCGGGTAGTCCGGGGGCATTTCCTCGTCCGACGCCTCGCGGATCTCCGGCTTGATGCCGACCGCCAAAGTGAGACGGGTGCCGTCCGTGACGATGTCGAGGTTCATGGCGTCGATCTCGTAGCGGCCGACGACCTGGCGGGCTCGTCCCCCGTCGTACGGGACCGGCTGCGCCGCCGTCTCGATAACGCCTAGGTAGTGCTCGAGCGCCCACCGCACGACGGACTGGTTGCACGGGTAGCCGCCCGGGCCGGCGTTCGCCAGGGAGACCACCGCGAAGTCGCGCTCGGGCACGATGAGCAGCTCGGCGAACTGGCCGTTTCCCGAACCGCCGTGGCCGATCCCGTGCATGCCGTCCAGGTCGTGCAGGAACCAGCAGATGCCGAAGCCGTCGCCGAGCGTGCTGGCGCGCAGTCCGACCGTCTGCTCCCGCATGCGGTGCAGCACGGCGGCGGGCAGGACACCCTCGCCCTCCCCGAGGTGGAACCGTGCCCAGCGCAGCAGATCGCTCACCGATGAGGCGAGGCCGCCGCCGGGATTGTCACCGCGCGCACCCTCCCTGAAGGCGCTCCAGGGCCGGGCGGGGCGCAGTTCGCCGTCGTCGCCGCGGTTGTAACCCACCGCGAACTTGCGCACCATCACCTCGGCCAGCCCGTACACGGTGTCCGACAGACCAACCGGCTCCAGGACGAGCGAGGCCATGGCCTGCTCGAAGGGCAGGCCCGTGACCTTCTCGACGATCCGCCCCGCGAGGTTGTATCCGGCCTGGCTGTACGAGGCGCGGGCCCCGGGCGGTGCGATCAGCGGCAGCTTGGGCAACTTGGCCACGAGCCCGGCCAGGGAGCGGTCGCCCTCGCCGTCGTCGACCAGGTTCCAGTCCAGGCCCGCGGTGTGGTTGAGCAGGTTCAGGACGGTGATCCGCGCCGCCGCCCGCTCGTCGGCGAGCTTCAGCTCGGGCACGTAGCGCCGCACCGGCGCGTCCAGGTCCACCTTTCCCTCGGCAACCAGGCGCATCAGAGCGGTCGCCGTGAAGGTCTTGGACACGGACGCCACCGGGAACAGCGTCTTCTCGTCGACCGGCAACGGGTTGCTCAGGCTCGTCACGCCGTGCGAGGCGTAGATCTCCTGACCGTCCAGGAGCACCCCTACGGCGACACCGGGCACGCCGAGTTCCACGGCCTGCGTCTTGACGAACTCCGACAGCTTGTCCTGCATCACTGCTCCCCCTCGGCTACTTGAACTAAGTGCAAGAGCAGCGTAGACGGACACTCGAACAAAGTGCAAGACTGTGTGGGAGCCAAGTTCCGACAGGGTGGTGCCATGCCGAGAGACACACTGACCGCAGACCGGATCATCCGTGCGGCCATCGAGCTGCTCGATGACGAGGGGCTGGACGGCCTCAACATGCGGAGCCTCGCGAAACGGCTCGGCTCGGCCGCCACGGCCGTCTACTGGCACATCAAGACCAAGGACGACCTGGTCCGACTGGCCAGCGACGCCATCTGGCACGAGGTCGAGGTGCCCGATCTCGATGCCGTCGACTGGCGCACGGCCGCCACCGTCCACGCCTCCGGCATGCACGCCATGCTCACCCGGCACCCGTGGCTCGTCCAGGCATTCGGCAGTCACCTCCTGCACGGGCCCGCCCAGGCCCGGCACAACGACCTCAGTCTCGCCATCTACGAAAGGGCGGGCTTCGCCACCGCCGACGCGGACCGGGCCGCCGCCACCGTGTTCACCTTCGTGCTCGGCAGCGCGCTCGGCCCTGCCGCACAGGTCTCACTCAACCGCCGGCTGAACAAGAACGGCGCGGAGGCCGAGCAGCTGATGGCCGACGCCATGGCACGCGCCACCGAGACCGCCAAGCAGTTCCCTCGCCTGCGCGAGCGCCTCGACACGACGGCTGCCAAGGACTATGCCGCGGCGCCCGACAACACCTTCGCGTTCGGGCTTCAGTCTGTCCTGGACGGCTTCGAGGCTCGTCTCACCGCGGACCGCGCCGGCCGTCGCGGGTGACCGCCCCGGGGGTGAGTGTGGCGCGGGTGGCGGCGCGGCTCAGCTCGGGGCGGTCGAGTACGTCGGTGCTGTCGATGAACTGGTCGACCGCCCCGACAGCCGGGAGGGCGCGGACGGCGGGGTCGCCGATCCGCGCAGTCAGAGCAGCGGTGAAGCGTTCCGCGTGCAGAACCTGGAAGGGACGGCTGTGGTACGGCCGGGTGGCGGGGTCGACCGGGTCGGTGAGGGAGAGCCGGTTGTGCAGGTCGGCGACGGCCTCGTAGGCACCGCTGAGGTGTCGTTCGCGGGTGTGCCAGTCGGTGGCCGCGAGAACAGCGGTGAAGTCGGGGGTGAGGGCGGCGGCCTGCGGGATGCGGGCGAAGGCGGAGCCGAGCCATTTGCTGTAGGGCGGGTAGCGGCGGTTCATGAGCAGACAGAGCCGCATCAGATCACGCACCAGTCGGGCAGCGACGACGGCGGAGCCGAGTTCGTCGCCCACTTCGCCACAGCGGCCGACGAAGGCTTCTTCCTGGGAGATCCGCTGCCACTGGCAGGCGAGCAGGTAGAGCCAGAGGTCGTGGGGATACCAGGCGAGTGCGGCGCGGGCGGGGGCGAGTTCTGCGAGCCCGTCGTGGAAGACGGCGCCGGCGGTGACCTCGGCGAGGTGTTGGGTGGGAGTGGCCAGCCAGTCCGCCGGCGTGATCCGCCGGCGCGGGTCGAAGCCCAGTTGTCCCGTGAACCAGGCTTCGGGGTCGGTGACGTCCACGCGGTGATGGACGGGGCCGCCGGTCGCCTGCATGACCCCGATGCCCACGTCACCGGTCGGGGCGAAATGGGTCGGATAGCCATAGAAGGTCTTCGGCAAGTGGTCGGACAGCAGGTCCGCGATCCTGGCGCCGTGCCGGTCGGCGTCCTGCGGACTCAGGAAGATCTGCAGGCGGGGTCCCCACTCGTGGTCCGCGGAGCGGGCGGTGTCGAACCCGAGGACCTCCGAGCCACTGCCGAGGCGGGCGGCAGAGTGCACGATCCCGGGGGCTGCCCGGTCCAGCACGGGGCGTACGGCTTCGGCATAGAAGCGCCGGGACAGCTCCAGACCGGGTATGAAGGCGGGCGTGGTCATTCCGGGAGGGTGACGAGGAGGGAGTCGTCCTCTGCGCGGGCCCCGGGAAGCCGGTGGCGGGCGGCGATGAGCGCGGCGTCGACATCGCGGGTACCGGTCGCGACGCACAGCGTGTAGGCGACGTCGTTCATCCGCTGGCGCACCTCCTCGCTGCCGGCCTCGGCGTGCAGGATGCGCAGGGTCTTGTACTGCTCGACCAGGTTCGTCAGCACGGCCGGATGTGCCATCAGCATCAGGAGTCTCCCTCGTCACCACTACCCACATGGGTCGTACACGGACCCATGTGCCCCGGATCCTGACCGCAATTCCGGAAGACTTTCGGACAACCGGCAGAGCGCGGAGCCCGGGGCGGCCAGCATGTTCTCGACGAGGTCAGCAGCGCGCGGGGTGCCGCCCTCAGCCCTCACGGCGGCCCGCAACCGTTCGGACCTGGCGATCCGTTCCGGATCCGTGAGCAGGTCGTTCAGCGCCGCGCGAAGGGTCTCGACGGTGGCGTCAGCGGTGTCCACACGGCGGGCGACGCCGAGTTCCACGAGCCGGTCCGCGTTCATGAACTGCTCGGCTGCCTGCGGCACGGCGATCATGGGTACCCCGGCGAGGAGCCCTTCGCCGCAGCCGCCCATGCCGGCGTGTGTCAGAAGGCGTCGGCCTGTTCCAGGATCGCGCGTTGCGGGACCCAGGAGCGCACTTCGACGCCGGGTGGGATGCTGCCGAGTTCCCCGGGGTCCGTGTGCCTGCCGATCTGGAGTACGACGTGCCAGCCGGGCAGGTCACCGAAGGCCGCGACGCACTGGCGGTAGAACGCCGGCTGCCGTGTGTAGGCCGAGCCGAGCGAGATCGGCAGCACGTTGTCCGCGTCCGCCGGGCGGGTCCAGCCGTCCGTGTCGGCTCGGGGGTCGAAGCAGGGGCCGACGAAGGTCACCGCACCGGTGTCGACTCGATCGGCGTGCGGCTGCATCGCGCGTGGGATCAGGGCGAGGGCCCGGGTCGGCCTGCCGGAGAACATGTCCACGTCGGTGGTGGTCGCACCGCAGTCGGCGAGCCACCGCGCGAACCTGTGGCGGTACGCGTCGGCGCCCGGCAACTTCCGCAGATGCGCCGCGACTTCCTGCTCATAGCCGTCCCAGCCGACGAACGTCGGGGACAGCTGCACGAGGGGGCGGCCCTGCGCTTCGGCGAGTGCGCGTGCGGCATGGGCGCCGACGTCGTAGAGGTACAGGTCGGCCGGATCGTTGTCGTAGACGGCGCGCAGTCGCGGGAGCGCCTGCACGGCGTCGTCGAGGAAGAGACCCGCCGCTGCGATGGGATCGGCAGGCCAGGCGTTGTCCGCGACGGGCAACGTGGAGGTGCACGGCACCAGCTCCGCGCCCGCGGAGTCGATCCGGTCGGCCACGAACGGGTCGTTGGCGTAGGTGACCCGGTGCCCGCGGGCCACCAGCTCACGGATGAGCGCCAGGCTGGGCAGGACATGGCTGACGATGGGGACACCGACCACCGCGATGTGGGCGCGGCGACGGGACACGGGCGATCACTCGTTTCTGGTGCGGGACGGATGCGGACCTGTGGCGCGGACGCGGTGTCAGGGCTGGTCGAGGTGCGCGGCGGCCTCCTCCAGGTCGGTTACGGTCCCCGACATGATCGTCCGTACATGCCTGGTGACGGACTCCACGGGCCAGTCCCACCACGCCACGGCGAGGAGCCGGGTGATGTCCGCGGTGTCGTAGCGGGTGCGGATGAGCCGGGCCGGATTGCCGCCGACGATGGCGTAGTCGGGGACGTCGCCGGTGACCACGGCGCCGGCGGCGACGATCGCGCCGTGACCGATCCGCACACCGGGCATGACCATGGCGCCGTGGCCGAACCACACGTCGTTGCCGACGACCGTGTCGCCCCGCCCGGGCAGGTCGGTGATCAGGTCGAACTGCTCGGCCCAGGAGCCGCCCATGGTGGGGAACGGGAAGGTGGAAGGACCGTCCATGCGGTGGTTGGCGCCGTTCATGATGAACCGGGTGCCCGTCCCCCACGCGCAGTACTTGCCGATGACGAGCCGCTCGGGACCGTAGTGGTGGAGAACGTTGCGCGTCTCGAACGCGGTCGGGTCGTCCGGATCGTCGTAGGAGGAGAAATCACCGACCTCGATCAACGGCGACTTCACCAACGGCTTGAGCAGAACCACGCGTGGGTGCTCGGGCATCGGGTGGAGCACGGTGGGGTCAGCGGGAACGGGCGGCATCGCGGAGGCGGTTCCTCTCCAGTGGACCTAGCGCGACAACTGTCGCGTTAAGATGCCGGCACGGCCCTGTCGCCTCGATCAACCGGATACCGATTGCCGATGACAGACCCACTGGACACGACGTCGGACCGCCGTCCGGGCGGTCGTACCGCCCGCGTCCGCGCCCAGGTGCTCGACGCGGTGCGCGCCGAACTCGCCGAAGGCGGGCACGAAGGACTCACGATGGAGGGTGTCGCGAAGCGGGCCGGAGTGCACCGCGCCACGGTCTACCGGCGTTGGCGCGATGTCGGCGGCCTGCTCGTCGACGTCATCGACGCCGCCGGCGAGATCGACTGGCAGCCGCCGGACACCGGCTCGCTGCGCGGCGATCTGACGGCCCTCAACCAGGAGATCCAGGAGTCCCTGGTCGTGCGGCCGTCGTTCGCTGTCGCCCTGATGGCCGCCTCGTTCCACTTCGAACAGGCCGCGCGGGCCCAGACGCGACTGTGGGCGGACCGGTACGCCCAGTGCGAGATCCTCGTCGAGCGCGCCGTCGAGCGCGGTGAACTCCCCGCACGTCACACGGACGCGCGCGGGCTGCTGATCGCGGCCACGGCCCCGGTCTACCACGAGCTGGTGCTCCTGCGTGCAGATCCTGACCCGCGGCTCCCGGAACGGGCCGCGGAGGCGGCGTTCCTGGCGGCTGTCGCGGGCGCCTTCTGGGGACGTCGGGAGGAGAGCGTGTGATCGAGGAAGCGGGGAGCGGACGCATTTCGCCGGCCTTGAGGACACGGGAGGCCTTGCGACGGGCCTGACCGGCCGAGCGGCCATGAAGGTCCGTCAGCGCACTGACGGACCTTCATGGCGGACCGGGGCCGGCAGGGCCTACTTGCCGTCGATGCCGGTCGTGCCAATGTGAATGATCTTGTGTGTCCTGCGGTTCATGTCGACGACGAGCTTCGTCTTCTCCCCGTCGCCCCAGAACAGCGTGATGCCGGCCTCGCTGTACGTCGCCGTCCCGTGGTCGGTGACCGTCCACGCGGCGGGAACGTTCTGCGCGTGCAGCACCCCGTCCTCCTGGTGCGTGTTCTCCCAGTCCTTCAGCTTCTTGAGGTAGGCGGAGTCGATGTAGTAGTTCCGCAGCGCGGTGGCGAGCCTGCTGCCGTGGTCGGGGTCGAATTTGGCGTCCATGTAGGCGCCGTAGAAGTCGGCGATGCGAGTGAAGGAGTCACCCTGCTTGCCGCTGACGGTACGCGGGCCGCCGGCGGACGCCTGGGCGGTGGCGCCCAGTCCGAGGGACAGGGCGAGCGCGGCGATGACGGCGGCGCGGCCGCGAGTGAGTTTGGCGCGACGCGTGCCGGTCGTGCGGGTCTTGCTGGTCATGCGTGTCTCCCCGTTTCCGGTCGGGCTGTTGGCTTGTTGCCCGATGAGCTTCGGCGACAGCCGGAACGTCAGGCAACGAGCTGCCGGCCTGGAACCATCCCACCCCTTGTGACGTGCAGGTACAGGGAGTGCCTGGGATACGGTTCCGGGCCGCAACGGCGACGGGGGAAGGGTGTTGGCCATGGACGAGGTCGCTGAGTTCGCCGAGTTGCTGAGGGAACTCAAGGCCCGCACGGGGCGCAGTTACGACTCGCTGGCTCGGCGAGTGCGGATGAACACCTCGACCTTGCACCGCTACTGCGCGGGCGAGGCGGTGCCGCAGGACTTCGCGCCCGTGGAACGTCTCGCGGCGTTCTGCGGTGCGAGCGAGCGGGAACGCCTGGAACTCCACCGAAGATGGCTGCGGGCCCTGGCCGCCCGGCAAAGCCCCCGCGCTTCCTCCGCCCCGGTGGCCGCCGACGCGGAGGAGGAGCCCCGGGTGCCCGCAGCGCCACCGAGGCCGGACACCGCAGCGCCGAAGACGGACAACGCGGCGCCCGGGACACCGACCGTGGCCCGGCAACCGGGCGTCGGCCACGAGCCCGCGCCCCGGCCCCCGCGACAGCCCCGGCGACGGATGGTGGCGGCCGGTGCGGCCGTCGTCGTCACGGTCGTCCTGGCAACGGTGTCCTTCACCCTGTACACCGACCGGACGCGGTCGGCCCCTGCCGCCTCCTCGACGGCGACGGCAGGCGCTCTCGCCGCTCCTGCCCACCCTTCCCACTCCCCGACGGCGGGGACGCAGGCACCGGCCGTCCGCGCCTCGGACTCGCCGCCGGCAGACGCCCGGACGTCACCGTCCGCCACGGGCGCGGACCCGGCACAAGGCGTGCCGCTCACCTGGACGGCCGACTCCCAGGTCTGGGACGGGGGCTGCGACCACGACTACGTCGTCACCAGGGCTCCCCGCGACGTTCCCCCGCCGCCCGCCCCCGAGGACGCCGCCACCTGGGCGGCGGCCCAGAGCGCGGTGCACGGACACGAGACGGACGTCCGGATCTCGGTGCAGGGCCGGTCCGACACCCCCGTCGTCCTCCAGGATCTGCGGATCCGTGTCGTCGGGCGCACGCATCCCGCACCGGGCAACGCCTACTCGATGGCCCAGGGATGCGGCAGCGACATGACACCCCATTACTTCGCCGTCGACCTGGACAAGGACCGCCCCCTGGCACGGTCGGTGCCGGCCGTGGATCAGGGTGTCCGGCAGCCCGCCGTGAACATGCCCTACCGCGTCTCCGTCCGGGACCCGGAAGAGCTGCTGGTCAAGGCGACCACCGACGGCTGCGACTGCCGCTGGTACCTCGAACTCGACTGGTCTTCGCAGGGACGCACCGGCACCGTCCGCATCGATGACCACGGGCAGCCCTTCCGCACCAGCGCGATCAAGGGTCTGCCGCACTACTGGTACGGCTCCGTCGGCGCCCGGCGCCAGTGGGTGCCGCTGACCGGCTGACGTCCCACACGTCTCGCAAGGAGCGGAGGGCTACCGTACGAAGGTGATCGGGTACGGCGACGCACCGCCGTCCAGCAGATGGTCGTCGCAGCCCTTCAGGAACCGGTCGAAGAACGAGGTCACCAGCGCCCGGTTCGCCGCCACCGCCCGGTGCGAGTCGACCGTCCCCAGCGCGGTGGCCAGGGTCGCGGCCGGTACCCGGCCGGCCAGCTGAGGCAGCAGCGCCTCGGCGTCGGTGAACGAGACGTGCGCGGAGTCGTCCAGCGTGACGTCGGCCTTCCAGCCGCGCTGGTGCTGCCAGAACGACGCCCACGACGGCTCGCGGCGCACGTCGCTCCCTTCGGCGGCGGAGCTGCTGCCCATCAGCAGGAACGGCCGGTTCAGTCCGTGTCGCGCGACCTCGCTCAGGTGGGTGCCGTCGGGCTTGACGGTGTACTCCAGGGTGCCGTCCATGTTGACGCCGGCCTTGATCCGCGGGTCGCCGTACATCGTGCTCGCCGCCGTGAACCCGCCGGCGGAGTGCCCGAACATGCCGATCCGGTCGAGGTCCATGCCGTCGGTCAGCCGGCCCGGCAGGCTCGTCAGCCGGTCCAGCACCAGCTCGGTGTCGGCCTTGCGCGCGTCCATCAGCTTCGTGAAGAACGCCAGTGTCGTGCCGTTGCGGAACGCCTGGGACCAGGCCGCCAGCAGCGGCCCGTTGCCGACCACGTGGCCGTCGGGGAACTCCTCCGCCGGCGCCTCCCCGGTGTGGTCGATGGTGACGACCACGAAGCCGCGCGAAGCGAGATCCTCGACCAGCGACACGTTCCAGTCCCGGGAGTCCCCGGCGCCGGGCGAGTACAGGACGACGGGGAAGCGGCCTGGCGCGATGGCTGCGTCCTTCACCGAGTGCGTCTTGGTCGCGGCCCAATTCACCAGCCCGGCGGGCAGCTTGTTGTTCTCCTCGACCGCCGGACCGACCGCCGCGGCCACCGCCGCCGGGAACTGCCTCGTGAACGGCCGGCCGCCGGTGTGCACCGCCGGGTAGAACACGCTGATCATCAGCTCGCGGTAGGAACGGCCGGGCACCCACGGGTCCGCTCGTTTGTCGTCGGCGAGCCGGAAGGCCGACTCGCCCGTGGCGTAGCGGCCGCGTGGCGCAGGAAGTGTGGGCGTCAGAGCCTTCGCGGGGTTCGACGGCCCGGATGGCGCAGACGCGGAGTGTGGGGCCGGCACAGCCGAGGCGGGAGCCGTACTCGAGACGGCGAGACCAGAGACGACGGCCCCGACCAGAGAGGCGGCAACGATACGGGAGCTGCGCATGGGAGGTTCCTTCAGATGCGGCGTCGCGGTGTTCGGGCACATCGATCTTCGCAACGCGCCTCCCCCCTCATCCACGGTGCTACCTGGCGTTCTGCGTTTCGGGAAAGCCATACCGCAAGAGGGGGGACAACCTCCTTAAGGGGCGCGCAAGCGGTCGGGGAAGGAGGCTTCCACTTCTTCCGGCCTGACGGCATGTCGGGTGGTGCCGTGCTGAAGTTCGCCGGCGCGCTGTATCTGATCCACCTCGGCGTCCAGACGTGGCGGCATCGCGGGGAACTGGCTGCCCCGGACAGCCGGACGGCGACGCGAACCCGCTCCTGACCAGGATCGATCCCCGGCACGGGGCCAGGCTGACCGCGCTGGCCTGCGAGCTGGTCTGGGCCACTACCTGGATGGACGACGCGAACGAGTGCATCGCACCACGCATCGGTCTGCCCCCGTTGGCCGTGGTCATACGGCCGGAGCCGTCCGCCACCGATGAGCGGGACGAGCGGAACGGCCTGCACCGGAAGCCCCGCGCCCTCGTCGAATGGGCGGCGGGACGCCCTTTCGCCTGGGCCCACGACGAGATCACCGACACCGGCCGTGCCTGGGTCACCGCCCACCACCGAGGCCATGCCCTGCTCCACCGGGTCGGTCCCCGGCACGGTCTGACCGACGCCGACCATGCCGTTCTCGACGCGTGGCTGCGGCGCAGCCGGAAGGTGTCTGACCACCGGGCCGCCGCGCGTCCGGTGGGGCCGCAGAAAGTCCCGGAGAAATCTTGGACGGTGATGTCGAGAATCCGTGACCGGCTCCGTCCCCGAGGTGAACGCGACCACAATGGGTCGCACAGCACCGAGGAGAACCACGATGGCCAAGTACCTGTTGCTCAAGCACTACCGCGGCGCCCCGGCTCCGGTGAACTGCGTGCCCATGGACCAGTGGACGCCGGAGGAGATCTCCGCGCACGTGCAGTACATGCAGGAGTTCGCGGCCCGGCTGGAGAAGAGCGGCGAGTTCGTCGACGGTCAGGCGCTCGCCCCGGAGGGGACGTGGGTCCGGTACGACGGTGAGGGGCGCCCTCCGGTCACCGACGGCCCGTTCGCCGAGACCAAGGACCTCATCGCCGGCTGGATGGTGATCGACGTCGACACCTACGAGCGCGCCGTCGAACTCGCCGGGGAACTGTCCGCCGCCCCCGGCGCGGGCGGGAAGCCGATCCACGAGTGGCTCGAGGTGCGCCCCTTCCTGGCCGCGCCCCCCACCATCACGGAGTGACCTCTCACATGACCTCTCGGATCGACGAGGCCCTCCTCCGGAGCCTCACGCCGAGCGTGCTCGCCGTCCTCGTCCGCCGCGGAGCCGACTTCGCGGCGGCCGAGGACGCCATGCAGGAGGCCCTCCTGGAGGCGGTCCGGGTCTGGCCCACCGACCCGCCACGGGATGCGAAGGGCTGGCTGATCACCGTGGCCTGGCGCCGCTTCCTCGACGCGAGCCGGGCGGAGACCGCCCGCCGCCGGCGCGAGGACCTCCTCGACCAGGAACCGGCACCCGGACCCGCGGCCGCCGCGGTGGACGACACACTCCAGCTCTACTTCCTGTGCGCCCACCCGTCCCTGACGCCCTCGTCCGCGGTCGCGCTCACCCTCCGTGCCGTGGGCGGGCTCACCACCCGCCAGATCGCCCAGGCATACCTGGTGCCCGAGGCGACCATGGCGCAGCGGATCAGCCGGGCCAAGCGCACCGTCTCCGGCGTGCGTTTCGACCAGCCCGGCGATGTGGCCACCGTGCTGCGCGTCCTCTACCTGGTCTTCAACGAGGGCTACTCCGGCGACGTCGACCTCGCGGCCGAGGCCATCCGGCTCACCCGGCAGCTCGCGGCCGCCATCGACCACCCGGAGGTGTCGGGGCTGCTCGCCCTCATGCTGCTCCACCACGCGCGCCGCGCCGCTCGCACCGCACCCGACGGCAGCCTGGTGCCCCTCGCCGAGCAGGACCGCGGCCGGTGGGACACCGGGTCGATCGCCGAGGGGGTCCATATCCTGCAGACGGCCCTCGCCCGCGACCGGCTGGGCGAGTTCCAGGCCCAGGCCGCCGTCGCGGCCCTGCACGCCGACGCGCCCACCGCCGCGGAGACCGACTGGGTGCAGATCGTCGAGTGGTACGACGAACTCGTGCGCCTGACCGACAGCCCGGTCGTCCGGCTCAACCGCGCGGTGGCCGTCGGCGAGGCGGACGGACCACGTGCGGGCCTGGCGGCACTCGCGGCGCTGGACGACTCGATCCCCCGCCACACCGCCGTAGCGGCGTACCTCCACGAGCGCGACGGCGCCCTGGCGACGGCGGCACAGCTGTACGCGGAAGCGGCCCGCAAGGCACCCAACCTCGCCGAACGCGATCACCTCACCCGCCAGGCAGCCCGGCTCAACGCCCGCTGACGCTGCCGTGGTCGGTGGAGGCCCCCTCACCGAGCGGGGCGAAACTCCCCGGCGTGGTCGCGCGCCCACTCGGCGAAGGTGCGAGCCGGGACGCCGGTGACCTCCTCCGCCGTGGGCATCGGGCCGGCCGGCGTCGAGGCGAATTCCTTGAGAGCGTCCAGGTCGCTCTCGCCGCCGGAGTAGTCCTCGAACCCGAGCAGGAAGTCCGCGTTCGCCGCGGCGAACCCTCCCTGCCGACGGTAGTTCTCCCGTGCCGCTTCCCGGCTCACGACCTCAAGGCGGATCGGGCGCCCAACGGCCTCGGCGATCAGTTCAATGATCTCGTCGCCGACCACCAGGAGGCTGTCACGCGAACAGGTGTTGCAAAAACCCCGGGACGACCAGTCCGGGGTGCGGAAGCGGCGCCTGAAGTCGATCGCGTCGGGGCGCCTGACCGTGATGTCGAGGGATTCCAGAAGGGCGATGAACTGATCGAGTTCCTGCTGCGCCCGTTCGACCAGGAAACGCGGATACCTGAATCCGGCGGCAAGTCCTTGCAGCCGCGCGGCCCAGGGTGGGATGTCGCATGCCACGACCGGATGGTTGGAGGGGATCGTCGCGCCTTCGAGACGTTCGACGATGACTTCCTCCAGCGGATCCCACTCGTTGTGGGAACTGACCGGCGACAGGGGGACTTCCTCGTCACCCGCATTCGGGGACGACGGTTCCGGCAGCATTGACACCTCTTGGCTCCCTGATGTTCCTCGACTTCGCCGCCGACGCGGTGAACACCTCCGAGTGCCGTCTCGCTCCATCACACTGATCACACTTCCCGCTCACCGTATACCGCTGACTACGCAGAGCGACGTAGCCGAACGTCGAGTGCGTCGTCGCTGGTACCACTGGTGGCGCTCGGGCAGGTCACGATGGACGTGGTAGAGAGGGTCCTCGGTCAGGCATATGCGTCGAAGGAGGGGGAAATCGGTGATGCGGTGGAGGCCCGGCCTGCGCCATGCCTGGGAATGGCTCGGCGTCCACGATCTCTTCCGGCGCGGCCGACAGCTGGAGCTGATGCACCGGGCCATGGGTTTCGCCACGCTGGCCCTGGTGACTTTGGCACCGCTGCTGATCGTGGTCGCCGCGGCCGACCCGATGGTGCGCGGAGGTTTCGCGTCATGGCTCACCGACGGCATGGGCCTCTCCGGCCGCTCCGCCCGCGAACTCACCGACATCATCAGTCCCCCGCGCAGGGTCATCGGCACCACCAGCGCGTGGAGCGCGGTTCTGCTCGCCGTGTTCGGCGTGTCCTTCGGGGGCAGCGTGCAGAACGCCTACGAACGGATCTGGAACCTCGCCCCGGGCCCCTGGCACCGGATCTGGCGGCAGGCCACGTGGCTGGTGATGCTGATGGCGTACCTCTACCAGGAGGTGGCGACGAAAGCGGCACTCCACGGCGCCCAGCGGATCGCACTGTCCGCCGTCAGCGGGGCACTGTTCTTCTGGTGGGGTCAGCGCTTCCTGCTGGGTGCTCAAGTCCGGTGGCACTCGCTGCTGCCCGGCGCGCTCGCCACTCTGCTCGGCCTGGCCGCCCTGCGGGCCTTTTCGCACCTCGTCTTCGCACCGCTCATCGTCACCAACGCACTGAGTTACGGCGCGGTCGGGACCGTGCTGGTGGTGGAGTCATGGCTCATCGGCGTCGGGTTCGTCGTCTACGGGGGCGCGCTTTTGGGGCGCTGGTTCTGCGAGCGGCACTGGCCACGACACCACACGGAGTGACACCACGGTTTCAGGAGTCACTCTGCCGAGTATCTGCCGTGTCCGCCTCGAAGGACTCCGGGGCATGCTGCTTCTCCAGCGTCCCCGCCTCCCTGTCCAACGCACCTGCCGTGGTGTGGGCGGCCTCGCGGATCCTGTCGCGAGCCACCAGGGCGAGAGCCGCTGCCGCCGAGGCATAAGTGCCGGCCAGCACCGCTGACGCCGCTCACCTGGGGAGGACCGACTCGGCGGCTCGCAGCAGAGTCTCGTGGGTCGACCACAAGGCGAGCACGCCGCAGGCCCAACCGGCCTGCATGAACCGGAGATCCGAAGCGCCATGGGCTGGCACAACGCCCGGCTGACGCAGGGACCGCACGCCGAGTGACGGCCGATCGAGCAGATTGATCGGACGTTTGACCGGACGTTTGCACTGTGCCGAGATAGAGGTAGTCGGACCGCCCTTCGCCGTCGACGGCCTTGCGCAGGGCCTTCTCCAGTTCGGCGACGTCGATCGTCTGGCGGGGGCTCGTGGGGCTCCGGGGATCTGCGGGTGTGTCTTGGCCGGGATCTCGCGTGGTGTCCGGCGGATTGGCTTCGCCATCGGTTCTACTCTCCTTCGCGAGCCTGGTCAGGCGGTGTGCGTTCCGTACACGCGGTAGCGCTCGACGTCCGGCCACTTGACGTCCAGGCCCAGACCGGGCCGGCCGGTGTCGGGGCGTAGCGCGCCGCCGTCGGGTGACAGGGTGCCGTCGAACAGCAGGCGCTCGAGCCGCACATGGTCGTGGAAGTACTCCAGGTGCCGCAGCCGGCGGACGGCGCAGAACGCGTGGGCCGACACGGCCGGGGCGCAGTGGGCCGACAGGTCCAGATGGTGGGCGGCGGACAGCCCGGCCGCCTCGAGGACGCCGGTGATGCCGCCGCAACGGGTCACGTCCGCCTGCAGACAGTCCACGGCGGGCCCCTCGACGAGGTTGAGGAAGTCCTGGGTGGTGTAGGCGTATTCGCCCGCCGCGATCTCCAGCCGGCCGGGGCCCCGCTCCCGCAGCATGCGCAGGCCGTCGAGGTCCGCCGAGCTGACGGGTTCCTCGAACCACCGCACGTCCCACTCGTCGTGGAATCGGTGGGCCCAGTACAGCGCCTGCTTGCGGCCCAGCGCTCCGTTGGCGTCGGTGAAGACCTCCGGCTCGTCACCGATGGCCGTGCGGACGGCCGTCAGCCGCTGCGGGTCGCTCTCGGGGTCGCGGGAGGTCTTGAGTTTGACGCGTGGGATGCCCTGTTCCACCCAGCCGGTGAGCTGGTCGGTGAGGCGGTCGAGGGAGTAGTTGGTGAATCCGCCGCTTCCGTACACCGGTACCCGGTCGTGCCAGGCGGGCAGGAGGTGGACCAGTGGCAGCTCCAGCAGCCGGGCCTTGAGGTCCCACAGCGCCACGTCCATCGCGGAGACCGCCATGGCACCGACGCCGGGTCGCCCCGCGTTGCGGATCTGGCGTCCCATCCGGTCCCAGAGGGCTTGCGGAGCGGTGACGTCCGCCCCCTCGACCACCCCCGCGAGCTTGGACTCGACGAACGAGGCGACCGACACGTCCCCGTAGGTGTATCCGAGCCCCGTACGACCGCCGGCGTGCACCCGGACCAGAACGACGGTGGTGGAGTCCCACTCCAGGGTCCCGTCCTGCTCCTTGCCGTCCGGGCCGTCGGTCGGCACCTCGAAGGCGTGCACGTCGACCGACTCGACCCGGCAGGCCTCCAGCCCCGTACCGGCCGCCGCACCGCTCATGAATGCCGTCCCGGCAGGGCTTCGGCGACCTCGGTGAGCTTCTGCCTGACCCCCTTGGCGGCGATGCCCACTCGCTCCGGATCGCGTACGGCGGCCTTCGCGGCCTTCTTGCCCTGCGCCAGCATGATGTGCGGCGGGATCGGCGCGATCTCCTGGTCGACCTTGAACTCCAGCACCACCGGGACGTCCGAGGACAGTGCCTCCTCCCAGGCCTTGCCGACCTTCTTCGGCTTGGCGCAGTAGATGCCCTTCAGGCCGAGCATCTCGGCGTACTCGGCGTAGGGCACGTCGGGGATGTACTGCGAGCCCGGGAACTCGGGGTCGCCGGCCATGGCGCGCTGTTCCCAGGTGACCTGGTTGAGGTCCTGGTTGTTGAAGACGCAGAAGACGAACGGGGCGGCCGGGTCGGACAGACGCTCCGGATACCGCTTGACGGTGATCATCTCGTTCATGCCCTTCATCTGGAACGCGCCGTCACCGACGAACGCGATCACCGGCCGGTGCGGGTGGGCGAAGCGCGCGGCGATCGCGTACGGGGTGCCGGGGCCCATGGTCGCCAGCGTGCCGGACAGGGACGCCCGCATGCCCTTGCGCAGCTTCAGGTGCCGGGCCCACCAGTTCGTGCCCGAGCCGGAGTCCGCGGTCAGGATGCAGTCGTCCGGCAGCCGGGGAGACAGCTCGGCGGCCACCACCTGCGGGTTGATCATGTTCTCGAAGTGCTGGCCCGCCCAGCGGTCACACAGGTCGTTCCACTCGCGGACGTCGTCCTCGATCTGCTCGCGCCAGCGGCGGTCCTCCTTGCGCCGCAGCAGAGGGATCAGCGCACGGAGGGTCTCCTTGGAGTCACCGACGAGATGGGCGTCCATCGGGTAGCGGATGCCGATCAGAACTCGGAGACGTCCGCGAAGAGCAGCTCGAGATCCACCTCCTGCTGGTAGTGCGCACCGAGGGAGAGCCGTTTCTGCTGGCCGATCACGGCGACCACCGGCTGGTGGTCCAGCTTGGCGTCGTACAGCCCGTTGAGCAGGTGTACGGCGCCCGGCCCCGAGGAAGCCGTGCGGCAGCCCACCTCCCCGGTGAACTCGGCATGCGCGCATGCCATGAACGCGGCCATCTCCTCGTGCCGCGTCTGGATGAATTCCGGTTTGCCCTGGGCGCGGTCGAAGGCGCCGAGCAGACCGTTGATGCCGTCTCCGGGATAGCCGTACACCCGCTGGACGCCCCGTTCGGTGAGGCGTTGCAGCACGTAGTCGGCGACTTGGGTCATGGGCTTCTCCTGAGCCGCGGATGCGAGGTCGGGCCCGGGGGTTGCCTCCCGGGGCCGGGTATAAACCCGCTCCACGGCTCAGTACGCGAGACGCGCCGCTTCACCAGTAGTGACGTCGGCCTCCGACCGCGTGCCCGACGGTTCCCAGGAGCCACAGGACTGCGCCGATGACCAGCACGATGATCCCGATCGTCCACAGGATCGCGATGTGGAAGACGAAACCGAGGATGAGTAGCACAACGCCGATAGCGATCATGATGTCCCTCCAGCGAGACCGAGCCAGCGGCTCTAATGGCCGTGTTCCCCGCCGGGGCGTCCGCACGCCTGCCGGTACTCGTTTCGCCACCCGGCTACGGACTCGTCGGCCTGCGGGAACGCGTCAGCGCCCTCGGCGGCCGGCTCACCACCGGACCGGCGGGCGCGGGCGCGTGGCGGCCGGCCGCCCGCATCCCCCACCCCGCCGCCAATCGAAGAGAACGGCACCCGCACATGATCCGCGCCGTGATCGTCGACGACGACGCCCTGGTCCGCCTCGGTCTGACCGACCTCCTCGACGGCGATCCGGGCATCGAGGTCGTCGAGCAGGCCACCGCCCACCGCGTCGACGTCGCCCTGGTCGACGTCCGCATGCCCCGGTCACCTCCTTCGACCTCGACGAATACGTCTACAACGCGCTCGCCGCCGGGGCCGACGGGTTCCTCCTCAAGGACACCGACCCGGCCGAGATCCTGCGGTCCGTCCACCTGGTGGTCGCCGGGTCGGCCATGCCACCCCACCGTGGGCCGCCGCCTCGTCGACCGCTACCACGCCTCCCACCAAGCCCATGTCATCGCGGCCCAGGCCCGGTTGGAGCGGCTCACCCCCCGCGAACGGGACGTGCTCGCCCTGCTCGCCCAAGGCGACACCAACGCCGACATCACCGTTCGCCTGGCGCGACGCGGGACTCACGGCCTGACGGTCGTACGCACACCAGCCTGACACCGCCAGTGGTAGGACCGGCGGACGTACGCAAAGCGGTGGCCTGGGTGACTTCCGGATCGTCGGGCACGCTGGAAACCGTGCCCGGCCGGAAGGCGTCCGGGCGCGGAACCTCTGCTAGGAGAACTTTCGGCATGACCACTGTTGCTGCGTACGCCGCTCCCGCCGCCAAGGCTCCGCTGGAGCGCACCACCATCGAGCGCCGCGCGGTCCGCGAGTTCGATGTGCTGATCGACATCAAGTTCGCCGGTATCTGTCACTCCGACATCCACCAGGCCCGCGAGGGCTGGGGGGAGGCGATCTTCCCGATGGTCCCGGGGCACGAGATCGCCGGCGTCGTCTCCGAGGTCGGTCCCGGCGTGACCCGGTACAAGGTCGGTGACCGCGTGGGCGTCGGCTGCCTGGTCGACTCCTGCCGCGA
This sequence comes from Streptomyces sp. NPDC006739, assembly GCF_042869815.1. Lineage (NCBI taxonomy): Bacteria > Bacillati > Actinomycetota > Actinomycetes > Kitasatosporales > Streptomycetaceae > Streptomyces > Streptomyces sp. NPDC006739. The sequence continues at coordinate 260,344 of NZ_JBIAGM010000014.1, forward strand.
GTGCGACAACTGCCGGGCCGGCCTGGAGCAGCACTGCACCCAGGGCATGGTCGGCACGTACAACGCCATCGGCAAGGACGGCGAGCCCACCTACGGCGGATACTCCACGCACGTCGTCGTCGACGAGAACTTCGTCGTGCGCATCCCCGACGGTCTGGCCCTGGACGTCGCCGCGCCGCTGCTGTGCGCGGGCATCACCACGTACTCCCCGCTGAAGCAGTGGGGCGCGGGACCCGGCAAGAAGGTCGCCGTGATCGGCCTGGGCGGCCTCGGCCACATGGGCGTCAAGATCGCGCACGCGCTCGGGGCCGAGGTGACCGTGCTGTCGCAGTCCCTGCGCAAGAAGGACGACGGTCTGAAGCTGGGCGCCGACCACTACTACGCCACCAGCGACGCGAAGACGTTCGAGGAACTGGCCGGCTCCTTCGATCTCATTCTCTCCACGGTCTCGGCGCCGCTGGACTTCGGCGCGTACCTCAGCCTGCTGCGGACGGGCGGCGCCCTGGTCAACGTGGGCGCCCCGGAGGAGCCCATCGCCCTCAACCTGTTCTCCCTCATCGGCGGCAACAAGACCCTCGCCGGTTCGATGATCGGTGGCATCGCCGAGACCCAGGAGATGCTGGACTTCTGCGCGGAGCACCGGATCGGCGCGGAGATCGAGCTGATCAGTGCCTCGGAGATCAACGAGGCGTACGAGCGGGTCACGTCCAGCGATGTGCGCTACCGGTTCGTGATCGACACGGCGACCATCTGACACCGGTCGGCAGCGAGGGCCCCGGCGGATGATCCGCCGGGGCCCTCGCCGTGTCACCGCCACGACGCGCGGTCCGGCAACCCTGGTGAAGTCCCGGGTGTCCCCCACACCCGCACCGGCAGGAAGCTCGAAGTTCAGTTCTTGCCCTGCAGTCGCCAGATCTGGTTCTTCTTGGTGCCGAGGGTGCTGCCGGAGTCGCAGGTCCACTGGTGGACGAGGGCTCGCGGCTGGGTGGAGACGCCGGACACGTCGACGCACTTGCCGCTGTGGACGGCGACGAGCTGGTAGTCCTGGCTGTTGCCGAGTGCGGTGACGGGGTTGAGGGTGAACTGCTGGTTGGCGGCGCCGTCGCAGGTGTACTGGATGACGGCGGCGCCGTCGGCCGTGGAGGCGCCGGAGACGTCGAGGCACTTGCCGCTGAGCTCGTTGACCACGGTGTACGTGTTCGCCTTGCCGCTGACCGGCTTGAGGTCGAGCATCTGCTGGTAGCCGCCCTCGCAGTAGTACTGCTGGTACTGGGTGCCGTCGGCGGTGCTGAGGCCGGTGTCGTCCAGGCACTGGCCGCTGTTCTCGCTCACCGCGACCGTGGAGACGGTGGTGTTGGACGGCGGGAGGAGGGTGACGGTGTAGCCGTCCTTGGCGTTGGTGTAGGGGAGGGTCACCGAGGCGGCGTTGCCGCTGACGGCCAGGGTGGTGTCGGAGATGGTGGTGGGTCCGGTGACGGCGGCGCCGTTGTTGTAGGGGATGCGCTGGACGACGGCGCGGACCTGGCCGTTCTCCACGACCGAGGTGGTGTTCAGGCCGGTGAGGTTGACGGTGACGTTGCCGGTGTTGCCGTTGCTGCCGATGAGCACCTTGGCGTTCTTGGCGGTGTTGTCCTTGGTGGCCAGGCCGTCGGTGTTGGCGCCGGGGATGTAGTTGACGATGTTGCCGGTCTGGGAGCCGTAGTAGCGGTACATGAACCACTCACCGAGCGGCAGGTACTGTCCCGCGCTGTTCTTGGTGAGCAGGTTGGCCTCGTCGTCGTGGAGGTTGGTGCCGGAGGCCCAGTTGCCGCGCAGGCCGTCGGCTCCGGCCCGCTCCAGACGGCCGATGAACCAGGCGCCGCCGCCGGGGTTCTGCTGGGACAGGGCGCCGTACTCGTTGATCTGGTACGAGCGGGTGTTGGTCAGGCCCGCGGCGGCGAGGGTCGAGTCGGCGCGGCTCGCGTCGGTGACCGGGTCGCCGGGTTCGTCGTGCCAGCTGTAGATGTCGGGGGCGACGTTGTTGGCCTTGACGTAGTTCAGGTAGGTGGTCCACCAGGTGTTGGTGGCGCTGGGACCCCCGGCGATGCTGGGGCCGACGATCAGCTGGCCGGGGAACGCCGCCCGGACCCTGGCGTAGAAGCGCGACCACATCTGCAGGTACTGACTCTGCGAGGGCTTCCAGAAGCCGCTGCCGTTGGGCTCGTTCCACAGGTCCCAGTCGACGGTCATGTTGTTGGCCTTGACGTCGCCTATGAGCTGGGTGACGAAGTTGTCGAACTGCGTCCAGTCACCGTTGTCGCCGGGCCAGCCCTGGCTGGTGGTGCCGTCGGCGCCCCACAGGTCGTGCGGGAGCAGGACGAAGGTGCCGCCCAGGGCTACGGTCCGCTTGTACTGCGCCAGGGTCGAGTTCCAGCGGGTCTGGTAGTCGGCGAGGCTGGTGGCGTAGCCGCCGCTGTTGAGCTGCGCGCCGCCGGCCCGCATGAAGTGCCACTTGATGTCCTTGAAGAAGTGGTCCTGCGGCAGCGAGCCGTCCGGCGTCATCCCGTAGATCATGCCGGAGGCATGGTAGGTGGGCGCGCCACCGGCGGTGGCGAAGTCGACGGTGACGCTGGTGTCCGCGGCCTGTGACGGGCCGGCGGGCACCAGGGTCGTGGCCAGCGCGGCCAGCAGGACGGCTACGGACGAGGCCGCTCGGCGTCGGGTGCGTGTCGTGGGTCTGGGAGGGGTCGAGGGCGATTTCATGGTGCGGCTCCTGCGTGAGCGGGGAGGGGTACCGGGGCCGGAAGGTCCCCGGGCTGTGGGGGGACGGCCGGTCAGCGGCTGTCCCGGTGGGCGTGTGCCTCGGCGAGCAGGAGGTAGCTGCTGGCGGTCCACGTGTAGGCGCGGTCGCGCAGGCCCGTCCCGGTGAGGGCGTCGAAGTTCTCGGCGAAGCCGTGGGTTTCGCACAGCGCGCGGAAGCGGGCGCTGATGTCGTCCGCCAGCCGGTGGTGGCCGGCGCGGCGCAGGCCGTCCTCGACGAGGACGGTGGCGGGGGCCCAGATCGGGCCCCGCCAGTACCCGTCGGGCAGATAGTGCGGTGAGGTGGGCAGTTCGGTGGCCAGGCCGTACGGCGTCAGGTGGGCCTTGACGCGGTCGGCCAGCGCGGTGCCGACGTCGGCGGGCAGGTGCTCGCCCAGCACGATGGGCATCAGGTCGAGCAGGCTGGCGCTGCTCCAGGTGTCCTCGGTGGTGGCTGACCGGGCAACGAACCTGTCACCGGTCCAGAGCCGGCCGAGCAGCGCCGTCTGGGTCCGTTCGGCCACGGACGTCCACCGTTGCGCCTCGTCCGTCTTCCCCAACTCCGCTGCCAGCGAGGCGAGTTCGCGCAGTTGGAGGGTGAGGAAGGCGGCCAGGTCGGCGGTGATGATCACCCGTTCGGGGTCGAAGGTGGTGGCGTTGTCCCAGCCGCTGTCGTTGCCGTGCTGGTAATAGGGCAGGTCGTTCCCCGGTCCTCGCCGGGCGGCGAGCCAGAAGTCGGTCCAGCGGGTCAACCGGTCGTAGGTCTCCGCCAGTTGCTCTCCGCGAGGAGGCGTGGGCAGTCTCCGGCGCAGGTGCCCGAAGGCCCAGCCGTGGATGGGCGGCTTGACGAAGTTGTACAGGACCTCGGAGTGGGTGACCGAGTCGGGCAGGGCGCCGCTGTCGTCCTGGTGGTCGAAGGGCACGGCGAACTGGTCCAGGGCCAGTTCCGGGCAGCCCGGGGCCAGCGCGAGGGCGTTGAAGCAGTGGTCCCAGCTCCAGACCTTGTCCATCCAGTGCTTGGACATCAGCACGGCCGGACGGGTGACCAGGCCCGCCGGGCGTACGGTCGCCGACCAGACGACGTACGCGGCGAGTTCGGCCGCCGGGGTGGCGGACGAGCGCCAGGGAGCCACCTTGTCGACGAAGTCCGCGAACGCGCGCCGCGCGGACTCCACGATGTCGTCGAAGCTCGCCGAAGGACCGTACGGCGGGCGGGCGGTGTCGAGTTCCTCGATCGCGATCTCCCAAGCCCCGTGCGTCTCCGCGGTCACGGTGACACCGCGGTCGGCGCCGCCCAGGGCCTCGGCCCCGGCCGTCCCGGTGACGGTTCCGGACAGCACGGTGACGCGGTAACGGCGTCCGGTCTCGTAGGAGGTGAACACGTGCGCGTTGGTCGCCGGGTCCTGGAAGAAGTACGTTCCGCTGAAGGGGGTCAGGGTCCGCGCGGCGGCGAGGACGCCCATGGCGAGGCCGCTTCCGCGCAGTCGTACGGTGTCCGGCGACTCGTAGGCGAGGTCGACGCGCCCCTTCTCGGCGCGCCCCGTCTCGCCGATCCAGCTGAGCAGCCCCGGTGTCGCCTCGACGCGGGTTCCGACGCTGTCCCCCGTGGTCGTGTCCAGCGGGACCAGGCGCAGGACGCCGTGCATGCCGTTCTGGTGCGAGACCAGGTGGAGGTCCTCGGCGTACGTCTTCTCGGCCACCACGGGCGATATGTCGAACCAGGATCCGTAGGTGCTGAACGGGATGTCGTGGACGGAGAAGGCCGGGCCGGATCGGGCGGCGGTCATGGTGGAGTGACTCGTTTCTGAAGCAGGAGCCGACGGCCGGCCGACGCGCTGGAGGGCCTGCCGACGGGGCGTGGTGGGGGGTTCAGTCCTTGACGGCACCCGCGGTCACACCGGCGGCGACGTAGCGCTGGGCCAGGACGAGGATGACCGCGGCCGGCAGTGAGGCCACGACGGCGGTGGCCATGATGGCGTTCCACTGCTGGTTGTTGTTGCCGATGTAGTGGTAGATGCCCAGGGTGATCGGCTCGTGGGTGCCGCCGTTGACGAGGGTGCTGGCGAAGACGAAGTCCGACCAGGACCACAGGAACGCGAACAGGGACACCGTGACGACCGCGTTGCGGCTCATCGGCAGGACGATGGACCGGAAGGTGCGCAGCGGCCCGGCGCCGTCCATCGTCGCGGCCTGGAGCAGTTCGCCGGGGATGCCGGACATGAACGCCGTGAAGATCAGGACGCCGAACGGTACGGCCAGGGTGGAGTCGGCGACGATCAGGCCGGGGACGGACTGGAGCAGGCCGAGTTGGAGGTAGATGGCGTAGAAGCCCATCGCCATGATGATGCCGGGGATCATCTGGGCGGCGAGGAGGACGAAGCTGAGGAGGCCGCCGCCGCGCGGGCGGAGTTTGGCCAGCGCGTAGCCCGCGGGTGCGGACAGGGCCACGGTCAGGACGACGGTTCCCAGGCCGATGACGAGGCTGGTGCCGAGGTACGGCAGCTGGTCGTCGAGGACGGTGCGGTAGCCGGCCAGGGTGCCGTGCACGGGCAGCAGGTCAGGGGGGCTCTTGCGCATGTCCTGGTCGCGGGTGAGGGAGACGTTGAGCATCCAGTAGACGGGGAAGAGCATGACCGCCGTCACGGCCAGGCCCAAGGCCGTCTTCCACCAGGGGGCGCGTCGCCGGCGCGATCGCGCGGGAGCGGCAAGGGGTACGGTCGCGGTGCTCATGAGGCGTCCTGCTTCCGCTGAACTCTGACGTAGACCAGGCCGAAGACGAGCGCGGCGACGACGAGCAGGTTGCCGACGGCGGCTCCTGGGCCGAAGGCCGGCAGGAGGTTGCCGAAGCCGAGCTGGTAGGACCAGGTGGCGAAGGTGGTGGACGAGTCCGCCGGGCCGCCCTTGGTCATGATCCAGATGATGTCGAAGACCTTCAGTGTGTAGATCAGGCCCAGGAGCAGGGTGATCGCGGACACCGGGCGCAGCAGTGGGAAGGTGATGCTCCAGAAGCGGCGCCAGGCACCCGCCCCGTCGAGGGCGGCGGCCTCGTACAGGCCGGCCGGGATCGACTGGAGGCCGCTGTAGAGGACGACGAGGTTGAAGGGGACGCCGATCCAGATGTTCGCGATGATCACCGAGGTCAGCGACCAGGACGGTGAGGTCAGCCAGTTCACCGGGGCGATCCCGAGGGCGTGCAGGCCGGCGTTGACGACGCCCGACTCGCTGTTGAGCATCCACGACCAGGTGGAGGCCGAGACGATCAGCGGCAGCAGCCACGGGACGAGGAACAGGGCGCGCAGGGTGGCCGACAGCCGGAAGGTCTGGTTGAAGAAGACCGCGAGGGCCAGGCCGAGGGCGTACTGGAAGACCAGGCACACGGCGGTGAACACCACGGTGTGCAGCAGGGCCGGGGCGAAGGTCGGGTCGTCGAAGACGGTGCGGTAGTTCGCCAGGCCCGTGAACGGCGCGTCGCCCTGGACGAAGGAACGCACGGTGTAGTTGCGCAGGCTCAGATCGAGGTTGCGGTAGAGCGGATAGGCGTAGAAGAGGGCCAGGTAGAGGGTCACCGGGGCGAGGAATCCCCAGGCCGCCCACTGCGGGGAGGCGGGCCGGCGGCGCTTCGGACGAGGGGCCGGGGGCGGGGCGGCGCCGGCCGCCCCGTTCCGCACACCCACGGACCGGCGGTCCGGCAGCCGTGTCGTCTGCTTCATCGCACGCACGTCACTTGGCGGCAGCCTGGGCCGCGGTCAGCGCGTCCTTGGGCGACTTGGATCCGCTGAGGGCGGACTGGACGGCCTTCCACATCTGCTCGGAGATCTTCGGGTACTTGGTGCCCAGGTCGTCGCTGGTGCGCCCCTTGGCCGCCCTGACCGCCTCCACCCACGGTTTCAACTCGGCGTTCGCCGCCACCTGCTTGCCCTGCACCTCGGCGGTGGGGGCCACGTAGGACAGGGTGGTGTCGGTGTCGTAGAGGTTGGCGGTGCTGGTCAGGCAGGCCGCCAGCTTCTGGGAGGTGGTGTAGCGGCCGGTGTCCTTCTGGACCGGGATGGTCACGAACTCACCGCCGGTCGGCGCCGCCGCATTGCCGCCGCCCGCACCGGGGACGGGAAGCACCCCGTAGTCCAGGCCCGCCTTCTTGGCGTTCGCGAGCTGCCAGGTGCCGTTCTCGCTGAACGCGTACTGGCCGGTGGCGAACTCCTGCCAGCTCGTCGTCTGGGTGTTGTTGAGCACCGAGTTCGGGGCGTAGCCGGCCTTCAGCCAGTCCTTCCACAGGGACAGCGCGGACACCGCCTGGGGGGAGTCGAGTGCGGTCAGCTTGGCGCCGGCGCCCCAGAACCACGGCAGGAACTGGAAGCTGCCCTCCTCGGTGCCGATCGCGGAGAAGGTGATGCCCTTCTTGCCCGCCTGCTTGACCTTCGCCAGCGCCGCCGTCAACGACTTCCAGTCCTTGACCGAGGCGATGTCCACCCCCGCTTCCTTGAGCACCTTCTTGTTGTAGTAGAGCGCGAGGGTATTGGCGCCGACCGGCGTGCCGTAGGTCTTGCCGCCCGACTGGCCCGCCGCGAGGAGGTTGGGGTCGACCTTCGAGGTGTCCAGCTTGTTGTCGTCGGTCGTGGTGAGCACACCCGCCTCGGCGAGTGTCGACACCACCGGGTTGTCCACGATGAGGACGTCCGGCGAGTTGCCCTGCTGCGCCGCCAGGAGCGTCTTGTTGCCCAGGTCGCTGGTGTCGAAGGCGGTCCGCTTGACCTTCACTCCCGCCTTGGTCCCGCACTGGTCGAGGAGCTTCGCCCAGGCCGAGGTCTTGTCGAACTGCGGGTAGGGGTCCCAGATGGTGTAGGTGCCGCCACCGGCGCCCTTGGCGTCGCTGCCGCCGGAGCCGGAGGAGCAGGCGGTGGCACCGGCGGCCACGGTCATCACGGCCAAGGCCGCGGCGGTCAGACGGCGCTGTCTGGAGGAGCTGATCATCACGAGGGTTCCTTTTGCTGGACATGGGGTGCCGAGGCACGGATGGGTGAGGAGCGGCCGGCACCGGCAGCACTGTCGGGCGGCTCGGACGTCCGGTGGTGTGAGGGGTGCTCGTGGGCGCGGTCAGGGCATGGGGTCGGGTCTCGCGTCTTCGGTGGGTGTGGCTCGGGCGGGTCCGGTGCTGGCCCGCAGGGAGATCGGCGGGGCCAGGAGGTGGTGCCGGGGCGGCGCGTCGGGGTCACCGAGCCGTTCCACCAGC